>NZ_ANNG01000038.1 GCF_000466685.1 Campylobacter concisus UNSWCS
GAGTTAAAACATGCTATGGATTATAAAGCTGGCAAATTTATACCAGGAGATAGTAAGCAAGATAGATATGCAAAACTAAAAGAAAATAGTTTTAGTGACTATCTAAGCAAAGCTCTAAATTTACAAGATAGTGGCATCAATGCCAAAGATGCAGCGATAAACTATATTAAAAATCAAAGTAGCTTAAATACTCTACTTTTAAATTCTTATATGTTTAATGGACTAGATAAGAGTAAGGGGGATAATAGACAATTTAGTCAGCCAGAAATAGAATGGTTAAAGGCTAATGGCAATAATTTTGCTAACTTCATTAGAGAGAGAACAGGTATAGATATTTCTCAAGATGAAGCCATTTCAAGACTTTCAGTGCAAGCACTAAAGCAAAGTGATAATGTTTGGTCTTTGATGTTTAATAAAGATGATGCCTTAGCAAAAGAGTTTTTGACAAAATCTGACAACAAAGATGGTCTATTTGTAGTTGATAAATTTGATAATAGAAATAATAGATTAAATTTAGATGTAGCTATTAATAATATAGATTTTTACAATAAATATATTCATCCAAACATAGACTCTTTGCCGCTAGAAACAGTTAAAAATAGTATATTAAACTTGGCATCTAATGCAGATAAAATACCAAGCAACTTGCAAAACTGGTATAAAGATCAGACTTTTACCGCCTCTAGCTTGCGTGACGGTGCTATATCTTTGGCGAAAGATATAACCGTAAACGGAGTAAGTGGCGTAAGAAATATGTACTATAATATATTTAACAACGATAAAAAGATTTTAGAAAAAGTTTATGATTATAATGGCATAAGCGATGATATAGCATTAATATCAGGATTTGATACATCTAGTTTAACTGGTGTAGCAGCAATAGGCAAAGGAGTGGGTGTTGGTCTTGGAAAAGGCGCTGTTGGTTTAGGTAAGTTAGCAAAAGACGGAGTGGTTGCGGTAGGTAAGGTTGGAGCAAAAGGCGTAAATTTAGTAAAAAATACAAATTTTGCAGATGCGGCATTAAGCTCTATTGTTAAACTAGATCAACTAATAACAATAAAAGGTGTTCAAACAATAAATATAGGCGGTAAAGAGTATGCAGTGGTAGGGCATAATCCTTTAACTAAAAATTATATAATAAGACCAACTGGGGTAATAAAAGAAGAAAAGGTGCTTGTTGGAAATCATTATGAAATTACACAAGATGGGCTTTTGGCTGTTGGGAAAAACGCATTGCAGCGATCAGGTATAAAAACTATCTCAAAACAGGAATTTAAGAAAGCTAGCGATTTTAGCATCGTAAATAATCCTGCTATGACCATGGAATATATAAACAGTTATCTTCCAGGAGGTGTTCCAGATGCTACTATTGCTGGCGCTATTGGTTATGCAACATATCAATTTTTACACCCTGAAGAATTTGGAGAATCGATTATTGACATCTATAATACAATAAGAAAATCAGGAAAGAAACTAGTGAATGCAATAAATACTGATAATAGCAAATTCAAGGAGTAACTATGTTTTATAAATTTTGCTATGTCTTTATTGGCTTTGGATTTTTATTTATATCTGTTAGGATATTTGCGAACAAAAAATTTGAAAGATTTGCAATTGAACATGATTTTTCCAGTTTGGGTGATACTTATGTTATTCCAGCTATTATTAGCTTGGCAGCTAGTTTTGCATTTTTCTATCTTGCCTTGCGTTCCACAAAAAACATCAAAAAATACCCAGAGTATTTAGTATGTCTTAAATGTAAAACTACTTGGTGGTTTGGGCATTTACGTGATAAAAGTAAATGCAATTTTTGTGGTGGCGAGGTGATGGATGCAAGTAAATATGGCGACTATATAAGAAAACTAGAATTTTTAGAAAAAAGAAAAAAAGGACCCAAAAGAAGAAGTGTTAGAAATAAACGAAAAAAAGATAAAGGTAACGTTGATGATTGATGTAAATTTACGAGTAAATAGGCTTAAGTCATGATTAAAATACGGATAGTGATAGCAATATTTTTTACATTGTTATCATCTTTAAATTTATATAAATTATTAACAGAAGAGGGCTATAAAGGCGGAAAAGTATATGTAGTATCAACTGCGCAGTCTATAATCATGCAGATAGTTTTAATTATTTTGTTGATCACATATACGATATATTTGATAAGGCTAAATTCTAAAATGCCAGAATTTACAAAGTGTCCAAAGTGTAAAAATAGTTATAATTACGCTGATACTAAAAATAGTAAATGCCCTAAATGTAATGTTGAAACAATAGAAGTTGAAAAATATTATGGACAGTTTCCAGATGAGTTGAAAAATTTAGAAAAAGATAAAAGTGTTTAGACATTCTCTTGCTTTGGGCAGTAGGAGCTGGCTTGTGTGGAGTTTATAAAGAGTGGAAAAACGACAAATGAGAACTAAGATTTTTTTGATTTTTATATCTATTAGTTCATATATTTACGCTTTTAGTTTTTTGGAGTTTAATTATATTTCATATCGTGGATTTAAATATTACTTTTCAAATGATGTTGAAAAATTTATATTTTTTGCGTCCTTTTTTATATTTGCCAGTTTTTGTCTTTTTGGCATTTTTTATAAAAAGAATCCTAAATGAATAAAATATCGCAAAAAAGATATAAGCGGATCGCCAGTATAGCAAATCAATAGGTAAAATGGAGCAACCGAGGTTAAATTTTGGTGATAGTATGCCAGCAGAAACAATTAAGGTATAAAATTATGAATTACTCTATTCCTTTGAAATATTATATAGTAATATCAATTATTGTAATGTCGATAGAAAGTTTTTTGTGTATCTTTTATGGTAAATATTATTTTCGTGGTTGGCACAATGCCGAAATAGAAGATATTATATTTCATGTAATTGTAACAATATCTTTAATATATTATTATAAAAAAGAATACTGGAAACAATAAATTTACAAATTCTCTTTTTGTGTACCAAAATAAAAAAGAGAAAAATCCAAAAATAAGTCAAATTTGAAAAAATAAAATTTAAAAAACAAAAACAATAACAACAAATTCAAGAAATAACTATGTTTTATAAATTTTGCTATGTCTTTATTGGTTTTGGATTTTTATTTATATCTATTAGGATATTTGCAAATAAAAAATTCGAAAGATTTGCAATAGAACATGATTTTTCCAGTTTGGGTGATACTTGTTTTGTTTCAGTTATTATGAGCTTGGCAGCTGTTTCACATTTTCTATCTTGCTTTGCGCTTCACAAAAAACATCAAAAAATGCCCGAGTAATGAAAATTTTCATTTTATAACACCAAAATCCAAAAAGAGAAATCAAAAAAAGAAAATCAAGAATTTGCTAAAGGTTAAAAATGTAAAATTAAAGGATAAAAGCAAAAGTTGGCGGATTTTGAACTAATTGACAAGGTTTGGAGTAAATCCATTTTTCAGCTTACAAAGTGACAGGATAACAAGTGGAACTAGTATCTATTTTTTTAATATCAAATTTAGTGCTTTATTTAATACTATATATAAGTAAGCGATTTATGCTAAATTTCATATATAAATTTCTGAGATTTTTATCTATTTTATGTATTGTTATAGGTTTTGCCATACTTGTCTATTTTGCTTGCTATATTGTCTATTATCACAACAATTGGTCAGAAATAAGCACTGGAATATTAATGGCCATGATAGTTGTTTTTTTTATGAATATGATCTGGCCAGCCATTATAGTGATAGATTGGCAAAATAACCATAAGCACTTTTCTGGCTATTATCAACTATTTTTGAATATATTTCTGATAGTTACTATTTTTTTGATGGGAGATAACGTTGGCTTTTAATAATATTGGTCTAATTTTCGGATCTATTGCAAGTTTTATATTTTTGATTTTTTGGCTAAAAGAGTCTAAAAACAAGGGTCGAAAATTTATGATTAGATACTTGTTTATTTTTCTTGGTGCTATAATGATCATCCTGACAAATTTTATAAACATTCCTCAATTTTTTGCATACGACCTAGGTGATAGAAATTTACTCTATATCGCATTTGCTTGTTTATGTCTTCAGCTCATAGTTGATATTTGCTATCTTGCTTGTTCTTTTTTTGTAAATTTAAACAAATTGATAGATAAATATAAATAATTCTTTTATGAACTTTATCTAGGTGGAATTGAGGGGCAATAATAAAATAGAAATTTCTGGAACAAGCGGAGAGTCTTTAAGGTAGGCTAAAAAAGATGTAAAAATTAGTTATTGCTCAAAGTGGTAGAAATTTGTATCAACAAAAGCACCGGCGTTTTATATAGTCTTGATGAATTACATAATAGTTGGGAACATATTGATAATAAAAGTAGGTATTTGTGAGAGGCTAATGGGTAGGGGTGTAAAAAATGAAATCTAAGCCAAAAACTAATATTTGCGTTATTTATTATAATAAATTTGATGATAGTTTTGTAAAATCTGTCCCTATTGAAAATTGTACGTTAAATGATATTGAGAATGTTTTATTAAATGTCTATCCAGATGAAAAACATATCCAATTAGATGAAAATGGAAATGAATACCTAAGCGGAGCTTACGATATAACGCCAGAGATAAACAAGATACTGTTTGAAAAATTTGGTATTAAAATAGATATAGAAAATTTCAGTTGCCAATTAGAAGAAGAATATGAGTAAAATGAGTTAAATATGACTACTAATATTTATGTAAAAATACTAAATGAAGATATACACGCTTGGCGTCCAGTCAAAGCAGTTTGTTTAAAGGAAAATATTTTTAAGATAGTAGATAAGACCGATTTTGAAAAACTTGACGAGATGCTAGAATTTGGTTTTAATGATACTGTTGCATGCAAAAATATCAATGGTAATTTTTATGCTGTAAAACTATATTCATAAAAGGAGTTAGTATTGGCGATTTGGCAATGTGATTTTTACATTTTACCGAGTAACAGAGATGAGGCGGTTTTAAATTTAGAAACATTTGATGATTCTATCCTTTGGCATAAAGTATCAGTTAATAAAGAAATTTTTAATAGTGTTGCTTATATTTTGCCACAAGTAAAATCATGGTCGGACAGCTTGGACATTTATGGCAGTCTAGAGGATAGCTGCCTGCAGATCTCTTTTGACAACAATGGATTGGTAGATGGGGCATTACTGCGTATCAATTTCACTAGTGAATATAAGGATATTTTAAAATTTATCATATCGTTCTGTGTCAAAAATGATTTTGAGATACTAACTAGCGATCTTCAAAAACTACCACTTTTATATTCACAAATAGATCAATATATTGCTGGTTCTAAACGAAAAGAAAAATTTATGAAGTTACAGAAGCTTATTTAATTGATTTTAAGTAGCAAAGAAGGCAAGGTACTAAGAAAATGAAGTGTTTTATTTTGGATGTATTTAATAGAAATTTAAATGAAGATGAAGCTCAAGAATATTTTAAAAATAGCTTTACGGAAATGGGTGATGAAGAGAAAAGCTATTATTTAGGCAACGAAGATAAATATTTAAAATTTTTTCTAGCACTTTTTGCTATCAAAGAAAAAGCATCAACAAGAATTCGTTTTTGCAACTATAAAAAAGTCACAAAGCTTCTTTTTGATGCAAAATATTCGCAAAGAAGATTAGAAAATTTACTTAGAGCAAAAAGTATAACTTGCCAAGAAGATATCGAAATTTTTACAATGCTTAGCTTTAGGGACACTTTTGGTGTGCAGTTTGCATATCGTATATATTTTTCTGGAATTTGTATCTATATCGCATCTTTGAGCGATTATTATTATATGGTTTATTGCAAAGATGAAAGCGAAGAGATAATAAAAAGAATGGCTATAAAATTTGGTCTTTATTTAAGGGGTTTGCCTAAATTTGTTGTGAACTAATAACATAAATATTTTAAAATTTGGAAAATCAAATTTTTAAAAAACATAAATGGAGCAGGCGATTGATGAAATTTGAAAATTTTTATAAAAATGTAAAAACAAGTAAGTATTTTGATAAGGATTCATTTATAGGACAAATAGTTCTTAACGGCATATGGTATGATGATAAATATTGGCGACTAGAAAAAGATCTGCTTGAAATTTATGATAACAAATGTGAAGTAAAAATTCCAAGAGAACTGTTTGCAGGGATAGTGTCTATATTGGATGTTTTTATTATGCATAGTACTCAAGAGCTTATATTTGAGAAAAAGTCTATCAAAAGGCCATATCTATCATTGGAATTTGACCCAAAAGAGAGACTGGAGGTGATAAGTAGCTACATATTTGGAATATATGATGGCGATATTAGAAGTGTTGATTTTGATTACATAGAGGACTTATGAAGTATTTTTATAAAAATTTAGCATATGAAAAATGCTATGATGAGAACTCATTTGTTGCAGGTCTTATGGATTATTTTGAGTGGAGTGATGAGAAGTATTGGCTATTAGAGAGCGACCTTATAGATATATATAAAAAATATCATAAAAAAGAGCTACCGATTAGGATAATGAGGGGTATAGTTTGGCTATTGAATACCCCTTTATATCACTTTGGCCCTTTCAAGGTAAAAACATGTGAGAGGTCTTTTAAAAAGAAAAGCAACTATCTAATCAGTCCTTTGAGACCCAGCATATCTGATAGAGTTAATAGGCTCAGGTCTTTAATCTTGACCGTGTCTCTAGATGATGATAAATTTTTTTATACAGATTTTATATATGCTCCAAAATAAAAGGTATTACGGTAATCTGATTAAAGGAGGTAAAATGAACTATTTAATAGGTTTTGTTATTTTTGCCGGAGGGCTGTCTATCCTAGAGGATCCGGCCCCACTGATAAATATTTTTGGTCTGCCAAAAGGAGATGTTATCCCTTATGGTCTAAATATACCAATGGGATCTGTCATGGCGTTGCTTGGTTTGTTTTTTATATATAGGGAGTTAAAAAAGTAGTTGAGGAACTGTAAATTTGACTCTTGTTGGCTTAAAGGTAATGAAAAATGAGTAATTTTATTATATCTACTGGATTTTTGATAACTGCTATTCAAATTTTTGCTAGCAAGAAAATAGCAAGAGCATATGATAGTACCGACTACTCTTTGATGGGAGATTTCTACTTGCTTTCTGGTGTGGCGGCATTAGTTGGCGCCATATTATTTTTTTGGCTTGGATATAGGTCTATTAAATTTAAAAATATCAAGAAAGAATTTGAAGACAAATGGTGTAATAGCTGTGGCAAAGCTATTAAAGTCGGCAAAGATGTCTTTTGGTGCCCAGATTGTGGTAAGTCACTAACTAAATTTAACGACAAGCACGGTAAAAAAGCATCTAAAATATAGGCTCTTTCATTGGCTATGTAAATTCCATATAAATTCATTTAAAATTTAGGCGATATTGCCAAAATAGGGAGTGGAATGGAAAAAGGTGAAAGAGTAGCTGTGGGTTGTATATCGTTTGTAGAGCTCGTTTTATGTATGGTCTATGGGAAGTACTATATTAGGGGCTGGAGTGAAGCCGATCTTCTTTCGGTCTCCTTTTTTGTTTGCACTTTTATCTATTGTGTTGCGCCATTTTTTGTCAAGAATAGCAAAGCAAGTGGATTAATTAAATTTGACCTTCTGTCGTTCATTGCATTGCTCTTGATATATCTACTAGGCTTTAGGCTTATCTTGAATATTTTTGATGACTCTTATATGAAATATATAGCTATTTTTATATTTACTATTTTGGCTGCAAGAATAATACTAAATTTGTTTGCAAAATATAAAAATAGTTAGCTTTTGTATTAGTGAAGATTTAATTTTTATAATGTTTTATATATTTAAACGCATAGGCTGGTCTTTTATAGGATTTATGTGCTTGTTTGATTGCATATCTATGCTAATACATAAAAATGTAAAAGTAGGCGAAAAATTTTTTAAATTTGACGATGCTGGCAATTTATATCTTTTGCCAGCTTTTAGTTTTTTATTTTTGGGTATATATAGCTTTTGGATGGCTTTTAGAAAAGAGCCGCCAATCGTGCAAAGGCTAGAGGGCATGTGGTGCCCTGACTGCATGAAATTTTATCATATAGGCGAAACTACATGTAAAGGGTGCGGACAAGAGCTACTAAAATGCTATAACACACACTATGAAACAAGGCCAAAACCAAAGACCGAGCTGCTGCTTAGATCAAAGCCTAGAAATAAAAAGCGAAAGTTAAAGAGATAAATTTATAAATTTTGTAATGCAAAAAGGGAGCAAGGCAAAAATAATTCAAAGGTAAAGTCATTTTGATTTTTGTTATTCTAGCGCTCTAGCTATCACCGACCACTCTTTTGCAAGCTTTTCAAGGCTAAATTTAGCATTTGCAGGGCTGGTTGATGGTAGTTTTATCACTTCATTTTTTGTCGCTTTTATGATCTCACCTTCTAAATATTTTTTACAAATTTCGTAAGCCTTGCCGCCGTTTGCATAAACTTGCCTAATCTTTGCCTCTTCAAATATCGGCTTTAAATTTGCAGGCACGATCTTGCTCATCTTGGCGTCGCTTGAGCCCTCTATCTCGCATGATATCGCTGCGTCATATATCGCGATGTGATGAGAGAGTAGAAATTTTATCTTTTCATCAATGCTTTCTGGCACATCAGCATTTAAAATCCCAGCCAACACCCGCCAAAAGCGGTTTTGTGGATTTGTATAATAAAAGCCAAATTTACGAGAGATGACAGAGGGAAATGAGCCTAGGATTAAAATTTTAGAGTTTTTGTCAAAGATTGGCTTAAAAGGGTGCGTATGGCTCATTTTTCACCTTTTAAATTTATGAATAATTTTAGATAATGATATATAAAATTTGCTTTAGAAGTTAAATTTAAGGAGCTACAGTGCCTTGGCGCAAGATGAGGTTTTTCGATAAGAGCTGGATAAATGGCGATCTGGACGATGATGAGTTTGAAAAGAGGAAAGAGGATTATGGCTCGTATATAAGGTCTTTTTATGGCGAGCTAAAGACACTGGAGAGAATTTTTGTAGATATAAATTTTAGTGATGCAAAGATAGTATCTTTTGCCTTTATGAAAAGCGGCACTAGGATTAAATTTTATATCGGAGACTTGCAAAATGGCTACTTTGAGCTAAGTGTCCTTTTTAAAAATTTTCATATAGACGATAGAGCCCTTGGCGAGATCATAGCCAGTGAAGTGGCTTTTGCGGAGAATAAATTTTATTTTTCATATATGATGGGCGATCTTAATGAGCGTCATTTTGCCTTTGACGAGATAGGCGGTATTAAATTTAAAAAAATTTCAAGCAAGATGTATTCTAGCTGTTAGAGTAAATTTTAGGTGCAAAAGCACCTAAAATTTAGTTGATCTCGTCGCTAAAGTCTGCTAGGCTAAGGCGTTTTAGCTGGCGGTAGCGTCTTTGAGCGTCAGCTTTGTTTTTAGCTAGTAGCTCGTCTGCGTGCTCAGGGTTGGTCTTCTTAAGCGAGTTGTAGCGAACCTCGTTTAGCAAAAACTCTTCATAAAGCGACCAGTCTGGCTCTTTTGAGGTGATTTTGAGCGGATTTTGTCCCTCTTTTAAAAGGCGCGGATCATATAGATATGTCGGCCAGTATCCGCACTTGGTCGCGAGCTCGCCTTGGCCGCCTGACTGCGACAAGCCGCCTTTGATGCCGTGAGCGATGCATGGAGAGTAGGCGATGATGAGGCTTGGGCCGTCATACGCTTCAGCTGCTGCGATCGCTTTTATCACGTTTGCTTGGCTCGCGTTTGAGTTGATCTGCGCTACAAAAATATTGCCGTAAGTCATCGCGATGTAGCCAAGGTCCTTTTTCTGGGCTGGTTTGCCGCTAGCCGTAAATTGCGCTATCGAGCCTGCGCGGCTTGATTTTGAGCTTTGGCCGCCAGTGTTTGAATAAACTTCGGTGTCAAGCACTAGCACATTTACGTTTTCGCCGCTTGCAAGCACGTGGTCAAGTCCGCCAAAGCCAATGTCATACGCCCAGCCGTCGCCGCCGATGATCCATTGCGACTTCTTGACTAGGAATTTCTTAAGCTCTAAAATTTCTTTCACGCCTGGCACGCTTAAATTTTGCTCTAAAATAGGCAATAAATTTTTCGTGATCTCTTGCGTTTTAATGCCATCATTTTTGAAATTTATCCAGTCGTTGTAAAGAGCTGAAAGTGCGTTTGGCACGCTATCTATGTTGTTTCTCATTATATCTTCGATGCGGTGGCGCATAGTCTCCATCGCTACGTTCATACCCATGCCAAACTCAGCATTATCTTCAAATAGCGAATTTGCCCACGCAACGCCCTTGCCTTCGTCATTTGTGGTGTATGGAGTAGATGGAGCTGAGCCGCCATATATCGAGCTACAACCAGTTGCGTTTGCAACGATCATGCGCTCGCCAAAGAGCCTTGTTATAAGCGTGATATACGGAGTTTCGCCACATCCCGGACAAGCGCCGTGGAATTCAAAGAGCGGCTTAGCAAAGCCAACGCCCTTAACGCTCTCTTTGTTCATGAGATCGTCTTTGTAAGCGACCTTTTTAAATAGATAATCAGCATTTTCTTGCTCGTTTTTGCCTAGCTCTTCTTCAAGCGGCACCATGACGAGCGATTTTTCTTTGCTTGGGCAGTTTTGCGCGCACAGCTCGCAGCCGGTGCAGTCTAGCGGGCTTACTTGGATTTTATATTTTAGCCCTTTAAGCTCTTTGCCTTTTGCCTCTAGGTTGTGCTCTTTTACGCCTTGTGGTGCTGCGCTAAGCTCGTTTTCGTCTATCAAAAATGGCCTGATTACAGCGTGTGGGCAGACAAATGCACACTGGTTGCACTGGATGCAGTTTTGCTCGATCCATTTTGGCACCATTACGCCAACGCCGCGCTTCTCGTAAGCTGTCGTGCCAGCTTCGAAGTGTCCGTCTTCGTAGCCTATGAAGGCAGAGACTGGTAGGCTATCGCCTCTGGCCGCATTTATCGGTTTTACGACGTTTTCGATGAAGCTGTTGCCGATATATTTTTCATCTTTTTGTTCATCATCTGCTAAATTTGCCCACGCAGGATCAACCGGCACTTTTATGAGCCCATTTGCGCCAACGTCGATAGCGTTGTAGTTCATCTGCACGATCGCCTCGCCTTTTTTAGCGTAGGCTTTGTGAGCGTACTCTTTCATATATTTTTGCGCATCTTCAAATGGTATGATGTCTGCAAGCTTGAAAAATGCCGACTGCATTATGGTATTTGTGCGGTTTTTAAGGCCGATATCGTGTGCTAGCTTTGTTGCGTTTATGATGTAGAAATTTATATTTTTGCTAGCTAAAATTTTCTTAACTTTATTTGGCAGCTTCGCTATGGTCTGCTCTGCGTCCCATATAGAATTTAATAAAAATGTGCCGTTTTCTCTGATGCCGTCAATCACGTCGTAAATTTCAAGATATGCTGCGACTGAGCAGGCTACAAAGTGCGGGTTTGAGACGAGATAGGTCGAGCGGATCGGCTTTTTGCCAAAGCGAAGGTGCGAGCGTGTGTAACCGCCTGATTTTTTACTATCGTAGGCAAAATATGCCTGTGCGTAAAGATCGGTCTTATCGCCGATGATCTTTATCGAGTTTTTGTTTGCGCCCACGGTGCCATCAGCGCCAAGGCCGTAAAATAAGCACTCTTTAACGCTCTCGTCGCTTAGTGAAATTTTCTCTCCAGTCGGTAGTGACGTAAAAGTTACGTCATCAACGATACCCACTGTAAAGCCATCTTTTGGCTCGTTTTGGTTTAAATTTTCAAATACAGCTAGCATCTGCGCAGGATCGACGTCCTTTGAGCTTAGGCCGTATCTGCCGCCAACTATGATCGGGGCGTCCTTTTGGCTATAAAATGCAGCTTTTATATCAAGATATAGTGGCTCGCCAAGGCTGCCAGGCTCTTTTGTACGGTCAAGAACGGCTATTTTTTTCACGCTCTTTGGCATCACGTCAAAAAGATACTTCGTGCTAAATGGGCGGTATAAATGCACCTTGATGATGCCCACCTTTTCGCCTTTTGCGTTTAGATAGTCCACGACCTCTTCAAGAGTTTGCGTCACTGAGCCCATGGCTACGATAACGCGCGTCGCTTCTGGGTCGCCGTAGTAGTTAAACGGCTTGTAGTCACGGCCAGTGATCTTTGAAATTTCAGCTAGGTAGTTTGCCACGATATCTGGCACTGCATCATAAAAACGGTTGCTTAGCTCTCTTGTTTGAAAGTAGATATCATCATTTTGCGCTGTGCCACGAGTTTTTGGGCTCTCTGGATTTAGTGCATTGTCTCTAAATTTCTGTAGCGCCTCTCTATCAAGAAGTCTATCAAAGTGCGCGTAGTCAAGCACCTCGACCTTTTGAATTTCATGGCTCGTTCTAAAGCCGTCAAAGAAGTGTAAAAACGGCACTCTGCCTTTTATCGCCGCTAAATGCGCAACTCCTGCTATATCCATCACCTCTTGCACTGAGCCGCTTGCTAGCATAGCAAAGCCGGTTTGGCGACAGGCATAGATGTCTTGGTGGTCACCAAATATTGAAAGTGCCTGCGCTGCTAGAGAGCGAGCTGAGACGTGAATGACGCCAGGGAGGAGCTGGCCTGCTATTTTATACATATTTGGAATTTTTAAAAGTAGGCCTTGAGAAGCTGTGTAGGTCGTAGTTAGCGCGCCGACTTGTAGTGAGCCATGCACCGTGCCAGCTGCGCCGCCTTCGCTTTGCATTTCGACCACTTTTACTGGCATACCAAATAAATTTTTCTTGCCCTGCGCTGCCCAAAGGTCAGTGTAGTCAGCCATAGGCGAGCTAGGAGTGATAGGGTAAATTCCAGCTACTTCGGTAAATGCGTATGACGCGTAAGCTGCGGCCTCGTTTCCGTCCATAGTTTTCATTATTTTTGACATATTTCCGCCTTAAAATTATCTTAAAAATGGCTTTATTATAAGGAAATAATCCAAAATTTGTCATTAATCTCTATCATTAAAAAATTAAAATTTATAAATAACTAAGATGTAAGTCAAATTTTAATATTGTAGAGGCAAAGTAAAAAGGATGAAATTTTGATAAATATTCATAAAATAGCCTATCTAAGGGTTATCGCGTTAGCTTTTGCAGCTTTTATATTTAATACAACTGAGTTCGTGCCAGTGCCTCTTTTAAGCGACATGGCGAAGGATTTTGGCATGAGTACGGCTGATACTGGGCTAATCATCACGATATATGCTTGGAGCGTGACGATACTCTCGCTACCATTTATGCTTTTAACTGCAAATTTAGAGCGAAGGTCGCTGCTTTTAAAGGTTTTTATCATCTTTGTCGCTTCTCACGCACTTTGTGCAGTCGCTTGGAATTTCACGGTTTTAGTCATAGCTCGCGTGCTAATAGCCATCTCACATGCCATATTTTGGTCTATCACCGCCTCGCTTGCCGTCAGGGTGGCACCTATCAATAAAAGCTCGCAAGCTCTGGGACTTTTAGCACTTGGCACATCGATGGCGATGATACTTGGCTTGCCACTTGGTAGAATTTTAGGCGATAGCTTGGGCTGGCGTGTCACATTTGGGCTGATCGGGCTTTTTGCTGTGGGCGTTGGGGCTTGGCTATATAAAATTTTGCCACTTTTGCCTAGCAAAAACTCAGGCTCGCTAAAGAGTTTGCCAGAGCTTGCAAGAAATGGCTTTTTGATGGTGATATTTTTGCTAACCGCTATCGTTATCAGCGCGCATTTTAGCACCTATAGCTACATCGAGCCGTTTACTAAAGATATTAGTGGCTTTGATGGTAAATTTATCACCATATTTTTGCTTTTGTTCGGTGTCGCTGGTATCGTAGCAAGCGCGCTTTTCTCTAAATTTTATAAGCTCATACCAAATGCTTTTACAGCTATCTCAATAGCGATCATTTTAGCCTGCTTGATTGCGCTAAATTTGATCGCTACAAACGAGAGCTTGATGCTTGTGCTTGCCTTTATCTGGGGGCTTGGCATAGCTGGGATAAATATGAGCTTTCAGATAAAGGTGCTAAGCTTAGCCTCAAATGCCACGGACGCTGCGATGGCGATATACTCGGCTATTTACAATATCGGCATAGGAGCTGGCGCTCTCATAGGACATCAGACGATAGTCCGCCTTGGCGAGCAAAATATCGGCAACGTTGGCAGCCTTTTTGCAGTGGCTGGGCTTGTTATCTTTCTTGTTGCAGCGGTTAAATTTAAAAAGGCTAATTAAATTTAGCCTTTTTAAACAACCAAAAACGTTACAAATTTCTACAAATAAGTGATAATAAATATCATAACTAAGAATAATTTTAGCTAAGCTTTTTTATAATCGTTATCAGAAAACGAATAAATTTTAGGAGCTTGTTATGTCAGTTTTAGTTATCGGAGCAGATGAGATCACGCCTATTAAGGCTGTTTTGCATGATTTAGGAGCTGAAAAGATAGAGCACTGGGACGCTAGAAACGAAAACCGCGTAAATCGCAAGCCGATCCCACAAGACACCGAGTGCGTGGTGATGCTCACTAGCTTTTTAAATCACAACACGATGAAGACCATTAAAACTCAAGCAAAAAAGAGAAATATCCCTATCGTTTGTGCTAAAAGAAGCGTTAGTTGCGTATTTTGCGAGTATTGTAAGGTCTTTGGCCTAGATAAGGAATTTGGATGCAAAGAATAATCGATGAAGTTCGGGTTTTTATCAGATATTGGCGAAATAACTCCAAGTATTTTTGCAAAGCTTGACAAGCTTTCACGTGCGAAAATTTTCATCGCACTTTATAATGTTGGCGTTGAGGGCGAGCTAAAGATCCCGCTTTCTTACGCTAAATTTCTAAATTTCAAAGATATTTTTGAGGCTAGGATAAATTTCTTGCTGCGTGAGAAATTTTTAAATTTCAAACCAGTTGATAGCTTTTGCATGCCTTCAAACATCATCATAAATGCTTATTTGAAAAATGACTTTAAAGCGTTGAAATTTGTAGCGAAAGAGCCAAAGATGGCAGCTGCAAAGATGATAAAGATGCTTTATAAAAGCGGGAAATTTGAGTTTTTCATTGACGCAGGGCAGATGTTTTGCCAGTTTGTTTATGATAAAATACGCCTCCGCCATCAGGACAAAGAGGTTGTGCTAAATGGCGGTGTCATCTCGGTCAAAAAAGATGGCAAAAATTTACTCAGCGTCATGCCAAGCTTTAAAAGGGTGAGCTTTGATGATATGAGAAATTTAAACGACGACATCGATGCAGCCGTTTGCGCGCTTGGTCGCGAGTGCGAGATGGTTTATATCGTTTGTCCTAGAAATGAGGAATTTAGGCGGCATGTTGAGGTTAGGCACTGCTTTGCAAGAGGGTGCATAAAGCTCGTGCCTTATACGATTATTAGTAAAATTTTTTAAAAAGGATAAAAATGATAGGTATAGTTTATGGAAGTAGCATGGGAAATACCGAAGATGCAGCAAAGCTTATAAGCGAGGGTTTGGGGCTTGAAAACGAGCTTCTAAACGTCTCTGATGTGGATGGGGCAAAGATAAATAGCTTTGATAAGCTCATCCTTGGCACATCGACTTGGGGCAGTGGCGACTTGCAAGACGACTGGGACGCGTTTGACTTTAAAGCGTTAAATTTAAACGGCAAAACGGTCGCTGTTTTTGGCATGGGCGATAGCGAGAGCTACTCAGATGAGTACTGTAACGGCATGGCAAAGCTTTACGATGAGGTGGTAAAAGCAGGTGCAAAAGTAGTTGGCGAAGTTAGCACTGATGGATATACATTTGATGGCTCTGATGCCGTAAGAGGCGGTAAATTTGTAGGTCTAGCGCTTGATGCTGATAACCAAAGTGACAAAACTGAGGGTAGAATTTCAGCCTGGATCGAGCGGATAAAACCATACTTTGCATAATAAATTTAGCTAGATCTTCTAGCTAAATTTATATATCCATAGCCGAGATGAAGCTTTTTATCCTCTCATTTTGGCTATTAAAAAACTCATCAACTAAGCCATCAAAGGCGATCACGCCTTTATCTAAAAACAAAATTCTATCAGCTATCTTTCTAGCAAAATTCATATTGTGAGTGACTATGATCATAGACTTTTTCTCTTTTGCAAGAGATAAGATGACCTTTAAAACTTCAGCCTCAAGCTCTGGATCTAGCGCACTTGTAGGCTCATCAAGCAGTAAAAAGTATGGATTTACAGCTAGTGCTCTAGCGATGGCTACACGCTGCGCTTGTCCGCCTGAGAGCCTGTTTGGATAGGTATCTTCTTTGTGACTAAGCCCCACTTTAGCTAAAAGCTCTTTTGCCTCTTTTATCGCCTCGTTTTTATCCTTTTTTTGAACGTAGATTGGAGCTTCGGTGACATTTTGAAGCGCTGTTAGGTGCGGGAAGAGGTTGAAGCTTTGAAAGACCATGCCTGTTTTTTTGCGAATTTCTAAAAGCTCTTTTGAGCTAAGCTTCTCTTTAAAATTTACACTCCTACCATCTAACTCTAAAGTGCCACTTTGTGGGATCTCAAGTAAATTTATGCACCTAAGAAGCGTTGATTTGCCACAACCAGATGAGCCAACTATCACGGTTGTTTGCCCCTCTTTAAAGCTTGTATTTATGTTATCTAGCACCAAATGATCGCCGTAAGATTTGCTTATATTTTTAAAATTTATAGCCATTAGACATACCTTGAGACAGCTTTTTCAAGCCTTGATTGAAGATAGGTTAAAAGTGTGCAAACCACTAGATAGATGAGTGCTGCTAGGATGTAGAGGATGAGTGGCTCAAAGGTTCTTGCTGCGATCCTTTGAGCGACCATAAACATATCTACCATCGTTATAGAAGCTGCTAGTGAAGTGTCTTTAACAAGGCCTATGAATGTGTTTGAAAGCGGAGGGAGTGAGATCCTCACTGCTTGAGGCGCGATGATACGCTTTAAAATTTGATAGTGCGTCATGCCAAGCGATGTAGCGGCCTCCCACTGACCTTTTGGCACAGAAAGTATGGCAGCCCTTACAGACTCAGACGCATAAGCGCCCACGTTTAGGCTAAATGCGATAGTCGCCGCACTCCAAGTATCAAGCGTGATGCCGATGCTAGGAAGTCCGTAAAATACAATAAAAAGCTGCACAAGAAGCGGCGTGCCACGAAATATCCAAACATAGGTGGCAAATATAAATTTTAAAATTTTTATATTTGAAAGCCTTGCTACTGCTGTGATAATGGCGATGACAAGCCCTAGCGAAAACGAGAGCAAAGTAAGTGGGATCGTCACTTTTAAAAGTGCGATGATCATCGGTAGCGTCGAGCTTGAAACAAGCTCGATCACTCTATCTAAATTTTCCATTTTTGCCTTGTTGGTTTATAAATTTATTTTGAGACGTCTTTGCCAAAGTAGCTTTTTGAGATGGCTTCTAGTTTTCCCTCTTTTGAAAGTTCAGTTAAAGCATTTGAAATTTGCTCTGCAAGTTCGGCATTGTCTTTTTTGACAGCTGCTGCTGTGTAGTCTTTCTCGTCAAGTGAGGCAGCTATCTTCACAGGTGCGTTTGGACGCTCTTTTATAAAGTCATAAAATACGATGTTATCTCTTACAACAGCATCTACACGTCTTGATATAAGAAGCTCCATGCTTTTAGCAAAACTATCTGTTACGACGTGTTCAGCACCGTATTTTACAGCGACTTTCGCCCAGTTACTAGTCGCTGAGTCGGCATCTTTTTTGCCTTTTAGATCAGCAAAACTTTTTATATCGTTATTATCTTTTCTAGTGATGATAGCGCCAAATGTCACAGTATAAGGCACTGAAAAAGCATATTTTTTCTTTCTCTCATCAGTTATACTAACTTGATTAAACACAACGTCTGCTTTGCCAGCGTCAAATGCTGCTAGCATCGCGTCCCAAGGAGCTGTTAGAAACTCAACTTTTAAATTTAGCTTTTGCGCTACTGCTCTTGCGATATCTACGTCGTATCCAACTAACTCATTTTTGTCATTATAAAATGTAAAAGGAGCGTAAGTGCCTTCTGTTGCTACTGTTAGCACGCCATCTTTTATAGTTTTTGCTTGCAAATTTAGAGCCATTGCAAGCACTGCTACTACTTTTAATAAATTTGTAAATTTCATTTTTATCCTTTATTTTGAAATATCTTTTCCAAAATATTTCATCGAAATTTCGCTTATCTTGCCCTCGGCTTTTAGCTCATTAAGCGCTTTGTTTATAGCTTCTAGTAGCTCGGTGTTGCCCTTTTTAAGAAGTGCAGCTGTTGGCATCGGCTCGTTGCTAGTGTATGCGATCTTGAGCGGTGCATTTGGGCGTTGTTTGATGTAGTCAAAAAATGTGACGTTGTCATTTATCGTATCATCAGCTCTTTTTGAGATGATAAGCTCCACGCCTTTGCTAAAGCCATCAGCTACGACCACTGTTGCGCCGTTTTTCTCAGCTATCGCTGCCCAGTTGCTAGTTGCAGAGTGCACGCTTTTTTTGCCTTTTAGATCAGCAAAACTTTTGATATCGTTATTGTCTTTATGTACGACTATTACAGGATATGGCATGGTGTAAGGCACGCTCATGTCATACTTTTTCTTTCTATCTTCGTTTATGCTAACTTGATTAAACACCACGTCCGCTTTGCCAGCGTCAAATGCTGCAAGCATCGCGTCCCATGGAGCTGTTAGAAACTCTATCTTTAAATTTAGCTTCTTTGCTACAGCTTTTGCGATATCTACGTCATAACCTACTAGCTCGCCCTTTTCGTCATAAAATGAGTAAGGTGAGTAAGTGCCTTCAGTTGCAACTATAAGCTCGCCTTTTTTGATAGTTGAAGCATTTAAATTTAAAGCTAAAAAAGCACCTGCGATAAAGCCAAAAATGGGCTTAAAATTCATTGATTCTCCTTATTTAGAAATGTCTTTGCCGAAGTATTTAAGCGAAATTTCGCTTAAAACTCCTTCTTTGCTAAGCTCATTTAGGGCATTATTTATCTTATTTAGTAGCTCTTTGTTACCTTTTTTAACAATCGCAGCCGTATACATCGGCTCATCGCCAGCTTCGATGATCTTTATAGGGGCGTTTGGATGTTGTTTGATGTAGTCATAAAACATCACCGCATCATCTATCGTATCATCAGCTCTTTTTGTGATGATCAAATTTATCTGATCGCTCAAACTATCGGCCACAACTAGCTTAGCGCCATACTTTTCAACTGTTGGTATCCACATGCTATTTACTGAATGCACGCTTCTTTTGCCTTTTAGATCAGCAAAACTTTTGATGTCGTTATTGTCTTTATGCACGACGATGGCTGAGTAAGAGAGCATATATGGCACGCTGTAGTCATACTTTTTCTTTCGCTCGTCGGTTATGCTTACTTGGTTAAACACCACGTCCGCCTTGCCAGCGTCAAATGCCGCAAGCATCGCATCCCATGAAGCTTCGATAAATTTTGGCTTTACGCCTAGTTTTTTAGCCACGGCTCTTGCTATCTCCACGTCATAGCCCATTAGCTCATCTTTTTCATTGTGAAATGAAAATGGCGAATAAACGCCTTCTGTTGCTATCCTTATGACGCCATCTTTTTTGATCTGCTCGTAAGAATTTGCCAAGGCAGAATTTAAAGAGAGCAAGCAAGCAACTACGCAGAGCACACCAAATTTAAAAGCACTAGAAAATTTCATACAAAACTCATTATAGAAAAAAATAAAATCAATAACGGAATTTGCAAAAAAAGATAAAAATTTAAGATTTATGCAAATGTCAGTCGCAACTGCGACCTAGGTAATATTTTGGCGCTATTTTATCACAAAAATAAAAGGGCGGCGGCTCACTCCGCTAAAAGTGAGACCGCTAGAGCTTTTACTCCCTTAAAATCAACCTTGCCACTTGCAAGCGTTGGGATATCATCAACGATGAATATATAGCTTGGCATCATTATAGGAGCTAGGCTGCTCTCTTTTAAAATTTGCTCGATATTCTCAGGCTCTGTGCCACTTTTTACTAAAAGTGCGATCGCTTCGCCTTTTTTGCTATCTGGCACGTTTGCGCTACTAAAGACAACGTCGCCCCCAAGCACCTTTGCAAGCTCTTCTTCGACGCTTCCAAGGCTTATCATCTCGCCGCCAATTTTAGCAAATCTTGAGTATCTATCTACGATAAACACAAAGCCGTTTTCATCGATGTGGCCTTTATCGCCAGTTTTATAGTATCTTACGCCATCAATGTGCGTGATGACCTCGCTTGTTTTGGCTTCGTCGTTTAGATAGCCCTTCATCACCTGCGATCCGCCGATGACGATGAGTCCGTCCTCGCCAGTTTCTAGCTCTTCAAGCGTCTCTGGGTCGATTATTTTTATGATGGTGCCAGGTAGAGGCATGCCAACGCTGCCAGGTCTATTAAATGTAAGCTCTTTTAGGCTCTCTTTTTCTAGGATATTTGGCATATTTACAGCAGCTACAGGCGCCGTTTCTGTCGCGCCATATCCTTCATAAATTTCTATGCCAAATTTGAGCCTAAACTCGTCTTTTATCTCAGGTTTTAGCTTTTCAGCCCCAGCTACGACCATTCTGGCACTTTGAAACATCAGCGGATGAAGCTTTTTGTTTCTAGTGTAGAGCCTAAAGAAGGTCGAGGTGCCAAAGATGATACTAGCGCTGTGTCTTGCGGCCATTTTGCCGATAGTCGCTCCGTCTGTTGGGTCAGGTACGCTTACCATTTTTATCCCCTCGCAAAGTGGCATAAGTGTGGTGACTGTTAGGCCAAATGAGTGAAATACTGGGAGTGAGTTTAAGATCACGTCATCTTTTTTGAAATTTAGAAGTTCGCTTATTTGCTTAATGTTTGCAAGTAAATTTTTATGGCTTAGCTCGATGCCTTTTGGCTCGCCTTCGCTGCCGCTACTAAATAAAATGGTAGCCGTATCCTCTAAGCTTACACGCTTAAAATAGCAAAGCTTAATAAGCCAAGTCGGAGCAAAAAATGCCGTTAAAAGCGTTAGAAATTTCTCTTTTTTTGAGACGCTAGCTGAGAGATCTTCTGCAAATTTAGCCTTGCCGCTCATCGCATCTTTTAGATCAAAGCCCTTAAGTGCGAGCTTTTCAAGAAATTTGCTTGAGGTGATGACCGTATTTATATCTGCCTTTTTTAAGGCGTGATTTAGCGAGGTCTCATTTAACGTATAGTTTAAATTTACGCTCACTTTACCCATGGCAAGAAGCGCCATATTGACGATAGCTGCGATGCTTGAGCTAGGTAGCAAGATGCCTATATTTTTCTCATCTTTTAGTTCGCGTTTGAAAATTTTGATAAAGACTAAAACAGCTGTTATAAATTTCAAGTTGCTTAAATTTAACCCAGTGCTGTCGCTCACGCACTCTTTAAATTTATCCTCTTTTGCGTTATTTAGCCACTCGCTTGTTAGTGGTTTTTGCCTTGAGATGAAGCTCTCCCACGATGAAAAGCTAAGCTCAAGCACCTTTTGCTTCATCTTTGCAGCGTTTATAAATGTGGTTATTGGTTTGCCAAAGGCGACGATGATGTCGCGTCTGCCGTTTTTAGAAGTGAGGTCTTTGTAAAATTTACTAGCTCTTGAAAAGCTCGAACCCCAAAGGCCACGAAGGTAAAATGGCACGATGCAAATTTCTTCTAGATCTCTGATGATAAGCTCAAAGCCCTTTTGAAATTCATTTATCTGGCCGTTGTAGCTAATGTGGCCCTCTGGGAAAAGTGCGACTACTTCGCCATTTTTTAGGCACTCTCTAACTAGCTCGATCGACTCTTTGCTAGCGCCTGCGCCTATTGGGATCACTTTAAAAAATTTAAAAATTTGCTTTAGATACCATTTGTTATAGATAGTTCTATACATGACAAATCTTATGCCCCTTGGGCTTGCAGCTTGAAGCACGAGCCAGTCTATCCAGCTGATGTGATTACCAAGAAGTAGCGCGCCGCCACTTTGTGGTAAATTTTGAAGTCCCTCAACGAAAAAGCGGTACTTTGTCTTTAAAAATGGTAGTAAAAGTAGCCTTGTAAAAAGATGTGGAAGCTGTAAAATGGCGTAAAAACTGCCGATCAAGCAAACAAGCGCTGTAAAGACAAAGAGTCCGGTAGTTGAAATTTCAAAATATACTAAGCCTATGCCAATGGCTAGAAATAGCAGCATAGAGACGTTTTGCAAGAAGTTATTTGCCGCCATTATCTTGCCGGTGCTCTTTTGTGGGGCAAAGTACTGGATCATCGCATTTAGCGGCACTATAAATATGCCTCCAAAAAAGCCAAACGCAAATGAGCTAAGGCTCACTACGCCGATGCTTGAGCCAAATGCGAAAAATAAAAGCGAGAAAAATATACCAATAGCACCCATCGGCACTATGCCAAGCTCGATGTGAAGCTTTGACATAGAGCCAGCCACGTATGAGCCAAATGCGATGCCTATGGCGCTTACTGCAAGGATCGCTTGGACTGCTAGAGAGCTGTCGTCGTTAAAAACTGCCTTGTAGTGAGCTGGAAAAGCTGCTATGATGATCTGAGAAATTCCCCAAAATATGCTTAGCCCAGCGATGCTTAGCCAGATATTTTTATCTGATCTTACCTCTTTTAAATTTTCTCTTAAGTAGCTAAGACTGATGTATCTTTTAAGCTCAAATTCTCCGCTTTGTTCGTTTGTTTCGCTGATATATGGCAGCTTGTAGGCAAAAAATGCCTCAAGTGCGCTAAATACAACCAAAAAGATGCCGATAGGATAGACGCTTTTTAAAATTTCTTCTGAGTTTTCGCCTTGGATGTATAAATTTTCAAATATAAATGAAAACAAAAATGAGCTAACAAGTATCGCTACGATGGTAAGCGCTTGGATGACGCCGTTTGCTGTGCCAAGTCGCTCAGTGCCGACAAGTGCTTTGATGATGCCATATTTTGCAGGCGAGTAGATCGCACTTTGAGCGGCAAGTATGAGCGTGAGTGCAAATGCAACGCCAAAGGCACCCAAAAGGTAACTAATAAGCACCGCAACGCTGATAACAACGCCAAAGACGGCGCAAATTCTAATAACCTTTGTCTTTGCAAATTTATCATTTATAAAGCTTGAAGGCGAAAATAAAAATATAAATGGAAGCAAGATCATCGCATTTATAACGGCTGTTAGGATAAAAAGCGTATCGCCTGAGTAGGTCTTTAAAAGGACATTTTGGATGGTTATTTTGTGTGCTAGATCGACACTTGCGTTTAAAAATGCGATCGCAAGGTAGGGCAAAAAGCCAGTGACTTTTAGTAAATTCCTCATGAATAAAGCCTTTTTGGATTTTAAATTTTGTAAATCTAGCAGTAAAATATTTAAAATATCATTAATAAAAAACTCTAGCCATAAATTTTGTGGTGAAATTTCTTTGAAAAAATTTAAATTTTATATGCTTTTTGATAAAATCCGCCTATCAAAAATAAGGAAAAATTTATCATGGACTATGAAATCATCGTCGTTGGCGGCGGACATGCTGGCATTGAGGCAAGTCTTGCGGCTGCTAGAATGGGCAAACAAACTTTACTGATCACTATCTTAGCCGAGCAAATAGGCGCTGCAAGCTGCAACCCAGCCATCGGAGGCCTTGCAAAGGGACATCTTGTAAAAGAGATCGACGCACTTGGCGGTCAAATGGGACTTACAACTGATGCCGTTGGTATCCAGTTTCGCGTGCTAAATGAGAGCAAGGGCCCAGCTGTGCGTGGTAGCCGCGCTCAGATCGATATGGATAGATACCGCGTTTATATGAGAAATTTGCTTTTAAACACTCCAAATTTAGAAATTTCTCAAGAGATCGCCACTGAAATTTTAAGCGAAAATGGCGAAGTAACTGGCGTTAAAACCCACCTAAATAACACATATAACGCAAAAAAGGTGATAATCACAACTGGCACATTTTTAAACGGGCTAATCCACGTTGGATTTAACAAACTTGAAGCTGGCCGCGTGGGCGAGCTAAGCGCAAAGGATCTAAGCTCTAGCTTAAGGGAGCTTGGGCTAAATTTAGGCAGGCTAAAGACTGGAACATGCCCAAGGATCGACGCAAAAACGATAAATTTTGAAATTTTAGAGAAGCAAGATGGCGATGCAAAGCCAGTTGCATTTAGTTTTAGAACAAAAAATTTCTCCCCAACGCAGCTACCATGCTATATCGCCTATACAAATGAAACCACCCATGAGATAATCCGCTCAAATTTCGACAAAGCGCCACTTTTTACAGGTCAGATAGAGGGTATCGGACCAAGATATTGCCCTAGTATCGAGGATAAGATAAACCGCTTTGGCGACCGCGACAGACACCACCTTTTCATCGAGCCTCAGACCCTTGAAGCGACAGAGTACTACATAAACGGCTTTTCAACAAGCCTGCCTTATGAGGTACAAGTGCAGATGCTCCGCTCCGTAAATGGCTTTGAAAATGCCAAAATAGTAAGGCATGGATACGCCATAGAGTACGACTATGTCGAGCCAACGCAGCTAAAACATAGCCTAGAGACCAAAAAGGTAAAAGGGCTATACTTGGCTGGGCAGATAAACGGCACGACTGGATACGAGGAGGCGGGCGCTCAGGGGCTAATGGCTGGTATAAATGCAGCGCTTTCGTTGGATGACAAAGAGCCGCTCATCTTGCGCCGTGATGAGGCTTATATCGGCGTTTTGATAGATGATCTTGTCACAAAAGGGACAAAAGAGCCATATAGGATGTTTACGAGTAGGGCGGAGTACCGCTTGCTTTTGCGTGAGGAAAATGCCATTTTAAGGCTTGGCGGATATGGTCATGAGCTTGGGCTGCTTGATGATGAGACTTTTAACGAGATAGAAAACATAAGAAGAAATTTAAAAGAGGGGCTGGAGTTTTTAAACGAGACTCAGATCACGCCAAGCAAGGCAAATTTAGAGCTTTTAGCAAGTCTTGATGAAGAGCCGATCAGTCAAAACGTGAGCCTTCAAAAGATAGTCGCACGTAAGAGCTTCACGGCTGAGAAACTAAGAAAGCTTGATGAGAGATTTATAAATTTAGACGATGCGAGCATGGATCAAATTTTAACCGAGTGCAAGTATCAGCACTACATCAGCGAGCAAAAAAATCAGATTGAAAAAATGAAAGATATGATGGATGTGAAAATCCCTGAAAATTTCAACTTTAGAAGCATAAGCGGACTTAGCAACGAAGTGGTCGAAAAGCTTGAGAAATTTGCCCCGCCAACGCTCTTTGCGGCGAGTGAAATTTCAGGTATCACGCCAGCAGCGATCGATATCTTGCATATCTACATAAAGATGAGCGAGAAAAAGGCTTAAATTTAAGCCTTTTATGGTTTTTAAAGTTTAACTAGTATTTAAAATTTAAAACAAAGCTTCTCGTTTTTAATAGTTGCTATTTATAATTTTTTAAGTTTAATAAATTTTATTATTAAAATTTTCTATTTTACAAATGCTAAAATAGAAAAATTTTTTTATCTTAACATTTAGACATTAGATCAAATTTCTCTTTTATAAAAAGTTTAAATTTACGATATATAGGTACTTTTAGATAAATTTATCTCAAATTTTGGTCTAAAAAAAGCTTAAATTCACTTTATTTTTACAAACTATATTGTGAGATTATAGTTTTTTAATTTTTTGAGAGTATAATCGTTTAAATTTTATTTATAGAAAGGAAATTAATGTCAGTAAAGCAAGAAAGACGAAGCTTTATCGGCCTTGCGTTTGGTGCCGTGGCAGCTGTTGGTGGCGCGATGTCACTAGTTGCCATGAAAAAGACCTGGGATCCGCTCCCTAGCGTAAAAGCTGCTGGTTTTACAACTGTCGATCTAAGCCCGATCAAAGATGGCGAGATGAGACAGGTTGAGTGGCGTAAAAAGCCTATTTTCATCCTTAAAAAAAGCCCAGATATGGCTAAAAACGACAAGAGAGATGTAGTCGTTGGAGATGCGAGGTATGTAGTTCTTATCGGACTTTGCACGCACCTAGGATGTATCCCTGAGTATAAAGCGAGCAAGCAAATGTTTGTCTGTGCCTGTCATGGCGGCGAATTTAACGTAGACGGCGTGCAGACATACGGACCTCCACCAAGACCGCTTGATATCCCACCGTTTAAGATCGATGGTACCAAGCTAGTTCTAGGCGAAACAAGCCCAGAATATGAAAAATTAGTAGCTAAAGCTTAGGAGGTTAGCGATGTCTTTATCTCACAAATCAACTGGCGTTATTGACTGGCTTGACCAGCGCCTAGCTTTTACAAAGCTTATGAAGGTCCTAGTTAGCGAATACTGGATCCCAAAAAATATAAATTTCCTTTGGGCGATGGGCGTTATCCTAACGACACTTTTCTTGCTTTTGATCATCACTGGCTATTTGCTTATGATGTATTACAAGCCAGATGTAAATTTGGCCTTTGACAGCGTAAATTACACTATCATGCAAGAGGTCGAGTATGGCTGGCTTTGGCGTCACATCCACGCAGTTTCTGCTTCTACGATATTTCTTATCATGTATATCCACCTGCTTACTGGACTTTACTATGGCTCATACAAAAGAGGCAGAGAGGTTATTTGGGTAAGCGGCATGGTGCTATTTATCTGCTTTTCAGCAGAGGCATTTAGTGGCTATATGCTCCCATGGGGTCAGATGAGCTACTGGGCGGCGACTGTTATCACTCAGCTTTTTGGTGGTGTGCCAGTTATCGGCGATGCTTTGGTTGAGTGGATCAGGGGCGATTATGCAGTTGGCGACTCAACGCTTACTAGATTTTTCATGCTTCACGTCTGCTTGCTACCACTTGTTACTATCGTTGTTTTGGTTATCCACTTCTACTCATTAAGAGTTCCTCACGTAAATAACCTAACAAGCGAAGATATCGACTTTGAAGTAGAGGCGCAAGAGTATCTACACGGTGACAGAGCAAAAGCTAAAGTTATACCATTTTGGCCAGGATTTTTGGCAAAAGACTTCATGTATGTATCATTTTTCATGATCTTTGTCATCTATCTTGTTTGCTACCACTTCAACTTTGCGATGGATCCTATCAACTTTGAGCCAGCAAATCCGCTAAAAACTCCACCACACATCTACCCAGAGTGGTACTTCTTGTGGCAATATGAAATTTTACGTGGCTTCTTCTTTGATATAGCTGGAATTTCAGCTTATAACATCGGTCTTATCGCATTTGCATTCGCAGGTGTTGCGTTTATGCTTATACCTCTTTTTGATAGAAGCGACCTTGTAGCTCCAGCTCACAAAAGACCACTATTTTTCGTATGGTTTTGGGTGCTAGTTGCTGACCTTATCGTCTTATCTATATATGGCAAGCTCCCAACAGGCGGCATCAACGACTGGATAGGATTTTACGCGTCACTGCTATTTTTAGTGCTATTTATAATCGCACTTCCAGCCATAACAATACTTGAAAGAAAAAGGGGCTAATCATGAAAGAGCTTAAAATTTTTGCCATCGTTGTTATCCTTTCAGGTATTTTATACTGGGGTATCGAGCCTTACGCTCACACAAAGCTTCATCCGCACACTGCAAATGCCGAGTATAACTTCTCAAAAGAAGATACTGACTACGCTAAACACTTTTTAGAGCAGAAAAAAGAGGCGCTTGAAGCTGCAAAAGCTAGCGGCAACAAAGCTAGCATAGAAGCGGCTACAAAAGATGTTGAGACAGCACAAAAAATTCTTGATGACTACACAGCTTTTTGGACTGATATAAATTCGATCGACCTTGCAAAAGGCGACGCTGTAAAAGGTGCTGAGACATTTGGCGCAGCTGGATGTACAGGATGTCACGGTATCGAAGCAGCTGGCATGCCAGCTAGTATGGACGCTGAGACAGCTAGCCAAAGCTTTGGCGTAGTGCCACCAGATCTTAGCACAGCTGGTAAAATTTATGACGAGAGATTTTTGGCTGCACTCATCAAAAATCCAACTATGGCTGTAAAACTATCTCATAAATTTAACGACGAGCATCCTTATCCGATGACTGCATTTATGGGTGCTGGCGGCGATATAAACGCTGAGATCGCTGACATAGTTGCTTACCTTAAAAAAGTATCAGCTGAGGCGGATGCAAAGAGCAAGATCACTGAGGAAAAGGTTTTCGCTGACGCATGTCAAAGATGCCACGATATGAAGTATGATAAAAAGTATGCTTTCAGCAACAAAGTAAGTCTTGCAGCTTATATGGGCTCAAACCCACCTGATCTATCTATGATGATCCGCTCAAAAGGTGCTGACTACTTGCATAAATTTATAAACGATACTCAAAAGATGCTTCCAGGCACTGCGATGCCTAGAGTTGGCTTAAACAAAGCTGCTGAAGACGACATAGTATCTTACATAGAAAAAGTAGGCGACAGCAAAAAGGCTGAGCGCGAGAGCACAGGACTTTATGTCATGATCTACTTCTTCATCTTAGGAATTTTTGCTTGGCTTTGGAAACGCAAAGTCTGGAGCGAACTCCACTAAAATTTAAGAGCCTTTTTGGCTCTTAAATTCTCTCTAGTAAATTTACATATATAAATAGGTATTCTTTAAAATTATTCTTTTACAAATTTAATCAAACTATCTTTGCAAATTTTAAAATTTGCTTGACACCTATCTAATTTAACAAAGCAATTCTGCAAATTTTAAAACTTTACTCACTCGCCTTAGCAGACTACTAAATTTAGAGCCGTGATATGCCAGCTCTAATTTTAAAATTTACTAGAACCTTTTTGTAAAAATTAAATTTTAGTTCGTAGCAACAAATTTTAAAATTTCATTCACCCCTAAGAATTGACTACTAAAATTTGGCTTCGCTTATCGCTTAGCTCAAATTTTAGAGCCGAAATTACTTGCTCATGAAATTTTAAAATTTATTAGAAATTTCTTAAAAGCAAACTGCATGCAGTGCGAAGCTTCGCCACATACGTCTCTCTACCTAGCCTCTATCCTTGGCATCTGCAGCATAAAATTTCTAGCTTCGCTTAAAAGCACTGGTTTGAGTGCATCTGCTGATGTTTGTCGGTCGTAAATTCTCTCATACGAAAGCATCAAAACTCCATCTTTTTTAAGCAAAAAGTGGATTATTTCTATATTTTTGCTTTTAGTTTCATCTTTTATAAGAGCTAAAATTTGATCATTTTCTTCGCTAAAAAGTACGTTTTTATCTTGCTTAAGAGCCTTTTTTAACTCTCCTAGCTCGCTTTTTGTCTTAGCGTCTTTGTCAAACTTTACTCTAAAAGAGGCAAAGTGCTCGTCCATATTTTCATTTTTTAAAAAGTAAAAGCTCTCGTTTTTAACCACTTGCTTTTTATAAAATGTGCTACCATCAAACCTAAAACTCTCAACCAAATTTAGCTCATCTGCTAAAGAAAAGAGACCAAAAAACAGCAAAACAAAAAGGCCAAATTTTCGCATAAAATTTCACTCCAAATTTCTAAAAATAGCTGCCATTTTGCCCAAATTTCGCTTAGCTTAATCAAAAAATAACAAAGCTTTTTATACAATCAAGCATTTTTATTTTAAGGATCTTTTTGCAGTTACACCAAGCAAGCGAGCTTAGCATTCTTGTCGTTTTGGCATTTATCGTCTTTGCTTCGCCTTATATTTCTAAAATTTTACGCATCCCAGTCGCGCCTGCTGAGATACTACTTGGAGCGGTTGCTGGCTACATCGGAGTTGTCGGCGAAAACGAGATGTTTAAGCTCATTAGCGAAGTTGGCTTTTTCTTTTTGATGTTTCTAGCTGGCATGGAGATCGACCTTAGGATGCTAATAAACATCGACCGTAAAATTTTGCGTCTTGGGCTCATCTATCTAGCGCTCATCTACGCTCTAGCCACGGCTTTAACGCTAGGACTTGAGCTAAGCCTACTTTACATCATCATCATCCCGATAATGGCCGTTGGCATGATATTTACGCTATTTAAGGAGTATGGCAAGCAGCAAGAGTGGCTAAATTTAAGCATGCTAATCGCAACTATCGGCGAGCTTTTAAGCATCACGCTTCTAACCTTTACCGCTGCTTACTTGCAGTTTGGAGCGAGTATAAATTTATGGCTAACGATTGGCTATTTGATCCTATTTTTGGCTATCAGCGTGCTTAGCTTTAAAATTTTGGACGTGCTTTTTTGGTGGTATCCGGGGCTTAAAGTGGTTCTAATGCCACACTACGACAAGGACGAGAAGGATATCAGGCTTTGCATCGCAGTATTTTTCACGATGATAGCCTTGATGCTCTATCTAAATTTAGAAGTTGCCTTTGGTGCGTTTATCGCAGGTATGTTTATCACGAAATTTTTTGATCACAAAAAGGACTTGCCGCACAAGCTTTCAAGCTTTGGATTTGGCTTTTTGGTGCCGATATTTTTCATCCACATAGGCTCTACTTTTAAGCTTTCAAGTCTAGGATCTAGCGAAGTGATAAAGGATGCTATTTTTATATTTTTAGCGATGCTTGGCACGAGAGTTGTATCTAGTTTGCTCTTTTTGGGCAAGCTTGGCTTTAGAGGGATATTTTTATTTTCAGTTTCGCAATCTATGCCGCTCACTCTTTTGATCGCAGTTGCTACTATCGCACACAAATCAGGCGAGATAAGTGACTATTCTTACTCATCTTTCATCCTAGCAAGCCTCGCACAAGCTATAATAGGAGCTATAATCATCAAAATTTTAATGCAATCAAAAAGCAAGGAGTAAAAATGTCATCAAACACAGCCACACTAATCGACAACCGAACTGGCAAGAGCTATGAATTTCCTATCCTAAAAGGCACGATGGGGCCAGACGTCATCGACATATCGACCTTTTTTAGCGATACTGGGATGTTTACCTTTGACAGGGGCTACACATCAACTGCGATGTGCCGCTCAGCCATAACATACATCGACGGCCTAAAGGGCGAGCTCATGTATAGAGGCTACGACATCGCCTATCTGGCTGAAAATAAGACATTTTTAGACGTTGCCTACCTGCTTTTAAACAAAGAGCTACCAACGAGCGAGCAATACAGGGGCTTTAAAGATGAGCTTAAAAAAAGAAGCTTCATACATGAGGGCATGATGAAGCTTTTTGATGCATTTCCAGATAAGGCGCACCCTATGGCGATCTTACAAGCAGCAGTCTCAGCGCTAAGTGCCTTTTACTCAGACCACCTAAACATGGACAAGCCTGAAGAGTATCACGAGATGGCTATGAGGATAATCGCCAAGATCCCAACTATAGCGGCCTTTAGTTACCGCTACTCACGTGGCCTTCCTATCATATATCCAAATTTAGATCGTGGCTTTACTGAAAATTTCCTCTACATGATGAGAGGCTATCCATACGAGCACGTCGATCTTAAGCCTATCGAGATAAAGGCGCTTGATACGGTCTTTATGCTCCACGCTGACCACGAGCAAAATGCCTCAACGACTACTGTTAGGACTGTTGGCTCTACGCACGCGCACCCTTACGCATGTATAAGCGCTGGTATCGGCGCACTTTGGGGCTGGGCTCATGGCGGAGCAAACGAGGGCGTCATCCGCCAGCTTGAAGAGATCGGCTCGGTCGCAAACGTCGATAAATACATCGCTAGAGCAAAGGATAAGAACGATCCATTTAGACTAATGGGCTTTGGTCATAGGGTCTATAAAAACTTTGACCCGCGCGCAAAGGTGCTTAAAAAGATGAGAGATCAGCTGATGGACGAGATCGGCATTAGCTCAGAGCTCATAAAGATCGCCAACCGCATCGAAGAGATCGCGCTAAATGACGACTACTTTGTAAGTAGAAATTTATATCCAAACGTTGATTTTCACTCAGGGCTCATCCTAAAAGCGCTTGGCATACCAAACAATATGTTTGCCGTCATCTTCGTCATCGGCAGGACGCCAGGCTGGATCAGCCAGTGGATCGAGCTAAAAGAGCAAGAGAGTATAAAGATCGTCCGTCCAAGACAGCTCTACGTCGGAGAGACAAACAGAACACCAAAATGAGCGAGCTTTTAAATTTAGCCATCAAGGCAGCCATCAGCGCTGGAGGTGAGATAATGAAATTTTACTCATCTAATGGCCAGGCGCTTAAAGTCTGCCTAAAAGATGACAGCTCGCCGCTAACTAGCGCTGATCTAGCGGCAAATGAGGTGATACTAAAAGAGCTAAGCAAAAGTGGGATAAAAATTTGCTCTGAAGAGAGCATCTTGCAAGAGAGTGACAAAGATGAGTTTTGGCTCGTTGATCCCCTTGATGGCACGAAAGAATTTCTAGCTAAAAATGGCGAATTTTGCGTTTGTATAGCGCTTATAAAAGAGGCTAGGCCGGCGCTTGGCGTCATTTTTATCCCAGTTAGCAAAGAGCTTTTTTACGCTGATGAAAACGGCGCTTTTAAAGAAATTTTAGGCGCAAATGATGAGGTCGTAGAAAAACAAGATCTAAATGAAAAAGCTAAAAGCTTAAATAACTTCATCTTTTCAAGCAGAAGAGGCGAGACAAAGAGGGCCACGCTTATAAGAGATAGTTTAAATTTAGAGCAAAAATGCATCGGATCTGCCATTAAATTTTGCCGTTTAGCCGAGCTTGGCGGGATATATGTGAGATTTAGCCCTAGCTATCTTTGGGACAATGCTGCAGGTGAGGCGGTAGTGAAATTTAGCGGTGGCAAGGTCTTAAACGTTAGTGACAGATGCGAGCCAAGCTATAAGCTAGCGGATCTAAAAAGCCCATTTTACGTAGCTTTTGGCAAAAATGCTTTGAGCTTAGAGGATGAAGTTTTTAAGCTTATAGAGCAGGGCAGATAAGGCTACTTGCAGCTTATCTCATTGCTCATCTTTAAAAATGCGCTCTCGTTTTGCTCTAAAAATTTATTTGCCGTTTCTAAATCTTGAAATTTATCTTTTAGTCTGATCACTAAAGTGCCACATTTTAGCTCTCTAGCTCGCTCTAAACTGGCATCAAAGCTTTGCGTTAGATCATTTACGCTTTTTATCAAAAGATCGTTTTTACCTAGCTCTTTTACGCTAAATTTAGCGTGCCTCTCAGCTCTTACTACGCCAAGATAGTTTGCGACTTTAGCGTTACTTATATAGATGAAAACTCCCTCACGAAAGTTGCTGCTAAATGCCACTGCATCATCTTGCTCAAGTATCTTTGCAAGCTCTTGGCCGCCGTAGTTTAGGCTGCTTTTAAGATTTAGATTTTTCACGCTTGGCTTACTAGCACAACCTGCTAAAAATATACAAAATATAAGAGCTAAAGTTCTTTTCATTTTAAATTTCCTCAAGCAAATAGAGCATGCTAGCTATTCTTATAGTACCTGCCACATAGCTAAATATATTTGATACAACTTTGTTTCTTTTTATCTCCTTGCCATTTGTTTCAAAAAACTTGACATCATTTTCTTTTATAAATTTTAAAGCTTTGGTTGTAATATCTTCTAAGTTATTTTTACCATCAAGTAGCAAAAATATATAATAATCAGCCAAATTCAGTTTTTCAGAAACACCAAATTTGTTTGCAAAAACAATGTCTGTCTTATCTTTATGTTTTAAAAAATACTTAACGTAATTTATTAAATTTGCCTTTAGTCTTGAATAGTTTGGAGCATACTCTATATCTTTTAATGCGTCTCTTACAAGCATTACGTTTGCTGAGTTAGTTAAAAGCCTTACAAAAGCACTATAAACCACGAGTTTATCTTCTGGCAAAATTTCTAAGATTTGAGAGAGATTAATACTTGCTGGAAACATCTTGTTAAAAACCTCACAAAGCCAAGATATATCTTGTGGCATAACATTAAATCTATCATACCATCCGTCGTCTCTTTTTATAAAATTTGCCACAACGTGAAGTTTATTTATATCACTTGGTCCTATCTGTTTTGCCTTAATGACCTCAAAAGCATTTTTATGAACGATTAGACTCTGCCTAAAAAGCTTCATATTTAAAATATCCAAAAACTGCTCACTTTGTATACGATCTGCAAAATGCACATTTTTAAAGTCATCCACAAGAGCATTTCCAAAATCAGGCACAAATACATCTTTCATATCAATATCACAAAGATAAGCTAAGTCAAATTTATCTATTTTTTCGCAAAAATCTTTAAAGTAAAATGGATCATTTATATCCTCCAAAAACTCATGCACTACATAAAAATCATCTTTGCTAAGAATATCATCTATCCAAGTGATAAGCGACTTAATAGGCATAAATTTTTCAAATTCTTCATTATCTCTTTTTAGCAAGACCTCCTTATAAACCAAAAGCGCCTCTTTAGCGGCCTTTAGCCTCTCCTCAGTGCTATCCTTGTCCTTTGCAGCAAGCAGCATAAGATCACGTAATATATCCTTTACCTTCCAGCCAGGATAGACATTGTAAGAGATAAACGCCACGCCGTTTTGGCTTAAATTTTCTCTTACGACCCTTAAAATAGCATCTTTTACAAAGTCAGGTACCCAGCTAAAGACGCCGTGAGCGATGATGTAGTCAAATTTCTCATCACTTTTAAACTCGCAGATGTCGCCGTGAATTAGCTCTAAATTGCTTAGACCTATCTCTTTTACGATCTCTTTGCCGCGCCTTATTTGTTCGCCGCTAAGGTCGATGCCAACTACTCTTGCATCCTTGTTATTTACGGCAAATGGGATCAAATTTCCACCAAAACTGCACCCTATCTCCAAAACTTTTGCATTTTTGCAAGGCGGTGGATTGATACCAAGAAGTGTGGCGCAAGCCTCTAGTTTATAGGGCGATGACTGCGCGAATGCTGCTGATTTATATGTTAGCTCGTCGTAAGACTTTTCGATCTTGCTATTTTTGTCCATTTTCTATCCTTAGTAGTCTTCGTTTTTTATCTTCTCCAGCATATTTTTAGCGTCGTTTTCAGGTTCATCAACGATATATGCGCGCCTTATATTGCCACCTTTTATGATAAGTGTTTGACGAAAGTAAAATTTATGCCCATTTGAAGCTGCAAATACAGGCAATTCAAGTGCGCGCTCTAGCATAAACTCGCTATCGTTTAAAAACATCACGCCAGTTGCGGTCTCTTCTTCAAATTTCTTCTGAGCCGCGATATCTTGGGAGCCAACAGCTACTACCATAAAGCCAAGATCGTTAAATTCTTTAAGAAGTTTTTTGTAGTTTATCGCTTGCTTCGTGCAGCCTTTCATGCCAGCAGTTTTTTGCAGCTGTTCGCTTAAAAGCTCGAAGTCCTCGCCTATCTTTGGATAGATAAAAACTACGCAGTCGTGGGTCCTTGCAAAGGCTGAAAAGTCAAATTCTTTACCGTCTAAGGTCCTTAGATAGATACTTGTAGGCACTTTTATCATGTTTCGTCCTTTAAAAATTTTATCTATTATATATCTTTAAGCTTTTTTAGAATTTAAGAGATAGACGACAAAAAGAACAAAAAAGCTGATTATTAGCATCAAAAGAGCGTAGATGTGAGCTTTGGTATAGTCAAGCATCTCAACCGCCTCAAATATCGCGATACTAGCGACCTTGCTCTCTCCTGCCACGCTGCCACCTATCATCAAAACCACGCCAAACTCGCCCATCGTATGAGCAAAACTAACAACGATCGCGGTTAGTAAATTTGACCTGATGCTTGGCAAGATCACTCTAAAAATGGTCGTGAGCTTGCTTTTACCAAGGCTGTAGCTCGCCTCAAAAAGGCTCTTTTTTAGACTATTTAGCCCGGCATAAATGGGTCCAAACATAAATGGCAGCGAGTAGATGCAGCTTGCCACGACAAGGCCAGTGAAGTTAAAAACTAGCCTCACGCCAAAGAGCTCTTCTATAAATTTGCCAAAAAATGAGTAAGGCGAGAGAAAAATGAGCAGATAAAAGCCAAGAACGCTTGGCGGCAGCACCAAAGGCAGCGAGATGATGGACTCTAAAAATGCCTTGCCAAAGAATTTCTTTTGCGACATAAAATAAGCAAGCCCTACGCAGAAGAAAAATAGGATAAAAGTCGTGATAAAAGAGAGTTTTAGCGAGAGCCAAAATGGCTCGAAATCAATATTTGCTAGCTCACTCATCATGCTTTTACCAAATTTACGCCAAAAGCTTTTGTGCTAACTATGGCCGTGTCGCCAGCTCTTAGCCCACTGGCTTCTGCGCTACTTAGCACGACCTCGCAAATTTGGCGGTTAATGAGCACGCTTGCCACAAAAATGGCGTCACGCTTTTTGATCTCCAAAACCTTAGCGTTAAATGCAAATTTCTGCGATCCAGCACTTTTTAAAAATATCTCGCTCGCACTGCCAGACCTTGAAATTTTGCCATTTTCAAGGACGAAAACCTTGCTGCAAAGCTTGTAAATTTCAGCTATGTCGTGACTTACTAAGATAACACTCATCTTAAACTCATCGTGAAGCGCTAGCAAATAGTCTTGCAGCTTCTCGCGCATAGCGTTATCTAGGGCACTTAGTGGCTCATCTAGCAGTAAAATTTCTGGCTTTCTCATCACCGCACGAGCGAGTGCCACGCGCTGCTTTTGACCGCCTGAAAGGGTGCTAATTTTCGCGTTTTTTAGGCTCTTTAGCTCGCAAATTTCAAGTAGTTTGTTTGCTAAATTTTCATCATTATTTGCAAAAAGCAAATTTTTAAAGACATTCATATTTTCAAAAAGGGCGTAGTCTTGAAACAAAAAGCCGATATTTCGCTTTTGCGGGGCTAAATTTGTCTTTTCGTCAAAAAAGATCTTATCTCCAACCTTTATCATGCCACTTTGTGGGGTTTCAAAGCCAGCGATGAGCCTTAAAATCGTAGTCTTGCCACCGCCACTTGCTCCATAAAGTGCGACAAACTCGCCACTTTCAAAGGCAAGCTCAGCCTCAAGCATAAATTTACCGCCACCGCCATTTAGCTCTTTTTTGCAAGAAATTTCTATCATTTTTAAGCGCTTACGTGGATACTTGTTGATTTAACGTAGGCAAAAACCTGCTCGCCCATCACTAAATTTAGCCCTTTTAGAGCGTGATCCGAGATGATGGCCTCAAAGCAAAGCTGCTCACACTTTAGGCTAACTATGCTTAAAATTTCGCCGCGAGTTATGCCAGCGACCTCGCATTTTAGCTCATTTTCAAGCGAACTAGCCTCAAGTCTAAGCCTTGATAAGATGACGTCTGAGCTTTTGAAATTTAAGCTCACCTCATCATTTAGGGCAAATTTGCTAGCCTCATTTAAGGCTAGCATATATAAATTTGTCCCTAAATTTAGGCACTCAAGCTCAAAAAAGCTGACGTCATCTTTGGATGAAATTTGAACGATCTTTGCTCTTATCATTTAGCTGGGACGTTGTAGCCAAATTTCTTGAAAATTTCTCTTGCTTTATCGCCTAAGACAAATTCATAAAATGCCTTAGCATCAGCGTTACCATCAGCATGTTTTAAAAGCACGATGCCTTGATCGATCGGAGTGTAGAGCTCTTGAGGCACGAAGATATAGTTAGTGCCCTCTTTGTATTTTGCCATTTTCTCGCTAAAAAGCGCGCTAGCAGCGATAAATCCAACATCTGAAGCACTTAGTGCTTGAGAAAGTGTCTCAGAAATTTTTTGAGCATAGACGATGTTTTTCTCTACTTCGTCATAAATTTTTGCATTTTTAAGAGCCTCGATACTAGCCTTGCCGTAAGGTGCTGTTTCTGGATTTGCTATTGAGATCGCTTTTAAGCCGCGAACAACTTCGATGCCCTTTTTAAAGTCCACATTTCTTATAGAAAAGATAGCCACAGCGCCTTGTGCATAAACTTTTGGAGCATCCACTGCAAAGCCTGTGTCGTAGGCCTTTTGCGCAAAGCCCATATCAGCAGCCATGAAGATATCAGCTGGAGCTGAGTTTTGTATCTGCGTGACAAGGCCGCCGCTTGCGCCAAGAGTTAGGTTGATCTTAGCGTCTGGATGAAGCTTATTAAACTCTTTTATAAGCTCAGGAAACGCATAAGTCGTGTTTGCTGCGGCATAGACATTTACCTCTGCGCCAAAGGCGTTTATAGCTAGCAACGCCGCCACACATATAAATTTAAAAACCCTTTTCATTTATACTCCTATTATGATTTGAGATGATTTTACTATTGCTAAAAGCGTGTCACCAACGCCTATTTGCATATCCATTGCGCTATCTTTTGTGATGATAGCAGTTAAAGTTTGCTCATCACTTAGTTTTAGCGTGACCTCAGCATTTACAGCGCCTATTTTTGCTTCGATGACCTCGCCTTTTAGCTGGTTGCTGGTGCTTATTTTTATATCAAGATCTTTTGCAAGGATGACAGAGGGCGCTTTAAAGATGAAAACTACCTTTTGACCCACTTTTAGACCTAAATTTTTCTCGCTCTCAACTGTTATGGTCGCTTCAAGCGTTTTGCCATTGCTTAGCTTTGCGATGATTTCAGAATTTACAGCGCCTCTGTTTATGCTAACGATCTCACATGAGAGCTGATTTCTCGCACTTAAATTCATACTCATCCTTTGTAAATTTATGATATCAACATCTTCAAAATCAACCTTTTGGCAAATTTTTTGCAAAAAGTCCTTTTGTGTCTCGAGGATAGCGTCGTAAATTTTTATCAGTTTTTTGGCATATGGGCTAAGCTCTGAGCCGCTATTTTTCTTGTTGCCATCAGCTCTTATGATGAGAGGCTTGCTACTTTTGTTGTTTATCGTATCTAAGCAGTCCCAAGCGTTTTTGTATGATATGCCGACAACCTCAGCCGCTTTTGTGATACTTTTTGTCTCTTTTATCGCCTTAAGTAGCGCTATATGCTTTGCCAAAACCTGCGTATCTTCGCCTAGAAATAGCTCTAAATTTATATCTGCTTTCAAATTTTTAACCTCTAAATATATAATAATAATTTGCAAAGTATATCTAATTATATTAATACAAAAGCTTAAAATTACAAATTTTCTTTAATTTTTTGTAAAGTTTCAAGAGGATAAAATCAAGCTGTATTTTATAAATAAATTTTAAGGTTTTATGATGAAATTTTTGCTCGCTATCTTTTGTAGCCTGCTTTTAGCCTGTGCCAGTGCCGATATAAACGCAACTAATGGCAATGAAAATGATGATTTTGATGTTGAATTTGAAGCAAAAAAAGATGTTTTTGACCCGCTTAGTGGCTATAACAGAGTGATGACAAATGTAAATGACTTTATCTACGTAAACATGCTAACTCCAGTGGCAAAAGGCTACGCTTATGTCGTGCCAGCCACAGCTAGGACGATGGTTGCAAATTTCTTTGACAACCTCCTTTTCCCAGTGCGCTTTGTAAATAACCTGCTTCAGTTTAAATTTCAAAACGCTGGCGAAGAGACTTTGCGCTTTTTGGCAAACACGATAATTGGCTTTGGTGGGCTAACGGACGGGGCAAAATACTATGATCTAAAGGCTCACAACGAAGACTTTGGACAAACCCTTGGTTACTGGGGGCTAGGAAGCGGTTTTCATATCGTTTGGCCTTTGCTTGGACCATCAAATTTAAGAGATACTGGAGGCCTAGTTGGAGACTATTTTGCTGATCCTATTAGCTACATTGATCCTATGCTTTTGTCAGCTGGCATCAAGTCATATAGGGCGTTTAACAGCTTTTCACAAGATCCAACTGCTTATGAAAAACTAAGAAAAGATGCGATCGATCTATATCCATTTTTACGCGATGCTTACGAGCAAAGACGCGATAAACTTATCAAGGAGTAAGTATGAAAATTTTTAAAATTATAGCGGCGATTTTACTTTTAGCAACTAGCCTTTTTGCTATGTCAAAAGAGCAGATAAAGCCTGATATAGAGGCAAAGACAACAAAGGTGATTGAAATTTTAAAAAATACAAATTTAGATAACAATGCAAAGACAAAAGAGATTTTTGCTCTGCTTGATCCACTATTTGACTATAAACAAATGGCAAAGATCAGTCTTGGCAAACGCTACAACAGCCTAAGTGCTGACGAGCAAGCTAAATTTGACGCTGCATTTGAGCAAAAGCTAAAAAGCTCATATATCGACAAACTTTTAGGCTACAAAGATCAAGAGATCCACATCACTGGAGAGAGTGAGCCTCAAAAAAATAGATACTGGCTCACATCAGAGCTTCTAAATGACGGCAAAAACTATGAATTTGTCTATAAATTTTACGATGCAAAAGAGCGTGGCTGGCTCATTTATGACCTTGATATCGTTGGTGTGAGCATCATTCAAACTTATAGAAGTCAGTTTGGCGATGTGCTAAATAATGCTGATTTTAATACGCTTTTACAAAAACTAAACGAAGCGGTTTTGCCTGATCAAAACAAAACTAATCCTTAATGCGACAAATTTTTAAATTTATCATTGCCAAAAATAAGCTTGTTATCTCGCTTGTGCTAGTTCTAAGCGTAGTTTTTGGCTACCTTAGCACAAAGCTTAGCATCGACGCTTCAGCTGAGACCTTGCTGCTTGAGCATGACCCAGATCTAAAAGCCTATAGGCAGATCGCAAAGCGCTACGACTCGCCAGGGCTTTTGGTGGTCGCTTTTACCCCAAAAGATGATCTTTTTTCACCTAAAAATTTAGAGCTTATTAAAAATTTAAGTGACGAGCTAGCCAAAAACGATATGGTTAGCAGCGTCATCTCTATCTTAAACGTCCCACTTTTAAATAGCGTAAAAGGTGGCGTGACAGGCATCTTAGATCACACTCCAACACTAAGTGATAAAGATATAAATATCTCAAAAGCAAAGCTTGAGTTTGCAAAAAGCCCCATTTATAGCGGAAATTTGATAAGCAAAGATCTAAAAACCACAGCGATCGCGCTAAATTTAAAGCAAGATGATAAATTTAACGAGCTTTTAAATGAGCGAAATTTACTTAGCCAAAAAGAGTCAAACGGCACTATCACGCAGGCTGAAAAAGAGAAATTTAAAGCGCTTTTAGCGGAGTTTAAAGCCTACCGTGATGAGCTTAGAAAGAGCGATCACAAAAACCTTGAAGCCATAAAGGCAGCCATCGCTAAATTTAACGCAAATGACGAGCTGTTTTTGGGCGGTGCGAATATGATCGCTGATGATATGATAGGCTTTATAAAGAGCGATCTTTTGGTTTACGGCCTAAGCGTTCTAGCGCTTCTTAGCTTTAGTTTGTGGCTATTTTTCAGACAGGTTAGATGGATCGTCTTGCCGATGTTTATCTGCGCGGTAAGTGCCATTTTTACGACCGGGATTTTTGGTATGTTTGGCTGGGAAGTGACGGTCATTAGCTCAAACTACATCGCACTTCAGCTAATTATCACCATCTCAACAGTCATCCACTTAGTCGTTAGCTATAGAGAATTTTACGCAAGGCATCCAAAATACAGTCAAAATCAGCTAATTTATCTGACCCTTCGTGACAAATTTTCTCCATCTTTTTGGGCGATATTTACGACAGTCATTGGCTTTAGCTCACTAATGAGTGCCGATATAAAGCCAGTTATCATGCTTGGCATTATGATGAGTGCTGGCATTAGCGTTTCACTTGTGCTTGCATTTTTGCTATTTGGCGCGATAAATGTAAATTTAAAGAAGCTTGCTCCTGTTAGGACATTTGAAAACAGCTTTAAATTTACAAAATACTGCGCAAATTTAGCCCTAAACTCAAGAAAGATCATCTACGCAGTTTGCGTGCTAGTTGTCTGCTTTGGTGTTTATGGCATCAGTAAGATAAAGGTTGAAAACAGCTTCATTGGCTATTTTAAAGAGAGCACACAGATCCGCCAAGGCATGCAGGTCATCGACACAAAGCTTGGTGGCACGATCCCAGTTGATGTGATAGTGAAATTTAAAGAGAGCGAGCCAAAACAAGAAAAAAGTGATGAGAAAGATGACTTTGAAAGCGAGTTTGAAAACGACGCAAAGAGCGCAAAATACTGGTTTAACAGCTACCACACAAGAGTTGCAGAAAAAGTTCATGACTATCTAAAAGAGCAAAATTTTGTAGGCAACGTAAGCTCTCTTGCAACGCTTATAAAGGCGATAAAAGAGCTAAATAACGGCGTTAGTGATGATTTTTTGCTAGCTGCGATGTATGAAAAACTACCACTTGAGTATAAAAAGATTTTGCTAAGTCCTTATGTAAGCGTCGAAAACGACGAGCTTAGATTTAGCCTAAGGATCGTTGATAGCGATCCAAAGCTTAGACGAAATTTATTTCTAAAAGAGCTTAGAGAAGGGCTTTTGAAGCTTACTAAAAATGACAACGTAAGCATCGAAGTTGTTGGTATGATGGTGCTTTATAACAACATGCTTCAAAATTTACTTAGCTCGCAGGTTGATACATTTGGACTAACGGTTGTGATACTTTTTGTTATATTTTGCTTTGTTTTTAGAAGCATTAAGCTTGCGACCATCGCCATTGTTTCAAATTTGATCCCGCTTTGCACCCTTTTTGGCGTGATGGGATTTTTTGGCATACCGCTTGATGTGATGAGCATTACGATAGCTGCCATTAGTATAGGCATCGGCGTTGATGATATCATCCACTACATCCACCGCTTCAAAGAGGAGCTGCTTACAAAGGGCGTTTTTGAAAGCATCAAGGCTGCACACGCTAGCATCGGATATGCGATGTATTACACCTCATTTACCATTTTTCTTGGCTTTAGCGTGATGATAACTAGCAACTTTATACCGACTATTTATTTTGGTTTGCTAACTGATCTTGTTATGGTATTTATGCTGCTTGGCGCACTCATCATCTTGCCAAGTTTGATAGCAAGCTTTGTGAAAAAGCGCGAGGTATAAATTTATTTGATAACTTTGATAAACGAATAGACATCAGCCACGCCGTCAATGTGCTTAGCGTACCAAATGGCGTGCTTTTCTTGCTCGATGCTATCTACCACACCGCTAAAAACAACGTCACAGCCAACGATGCTAACTCGCACATTTGTGCCCTCAACGACGCTATCTTTAAAGAGATTTTGCTTTAAATTTGCAAGTATGCTTAGGCTATCGCACGGATACTCGCTCTTTTTTACCCTAAGATAGGTGTAAATTTTGCGCACTCCGTCTGTGCTTTTTGCAAGCTCAACTAGCTTATCTTCAAGCTCTTTGCTATCAACAAGCCCTATGAGATAGGCGTCGCCATAAAAGACCTCTATCTCGATGTCAATGTTGCTAAGTCCTTTTGAAAACAAAATTTTGCTTTGTAGCTTGCTTTGGATAAATTTATCACGAGAGATCGAGTAGATGCCGCGCTTGTCGCGAGAAATGGAGTATGCGTCATATACATTTAGCGGCGCTGTTGCTGGGGTGAGGACTGAGGAGCAAGAGCAAAAAAATAAGACCAAAAATGCAAAAACGCTAAATTTAGAAATCATAAATCCTTTTGTAATTTCAAAAAGTTTATAGAAAATGGGCTAAAATTTATCTAAATCTGCTAAAATAACACGCACGGAGGATAAAGTAATCTGGTGATGCTCACGGGCTTCAAACCCGATGACTGGGCGGTTGACCGTCTGGTGGGGAGTTCGATTCTCTCATCCTCTCGCCACTTTTACTTCTTTAATTTCTACTTTTTAAATGATTTTTTTGATTTTAAGGCACAGTTAGCTAGTAAATTTTAAAAATAATGGTGTGATTTAAACAACCATCTTAAATTTAAAGTTTAAATTTTTATATCCAAAACGTGCGGTTCTTCGCTCTCTTCTTCGCTATCAAGCTCGTCTTCAAAGACCTCTTCATCTTTAGCTTTTGCGTTTTGCTCTTCGTTCTCAAACTCGCTCGCCTCTTCTTCGCTCTTTTGACGCTCGTGCTCTTTTTCAGGGTCTATTTTATATGACTCCTCCATCGGACGCACCTCTTGTATCTCCTCGTTTTGCTGGGTGGCTAGCTCAGATGCCATTAGCGCTTGCATGTCAAAACGTGCTTGCTGGTTTGCATGCACCTGCGAGACGACTGGGGCGTTTTGGTTGATGAAGTTGCTGTTTCCTAAAGGTGTTACCGCCATTTTTAGCCTTTATTTATGATGATCGTTTTGTAGTTTGTGTAAGTGACATTTGCGCCATTTTCGCGCCTTAAATTTTCACGTTTAGTGTAATCCACCTCATATCTGCCAGCCCCTTTTACGCTAAATTCCACGCAAAATTTAGCAGCCATCTCTAGCACGTCCTCTGGCACTTTGCTCTTGTTTGTCTTGATGATGACGTGAGCGCTTGGGGCGTCTTTTAGATGAAGCCAGATATCGTCTTTTTTGGCGAGATCGAGCAAATTTATATTGCCTTTTTCGTTTCTGCCAACTAAAATTTTAAATTCCCTAACGTAAAAAATTTCAGCATTTTCGCTCACATCTTTTATGTGTCTCTCTCTTTGTTTTGCTTTGTTTTTTGGGCTTAAAATTTCAAGCTCGTAAGCACTTTTTGCCTCTTTTAAAAGTGACTTTAGCCCTTCTAAAAACTCGATCTTTTCGCTTAAATTTCTCTTTTCTATCTCCACACCAAGGGCTTTTGCACGAAGTTTTTTTGATCTTGAGTAAAATTCATTTGCGCTATTTTTTGGCGTATCGCTAAGAGTTAGTTTTATCTCATTGCCGTCAAAATCATTAAGAGAAATTTCTCTCTCATAGCCTTTAAAATTTGCCAAATTTGCAAGCAAGAGCGTGCCGTAGTTTGCAAACTCCTCGCTCTTTTTCATAAGCTCATCTTTATCTTCAAGCGAGTTTAAAATTTCGCTCATGCTATCTATCTTTTTTTGCACGCTAGCAAGCTTTGCCTCTTTTAAGCTAGCTATCCTAGACTCGTTTATCCTAGCTGCTTCACTTCTAAAAAAGGCCTCAAAGTCCGTTATCGGCTCGCACGGCTTTTCTTTTATAGCGATGGCTGGCAGCTCTTTTAAAACCTCGCCAGTTTCTATCTTGCGGTAACTATTGTCAATATGTCTTAGCGCCTCGATGATCACGCTATTTTCGTCAGTTATCACGGCGTTTGTAAAGCGGCCTGTAAATTCAAGATAAAGGATGAAATTTTCGCTTTTATATGAGCCACTTTGCGTGCAGGTAAATTTTAAAATTCTATTGTCTTTTAGGCACTCGACGCTTTTTATATGTGAGGCGTTAAAGCGTTTTTTTAGGACATTATCAAAGGGTGCTTGATAAATTTTCGCCTCTTTTAGCTCGTCATCTTTATAGATAGCAGAGTTTGACTTATTTAGATCAAAGATGATCTTTTCGCCGCTAAATTCGATAAGTATAGCCATGTCGCTTACACGCTTTGCCTGGCTTATCTTTTTAAATTTTGATAGATAACTTGCTATTTGAACTAAATGTGCGTACTTCATGCGGGGATTATATCAGAAATGTTGCAAAAATGTTTTAACAAAGAGTCCTAGCTGGCTTGCTAGGACAAAAGTTAAAATTTGTTTTTAGCGACCTCTTTTACGATCTGATCAGCGATCTCATCGACCTCGTTTGTGGCCTTGTTTGTTTGATTTGCCACTTCGAGATTTTCTTTTGTTAGGTTGTCGATGTCAGCAACTAGCGTGTTTATCTGAGCGATCGCTATGGTTTGCTCATTTATGGCTGCACTCATATCATCGATGTTTTGCGTTAGGATATTTGCATTTGCTTCGATCTCGCCAAGGCTTTTTTGCGTGCGCTCAGCTAAATTTCTAACCTCATCAGCCACAACCGCAAAGCCTCTGCCATGCTCACCTGCACGTGCTGCTTCTATGGCAGCGTTAAGGGCTAGTAAATTTGTCTGATCGGCGATGTCGTGGATGATGGTGATGATATTTTTTATCTCCTCGGATTGCCTTTTGACATCATCAGATCTTGCATTTACCTGCCTCATAGACGCACTCATTTGCTCAACCGCAGCCGCACCCTCAGAGAGCGATGTGGCACTCTTGTTTGCTTTAGTCGTTAGCTCTTGCATGTAGCCTTTTAGCGCTTTAGCGCGGTCTTCTAGCAGTTTTGCGACATCTTCATTATTTTTTAGCATCTGTGCGATCTTATCGCCAAGTGCGTCGATGCCTTTTGCGATGACGCCTTCGTCGTTTATTCTAGCGGTAAAGTCGTTTTTAAAGTAAATTTCTAGCGCTTTCAAGATATCGTGCTCATTTGAAGCGATATTTGTTTTTAATGAGTCACGTAGATCGCTAAATGCCTCTTTTAGCTTTAGCAGAGCTTGGCTATTTGTCGTCGCTTCAAGCGTCGCTCTAAAGTCGCCACCTTTTATCTTGCTTACAAATTCTTGCGTTTTGGCTAGAAATTCGCGCTCACTATTTAAATTTTCTTTTGTGCTTTCTATATTTTCGTTGATGATACTAGCCATAACGCCTAGCTCGTCGCTGCTTTTTAGCTTGATAGGCTCGACGTTTGAAGTTTTGTTGTTTATAAATTTAAAGACCTCGATTAGCCCGTTTTGTATCGTTAAAACTGGCCTTAAGAAGTATCTAACGACCACGATGATGGCGATGATGACTGAGATCAAAAATAGGCTAAACATCAAAATTTGCTTGTTTGAAGCGCTTTTTATCTCAGCTACAAACTCATCAGCATCAGCCACTATACAGACGTTCCAGCCTGTTAGTTTTTGCTTTTGGCAGTAGATGACGTTTCTCATGCCGTTATAGAAAAATAGCGAGACTTTGTCACCTTCTATGCTGTTTTTCATATTTTCTTTGATGAGATTTTTGTAGCTTTCATCTTCTTTTGAGACTAAATTTATATCAGGATGAACTATCACTTTGCCGTTATCATCGGCGATCATGATGTTTGAGGTTTTAGTTGTTTTTATCTCTAAAAGCTCTTCGCTAAGGCCGTTTAAGAAGATATTTGCGCCGATTACCGCTACAAGCTTGTGGTTACTATCAAAGATAGGAGCGTAGGCTGTGATGGTTAAATTCTTTGTCGTGACATCTACGTATGGTTCTGAAAATCCAGGCTTGCCGCTGCTGCTCGCACCCTTAAACCAAGCCCTCGTGCGACCGTCAAAATTTGGTATCAAAAATGGCTCGTTGTTTTTCAAAAGATCAGTCTTGATGACGTTGCCGTTATCTGCATAGCCCACAAATAGCGCGTCAAATGGCGAAATGACAAACGCACCCTTTAGCGCCTCAGCTATATCGTCCCTGCTGGCGTAGGTCTTTTTATCCTCTAGCTCTTTTGCAAAGGTTTGCACCATGTGAAGTCTTGACTTTAAAAACTCATCGACAAAATACATCGTCGATTTTAGACCAGTTTTACGCACATTGTTGTAGGACTGAATTTTTTCCGATTTGGAATTTGAGTAGTTTATGCTAAAAAATATGCCTATGCCTATTAGCATCCAAGCTGTCAGCAAAAAGGCTATCTTGTTAGACAAGCTAGAAAAAAGTCTTTTCATCTTAAATCCTTTTAAAATTTTCGGCGTATTTTATAATAAAAGTTAAATAATATCTCTTAATTTTTATTTTTAAGAAAAAATGGCAAAAAGTAGCTAAATAACGCTTGTTATGATAAATTTTGCTAAATTTTATTAATTTAATTATCCAAAGTAATAAACAAAGTATTTTAGGGATTTAGAATGAAATTTAAGGCTAAATTTGACGTTGAATTTATTTTAATTGCTTAAATTATAATTTTAAAATATATAGATAATAAAAGTAGTATTTTTATGGAGATTGTGAAATTTTCATAAATATAATGTAAATTAATTCATTAAAAATTAAATTTCAATTTTATATAATGATAACGATTTTTAAAATAATTAATTTTTTAAAGGAGAATAATTGAGTAAATTTCGCATTAGTATCGCACTTTGTTTTGCTGTTTCTGCTTTAAATGCTGCTGATGTAAATTTAGAAGGCGTGAGCGTAGAAGATAGCGCTGATGATGGTTATAGGGCGACAACGAGCGAAGTTGGCAAGACAAATACACCTATCCTTGAGATACCACAAACCGTAAATGTCGTGACAGCGCAGCAGCTAAAAGACAAAAAGCCAGAGACGCTAGCCGAGAGCCTTCAAAACGTGAGCGGCGTTAGCTATGGCAACACAACAGGCGGCGTATTTGACGCTATCGTCAAGCGTGGATTTTTTAGCGAGCGTGACGGCTCAATAATGCGCAACGGCGTGCCAGCAGGCGTTATGGATAGCTTTAATAAAACAGTTGAAACGGTTGAAGTATTAAAAGGTCCAGCTAGCTTACTTTACGGCCCACAAGATCCGGGTGGCGTTATCAATATGGTAACCAAAAAACCGCTTTACGACCGCATTCATAATGAAATTTGGACGGGAATAGGAAATAGAAAATATCGGGGCATCGGGTTTGATACGACCGGACCGATAGCAGATAGCGGGTTTGCTTATAGACTAATCTTTGATTATTCGAAAAAGGATTATTGGAGAAATTTCGGCGATTTTGAAAATCTCCTTATAGCTCCAACCATCTCATATAAAGGCGATGATTACCGAATAAATTTAGGCTATACGCACTCAAAAACGACTAAGCCTTACGATAGAGGCGCGTATATACTACCTAAAGCAACCGCCGGATATGCCGCGGGAACTATTTTTGGCGCTGATAAACAAAGATTCGACGAAAAAGAAGCGTATATTGACGCCAAAACAGATACCGTCGATTTAAATTTCGAGAAAAATATCGGCGAAGCATGGCTTTTAAAAGCCGCGTATGCATTAACTCGGTCCACGCATAAGTATTCAGACATCATCGTTACCAATCCTAGAAATTTAACGAACGCCGAGCGTAGATACCAATATTTCGACGACTTTATACATCGAACCCACGCTGGTAGCGTTACGCTAAACGGCATAGTTGATACTGGCACTATATCTCACAACTTGCTATTTGGCGTCGATTACAAAGACTACTATAGGGCAAGATCGGGCGCTTGGTCTAATACGATAGGTAGGATAAATTTATTAAACGGCGTTGCGGCGTCCGGAGCATCTTGGTCGGCTGTCTCAAGGCAAAATAATATAATAAAAGTTAAGCAAAAAACCGTCGGAGGTTATATTCAAGATAGTATAAATTTAACCGACGAGCTTATATTGTCTCTTGGTCTTAGATACGAGTATTATGATTCGCTAGGCAGAAGAAGCGCAACTGGTAAGCCGGTAACCGATCAAACCGATAAAGCGCTAACCTATCAGACGGGACTTTTATATCTCATAACGCCAGAGTGGTCAGTCTATACGAACTATGCTACGAGCTTTAAGCCGCAAGTATCGACCTCGGCGGGCGATGCTATAACAAATGCCGATCCAGAGGAAGGCAAATCTATCGAAGTTGGAACCAAATTCCAAAACGATAGTATAACCGCAACATTAGCCAGCTTTAAGATAGATAAGAAAAATATAGGCAGAACCATAACGGAAAACTCGCAACCGGTTGGCGAAGCAACATCCAAAGGTATAGAGTTTGATTTTAACGGCAGAATAATAAGCGGATTAAGTCTGTCTACCAGCTATGCCTACACTAAAACCAAAACCGAAAAAGACTCCTATATCGGCATGATCGGTAAACCGCTTGAAGGCACCCCAAAACACCAAGGAAGCTTATTTGCCAACTATGATTTCTCCCATTTGGGCGCAAAAGGACTAAGGCTTGGTGGCGGCGCAAGATATTTTGGCTCGTGGTATACGTATTTTTATAACACGGCGACCAATACGGCTACGCAGTTTAAGCTTCCGAATGCAGTCGTATACGATGCATTTATAAGCTACGATACTAAAATAGCAGGCTATGAGACGAATTTTGCATTTAACGTTAAAAATCTAACGGATAAAATGTACTTTACTTCTTCTTCAACCGGAACAAATTCAAATATGCTGCCGGTTCAAATGGGCTACGCTCGCCAGTTTATGCTCACAGCGTCTGTTAAATTTTAAATTTGCTGGGCCTTTTGGCTCAGTAAATTTTCTTTAAATTTAGCTATTTTTGTTAAAATCGCCTCAAAATTTAAAGGAAATTTATGAAACAAACTATCACCGAGAAAATATTTTCAGATCACGTTGGCAAAGAGGTAAGCGCAGGAGAGATCATCGAGAGCAAGATCGATATGATCATAGGCAACGACATCACGACGCCTATTTCGATCAAGCAGTTTGAGCGAAGTGGAGCTAAAAAGCTAGCTAACCCAAACGGCTTTGCCATCGTGATGGACCACTACATCCCGACAAAGGACATCCTAAGCGCAAATCAAGCCAAAATTTCACGCGAATTTGCCTACAAACACGACCTTAAAAACTATTTTGACGAAAAAGATATGGGTATCGAGCACGCGCTTTTGCCTGAAAAAGGGCTAGTCATCCCAGGTGACGTCATCATCGGCGCAGACAGCCACACCTGTACGCACGGCACTCTTGGAGCGTTTAGCACCGGCATGGGCAGCACCGACCTAGCTTATGCGATGATCACTGGCAAAAACTGGTTTAAAGTGCCTGAGAGCATCAAGGTCGTCTTTAAAGGCAAGCTTGATAAGCACGTCTACGGCAAGGATCTCATCCTTGAGATCATCCGTCAAATAGGCGTTGATGGCGCACTTTACAAGGCGCTTGAGTTTAGTGGCGAGGTGATAGAGAGCCTTAGCATGGATGATAGATTTTCAATGTGCAATATGGCGATCGAAGCTGGCGCAAAGAGCGGTATCATCGCGGTTGATGAGATCACAAAAGAGTTTTTAAAAGATAAAAATTTACGTGATAAACCAAAATTTTTCTACTCAGACGAGGGCGCAAAATACGACAAAATTTTAGAGATAGATGTCACAAAACTTGATCCAGTCATCGCATATCCATTTTTGCCAAGCAACGGCAAGAGCGTAAGACAGGCGGTTAGCGACGATCTAGCTATAGATCAGGCATTTATCGGCTCATGCACAAATGGCCGTCTAAGCGACCTTCGCATAGCAGCGCAAATTCTAAAAGGCAAAAAAGTAGCTCGCAAAACAAGGCTCATCATCACTCCAGCGACGCAAAAGATCGCAAGAGCTGCTGAAAAAGAGGGACTTATCGACATTTTCATCGAAGCAGGAGCAGTTGTGAGCAACCCAACTTGTGGTGCTTGTCTTGGCGGATATATGGGCATTTTGGGCGCAAATGAGCGCTGTATCTCAACGACAAATAGAAATTTCGTCGGTCGTATGGGCGATAGAACGAGTGAAATTTATCTGGCTAACTCGGCTGTTGTGGCGGCTTCAGCGATAGCAGGTAAAATCGCTGATCCGAGGGACTTATAGAAAATAATATGGATAGTTTGATATCTGACTTATTGAAAATTATACTCGGTGCAGTCCTAACAATGTGCGCGCAATGGGTGTATGCTAACCTAAACACTAAAAAAGAGAAAAATAAACTCAGGCAACAAAAGCTAGAGGAAGCGTTTATTATAGTTGGGGATATTTTAGGGGGAATACATTACAAAGTAGCTTTGTTAATAAATCCAAATTTAAATATAGAAAATCCAAAATTTGAAATTGGTAAATTACACTCACTTATCAGTTTTTACGCACCAGAACTGCAAGAGGATTATAAAGATTTTATGTCTACATATCAAGAATTTGGTCCGCTTATCCTAAACAAATTTAGCACTTCAGATTTTGATGATAAAAAAATAGAAATAGTAGCAGAGGAGCTAGCGAGAATAATCTCTTCACTAAGCTCAAAAGGCAATATAATCAAAGAAAAATTAACCAAAATAGCGCAAACACTATAATAAATTAGTTGTTGTGGCAAAGCAAATAATTTTATTGCGGAACTCGCCACAACAACTAAATCAGCGCATTAAAACGCTGTTATAGTTGCCAAAAGTCCAAAGATTATGCCTGGCAAGTTTGCAGCAGAAAGTGGATAGTCTTTTTTAGCTTTTAGCAAGCCGTAACTTGTCCAGATCGTGCAGTTTATCGCAGCAGCTAGTGGCTGGATAAAAGGCGTTTTATGGCCATCGAGGTTGCCCATTATCTGTGGGATGTATGAAAAATACATAATAACCGATAGGCACGTACCTATACAACCTAAAATTTGTAAATTTCTTTCACTCATGTGATCTTCTTTAAAAGTAAGCCGTTATTTTCTAGCTTTATGATTAGCGAGGAGAAAAAATTAATTTTGTCTGCTAAAAAGCGCTCTTTTTTGCAAATTTAAGGGCAAAGTTTTTATCAAGTGATAATAAATTTAAAACAAGATGAGTTAGAAAATTTGGTTATACTTTTGTAATTTTTTGAAATTTAAAAGGATAAAAGATGCAAACTTGCGTCATTTTAGCAGGTGGCAAGAGCTCGCGCATGGGTCAGGATAAGACCTTGTTGCCATTTGGTGGCTTTGAAACGCTTACGCACTATCAAGCCTCTAAATTTAGCAAAGTCTTTGATGAGGTTTTTGTAAGCTCTAAATTTGAGAAATTTAACCCACCGCTAAAGCTCATAAAAGATGAGAGCAGTGAGGATTTTTCGCCGATGCTAGCGCTTTACTCTGTGCTTAAAAGCTTTGATCATAGCGTCTTTATCATCCCAGCTGATATGCCATTTTTTGACCCAAAAAGCTTAGAAGAGCTGGCTAAATTTAAAGATGAATTTGACATGGTCGTAGCTGGCGATGATGAGCATATCCACTCGCTTTGTGGCTTTTTTAGCCCAAGCTTAACCCCATTCGCGCATGAGCTTTACCAAAAAAATGAGCACAAAATCGGGCTTTTACGAAAAAACTGCAAGTGCAAGATAGTAAATTTTGAGGACAAAGAGCAGTTTTTTAACGTAAATTTCCCAGAAGAGTACAAAATAGCAAATGAAATTCAAAAAAAGGAGCAAAAATATGCCTAAATTTATACTATTTTTGGCTTTTGGCTTTAGCCTTTTAGCAGCAAGCGAACTTAGCGAGTTTCAAAGGGCGCAAGCACTTGAGCAAAGTGGCGACATAAAAGGTGCCATGCAAATTTATAAAAGCATTGCCGAAAACTCTATAAATGCGCAAAGCTTAGCTTCCAAGACTAGTCTAAATGCCGAGCCAGCGACGCCAGAAGCAAAGGTAAAGCAGGCTAAGATCACACAAGAAAACAAGGCTGAACACCATCTACAAAACGCACTTGGCATCGAGCTTTATAAATTTAACTACCTTTTGCCAGTAACTTACGCTAAAACTGTGCCAGATGATGGGCGAAAGAGCGTTGAGACCAAGTTTCAAATAAGCCTTGCAAAGCCGCTATTTTACGACATTTTTGGTCTTAGAGAGAGCCTAGTGGCAGCCTATACGCAGACTTCGTGGTGGCAGATCACTAAAAAGTCATCGCCGTTTCGCGAGACAAACTATCAGCCAGAAATTTTCTTAAATTTCGCCTCACCAAAATATCTAGAGAAAATCGGCATCCAAAACCTAAAATTTGGCCTTTTACATGAGTCAAACGGACGAGATGGCAGCAAATCAAGGAGCTGGAACAGAGCCTACGTGCAAAGCGACTTTGTCTATGGCAACTTTAGCGTCTCGCCAAGAGCTTGGATAGTCGTTGGCGACAAGGGCGATAATAAGGACATTTTAAAGTATATCGGACACGGCGACGTAAGGCTTAGCTACAACCTAAACGACCACATCTTTAGCCTAATGCTAAGAAATAACTTACATTTTGATAAAACAAATAAAGGTGCAGCTGAAATTTCATATATGTTTCCGATATTTTCAAGCGGCGTTTATGGCTATTTGCAGTATTTTACAGGATACGGCGAGAGCTTGATTGACTATGATAGGCACACTGACAAGGTTGGTCTTGGCTTTGTTATTTTAAAATAGCCTTAAAAATTTAATCTTATAAAGTGGCTAAATTTGGGAAGATAATCTAAAATTTACATAAATAATGAAAAAAATTTAACTAATAGAAAAACTTAAAAATATTAGAAAAAATATAAGCAAATTTTGCTAAAATCACTAGCAAAATCTCACAATAAAGGAGTTTTCATGAGCGGTATAGCTTTGATTGTCTGTTTTGTTATAGCAATCATCCTTATGATCGTTATGATCTCAAAGCTCAAGGTGCATCCATTTTTGGCACTTATGAGTATATCTTTGGTGCTAGCAGTAGTCGCAGGTATCGATCTATCCAAGATCCCAGCGATGATAGGCGTTGGTTTTAGTGGCACATTTAAGAGCATCGGCATCGTCATCATCTTTGGAACGATCATCGGCACAGTGCTTGAAAAAACGGGAGCTGCGCTAAAGCTAGCTGACATGGTCGTAAAGCTAGTCGGACAAAGACGCCCTGAGCTTGCCATGCTTATAATGGGCTGGGTTGTTGGCATACCGGTATTTTGCGATAGCGGTTTTGTCGTCTTAAACTCTATCCGCGAGGCACTTTATAAGAAAATTTCAGCAAGCCCAGTTGCTATGTCAGTAGCGCTTAGCGGCGGTTTATATGCTTCTCACGTCTTTATCCCGCCAACTCCTGGCCCGATAGCCGCTGCTGGCACACTTGGCCTTGGAGGAAATTTACTTCTTGTCATCATCATGGGTACAGTAGTTTCAGTGCCTGTTTTGGTGGCTGTTTATTTCTTTTCAAAAAGTATCGCTAAAAGCGTAACTATCAGTGACAAAGAGGCTGATGATACGATAACAGCAAGCTATGAAGAGCTTTTAAAGAAATTTGGCACGTTACCTAGCGGATTTTTAAGCCTTGCTCCTATCATCATGCCTATCATCTTCATGGCGGTTGGCTCTGTGATCGATGTTTTAGCAAAACAAGGCATGCTTGATAAAGCTGCGCTCTTGCCAAAGATATTTTTATTCTTAGGTAACCCTATCATCGCCCTTGCGATCGGCGTGATCTTTTGCGTATTTTTACTAGCTGAAACTAAAAAGATGAGAGAATTTGACCATATAACAAACGAATCATTAAAGATCGCCGGTCCGATACTTTTTATCACCGCAGCTGGCGGCGTTTTGGGCAACGTCATCACTGAGGCTGGCTTTGTAAATTTCATAAAAGAAAATGCCTCAACTATAAAAGCGATAGGAATTTTCTTCCCATTCATCATCTCAGCCGTGCTAAAAACCGCTCAAGGAAGCTCGACTGTGGCTATCATCACGACAGCCTCTATCATGGGAGCATTTAGCGCTGACAACTCACTCATGCAAACACTTGGCTTTACGAGCGAAATTTCAGCTGCACTTTGTGTCATGGCAATAGCATCTGGTGCTATGTGCGTATCTCACGCAAACGACAGCTATTTCTGGGTCGTGACAAACTTTAGTAAGATGACCGCAGATCAAGGTTACCGCACGCAAACAGCGATGACATTTATCATGGGTATTGTTGGAATGATCAGCGTTTATATTCTATCTTTGGTGCTTTTATGAGAATTTTGGTTGCGATTGATTCATTAAAAGGCTCGCTAAGCTCGCTTGAGGCGGGCCTTGCTATAAAAGAGGCGCTTGAGGATTTTTGTGACGTCGTCGTAAAGCCAGTCGCTGACGGCGGCGAGGGCAGCGTGGAGGCTATGGCTGATGCGCTTGATGCGAAATTTATAGATACCATTGTAAAAAACCCGCTTGGCACTGAAATTTTGGCTAGATATGCTCTAAAAGACGACCTTGCCATACTTGAGATGTCAAGCGCTTCTGGGCTTACGCTCATAAATCCTGATGAGAGAAATCCTATGAAAACTAGCACATTTGGCTTTGGTCAGATGATAAAAGATGCCATTAGTAAAGGTGCTAGGAAATTTATCATAGGCATCGGTGGAAGTGCGACAAATGATGCTGGCACAGGCATGCTAAGCGCTCTTGGTTTTAAATTTTATGATAAAAATGGCGCTTTGCTTGAGGGCAAAGGAGAGGATCTAGCTCAAATTTGCGACTTTTCAGATGAAGAGGCGCTAAAAGAGCTAAAAGAGTGCGAATTTTTAATCGCCTGTGACGTGGATAATCCACTTTACGGCCAAAAGGGCGCAGCCTACGTCTATGCCCCACAAAAGGGCGCAAATGGCCGCATGGTAAAGCAGCTTGATGATGGGCTAAAGCACTTTGCAGGCCTTGTAAAAGAGAAAAATGGCACTAAATTTCATACGCAAAAGGGCGCTGGAGCAGCTGGCGGACTTGGCTTTGCTTTTGTGGCATTTTTGGGCGCAAAGCTCAAGCCTGGCATCGAGATCATCACGCAGACAATAGCACTTGAAGATGAGATCAAAAAGGCTGATCTTGTCATCACTGGCGAAGGCCGCATGGACTTTCAAAGCACCATGGGCAAGACCCCAACAGGCGTGGCAAAGCTAGCTAAGAGGCATCATAAGCCAGTCATCGCGCTTGCTGGAAGCGTGCAAAGGTGCGCCAAAGACTGCCATAAACACGGCATAGATGCCTATTTTTGCATACTAAATGAGCCAATGAGCCTTGAAGAAGCCATGCGAAAAGATAATGCCATTAGAAATTTAAAGATGACTGCCGAGCAAGTCATCCGCCTTTATATGCTAAATCACAAAGCATAAATTTAAAAAAGATAGAAGCTAAATTTCTATCTTTTTCTCTCTAAATTTCAACTTCAAATTTTTACTCACAAGGTGCTACAAACTACAAAGATAAGAAAGATAGGCTAGTTTGATATAAATTTGGCGAGTAGAGTGAAATTTGCTTGCCAAATTTCATTTTCGTGCGACTTTTTATTCATGCGGCGTAAAATTAGATGCAGGGCAAGCTTTTAGGCTGCTTACAAGCTAAAAATTCTCGCGTATTTATAGAGTTTCGTAGTTAAATTTAGTGTTTTAAATTTTGTATGGGTAAATTTAATATCATCTGAAGCGTGCCAGCTGGTCCTTCAAGCAGCGTTTTAAATTTGCATGGGTTAAATTTACTATTGATGGTTTGCTTTTAGTGCCCTAGTTTGCCAGATCCTCAGCCACATTGGCAGCGAGTTTTAGTTTATCGCTATCAAAGTGTGTGTAAATTCGCGAGGTATTTAGGCTCGCATGTCCAAGGGCTTCTTGCACTAGCACGAGGTCTTTTTGCTTTTTATAAAGCATCGTTGCAAAGGTGTGGCGTAGCATGTGAGCACCATTTTTCTCTTTTCTGATACCTGCTTTAAATAAAATTTGCTCCACGATACGGCTAACATAAGCCTGCGTGAGCCTCGTGCCTTTTTTATTTATAAAAAGATAGCCCTCTTTGTTGATGTAGTTTATGGCGATTGCGTTTAGATGCGCTTCGATTAGGTGGCGCTTTATCATTACGATGCGGTATTTGTTGCCTTTACCACGAATTCTAATGATAAAAAGATCGCCATCTTCGGTGATATCTTTTCTCTTTAAATTTAGCGCCTCGCTCACACGGATGCCAGTAAAGATAATGACCTTGATTATGAGCTTGTTGCGGTTTGAGTTTTGCTTAAAGTCGCTCTGCTCGATCGCATCAAGAAATTTCTTGACCTCATCTTCGCCCATAAACTCAGGCAGCTTTTGCCCTTTGTTGCCACTAACGCCGCCCCAGTTTTTTAAATTTATATCAAAAACATGAGCTTTGCCGTCCTCTTCGTTTTGTTTGTCTAAAAAGGCAAAGAAATTTATCACTGAAATTCTGTAGTTTTTCTTGCTCGCATCGCTTAGTCCGCCAGTCGTACTTGCTAGAATTTCACTTAACAGCTCTTCATCTATCTGCTTTAGGCTGCTAAGCTCATAAAATTTCATCGTCTCATATATCTTTTTAAGTGGGTTAAAGTAGGTATTTATGCCAGTTAGACCTGCATTTCTCGCGCTTTTTACCAGCCCATCAAGCTGCTCTATATTTTTTATCTCGCGGCTTAGGGCGAAATTTACACTTGCAAGCGCCTTTGGGTCTCTTAGCTCCTTGTTTGAAAGCGAGCTAAGTTTAAATTTGACATAGCGAGTTAGCCAAAATATAAATGAGTTTTCAAAACTATCTTTACAACGGGGCAAAATTTAAAAATAAGCTTAAATTACAAATATCAAAAACTATAAAAGCTTAAGCACATATCCATTTTCAGCGGTTTCAAGCTTATATTTATGCATCTTATCAAGCTCTAAAACCACTCTGAAATACTTATCATGCCAGCCGATTATTACGTTTTTAAATGTCTCGTTTTCAAGCTTTAAATTTCTAGTTTTAAAGCTTCTTGGAGGTTTTGCAAAGTCAAGTACGATCTTGTTTTTTTCGTAGGCAAAGTGCTTTAAAATTTTAGCTTTTGTGATGATATTTAGCTCTTTTTCATGCGTCAAAAAGCTGATAAATCCCAAGAATTTAACCTCTTTTTCGCTGCTCTTTGTCTCTTGAACAGGCTTTGAGGCTGGCTCAATTTTTACTTCGACTACCTTTTGCTCAGGCTTAGCTGGCTCTTTTGTTTTTTTTGTGCCAAGGTCGATCACCACGACGTTTGGTGTTGGCACATCTGAGGTTTTATTTCTATCTTTGTTTGAAATTTTGGTCTCATTTTTTTCTATTATCACTGGCGTGCTTACCTTTTGAGCTGGCACCTCTGCCATCGTGACAGAAACATCTAGTTTTTTAGCTGCGACTGGTTCTGGATTTTTCATCTTGCTTAGGGCAAATTCATCGTTCCAGTCGATAGTTTTGTTTATATCAGTTAGTCTTTTTTCTTTTATGCTGCCGTCATTTGCTCTGTATCTTATGGTGACATCAAGTAGTAGCATCGCATCACTTGGAAATTTAAACGAGAGCGAGTTGAAGCTGTCATATTTTTCGACGACGTTTGTCGTCATAACGCTTGTGTTTAGCTCGCTAATAGGCATAAATGGGTTTTCTCTGGCGCATAAGCTCGCAGTCAAGATAGATAAAACTAACCAAATTTTCTTCATCGTTCCTACTTTTTGTTGGAGTCTGGCTCAAGGCCTTGTAGTTCAAAATAGTCTTTTTGCAGACGTGCATTCATCTTTTTTAAAATTTCCACGTCTTCGCTAAGCCTCTCTTTTTTGCTCTGAAGGCTTAGCATCACGTCAAGTGAGCGTTTGCCAAACATCATGTTGCCTACGTAAAAGGCAAACATAGCCACGCAAATGGTGGCTATGACGTAGCGTAATGTCGGCCGAACAAATTTTATGATTTTATGAAATATGCCATCTTCTTTGCCATATTCATCTAAAATTTCGCTCAAATATTATCCCCTAAAAACTCACCCGCCTCAAGCTCGATCTCGAGCAAGCGGTTGTATTTCGCGTTGCGCTCGCTTCTTGAGGTAGCACCCGTCTTTATCTCGCCAGTGTTTAGTGCGACTGCGAAGTCAGCGATAAACGCATCTTCGCTCTCGCCACTTCTGTGGCTCATTATGCAGCGGTAGCCATTTCTTTGAGCAAGGCGGACAGTTTGCATAGTTTGCGTGACTGAGCCTATTTGATTTGGCTTGATTAAGATCGCATTTGCGATGTTTTTCTCAATGCCTTCGCGTAAAATTTTCTCATTTGTAACAAATAGGTCGTCACCAACTAGCTGCACCTTGCTACCAAGCCTTTTTGTAAGCTCAGCCCAGCCACTCCAGTCGTCCTCGCTAAGACCATCTTCGATAGAAAATATCGGATATTTTTCGCAAAGTTTTTCGTAGTAGCTAATGAGCTCGTCGCTGCTAAATTTCTTGCCTTCAAGCTCGTATTTGCCGTCTTTATAAAGCTCGCTTGAAGCGACGTCAAGGGCAAGTTTTATCTGGCTGCCTAGCTCATATCCAGCCTCTTTTACGGCTTGTGAGATAAGCTTTAGTGGCTCTTCATTGTCTTTTAAATTTGGAGCAAAACCGCCCTCGTCGCCGACAGCCGTGCTGTGGCCAGCTGCGTTTAGGATAGATTTTAGCTTGTGATAAATTTCAGTTGCAGCTCTTAGTGCCTCGCTAAATGCGCTAAAGCCAAATGGCATGATCATAAATTCTTGAAAATCAACGCTATTATTTGCGTGTGCGCCGCCATTTATTATGTTAAACATCGGCACTGGCAAGATGCTGGCGTTTGCACCGCCAAGATAGCGATAAAGTGGGATATTTAGGCTCTTTGCAGCTGCGCGAGCTACCGCCATAGATACGCCAAGGACTGCGTTTGCGCCTAAATTTGAGTAGTTGTGCGTGCCATCAAGCTCAAGCATCTCCGCATCGACTGCCTTTTGGTTGTAAGCATCAAGTCCTATCACTGCCTCTGCGATCTTTTCATTTACGTTTGAAACAGCCTTTAAAACGCCTTTGCCAGCATATCTCTCGTCTTTGTCACGAAGCTCGAGCGCCTCGCGCTTACCAGTGCTTGCACCGCTTGGTACGATCGCGCTTGCTTCGGTTCCGTCGCTTAGTCTAACTGTCGCACGAACTGTTGGGTTGCCTCTGCTGTCTAAAACCTCGTGAGCTTCTACATCTTCAATAAATACCATTATTCATCTCCTGCTTCGTTTGTGTCGTCGTCTTCGTCTTTTGCGCCGCTGCTTATTAGGTGATCTATCCCCATTGAGCCTTTGATCGCCGCTACTATCTCGTCAGAAATTTCTGGGTGCTCTTTTAGATAGGCTTTGGCGTTTTCTCTGCCTTGACCCAGTTTTTCGGCCTTGTAGCTAAACCACGCGCCTGATTTGTCGATGATGTCTAGTTTTACGCCATAGTCGATGATCTCGCCCTCTTTGCTCACACCCTCGCCAAACATGATGTCAAATTCAGCCACTTTAAATGGAGGCGCGACCTTGTTTTTAACCACTTTTGCTTTTGTGCGGTTGCCGATAGGCTCGTCGTTTTGTTTAAGTGTGGCTATCTTTCTAACATCGATCCTTACAGATGAGTAAAATTTAAGTGCATTACCGCCAGTCGTGGTCTCTGGCGTGCCATATCCCATCATACCGATCTTCATACGAATTTGGTTGATGAAGATAACAGTTGTCTTCATCTTGCTTAAAATTCCCGTTAGCTTTCTAAGCGCCTGACTCATTAGTCTTGCTTGCAAGCCAACGTGTTGATCGCCCATATCGCCGTCTATCTCGCTCTTTGGAGTAAGAGCTGCGACGCTATCAACTACTATAAGATCGATCGCACCGCTTCTTGCAAGTGTCTCAACGATCTCAAGTGCCTGCTCGCCAAAGTCTGGCTGAGAGACGTAAAGGTTGTCGGTATTTACACCTAAATTTGAAGCGTATTTTACGTCTAGCGCGTGCTCTGCATCGACAAATGCACAAATTCCGCCAGCTTTTTGCGCTTCAGCGATGATGTGAAGTGTGAGCGTGGTCTTACCAGAGCTCTCTGGTCCGTAGATCTCGATGATCCTGCCTTTTGGAACGCCGCCTATGCCAAGAGCCAGATCAAGCCCTAGCGAGCCAGTCGGTATCGACTCGATAGCCTCAACCTCTTTGTCGCCAAGTCTTAAAAGCGTGCCTTTGCCAAAAGCTTTATCGATCTGCTTTAGCGCAAGCTCAAGCGCCTTTTTCTTGTCCGCTTCGCTCTCTGGGATAGCTATCTTTTTGTCACTATCTTTTTCTTTTGCCATTTTTTACCTTATAGTTGAAATTTGGCTTGATTTTATCTAAAAAGAGATGAATTTTACTTGATTTACTCGCAAATTATAATATTTTCGCCAAGCAGTGCAGCGCTATCAATAAGAGCAAAAAGCTGCTCTTTTTCAAACAAAAATCCATAAATTTGATCTTCATTTTTTAGTATTGCAAGCTTAAATGGCTCTACAAGCGAGCTTGCGCAAAGGTTTAAAAAAGCTTCATCAATATGATTTTGTGAAATTTGGGGTTTGGTTTTGAAATTTTCATCTTTTATAAAAGAGATAAATTCCTCTTGCGAGGTAGATTTATTAAATTTAAAAATTAGTTTTTCTTTTAAGGCTTCAGCCAAAATTTCATCAAATTTAACTAGGTCGATGTGATCTTTTACACCCAAAATTTTGGCAAAATTTAGCAGATTTTTATCATAATCAGCCATATTTTTCTCATGCTCGCTTTGTGCCTTTTTAGCCCTATAAATGGCGTAAAAACCAATCATAATAAACAAAATAGAAAGTGTTAAAACTTCTGCTAAAAACTCACTCATCATCATCCTTATAAAATGCAAACTTCAGTCTTAAGCTCTACGCTAAATTTCTCTAAAACCCTAGCCTTTGCCAAATTTATAAGGCTAGTGGCGTCTTCAAAGCTTGCGTGGTTAAAATTTATCAAAAAATTTGCGTGCTCTTCGCTAAATTTCGCTCCGCCGATCACGTATCCCTTTAGTCCAACTGCCTCCAGCAACGCCCCTGCAAAGTGCCCTTCAGGATTTACAAAGCAGCTGCCAAAGCTAGCGCCTTTTGGTTGATTTGCCCTTTTTGCGCTTATGGCTTCAGATATGCTCGCGTCAAAGCCGCTTTGAAGCTTAAATTTAGCTCCCAAAATGGCCTCATCTATACCGCTGTGACGGTAGCTAAAGCTTATCTCATCTTTGCTCACCCAGCCACGAGCCAGACGCACATGCGTGAGGTTGTCGCTTATACTAAATTTAAGCAGCCCAGCGTTCATCTTGACAAGTCCGCCAAGCGTGCCTGGGATATTTTTTAAAAACTCAAGACCAGCTATGTTGCTTTGCTTGGCAAAGTTATAAATTTTAGCTGATTTTGTCGCAGCACCTATCTCAAGGTGGATTTTCTCACCGAAGCGTTCTAAATTTATGTAGTCAAAGCTCTTGCCAAGCATCGCCATTTTTGGGGGATTTGGCGAGATAAGCAAGTTGTTGCCCCCGCCTATCATCACAGCGCCTAAAAACTCGGCCGAATTTAGATCTTCAAGGCTATCAACCTCGAAAATTTCATGCACGCCGCCTATCCTAACAGAGGTAAATTTAGAAAAATCAACAAGCCTCGTCACTGGATAAATTCCGGTATAAAATCAAGCATGCGAGTGGTAAATTCAACCATCATCGAGATCATCCAAGGCATTAAAAATATGATGACAACGACGACTAGCAAGATCTTTGGCACGAAGCTTAGCGTGGTTTCGTTTATCTGCGTGGTCGCTTGAAAGATGGAGATGATAAGACCAGCGATCAGGCCACTTAGCAGCATCGGAAGGCTGATATAAAGGGCGATCTTAAAGGTTTCAACTCCAAGCGAGACAAGCGTGCTTTGCATCAGCTAAACCTTACTTCGTTGTATTCAGTTGGGATTAGGTAGTCGTTTACGTCGATCGGCTTTTCAAAAAAACCTTTGTCATAGCCTATTTGATAGAGCTTATTTAGCGCTTTTAGCTGCGTTTCGTTCATGCTTATTGACTCGTCATTTGCGTATAAATTTAGATACGTTTTTAGCTCGTCTTTGCCAACTCTTATTAAATTTCGCTCCATTAGCATGTGAGATAAAAATGGCTTGTGTGAAGTGGCGATCCTAACGGCCTCGCTAAGCACTCTCTCGCACTCGATGGCGTCAGTTATGGGCAGACTTCGTCTAAGCGCCATGCCACCAAGTGGAAGCGGTAAATTTTCGCCGTTTAGCTCGCTCCAGATGTCCCAAATTTCACGTTCTACGCAGAGCTTGTCTGAGAAATTTAAGATACTTTCATGTATGAGCACGCCAGCATCGACCTCGCCGCTAAGCACGGCATTTTCGATCTCTAAGAAATTTTTATAAACGATCCTTGCCTCTGGGTAGGCTATACGAAAAAGCAGAGCATTTGTCGTGTTTTTGCCAGAGAGAGCGACTTTGAAATTTCGCTTTAGCTGCTTATCTTTTAGCTTGATAAGTTTTGGACCATATCCGTTGCCAAAGCTCACGGCGCAGCGTAAAAGTGCAAATTCATCGCAAATTTTAGGATAGAGTGCAAAGCTGATCGCTGTGGCCTCATAAGTGCCTTTTAGCGCCTCTTCGTTTAGTGTCTCTATATCAAGCGCCTTTGATGTGAAGGCTAAATTTTTACTGCTAACCCAGCCAAATTTGACCGCGGCATACATGAAAATATCGTCAGCGTCCGGCGAGTGAGCGACATTTATAGTTTTTAGATTATGCAAAGATGATCCTTTTTTTGATTACGCCATTTTAATGAAATTTATTTAAAATAAAGTTTTAAGGGCGGTTTTGAAACGATTTTACCAGCTTTGCCTCTTTGAAATTTAGCACGTATTTCACGTCTATGGCGTCTTTAGCGCCTTTTCTTCGAGCTTGGAGCGTTGAGTAAAATGGATGCTTAAGTTCAAGCATCTTAATCAGCTTTTGATCACTATCTTCTTTTTTTATATTTTCAACGATTATTGTCGTTATAAATTTGCCCTCAAACTCGTAAAATGGCCAGACAATCACGCCTGCATCGCTTGTTTTAAAGTCCGTGATTTTAGAATTTTTAGGGATATTTAGCATGGAGATGATCTTTTTACGTGAGCTATCTGCATTTTGCACCGAGATCACCTTTACAAGCAGGTCTTTTTTGACCCCTATGCCATTTTGGCTAAAGCGATAAACGCCGTCTTCAACTATGCCAACCTTTTCAAAGGCATTAGCGTAGTTTGCCGCGGAGCAGGCGGTTAGAAAAAGCGCTAGAAACGTTAAAATTTTGATAAATTTCATCTTTTCTCCTAAAATTTCACTCTTTTTAGTCTATCTGAAGTGAAATTTTTCCTGCCAAATTTAGCCTCGTTTTTGCCGTTTAGCTCGACAAGATCGCCTGTAAAGCCACAAATATCATTTTTAACAAGATAGCTTCCCACGCCGTAAATATCAACTGGGGTGTTAAATTTCTCAAATTCACTCATTTTTTGCGGATTAAAGCCTGAGCTAACGACGATTTTAACGTGTTTAAAGCCAGCTTTATCAAGCGCCTCTCTAAGAGCAAATATAAGCTCCTTGCAAACGCCATGCGGGTCAAATTTACTCGTATCTTTGCCTTCAAAATACTTATCTATCAAATTTTTACTAGTATCAACTCTAACTGCGCCAAGCCTCTCTTTTAGGGCATTTGCAGCCTTTAAAGCGTCCGTGATCACGTCGTTGTTATAATCAACCAAAGCCGTGATTTGCTCATTTTCAAAGGTTTTAGCATAAATTTGGCAAGCCTTCACTACATCGCCACCGCACATTTGAATGAGCGCGTGAGGCATGGTGCCGCCACCTTTTAGCCCTGTAAGCTCGCCCTGAGCGTCTGTGGCGACCTTTTTGATGCCGCCGATAAATGAGGCATATCCGTCGCCTGGCTGCGTGCAGATGTCGTCTTGCCTGTCTGCCATACTAAAGACGTCCTTGCCATTTGCCGCTTTTATCACGTCTCTGGAGTTTGTCGCCACGCAGCTTCTTCTAGTAAGCGTCGCGTCGATCACGTTTTCTAAAAAGCCGAAATTTTCATACTTGCCACTTATCTTTAAAACTGGCTCGTTTGCGTTTATGATATCGCCATCATCAAGTGCGTAAATTTCAAGCTCGCTTGGCTTTTTGGCAAATTTGTTGATGATAGCTAAAACCTCGTCGATACCGCAAAGCACGATATCATCACGCCTTTGGAAAAACTGCATCGTCACATGCTGATCTGGCAGGTTTTGCTTAATTATCTCATTTACTTTTAGAAAGTATTTCGCCGTGAAGTAGCCCTCACCGATCCTAGGATCTAGCCTAAAAGTTTTATCTGTTAGCCTCTCTATCTTGCCTTGCATCTTTAGCTCAAGTTCGTTCATGTCTGTCCTTTTGTTTTTGCGAGATTATACCATTTTAGCGAAATTTGGCGCAGGCAAAAGGGCTAGTAAATTTATGCAAAAAGCAATCTTTATGCCTCATAAAAGCGTGGCTACAGCCTTTATCCTAGCGCTCTTGCGAGGGCTTGGCGAGGTTGGTATAACGTTCATTTTAGGTGGCAATATCATAGGCAAAACAAACCATCTCGCTTACTATCTACAATGCAGTCTATGACGGCAGAAGCGATCAGGCACTCGCTTTAAGCCTTGTTTTGGTTGTGCTTAGTTTTATCTTATTTTTCATTATAAATTTGCTAGAAAAAAGTAGGCTTTAGCACAAAATTTATGCCAGCTAAAAATTAAATTTATTTAAATTTCGCTACAATTAGGGGCTTATATAAAAATTTAGGAGAATTTTCTATGAAAAAAGAAGACATAAAAGAACTTATCGAATTTTTTAATGATATGGAAATGAATCATATCAAGATAAAAAGTGGTGATTTTGAGGTCGAGGTAGAGAAATTTGCTGATTATTGCGCGCCTGCGAAGCCAGTAGCACAAGCAGCAGCTCCAGCACCAACACCTGTAAATGTTGTCGTTAGCTCAGAGGTAAAACCAGCTGCAAATTCGCCAAAAGATAGCATAAAATCTCCTATGGTAGGTACTTTCTACGCTGCTCCAAGCCCAGGCGCTGCTCCATTTGTAAAAGCAGGCCAAAGAGTGAGAAAAGGCGATGTAGTGGGCATCATCGAAGCTATGAAGATCATGAACGAGATCGAGGCTGAATTTGACTGCCAGATCACTGAGATGTTAGTCTCTGACGGACAGCCAGTTGAGTTTGGATTGCCGTTATTTGGCGTGGAGAAAAATTAATGGAATTAAAAAGAATTTTAATCGCAAACCGCGGTGAGATCGCTCTTCGTGCTTTGCGAACGATAAAGGAGATGGGTAAAGAAGCCGTTGTAGTTTATTCAACCGCTGACAAAGACGCGCTTTACGTAAAATACGCCGACGTGGCTATTTGCATCGGTAAAGAGCGCTCAAGCGACAGCTACCTAAATATCCCAGCTATCATAAGCGCAGCTGAGATCAGCGAAGCAGACGCTATTTTTCCTGGTTATGGCTTTTTAAGTGAAAATCAAAATTTTGTTGAAATTTGTTCACACCACAAGATCAAATTTATTGGACCAAGCGTTGCTGCGATGGCTTTGATGAGTGACAAGAGCAAGGCAAAACAGGTCATGCAAAGAGCTGGCGTGCCAGTCATCCCTGGCTCAGATGGCGCTGTGGCTGACACAAAAGCAGCAAAAGAGCTAGCTAAAAAGATAGGCTACCCTGTCATACTAAAAGCTGCTGCAGGTGGCGGCGGACGCGGTATGCGCGTGGTTGAAAAAGAGGCTGATTTAGAAAAAGCATTTTGGTCGGCTGAGAGCGAAGCGATGAGCGCATTTGGCGATGGCACGATGTATATGGAAAAATATATCCTAAATCCACGCCACATCGAGGTTCAAATCATCGGTGACAGCCACGGCAACGTGCTTCACATAGGTGAGCGCGACTGCTCTATGCAGCGCCGCCATCAAAAGCTTATCGAAGAGAGCCCAGCTATCTTGCTTGATGAAAAAACAAGAGAGAGGCTACATGAAACTGCCATAAAAGCGGCAAAAGCGATCGGCTACGAGGGAGCAGGTACGTTTGAGTTTTTGGTTGATAAAAATTTAGACTTTTACTTCATTGAGATGAACACAAGACTTCAAGTCGAGCACACAGTAAGCGAAATGGTAAGCGGACTTGATATCATCGAGCTTATGATAAAAGTGGCTGAGGGCGAAAAGCTACCTTCACAAAAGAGCATCGAGCTAAAAGGCCATGCGATCGAGTGTAGGATCACAGCTGAGGATCCAAACACCTTCACTCCGTGCCCTGGCAAGATCACAAAATATGTCTGCCCAGGCGGCCGCAACGTGAGAATGGATAGCCACATCTACCAAGACTACTCTATACCGCCGTATTATGACAGTATGATCGGAAAGCTCGTTGTTTGGGACACTGATAGAAACAGAGCCATTCACAAGATGAAAGTTGCTCTTGATCAGCTCATAATAAGCGGCATCAAAACAACAAAAGACTTTCACATCGCCATGATGGAAAACAAAGACTTTTTAAGCAACAACTACGATACAAACTATCTTTCAAGACATTAAAACTAAATTTTAAACCATTGCCTTTTGGCTTTGGTTTAAAATTTCTTATTTTATATAAGCCAAATTTGATTTAAATTTAAGAGAAATTTAGCCAGTTTGTAACTATAAAATGTAATAAATACTAAAAATTTATCTAAATTTACTAGTAGCAACTAAGTTTTGTGATGTTCATACCATTTTTAAAATATGGCGGATAGGGCATAGTCACTGTAAATGGCACCGCTTTTTGCTTTGGCAAATTTTGAGCTACGTCAAATTTATATGCCACAGTGTTTGGTCTCTCGTCCTCATCGCCTCCAAAAACCCATGAGAAAAATGAGATCCCGCTTGGTTTAAATAGCGCCTCGCCACCAAGATCATTTTTATTTAGCGGCTGATTAATGAGCTTAATTGTAAGGGTGCATTTGCTAATGGTAAATTTGCCGACATTTCTTACTTGACCACGAAATACAATGCTTTCATTTCTTAACACTCGCTCGCTCTTTACACCTTCGACTATGCCTTTTTTGGTGTATTTATCAAGAACTAGCATCAAAAAAATGGCAAGCGTGGTTGAGACTAAAATGTTTGTAAAAAGTAGTGATAAAAATAGCTTTCGCTCAGCTCTAAGTGAGAGCACAAGAAATAAAATAGAAAGTAGTGCGATCGCGAAAAGCACGATGATATGAACGATGGTAAAGTAGTTTGAGCTCATCAAAAACACTCCGCTTTTTTGGTGATATTGTAGTCAATGAAGGCAAAGTCATTGACAAATTCTCTTATCTGCTTGCTCTGCTTTGGCAAAAGAGATTCATTTAAAATGATCCTTTTTTTAGCAAAAGGGTTTAGTGAATTTAGAAAATTTCTCGTGCTTTGTTTTGAGCCAAGGTAGAAGCCAAGCTCGATTTTGCAAACGTTTAATGTGTAGTTTGAATTATTTGTGATGTTAAAATCAACCATCAACGCATCGACATATTGAAGCTGTTTGGTGCCTATTTTGCTTATGCTAACTGGTCTTAGATTTTCATTTATATATTTGTTTGCGTAGTAGTTGCCTGCAAAAAGTCCTAAAAAACCAGCTAGGATAAATAAAAATCCTATCTGCCACCATGATTTTATCGCGACGAAAATTCCTAAAAGCACGATAAATATAAAGGCTAAAAACACCCAACCATAGGCTAGAAAGTCGATAAGTTTGGCGTTTTGAAGTATGAAAAGTATATTGTGCTTGATGCTATTTAACATCTCGCGATCTTTTTTCTTCGATGCCGCTCATGCCAAAACGCCTTGCAAGCTCGTTTTTGACGGCATCTGGATGTATATTGTGGGCTGAAAGTGCCACAAGCGCGTGAAAGCAAAGATCAGCTGCTTCGTAGATGAGGTCATTTTTTGCTTTTTGCTCATCTTGTTTTATCTGCTTGGCAAAACTAAGCTCTTTTGCCGCCATGACAAGCTCTGTAGCCTCTTCACCAACTTTTTTTAGAATTTGATTTTCACCTTTTTTGAAAAGACTTGCCACGTATGAAGTTTGCGGATCAGCATTTAGCTTTCTATCTTCTATAACGTGATAAAGCTCGTCAATGACGCCGTAACTTGGCTTTTTAAGCTCGCATTTTTGATCAGAAATTTCTAAATTTTCTAAATTTATCTCGTTAAAAAAGCAAGACCTTGCCCCAGTGTGACAAGCAGCGCCTCCATTTTGAACGACTTTTAAAAGCAAAGTGTCGTTGTCGCAGTCTAAAAATGCAGCCTTGATCTCTTGTGTGTTGCCACTCTCTTCGCCTTTTTTCCAAATTCTATTTTTAGTGCGTGAAAAGTAGTGAGCGTAGCGGCTAGATAGAGTTAAGCTTAGTGCTTCTTCGTTCATATAAGCAAGCATCAAAACCTCGTTTGTAGCGTGATCGCAAACCACCACCGGGAGCAATCCACCAACCTTTTGCCAGTCTATACTTTTTGCTACGCTATTCATTTTTACCTTTCACTAACCGAGCTAGCTTTTGCCCTATCTTTTGCATCTAACCAAATATTTGGCACAGCTCCGCCAGGTGTTAAGAAAATTTTGGCATCTTTGTTCTCTTTAAGAGCGTCGTTAAATCTATTTTGCGTCTCGATCTGCTTTAAATTTAATAAATTTTGATCGACACTTTTTGCGATCTCTTTGTTTGCATACGCAGTCGCGTCAGCCTCGATCTTGATAGCATCAGCCTTACCTTTTGCTTCGATGATTGCAGCTTTTGCAGTACCTTCTGCAAGGGCAGCTTGTTTTAGAGCCTCTTGATTTGCACGCTCGACCTCGTATTTTGTCCTCTCGGCCTCTTGTTTAGCGATCTGGACACGCTCGATCTGCTCTTTTACCTTTGAAGGCAAGATGATCTCACGAAGCTGCACGGTTAGGAGCTCGACTGGCTTGTTCGGCTGTGAGTCGATGTCTTTTCTTATGCCCTCATCGATCTGCCTTGCTAGGTCATTTCTCTTAGTTGGTAGCTCTTCGGCTGTGTATTTACCAGCGATGCTGCGAACCACGTCGCGCACGACAGGATCAACGATCTTGCTCTCCCAGCTAAGACCCCAAGATGCGATAGTTTGTGGTGCATTTTCTGGATTTAGGCGGTATTGCACGGTGATATCGATGCTAACTGGTAAATTTCTAGCATCCAAAACTGAGATTGAGTTTTTGCGTAAAATTCCAGCTCCCTGATAAGACTTTTGCAAGCTCTCGCCCATATCTTCGCCTGAAGTGTAGTTGATGATCCTAACTCTGGTATCAACTACGATGATATTTTGGATAAATGGTAAAAAGAAGTGAAAACCTGGTTGTAAAGGATTTGGCTCATATTTACCCGCTGTGGCTTTGATGCCGACCTCGCCTGAGTGTATCACTTTAAATGGCTGAGTGATAGCAAGGATCGCGATAATGGCGATTATAATGTAGGCTAGCGCACCAAATTTGCCAAAGCCGCTTGGTATATTTGGCATTTTAAAATCCTTTTTAAAAGGTGGCTCTTTGTCATTATTTTGACCTGAGCCCCTGTTGTCATTACCTGGCTTTTTTTTGTTGAAATAATCATTTAAATCAGCGGGCATTTCGTTCCTTTAAATCTTAAATATATGTTAAAAATGATTCGTATTTTTTGTTTAGACCATAAACTACGTCAAAGTAAGCTTTTTGTAGTCTCTTTGTCACTTCGCCTCTAGCGCCGTTGCCGATGATGCGGTTATCTATGCTGTTTATCGGAGTTACTTCAGCTGCAGTGCCGGTGAAAAATGCTTCGTCAGCTGTGTATGCTTGATCCCTTGTGATGCGCTCTCTTCTTACTTCGATGTCAAGATCGTGAGCTAGTCTTATGACTGTATCTTGAGTAATGCTAAGTAGGCTATTATCATTTGGTGGAGTGATCAATGCGCCATTTTCAACGATAAAAAAGCACTCGCCTGGACCTTCAGCCACAAAGCCCTCGCTATCAAGAAGCAGCGCCTCGTCGTATCCAGCCTCTTTTGCTTCGTAGTTTGCCATTTGTGAGCTTAGGTAGTTTGAGCTAGCCTTTGCTCTGTTCATTTGAGCAGCAGGGGCTAGTTTAGCAAAGCTTGAAATTTTAACTCTGATGCCTTTTTCTAGGCCTTCATCGCCAAGATATGCACCCCACTCCCATGAAGCGATAGCAGTTTGAACCGGTGCTTTTGTGTGCGCTACGCCCATTACGCCGTATCCTAAAAAGATAAGTGGGCGGATATAGACGTTGCTGTTATATTTATTTGCGCGAAGTAGCTCGATCTGTGCTTTTTCAAGCTCTTCTTCAGTGTAAGGCACGTTTAAAACGGTCATTTTTGCTGATCTTAAAAGTCTTTTTGTGTGGTCTTTGAGTCTAAAAATAGCTAGACCTTTTTTTGTTTTATAAGCTCTTGTGCCCTCAAATACAGCATTAGCGTAGTGCAAAGAGTGAGTTAGAACGTGTACTTTCGCATCATCCCATTTTACTAGTTTTCCATCCATCCAGATGAATTCTGAAGCGTTCATAATTAAACCTTTCTTTTTTAGAAATTTGATCCGAGTTTATCTAAAATTGCTTTAAATTTACATTTCTAAGCCCAAAATGTCCGTAAATTTTAGGCTAAAGTTACTTATCTAAAAGCTCTTTTATCGTCTTTGCCATCTCATCGATCGATGATGCTGCGTTTAAATTTATCAGATACTTGCCGCTTACTACAAAGGCTGGCACACCGCTGATACTTGCTACATCATAAGAGGCAAACCACTCGTTTAAAAGCTCTTTTGCACGCTCTGAGCTTAGCGCTTTTTCGTATTCGTCTTTGCTCACGTGAGCTGCATTTAGCGCTAGATCTATAAATCTTTGCTTATCTTTGCCATCATTAAAGTCATCTTTTTCATCGTGTCTTGCTTTGTAGATCGCAAATTTAGCTTGCTTAAATTTAGACTCATCGCTTAGCAGATCAGTCCCATTTGCCTCATCTATCGATATAAGAGCGGCGAAAATTTTACTTGTTGTCTCGCCAAGTTTGCCTTTGGTGCTTAGGTGATATGGGATAAATTTAACCCCGTCAAGCTTTGACATCAGCTTTCTTGTGATCGTTCGGTCAAATTTATAGCAGTGAGGGCAGTCGTAGCTAAAGACCTTGACGACTGAGTTTTTAGGCACGTTAAGCGGTTTTGCTAGAGTTTGATACTCCACACCTTCAGTCAGTGCTGATAAATTTAGCGCAAAAAACGCACTTAAAATTAGCATTTTTATAAGCTTCATCTTTGCTCCTTATTTTACTAGATCAGCTAGCACTTTTGCGGCGTGGTCTTTGGCTTTTACGCTTTTGTAAATTTTAACTATCTTGCCGTCTTTGCCGATCACAAAGGTGCTTCTAACGATACCAAGATACTCTTTGCCGTAGTTTTTCTTGACCTGCCAAACACCATAAAGTTTTGAAATTTCTTTATCCTCATCGCTTAGCAAGATGTGCTTTAAATTTTGCTTTGCGATAAAGCCCACATGCGACTTTACGCTATCTGGGCTAACGCCGATGATAACGGTATCATTTTTGATAAACTGATCGTAGTTTGCGCTAAATTCGCAAGCTTCAGTCGTGCAGCCAGGAGTGTTGTCCTTTGGGTAGAAGTAAAGCACCACGTTTTTGCCTATAAAGTCCTTTAATGCGACCTTTACGCCATCTTGATTTAACGCTTCAAACTCTGGCGCTTTATCGCCAACTTCAAGCGTTATCTTTCTTTCAATGTCTGCTTTGCTAAATTCGCTCATTTTATCCCCTTTCTCTTATCTTCTACGCTCTCGCCACCTACGCCGATATTGCCAGCATCGTGAGTTTCGATAAAGATCATAACCGCCTCTTTTTTCTTGCCAAGCACTCTTACAAGCGTCTCGGTTACCTCTTTAAAAACTTGATCTTTTTGCTCTTTTGTAGGCTCTGGGCCTGCTATTTTGATATTAACATAAGGCATTTTTGCTCCTTTTTTAAGATGCAAAATATTAGCCAAAATGAGTGAAATTTCAGATTAAAGCCGTTATTTAAGAATTTGGCATTAAAATAAGCAAACTTCCAAAAGGAGCGAAAATGGACTATAACAGGCAAAATAAGGGCTTTGTTTGCTTTATGTATGGCTTTGGACGAAGCAGGGCGGTTTATGCAGTTTTAATGATACTAATGGCGCTTTTAGCTGGCTTTTTAACACTTACTTCAAGTGCTCAAGCTGACATTTCAAATTTACAAATAGCCCTTGGCATCATACTTTGTGGCCTTTTGCTGATCCTTGTAAATCCTAAAATTTTCATCATCAAGCTAATTGGCTACTTAATCGCTTTAGCTGGTGTTATGATCGCCCTTCACAACGCAAATTTGCTAGGAGCTGATTTTAATTTATATTTTTATGCAAGCCTTATTTTTGGGGCATTTATGATGCTTATGCTTCTTAGCTGGTTTGTCTATAATGCAAGAAGCAGCGAAATAAATGAAATTTAGTTCGCCACTCCCATTAGCACGCTTGTGTAGGTGTTTTGCTTAGGCTCTGAGCTTGTTGCATCGTTTATATTTATGCGGCCAGCCTCAAGCCCAGCTTTTATAAGCGCCTCTTTTACCGCATTTGCACGCTCATTTGCAAGCTCTACTAGCTTTTCTTTATCGACCTCGATGCCCTTTAGCGCCTCTTCTCTTAAGGCTTTTTCGCTTCTATCTTTTAAATTTGGCACAAGCTCATTTAAAACTGCGATGTAGTCTTTGCCACTTGAAGCGATGATTTGATTGATCTTTTGATCTAGTTTTTTGTTTTTATAAAAGCTTTCATCGAGTTTTGAGTATGTTGGCGTTATGCTAAGCTTCATCTTAGGTTTTGAGCCAGTTAGCTTTATAAAATCAGCTATCTTAGGCGCTTCTGAGCTTATAAGCTCGCTACTTCCAGCAAGGAAATCAATAGAGCTAAGATCTTTGCTGCCAAGTCCTAAAGCGTTGCCTAAAAATCTAAATGGAGCTAGCGTGATGTCAGCAAAGAGTTTTTTTACTGCAGCCCAGATGACGCCGCCATATTTAAAGTCAGGATCGTCTAAATTTCCCTCAACTGGCAGATCGATATTTATTTGATTATTTTGATCGCTAAGTATCGAGATAGCAAGTGAAAGTGGTAAATTTACAGCATCTTTTGAATCAACCTTTTCTCCAAGTGTAAGCGAGTCAAAATTTATGAAATTTGAGCCATTTAGTTTTGAGTCGACGACGCTATAGTTTAGGTTTAAATTTAGCTTGCCTTTTTTGATCTTATAGCCCACAAACTGCCCACTATATGGCGTTATATCAGTTAGATCGATATCTTTAAAGTCAAGCTTTATGTCGGTATTTTGCTTTAGCTCAAATGGAAAGAGTTTTGCGGTGATCTGCGCAAAGCCGTTTTTACCAACCACACCTTGAAACTCGCCTGAACTTGGGCGCTTTTTATCGATGTCAGTGAGCTTGCCATTTAGCTTTGAGATCGTTGTGGCAAATGGCATAAATAGCGATGCGTCCGAGAAATCAACCTCGCCATTTTTTAAAGAGAAGTTTTTCACGCTAAATTTTAGCTCGTCATCTTTTTTGCTAGCTGCCTTTTTGCTCTCAGGTTTTGCCTCGGTTTTAGCCTTATTTTTATCCTCTTTTACGATTTGAGATAGGTTAAATTTACGCTCTTTGCTTAGATGAGCCTTGATAAATGGCGAATTTAAGCTCACTCCGCTTATGGCAAGGTCATTTTTGGCAAATGAAATTTTTTCAAGATCTAGGCTTTTAAAGGCGATTAGTTTTTCAGCTTTTTTACCATTTAGCCTTATATCTTTGATACTAACTTTTGCGTCTGCTTTGATATCTTTTGCGTAGTGAAGCTGGGCATCTGCGCTCATCTGACCACTAGCTAGAGATGCTTCTAAAAAGGGCTTTGCATAGGCAAAATACTTTGGTAAATTTGTATCATTTAGCTTGATTTTAGCACTCACTTCAAGTGGCTCTATCTTTATCTTTGAATCAACATCCAAATTTAGTTTTTGTGAGCTTTTCATCGCCACTTTTGCATCAAAAGGCTTGCTAAAATCGCTACTTAAATTTGCTACTTTTACATTTAGGTTATCAAATTTATGAGCGATCTTTTCGCCCTTAAAAAGGTGCGTCAAAGCAATATCTGCGTTATTTACACTTATATTTTTTACATCAAATTTAAACTCATTTTCTTTGCTTTTTGAAGTACTTTTATTTTCAGCCTTTTTCTCCACTTTTTTAGTGTGTTTTGTCACTTTTGTAGCTTTTGTGCTCTGCTCGCCAAATCCTAGCTCATTTACAGCGCTTAGCCCATTCTCGCTTAGTTCTGAGCTAAATTTCGCTCTATCTATGCTTACATTTTCAACCCCAAGAGCCATTTTTAAAAGATCAAAGCTTACGCTCTTTACCCCCACATCAGCGACGCTTGCTATATCTTTATTTTTTGCTTTAAGCTCTATGTTTTTTACGTTTAGCTCATCAAGGCTCGCAAGGCTCTTGTTGCCATCCATTGTGAAATTTGTATTTGTCACGCCAGCACTTGCTACATTTACACTTGCGCTTTTGCTAAGTGGCGCATTGATGCCATTAAGTGCTATTTTTTCAAGCGTTAGAGCGGTTTTGTTATTTGCTAAATTTAGATTTAAATTTGAAGCATTTATATCTTTTAAATTTGCTAAATTTCTATCTGCTTCATCTATTTTAAGAGCGTTTGCACCTACACTTTTTAGCTTGGCTGTGGCATTTAGCTCGCTTTTTTCATTTAAATTTGCAAGAAGCGAGATATCACTTAAATTTAGTGATTTTACGCTCGCGGAGATAGCATTTTTAAAAGAGATGTCATTTAAATTTACAGCACTTAAATTTAGCGTAGCCTCCGTTTTATCCGCTATCTTACTAACAAGATCAAATTTTGGAAGCTCTAGCTCGCCAAGGCTAAGCTCATTTGCGCCTTCATCAAGGCTTAGTCCTTTTACATTTAAAAAGCCATCTTTTAAATTTATCCCAGTTGCGTTCTCATCGGCTTTTAAAGCGTAGTTTATCTTTAAGTTTATAATGGCATTTTTTAGATTTAACGTGTCATTATCGATAAAACTTATCGCAACTGGCTTTATACTAAAGTCTTTTATGCTGACGTTGCCCTCTATTTTTAGTGGATTTAGCTTGATATCGCCATTTAGATCGATCTTGTGTGCTAGGCTTGAGTTTGAGTCAAAGATGTGACTACCAGCGCTATTTTTCTTCGTATTTAGCGAGCTTAGCTCGTAGTTTATATCATCAAAGCTTACATTAAATGGCTTTGTTAAATTTTGATCGCTATAAGAAAATGAACCTTTAATGATTTTTGCGTTATTTAGCGCGAAATTTATCGAGCTAGTGCTGTTATCTTCGCTAGTTGCGTTATCATCGCTTATAAAATTGCTAAAGTTAAAATTTGCTTTTTTATCTCTTGCGATCTTTACTTTTGGCTCATCTAGCCTAAAAATGTCTATCTCAACTAGCTTTTTAAAGATAGAAAATGGCTTTAGCTTAAGGTCGATCTGCTTCGTGCTAAAAAGCGGCGAAGTGGTGTTTAGCTCAGCATTTGTAGCGTTTAGCTCGAAGGTAAATGGGTTAAATTTAGCATCACTTACAAAAAGCGTTGCGTTGTAGTCTTTTAGGTACTTTGGAGCGATATTTTTGATAGCATAAGGCAGACCAAAAAAGCCAAGAAGTGTATAAATAAGCAAAAGTGAGACTACGCAGATGCCGGTGATTAGGGCTATTTTTTTCTTTTTATTCATTGTGAAATTTACCTTTTTGTCAGCTAAAATGAGCCCTGATTTTACTTTAAAAAAGGTTAAAAGATAGTTAGAAATTTCAAATTTTCTATACATTGAATTTACATTTATTTTAATAATACTTTTATGCATTTCGTATTACTATTCGTCAAATATTTTTTAAACAAAGGAGCGAGTGATGAAGAGATTTTTGGCTTTATTGTTTTTGTTGTTTTCTGCCTTTGCTTATGCAAATGAAAATGCCGTTGTGGTCGCTATCGAGGAGCAAACACCTCGTATAAATCCACTCTACGACGAAGATCACGATCCTACGCTTTCGCTGGTTTTTTCTGGTCTTACTAGCCACGATGAAAATAGCCACGTCGTGCCTGAGCTTGCCAAGTCTTGGCAGGTGAGCGATGACGGGCTGGAGTATGTTTTTGAGCTAAGAGATGATGCCTTTTGGCATGACGGGGTGAAATTTAGCGCAAAGGACGTTAAATTTACCATCGAAGCGGCTCAAGATAAGAAGCTAAACGCGCCTGCTATCTCAAACTACGAGGTGGTAAAAAGCGTTGAAATTTTAGGAGATTATAAAGTAAAGATCACGCTTAGTGAGCCTTTTCCACCGTTTCTTGACGCACTAAGTTTTGGCGTTTTGCCTGAGCACATTTTAAAGGGTAAAGATATCGCAACTGATAAATTTAATGACGCTCCTATTGGCACTGGCGCATACAAGCTTGTAAAATGGAAAAAAGATGAGAGTTTGGAATTTGTGGCAAATGATAAATTCTATAAAGGTGAGCCAAAGATAAAAAGGCTATTTTTAAAGATAGTTGGTGATGAAAATTTAAGACTTGTAGGCCTTAAAAGCGGTGAGATCGACGTTGCGCTCATCTCTCCAACTGGTGTAAATTTCATAAAAGATGATAAAAAATTAAGCTTGCTTAAATTTAAAAGTGCGGACTACAGAGCGCTAATGTTTAACTTTAATGATCCTCTTTTTCAAGATAAAAATGTAAGGATCGCCCTAAACTACGCGGTCAATAAAGATGAGATCGTTAAAAAACTATTTCACGGATATGCAAGCGTAGCGAACAATCCGATAGAAAAAAGCTTTGCAAATGACGGTGAGTTTAAATTTAGCTACGATCCGCAAAAGGCTAGGGAGCTACTTGAAAAAAGCGGCTTTAGGAAAAACAAGGCTGGCTTTTTTGAGAAGGACGGCAAGGAGCTTGGCTTTGACATCTACGCTTTTAATAACGACATCTTAAGGGTCAATCTAGCTAAAATTTTAAGCAGCGAGTTTGAGAAATTTGGCGTAAGAGCCAAGGCCTATGCAAAGCCAAAAACAGCCTTTAGCATAAGCAAGGTTGATAGCTTTGTGATCGGCTGGGGAAGCCCATTTGATCCAGACTTTCATACATATAGAATTTTTGGCGGATTTGCCGACATCGATGTCAATGAAAATGGCTGGAATTTTAGCCACTACAAGGACGCAAACGTCGATCTTGCCCTAAAAAACGCGAGATATACAAAGGATGTGGAGCTTAGGAAAAAATACTACAAAGAATTTCTAAAAGCGCTTTTTGAAAATCCACCTTACATTTTTATAGCCTATCTTGACTATCCGCTCGTTTTTAACAACAAAATTTCAGGCATAAAGACGCAAATTTTGGGCCACCATGGGGCTGGATTTTTATGGAACATAAGAGAGTGGCAAGTAAAATAGTGGATAAAAACTTTGTTTAGAGCCATTTTAAAAACAGCGATCTCAAGCCTTGGGTTGCTGTTTTTTATCTCATTTTTTCTATTTTTGCTCATATATTTTTTGCCAGGCAATGTCACTGATGCGATGTTTTTGCGAAGTGAGGCGGTGAGCGTGGCTATAAAAGAGCAAATTTTAGAAAATTTGGGGCTAAAAGATGGCTTTTTTGTGCAGTATTTTAGATGGCTGGCTCACTTTGTCACAGGGGACTTTGGCACTAGCTTTGTAAGTGGAGCAAGCGTTTTTTTGCTCATTAAAGAGAGACTTTTAAACTCGCTTATTTTGTTTTTTGCTTCGTTTTTTCTGATAGCTCTCTTGTCATTTTTCTTGGGGCTTTTAAGCGCCATTTATAAAAATAAATTTGCCGACATCTTTATAAATTTTAGCTCCTTTTTGCTGGCTTCCTTGCCGCATTTTTACGTAGCACTCGTGCTAATAGCGATCTTTAGTGTCTATCTAAACGTGCTGCCAAGCTCTGGCGCAAACGAGCTAGGATCTAGCGGAGTTGGGGCTAAATTTATCATCTTGCCAACGCTTGCCATCATCTTGCCACACCTTGGCGCAAACGTGAAATTTGTAAGAGACAGGCTAAATCAAAGCCTAAACGCTGATTTTATCCAGACGGCTCACGCTAGAGGCTTGGGACGCGGCAAAATTTATCTATTTGCGATAAAGCACGCAAGCACCGATATAGTCTATTATTTCGCAACCCTTGTGGCTGGCGTTTTTGCTGGCTCATACGTCATTGAGAGCATTTTTTCATTTCCTGGCATAGGCAAGCTTAGCCTTGATGCGGTGATTGCCAAAGACTATCCAGTCGCACTTGCGACCATTTTGCTAACGGCTGTTTTTGTCGTTTTTGCAAATTTACTGGCTAAAATTTTCGCTATCTTAGCAGATAAGAGAAATTTATGAGAAAAGTCATATTTTTCCTAGCCTGTTTTGTCTTTTTAGCACTTGTCACATTTGCCTTTGTGACGCCATTTTTTTCTAAATTTGAGCCAAATTTCACTGACTTTATGGCGGTAAATTTAGCTCCAAGTAGCGAACACATCTTTGGCACTGACATCCTAGGCAGGGACAATCTCATAAGAGTGGCCTACGCGCTTAAAAACTCGCTTCTTGTTTTGCTGCTAGCTGGCTTTTTAACGACGCTTTTCTCGCTCATCTACGCATATTTTGGCACGAGTAAGAGCAGAGCTTGTGAGAGCCTTTTTGATAAGGGGCTTGATGCCTTTTTAAGTATCCCAAACATCGTTTTTATCATGCTTTTTAGCTCATTTAGTAGTGGAGATCTGCTTATAACATCTTTTATCATCGCCATTTGCTCGTTTATGCAGGGGTCAAAAGTTTTTATGCAAAATTTAAGACTTAGTAAAAAGTGCGACTACGCCGAGCAAGCCGTGATAAATGGAGCTAGTAAATTTAGCCTTATCTGCTTTGAAATTTTGCCAAATTTAAAGCATTTAATAATTAGTATCTTTGGTATAAACGCGATAAATGCAGTCGTTATGGAGGCTACGCTTGGCTTTTTTGGCGTGGGTAGCGACGCAAATAAAATAAGCCTTGGCATCATGCTAAATGAGAGCAAAGAGGCGCTTTTTCTTGGTTCTTGGTGGATGGTGCTTTTCCCTGGCGTGACGCTCTTTTTGCTCATCCTTGCAACCTCGATCATCACGTCAAATTCAAAAAATGGCAATATAAAAATATGATAGAGATTAAAAATTTAAACGTTTTTTATAAGGATAAGAAACTTTTGCATGAGCTTGATTTTGCCATGAGCGAGGGTAAATTTATAGGTATCACGGGTGCAAGTGGCAGTGGCAAATCGCTCTTTGCAAAGAGTTTAATAAGGCTTTTTGATGATGATTTTAGAGTGAGAGCGGATAAATTTAGCATTTATAAAAAAGATATCTTAAATCTTAGTCAAAATGAGCTAAAAGAGCACCGAAAAAAGGTCGCTGCGCTCATCTTTCAAAACTCAGTTGCCAGCCTTCATCCGCTCTTAAACGTTGGCGATCACTTCAACGCATATCTTGGCGGCGATAATAAATCAAATAAAGAGCTTGCATTTGCTTATTTTAGGGAGTTTGGGCTGGGTAATGCAAATCTCATCTGGCACAAATTTTCATACGAGCTAAGTGGTGGCGAGGCTAGCCGCGTGCAGATCGCTCTTGCGCTTTGTCTGAAGCCAAAAATCCTAATCTGCGACGAGATAACAAGCGGGCTTGATAGCATTAGCGGTAGCCACGTGGCGGGCATCTTAGAGAGCCTAAAGGGCAAGATGAGCGTCATTTTTATCTCGCACGATGAGGCGCTGACGAACTATCTTAGTGATGAAATTTGGCAGATGAGAGATGGGCGGCTAAATTTAAAGGAAAATGCGTGAAAATAAGGCTTGAAAACGTATCAAAAAGTTTAAGCTTTAAGGAGCATTTTAACGCTAGAGCTGAAGTGCTGCACCTTTTGGAGGGGATAAATTACGAGCTTGATGATGGCGAAAATTTAGCCATTTTGGGGCAAAGTGGCAGTGGTAAAAGCACGCTTGCAAAGCTCATATCATTTAGCGAGCCAAAAAGCGGGGGCAAAATTTATATAAACGATAAGGAGATCACGGACAAAAATGAGCTAAAAAAAGATATCAGATATATCTTGCAAAATCAAAAACAAGCCCTAAATCCGGCGCTAAAAGTAAAAACCGCGATCGCTCATGTGAGATCATATCTTAAGCTTAGTTTTAGCGAAAATGAGCTTAAAGAGCTTCTAACAAATTTAAATTTAAAAGATGAAATTTTAGAAAAATATCCGTCACAGCTAAGCGGCGGCGAGGCGACAAGGGTTGGGATACTGCTAGCGCTTCTTTCAAAACCAAAAATCTTAATTTGTGACGAGATAACAAGCGGACTTGATAATGAGACGAAGCAAAAGATCATAAATTTGCTTTTAAGCTTGGATGAAAAGATCAGCATTATCTTTATCACGCACGATATTTTAAGTGCGATGAAGATAGCGCAAAAGGTGCTAATAATAGAGGCTAGCAAGCAAGTAGCTTTTGGTAAATTTGATGACCTAGTAAGCCAAAATGTCCTTAAAAAATACCTTGACGCAGCTAAATTTTATGATGACAAACTTTGATGTAGTGTTAGCTTTAAATAACAAAAAATAACCACTCTATTCTAAAAATAATAAATAATATTCAAACGCTATTTCTTATATAAAAATAAAAATTATTACTTACTTTTAAAAATTTATAAATATTGTAAATTTTAAGTAATTACTAAAATTTAGATAACTATAATCGCTGTAACCAATTTCATTAAGGGAGAAAAAATGAAAAGACGAGAATTTCTAAAAGGTGCAGCTGCAAGTGCAGCGTTTGCAAGTAGCGCAAGTGCCACTGCCTTAATTAGTGACAACCTAATGAATGACACTTCTGCTAATATAAGTGCTTCACACTTTGGTGCCATAAGAGGCTTAAACAAAAATGGTAAATTTGAGGGCATTGCTGATGTTAATGAGCTTGATTTTTATCCAGTGACGCTAAGAGAGGGAGTGCTAGCAAGAACATATGACGAGACTCGTATCGCTAGACCTGCTGTTAGAAAAGGATACCTTGAAAAAGGATACAAAAGCGATAAGAGCAAGAGAGGTAAAGATGAGTGGGTTGAAGTAAGCTGGGATGAGGTTTACAAGATCGTAGCAGATGAGCTAAAACGTGTTTATAAAGAGCATGGTGCTAGTTCAATATATGGCGGAAGCTACGGTTGGTATAGCGTGGGAAGTGTAAATAACCCGCAAACTCTTCTTGGTAGGATGTTAAACGTACTTGGTGGCTACACAACAAGAACACTTACTTATTCTACCCATGCAATACGTGCTATTACACCTTATGTTACTGGCACAGACGAGAGTGGCGCACTTCAAACTGCATGGCCTGTGATACTAAAAGAGACCGAAGTAGTTGTTATATGGGGAGCAGATCCGATAAATACAAATCAAATCGCATGGGGTGTGCCAGATCACGAGAGCTATATATACTTCAAAAAGCTAAAAGAACAGATGAAAAAACGTGGCGTCAAAGTTATTTGCATAGACCCAGTTTTAAATAATACTTCTATGTATCTTGGTGCTACTCATATTCATGTAAATCCTACAACAGATGTCGCTTTGATGATGGGTATATGCTATGAGATGATGAAAGCTGGTGTTAGCGATGAGAAATTTTTAAAACGCTACACTAGTGGTGTAGCTGAATTTAAGGCCTATCTAAATGGAGAAGCTGAAGATAAAATAGTTAAAAATGCTGCTTGGGCTAGTAAAATTTCTGGTGTTAATGAAGAAGATATCAAAACTTTAGCAAGACTTTTTGGCGCAAAAAGAACAATTCTAATGTGTGGTTGGGGTCCTCAAAGAGCACACCATGGTGAGCAGTTTCACTGGATGGCGACAGTTCTTGCTGCATTTATCGGTCAGATAGGACTTCCTGGTGGAGGATATGGCTTTGGATATCACTACTCAGATGGAGGTTGTCCATCTCCAGCAGCTCCAGTTGGTAGTGCATTAAGTTTAAGTAGTGGTAAAGCTCAATCAAGCACGGCTTTCCCTGGTCTTGGAAGCATAAGTATCGTGCCAAGTGTTGATGGTGATTGGAAAACATAGGGATAATATCGCAATACCTGTTTCAAGAATAGTTGATTGTATAAACAATCCTGGTAAAGAAGTGGAATTTAACTGTAAAAAGATAACCTATCCTGACATCAAGCTAGCTTATTGGGCTGGTGGCAATCCTTTTCATCATCACCCAGATACAAAATTGATGGCAAAAACCTTTGAAAAACTTGATACATTTATCGTTCAAGACTGCTTTTGGACAGCAAGTGCTAGAATGGCAGACATAGTCTTGCCAGCAACAACCGAGCAAGAAAGAGATGATATAACAAAATCTCACACTAATAAATTTATAATTGCTATGCATAAAATCGCTGAGCCTTATATGGAGGCTAAAAATGACTATGAAATTTATAGTGGGATATTAAAACAATTTGGTCAGACTGAACTGAATGCCTTTACTGAAGGAAAAACCGAGTTTGACTGGATCAAGCAATTTTACAACGCTTCAAAGAAAAAAGGCGATGCAAACAATCTAAACATGCCAAGCTTTGAAGAATTTTGGGAAAAAGGTTATGTTGAGTTTAAGGTGCCAGATTATGCATATGAATATGTAAAAATGGCTGATTTTAGGAAAAATCCTATCATTAACCGCCTAGGAACGCCATCTGGTAAAATTCAAATAGTCTCTAAAAAGATAGGCAAAGCTATGTATGAGGATTGTCCATCTCATCCTACATGGATGGAACCTATGGAGTGGCTAGGCAGCAAAGAGGTAAAAAAATATCCACTAAATTTAGTTTCTCCTCACCCAAAATATCGCTTGCACTCACAGCTAAACAATACTTGGCTTAGAAATTTAGCTGAGGTAAATGGTAGAGAGCCTGTTTGGATACATCCAAATGATGCAGCCTCTAGAGGCATAAAAAATGGAGATATTGTCCGAGTATTTAACGGCAGAGGCGAAATTTTATGCGGTGCTATCGTGACAAAAAATGTGAAAGTAGGTGTTGTTAGGATAGAAGAGGGAGCTTGGTGGGATCCAGACAAAAAAGAGCTTTGTGTTCATGGTAACGTGAATGTTTTGATCCCTAATGAACCAACATCAAAACTAGCCATGGGAAATCAAGCAACAGCTCTAGTTCAGATAGAAAAATTTGAAAAAGAGTTGCCTGAGATCAATGTATTTTCACAACCTAAATTTAGTAAAAAAGGATAAAAAATGAGAAAAATTTTAACTCTTTTAGTGTTTTGTGTTTCACTGTTTGCTAGTGATGTATATGTGACCTCAAAGACACCACTTTTAGATAAAGTAAATGGCAAAGAGATCGCTATAATGCACGTTGGAGCGAAGTTGAATGTTATAAAAGATGATGGCAAATTTGCTGAAGTAAGCTACAGCGGTTTTGTGCCGCAAGATAGCATAAATGCTTACTCAAAACTTGGAATTTTAGAGCTTGATGTAGAGGCAAAAGATCCTAAAATTTTAAAAACCGTTAAAAAGACTATGGATGAATATGATAATGAGTGGCTTCAAGTTAGCATTACTGGTTTTGTTGCAAAGGATGCTTTAACAAGCGATGGAACTCAAGTCTTGACAAAGGGTGAAGCGCTTTTTAAAGAGAGATGTGGAAACTGTCATGCTTTACATGGATATGACGAGTTTAGTGTAAATGTTTGGCCAAGTGTCATTGAAACTATGGTTGGTAATGCAGGTCTTGTAGGAGATGAGACGGAATATCTTGTTAGATTTTTACAAAGCAAGGCTCCATTAGAGTAAAACATAAAAGGCCTTTTTGGGTATAATCTGCCCAAAAAGGTCAAATTTGCTAGTTCATATCTGCTGCTCGGTCGATAGCCACTACTTTTTACAGCGCCTACGAAAAGATTACCCAAATGAACGAATAGTAGGCTATTTTTACGATCCAAACATACATCCATATAGCGAGTTTTTACTGCGTTTTGAGGACGTGAAGCGAAGCTGCGAGAAGCTAGGCATCGAGCTAATATGTGGCGAATACGACTACGAAGCGTGGCTTGGTGGCACAAAGGGGCTTGAAGATGAGCCAGAAAAGGGCAAAAGGTGCGAATACTGCTTTGATTTTCGTATGAAAGACTCCGCTAAAAAGGCGCTTGAGCTAGGACTTAGTAAGATCACGACGACACTTTTGATGAGCCCAAAAAAGGACTTTTCTCAGCTTAAAAAGGCGCTTGATGAGGCGGTGGCTGGCTCAAATTTAGAAGCCGTTGCGGTTGATTATAGAAAAAATGGCGGCACAAGCGAGCAGTTTATCCTCGCTAAAAAGGACAAGCTCTATCACCAAAACTACTGCGGCTGCGTCTTTGCGCTAAAAAAACAGCGCGACTCACAAAATTTACCCCAAAGTGAGCTAATGAGCGAGCTACACGCAAGAGCGCTTTATGGCAGCATAGAAGCTAGACTTGAGCTTTACAAAAAGGTGCGCCTTTGCGAGGCTAAGGGAGAGAAATTTCATCTTTTTAGAAGGCGATTTTTAAACTACAGGCTTTTTCGCGCTAGTGTTAAGTTTGAAGCAGTTGTGGTGCCAAGCTACTTTGTGCTCTACTCTGGCTTTAAAAGAGAGAATTTAAAGCTTAATGTGGAGTGTGACTGCGAAATGGACGATGAGCTAAAAGAGGGTGCGATATTTATGAGCATAGAGCGCTTTAATAAATTTACAAATAGCAAATTTAAAAGCGTTGATGAGCTTTGCAAAAGGCCGCTTGAGCTTGACGCTGAGATGAAATTTCGTAGGCAGATAAGCGGGGAGTTTTCGCAAAATCCTATCATCATATTAGATGAGGTCAAAAAGGGCAGCTACGAAATTTACGCAAAGGCTGTTTTTTACAACGACAGCGAAGAAATTTTGGTTTTAGAGAGCTAAATTTAGACCCACTAAGGCTAAATTTCAGAGATTTTAAAAGAGGTTAATAATTTTTTTCTTAGTATAAATTTGTTACAATCTGCCAAAATTTACATTACTAAGGCTAAAACGTGATAGACGTCGTAGAAATTCAAAAAATTCTCCCACATAGATTTCCTTTTTTGCTTATCGATAGAGTTGTCGAGCTAGAGCCTGCAAAAAACATCGTCGCTTATAAAAATGTAACCATTGGCGAGCCGATATTTCAGGGGCACTTCCCAGGCCACCCGATCTATCCTGGCGTGATGATCATTGAGGGCATGGCGCAAGCTGGTGGCGTGCTAGCGTTTAAGAGTATGAGCGACGAGCATCAAGCTGGCATCGAGAACAAAGTGGTCTATTTTATGAGCATTGACGGAGCGAAATTTCGCCATCCAGTCCGCCCTGGAGATAGGCTAGAGTATAGATTAAATGTATTAAAACACAAAGGCAATATCTGGGTGCTTGAGGGCAAAGCATACGTCGATGATGTGCTATGCGCCGAGGCTGAACTAAAAGCGATGATAGTCGATAAATAGGCTTTTGCTTAAAAAAAGAGAGACAATGAAAAATATCCACCAAACAGCAGTTATAGAAGATGGAGCGATCATTGGAGATGACGCAAATATCGAGGCTTACGCATTTGTAAGTAAAGATGCGGTCCTTGGCAACAACGTCACGATAAAACAAGGCGCAAGGGTGCTTGGCAAGACGAGGATCGGCGATAACTCTCGTGTATTTAGCTACGCGATCGTGGGCGACATCCCGCAAGATATCAGCTATAAAGATGAGGTCGATACTGGCGTCATCATCGGCGAGCACGCAACTATACGTGAGTTTTGCACGATAAACTCAGGCACGCACAAGGGCGATGGTATAACAAGGATTGGCGATAATGCCTTTATCATGGCATATTCTCACATCGCACACGACTGCATAATAGGCAGCAACGTCATTTTGGCAAATAACGCAACTCTAGCAGGCCACGTCGAGCTTGGTGACTACGCTGTTGTGGGTGGTCTTACGCCTATTCACCAGTTTGTTAGAGTGGGTGAGAGCTGCATGGTCGCGGGGGCTAGTGCGCTAAGTCAAGATGTAGTTCCATTTTGCCTAGCTGAGGGCAACAGAGCCTATATAAGAAGCTTAAATTTAGTTGGCATTAGGCGTAGATTTGACAAAGAGCAGGTTGAAGAGCTTGTTCGCGCTTATAAATTTTTGTTTAATCAAGGCATTAGCCTAAAAGATCAAGCAAACGAGCTTATCGCAAAAACCAGCGACGAAAATGTTAAAAAAATGTGTAAATTTATATTAGAAACGACAAGAGGAATTCCGCTTGCAAAAGGAAGAGATTAATGGCTAGAAAGTGTAATTTTTGTGGCGAGGCCGAGTCTGCTGAGAGAAGGTTATTAGCAGATATCGAAGGAAACGCCTATATATGCGAGTACTGTATAGCAGCAGCATACGATATGATACATGGTGATACGAGTGTAGAAGAGAGTAAAAACGATGAGGCGATAGAGTATCAAAAGCTCACTCCAAAGGAGCTAAAAGCGGTACTTGATAACTACGTGATCGGTCAAGATAGGGCTAAAAAGGTCTTTAGTGTCGGCGTATATAACCACTATAAGAGAATTTTTAAACAAAGCGACATCAAAGACGACACCGAAATTTCAAAGTCAAACATCTTGCTTGTTGGTCCAACTGGAAGTGGCAAGACGTTGATGGCTCAGACTTTGGCGAGATTTCTTGACGTGCCTATTGCGATTTGCGACGCGACAAGCCTAACTGAGGCTGGATATGTCGGCGAGGACGTTGAAAACATTCTTACAAGGCTCTTGCAAGCTGCAAATGGCGACGTGAAAAAGGCGGAACAGGGCATTGTATTTGTCGATGAGATCGATAAGATCGCTAGAATGAGTGAAAACAGAAGCATCACAAGAGACGTTTCAGGCGAGGGCGTGCAGCAAGCGCTTTTAAAGATCATCGAAGGAAGTGTTGTAAATATCCCACCAAAAGGCGGCAGAAAGCATCCAAACCAAGACTTCATCCAGATAGATACGACAAATATCTTATTTGTTTGTGGCGGTGCATTTGATGGGCTTCTTGACATCATAGAGCGCAGAGTTGGTAAAAACGTACTTGGATTTAACCAAGAAAAACGTGGCAAAAACGAAAAAGAAAATTTACTAAGCCTGCTTGAGCCAGACGATCTTGTAAAATACGGCCTCATCCCAGAGCTCATCGGCAGACTTCACGTGGTGGCTACTTTAAATGAGATAACAAAAGAGGATATGGTTAAAATTTTGACCGAGCCAAAAAATGCGATATTAAAACAATATCAAAAGCTTTGTGCGATCGATGGTGCTACGCTTAAATTTGACGACGAAGCGCTTGAAGAGATAGCGAGCCTTGCTATCGAGCGAAAGACTGGAGCAAGAGGGCTTAGAAGCATAATGGAAGAACTCATGACAGATATAATGTATGATCTGCCAGAGCTAAAAGACTACGATATCGTGATCTCAAAAGAGACGGTAAAAGATAAGGCAAAGCCGATTTTGGTAAAGCACAATAAATTAACAGCGTAAAGGAAATAGATGTTTTTAGATCAGGTTATAGGTTTTTTCTCAAGTGATATGGGTATAGATTTAGGTACGGCAAATACTTTGGTTTTGGTAAAAGATAAGGGAATAATTATAAATGAACCATCAGTTGTTGCGGTAAGACGTGAAAAATATGGAAAACAAAAAATTCTAGCAGTCGGCCACGCTGCAAAAGAGATGGTGGGAAAAACTCCTGGCGACATCGAGGCGATAAGACCGATGAGAGATGGTGTTATCGCGGACTTTGATATGACAGAGAGGATGATACGCTATTTTATAGAAAAGACTCATAGAAGGAAAAATTTCTTACGCCCAAGGATCATCATCTCGGTTCCATACGGACTTACTCAGGTTGAGAGAAAGGCTGTTAGAGAGAGCGCACTAAGTGCTGGTGCAAGAGAGGTATTTTTGATAGAAGAGCCTATGGCAGCGGCTATCGGAGCAAATTTACCAGTTCGCGAACCACAAGGCAACCTTGTAGTTGATATCGGCGGTGGCACGACTGAGATCGG
>NZ_ANNG01000039.1 GCF_000466685.1 Campylobacter concisus UNSWCS
ATTGACTACTAAAATTTGGCTTCGCTTACAGCTTAGCTCAAATTTTAGAGCCGAAATTACTCGTTCATGAAATTTTAAAATTTGTCAGAATTTCCTAAATAAAACGCATGCAGTGCGTTAGCACGATTGCATGCGCCTTGAACGTGCGAAGGGATTGGGGGATTTAAAAAGGGGGATAAGGGGACGGCTTTGCTTCGCTAGCTCGCAACTGCAAGCAGACCGTAACTCAAGTCCCCTTGTCTCCCTTCTAAATAAAAAGAAATTTAAAGATTTAATCAAGCAGTCTTTACAAATTTTAAAATTCCACTCACTCGCAAGAGTTGACTACTAAAATTTGGCTTCGCTTACAGCTTAGCTCAAATTTTAGAGCCGAAATTACTCGTTCATGAAATTTTAAAATTTGACTATCTGTATTTAAAATTTAAACCAAAAAACAAAAAATTTATCCCAAATTTTACTAAGGGCTAAATTTTTACATGCCTCTTTTTATCTCTTGCTCAAGCCTTTGAAGTTCAGCGATCCTGTCACTAGTGCTTGGGTGCGTTCTAAAAAGCACGCTAAGCTTGCTAGTTAGCGAGCCAAATGGATTTACGATAAACATATGCGCGCTTTGCTCGCTTGCGTTTTGCATGACGTAAGAATTCGAGTAGTTTTCAAGCTTTGTTAGCGCGCTAGCTAGCCACTCTGGGTGTCCCGTTAGATAGGCTGCGCCTTTGTCCGCCTTATACTCGCGCTCCCTTGAGATCGCCATTTGTATGACTGTGGCAGCTAGAGGCATCACAACGGCGATGATTAGCATAATTACTGGGTTGGCGTTTCGCTGCGAGTTTTGATTTTGCCCTGCCACGGTGCCTATCTTGGCGAAATTTGCGACCATCGCGATAGCACCAGCTAGTATGGCTGCGACTGAGCCAGTTAGGATGTCGTAGTGCCTTACGTGACTTAGCTCGTGAGCTAGCACGCCTTCGATCTCGTTTTCATTTAAAATTTTTAAAAGCCCCTCGGTTACTGCGACGGCTGCATGGCTTGGATTGCGGCCTGTGGCAAAGGCATTTGGCACCTCTTCTGGGATGATGTAAATTTTTGGCATCGGTAAATTCGCCTTTTGTGTGAGGCGAGAGACGATCTCGTAAAAGCCGTGAGCGTTGCTCTCATCGACTGGGATGGCGTTATATCTTTTTAGCACGAGCTTGTCGCTGAAAAAGTAAGAAAATAGGTTCATGCCAGCTGCCATCAAAAAGGCGATCATCATGCCTTGTTCGCCGCCCACGTAGCCGCCAACAGCGATAAAAACTAGCATTAAAGCAACCATTAAAAAAGCGGTTTTGAAAATTTCCATTTTTGTCCTTATTCTTTTATAGCATTTGGCAGGATCGCTGCGTCGATCTCAAATTTCGCAAGCTCGCAAAGGCTTGCTTCACTTTGGATCAAAACGGCGATAAGCGCGTCAAATAGGTAGTTTTGCGCAACTTTTGCCAGATCTTTTGCTAGCGTAATATCGGCAATAATAAATTTTGCTCCAGCGGCGTTTGCGATGATAGCTTCGTTTATGTCATTTGCGATGATGCTAAAGTTTGCTTCAGCTTCTAGCGCTCTTTTTATCAAATTTCTATCAAATTTAAAGAGATTTTGCCTGCTGTTTGAAATTTCATCTTCGCTTTTGCAAAGAAATAGCGGTTCAAATTTGATCAGCTCATCACCCAAAATTTTCATCTCTCACCCTTTATGCACTCTTTACAGATGTATTTTCCGTCTCTTAGCACCATTTGGTCGATGTCGCTAAAGACACCGCATTTGCTGCACTCCTCGAAGTTACTGGTGCTTATCTTGTCGCTTTTTTTTCTATTTTTAAAAAATATGATGTAAATCGCAACCAAAATCGCTACAAAAAGCAAGTATTTCAACGTATCTCCTCTTGGTTTTTGAGATTAAAATATATGTAGTTTCTGTTTTTTTCATTGTAAATTTGCGCGTCTATGCCTGAAATTTCATCCATGACACTTGATCCCTTGTAGATGAGAAATTTAGTGCTCTCATCATAAAATCCGTCGCAAATTTTTATAAGCTCTTTTGTCTTGCTAAGCGCCCTTGAGGTGATGAGATCAGCCGTAAATTTATCTGAAAGCTCGATCTTTTGGCTATGAACTTCTAAATTTTGCAAACCAAGCTCGATCTTAGCATAGCTTAGAAATGATGACTTTTTGGCTATCGGCTCAAAAAGGTGCCACTTCGTGCACGGCATCGCAAGGGCTAAAAATATCGCTGGAAAGCCAGCTCCACTGCCTATATCGATCGCCGTTTTGGCGCTTAGGTCAAAAATCTCAAGCGGCTTTATGCTATCAAGCACCTGCTCGCTTATATCTTTATAGTTGCTTAAGCTATGAACTTTATTAAATTTAGCAAAAATTTGAGCGTAAGCCTTTACTTTTTCGTCAAAAACTGCTGGCAAGCAAAGCTCATTTTTCATCACAAGATGTGCCCCATTTGCTCTTTTTTGACCTTTAAGTAGCCTTCGTTAAATTTATTTGGCTTGATGACGATAGGCACGCGTTTTACGATCTTTACTGAGCTTAGTCCGTGAAGTTTTAAAGGGTTGTTTGTGAGTAAATTTACCTCTTTTATGCCGTAGTGATTTAGGATAAAATCAACCACTTCATACGTCCTCTCATCAGCCTTAAAGCCTAGCTGGTGATTGGCTTCTATCGTGTCAAAGCCCTTGTCTTGGAGGCTATAAGCGTTTATCTTGTTTAAAAGCCCGATATTTCTGCCCTCTTGACGCAGATAGATGACCATGCCGCCATTTTCTTCGATATATTTTAGGCTCGCTTCTAGCTGGTCGCGACAGTCGCACTTTAGGCTCCCGATCGCATCGCCAGTTAGGCATTCGGAGTGAATTCTAAGATTTACTACTTCGCTCAAAGGCTCTTTGTAGATCACGAGGTGCTCTTTTGCCCCTTCTTTGAAGGCTTGAACCTTATAAGTGCCAAATCTTGAGGGTAGATTTGCGGCGTTTGAAATTTCTATTTTCATTTTAAATTTACTCCAACTGTGCTAAACTAGCTAAAAATCACGCATTTTAACAAAGAAAAGGCAAAAATATGTTTAAACGTTTTAGAAGATTAAGAATAAATCCAGCTTTAAGAGACATGGTAAGAGAGACTAGCCTTAGCGTAAATGACTTCATCTATCCGCTCTTTGTGGTCGAGGGCAAAGGCGTTAAAAACGAGATCGCTTCGATGCCAGGCGTCTATCAAATGAGTATCGATGAAATTTTAAAAGAGTGCGAAGAGATAGTAAATTTAGGCATAAAATCGATCATTTTATTTGGCATACCAAGCCTAAAAGATAGCGTTGGTAGCGACGCACTAAGCAACGACGGCATCATCGCAACCGCACTTCGTGCCATAAAAGATAAATTTCCAAATTTGGTAGTCGTCACCGATCTTTGCTTTTGCGAATACACAGATCACGGTCACTGCGGCATAATCGACCACGTGCATAACACCATCGACAATGACGCAACGCTTGAAATTTCAGCTAAACAAGCCTTGATACACGCTCAAAATGGCGCCGACATGATCGCACCAAGTGGCATGATGGATGGCATCATCGCAACGCTAAGAGAGACACTTGATAGCAACGGTTTTGAGAATTTACCAGTGATGGCGTACTCAACTAAATTTGCCTCAGCTTACTACGGACCATTTCGTGACGTGGCGCAAAGTGCACCAAGCTTTGGCGATAGAAAGAGCTATCAAATGGACAGCGCAAACCGCTTGGAGGCGATCAACGAGAGCTTGCAGGACGAGGCGCAAGGCGCTGATATCTTGATGGTAAAGCCAGCGCTTGCCTATCTTGACGTCGTTAGAGAGCTTAGAAATTTAACACTTCTGCCACTTTGCGTCTATAACGTAAGCGGCGAGTACGCACTGCTAAAAGCTGGCGCAAAAGCTGGCATCATCGACTATGAGCGCGTCATGATGGAGACATTAATCGGCTTTAAAAGAGCAGGGGCAAATTTGATCATCACCTATCACGCAAAAGAAGCGGCTAAAATTTTAAGGGGCTAAGATGAGGCACTTTTTGACGCTAAATGACTTTAGTAAGGATGAAATCGAGCAGATGATAGATTTAGCCCGCAAGATCAAAAAAGAGGCAAAGACTAGAGAATTTAAGCCTTATCTTAAAGATCAAAAGCTTGCGATGATATTTGAAAAAAGCTCAACTAGAACTAGAGTGAGCTTTGATGTGGGCATGCATGAGCTTGGCGGATATGCGCTATTTTTAAGCAAAAACGATATACAAATAGGACGTGGCGAGCCGATCCGTGACACCGCTAGAGTGATAAGCAGGATGTGTGATATGGCGATGCTAAGGGTCGATAAGCACGAGACGCTAGAAGAATTTGCTAAATTTTCAAGCGTGCCAGTGATAAACGGGCTGAGTGATAAATTTCATCCAGTTCAACTCATGGCAGACTATCTAACTATGCTTGAATTTAGCGCAGGTGAGAAGGTCGCATACGTAGGAGATGGCAACAACATGACTCACTCATGGCTCATGCTAGCAAGCAAACTAGGACTTGAGCTAAGAGTCGCCACGCCAAAAGGCTACGAGGTGGATGCTGAAATTTTAAAAATGGCCAATGAAAACGCAAAAATTTCAGGTGCGAAAATTTTTATCACAAATGATATAAAAGAAGCGGTAAATGGTGCCGATGTAGTGACTACGGACACTTGGGTATCGATGGGTCAAGAGGCCGAGAAAGAAAAGAGGCTAAAAGACTTTGCCGGATACTGCGTGGATGAAAATTTGATGAGTTTAGCTAAAAAAGATGTGATATTTTTGCACTGCTTGCCAGCTTACAGAGGCTACGAGGTGAGCGAGGCGGTCTTTGAAAGGCACGCAGATGAAATTTTTAGTGAGGCGGAAAATAGACTTCATGCACAAAAGGGCGTGATGGTCTGGTTAGATGAGAGAAGAAGATGAGTGAAGAGAAAAATATATATGATGAGATAGATGAGATCGGTAATAATCTTGGGCTAAGCGAGCCTGAAAAAACGGTCTTTGAGATAGTTTCAACGAAAAATCCAAACGAGCATATCTTAAATTTAAAAAGTGGCTCTTGGGACTCGAAAGAGCCGTGGTTTGGCATTGATGAAAATCAAAATTTACACACGGTCATTTCTGTACAATCGCTCTCAGCTTTGATAGAGGCCTTAAAAGAGTCACAAAAAGAGAATTTTGACCTGAGGCTTGAAAAGACGATCTGGCAAAATATCCCAGTTGATTTTAGTGATGTTTGGGTGGTTGCGATGGATGAGATCAAAAAGATCGCTCACGATAAAAAAAGCAGGCAGTTTAACATAGATCTTGAAAAACTAGTAAAAAATATAAAAAAAGAGCATCCAAATTTATTTGTAGATATAAAAGAGATGATCCAAATGGCAAGGAGCAGGGCAGATGATTGATTTTAGTGCGTATGTGAAGTATTCAAGGCCAGGGCCAAGATATACGAGCTATCCGACAGCACCGGAGTTTAGCGATAAATTTAGCTACGAGGCTTATATAAAAGAGCTTGAAAACCGCGATAAAAAAAGACCGCTTTCGCTTTATTTGCACTTGCCTTTTTGTAGGAGTGCTTGCTATTTTTGTGGCTGTAACGTCATCTACACTAGCAAAGAGGACCGCAAAGAGAGATATATAAGATATATAGAAAAAGAGCTTGAAATTTTAGCTCGCCACCTAGATACAAGCACTGAGGTCTTGCAGATGCACTTTGGTGGCGGCACTCCGACATTTTATAACGCGGCTCAACTTGATGATATCATCAAACTTATCAAGGCTAAATTTAAAAATTTCTCAAAAGAGGCTGAGATAAGCTGCGAGATAGACCCGAGATTTTTGACAAACGAGCAGCTTGATGTGCTCATATCTCACGGCTTTAACCGCATAAGCTACGGCGTGCAGGACTTTGATGAGAAAGTGCAAAAAGAAATTCATAGAATTCAGCCTTATGAGATCACTCAAAATGCCGTAAAAATGGCTAGACAAAAGGGCATAAAATCAATAAATATGGACCTGATATACGGTCTGCCATATCAAAGCTTAGAGAGCTTTAAAAAGACGCTTGAGCTTGCTCTTACGCTTGATCCTGACAGGCTTGCGGTATTTAACTACGCTCACGTGCCGTGGATAAAAAAGTCGATGCGTAAATTTGATGAGACAACCCTGCCAAATCCAGAAGTGAAGCTAGAAATTTTAAAATTTACAGCTGAGTTTTTAACTAAAAATGGCTATAAAATGATAGGAATGGATCACTTCGCAAAGCCAAATGATGAGCTTTTTGGCGCTTTGGCAAATGGCACTTTGCATAGAAATTTCCAAGGCTATACGACGAAAGGTGGTGCTGATCTTATCGGTATAGGCATTACAAGTATCGGTGAGTGCAAAAGACACTACGCGCAAAATCATAAAGATATGGACGAGTACGAAAAGGCGATCGATAGTGGAAAGTTGCCATACGCAAAGGGAATTTATCTAAGCGATGAAGACTTGCTTAGAAAAAGTGTGATCATGAGTTTGATGAGTAATTTTGGGCTTAATATCAAGGCAGTCGAGGATGAATTTCATATAAATTTCTTTGAACACTTCAAAAACGAGCTTGAAGAGCTAAAGAATTTAAGTGAATTTGTCGATGTTACGACAGATAAGATCAGCGTAAATGAGACAGGAACGCTGATAATACGAAATATTGCAATGTGTTTTGATGAGTATCTTAAGAAAATTCCTGAAAATTTAAGGCGATTTTCTAAGACAATATAAAAATTATTTTTTTGTCATAAGATATTTAAAATATATTTAATACTTTTTAGTGTATAATCCGCGAAAAAAGGTCGAGCCAAAGCTTGACAATAAAAAGGTAAAAGGATCTAGTTATGAAAAAGATATTGGCAATTAGTGCCTTGGCCGCAGCAACACTGCTGTCTGCTCAAGATGTTCCTTATAGGATTTTTCTAGCTTCATTCGCTCAAGATGATAGCGCTGCTAGAATCGATAGTGCTGTTAGTAAAGTAAACAGCAAAATATCAGATAGCAGACTAACTACTGGCGTTTATGAAGTTGGTGGAAGAAAGTTTTTATATGTTGATACAACTCCAGTTTCTGAAAATGAAGCTAATGAGTTGTTAGCTAAAGTTCAAAATGAGTCAGGTTATAAAGATGCTTTAATGAGAGCTAAGTCACCTGTAACAAATGCTCAGTCAGCTAAAAAATCTAATATAGAGCAAACTATATCAGCAGAGCCTAAAGCAGCAGCTACAGCACAAGCTGATGATAGTGTATTGACTTTGGATCAAGTTGTAAAAACTATTTTAAATGAAAACCCAAGCTTAAAAGCTACAGAATTTAACTACTTACAAGTAGGCAAAGATCTAAAAATAGCTAAAAATGCTTACTATCCAACACTTGATGCAGCTGCTAGAGTAGGATATGAGAGAAAACGTCTTGATGACGGTCTTACAACAAGAAGAGGCGATGGCAGAGTATCTGGCGCATCTTTAACTTTAGTTGAAAACCTTTATAATGGTGGTGCTGATAAAAACAGAATCAACTCTCAAAGTGCAAGACTTGACTCAGCTGCTTACACAGTAGCTCAAGCTGCGGATAGACTAACACTAAGCGCTGCAAATGCTTATCTACAAGTTCTTCAAACAAAGAGAATTCTTGACATTGAAGAAGAGAACGTAAAAAGTCACGAGGAAATTTATAATCAGATAAAAGATAGAGCCGCATCAGGTTACGGCGTAGCTTCTGAAGAGAGACAAGCTGGATCACGCTATACTTTGGCTCAATCAAACTATGTAGCTGCTAAAAATAACTATGAAGATGCACTTTCTACATTTGAAAAACTATATGGAAGAAAAGTTGCTGCTAAAAATCTGGTAATGCCTGAATTTAACCTGCCATTACCAAGCACTAAAGAGGCTGTTTATGATAAAGCTGTTCTTTGTAACCCAACACTTCTAGTTCAAAGATCAAATATCGCTATGGCAGAGTCAGTTGTAAAAGAGAAAAATGCACCATTCTTACCAAAACTAGATCTTGTTGTATCAGGTGCTTATGATCACTCAAATGTTTTATATGATGATTATGAAGAGCAAACATTTGATGCTCTTTTAAGACTAAACTATAACCTTTACAACAAAGGTAATGATAAGCTAGATAAAGAGAAGAGCCAACTTGCTGTTCAACAAGAGCAACAAACTATGGACAACCTTGTAAGAGAGCTTAAGGAGTCTTTAGAATTCTCATGGCAAAACTATGTTCTTAACCAAGAAAAAATGGGATATCTAAATCAACACGTTGAATATTCAAAAGCTACTCTTGATGCATACCAAGATGAGTTTAGAATCGGTCGCCGTGACCTTATCAACCTACTTGATGCAGAAAACGAGTACAACACAGCTTTAAAAGAGATCGCTACAACTGAGACTGCACTATCTTATGCAAAATATAGATTGCTAGATAATATGGGTATGGTTTCAGATAGTTTTGAGCCAGGCTTTGCTAAGAGATATATTCAAGGCGCTTGCAGTATTCAAAACGACTTAAGATAAAAATTTAAAAAGTGATGACCATGAGGGTCAAAGCAAAATTTTGGACGCTTACTTTAAGCGTCCTTTTTTCGTTATTAGCATTAAATGCTGTCGGGGATTTTATAAAACAAACAACGATAGCAAAGGTGGCTAAAATTTATGGAGAAGATGCAAGAAGAAGGGCATCGGCATTAAATTCTTTAATGACTTCATTGCAAGATGCAACCGAACAAGAGAAATTAATAAAAGTAAATGATTTTTTTAACTCTTTTAGGTGGGTTGATGATATGCAACTTTGGCATAAAAAAGATTACTGGGCTACCAGAATGGAATTTGTAGGAAAAGGCGCTGGTGACTGCGAAGACTATGTTATCGCAAAGTATTTCACCCTAAAGCAACTTGGAATTCCAACTCAAAAATTATACTTCACATACGTTAAAGCCTTAAGATACAACCAAGCACATATGGTTTTGGCATATTATGATACACCAAAGTCTATTCCATTAATTTTAGACAACATAAATGGTAAAATAAAAATCGCAACTCAAAGAACAGACCTCGTGCCAGTTTATAGTTTCAACGGTGATTCGCTATACTTGGCAAAACAAGAAGGTCTTGGTCAGGCAATACCAGGTGGAAATAAAAAACAAAATCCTAAGTGGATGGAACTAATAGATAGGATAGGAAAAGAGGATTTATGACGCTATTTAAACAGATTATGATCGCTGTGATAGCTTTTGGCATCGTGATTTTTATGGCTGTTGGCTACTTAAATTTTAAGAGCCTAAATGGATACATTAACGACCAGCTCGGTGAAAACGCAAGGCACACAGCAAACTCACTTGGACTTGCTTTAAAGCCGATTGTTGATCCTGAGGATATGTCTTTAGCGCAAACGATGATAAATTCTATGTTTGATAGCGGCAGATACAAGCTCATTAAACTTGAAGATGTCGATGGTAAGGTGCTTATAGAAAATTCTCAACAAACTATCGTTAAAGATATCCCTGAGTGGTTTTATAAGATTGCTAAATTTGAAGCTCCTGTTGCAACTAGCGAGATCATGACTGGCTGGGCTAAATTTGGCACACTCTATGTTCAAGGCAGCACAGCACTTGCTTACAACGAGCTTTACTCAAACTCAAAAAATATTTTTAACTTTCTAGCTTTAATGATCATCATCGCTCTTGTCGTGGCGTTTTTTGCTCTTAAGGCGATATTTAGACCGCTTGTTAAGGTTCAGGATCAAGCTGAAGCGATACTTGATAATAAATTTATCATTCAAAAGAGAATTCCATTCACAACAGACCTTAAAAAGATGGTGCTTGCTATGAACTCGATGGTTAGTAAGGTTCAAGACATCTTTGAAAGAGAGGCGGCTACGCTTAGCAAGTATCAAGAGCTTTTATATAAAGACTCTATGAGCGGCACTTATAATAGAAGATTTTTCCAAACTAAATTTAGTGAGTATCTAGCAAGTGAAGAGTATTCAAGCGGTGTTGCTTCACTTGTTAGCTTTAAAGATCTAGCTGGGTTAAAAGGCGTTCTTGGCTTTGAAAAATGGCAAAGTGTCATCATAAAAATAGCTCAAATTTTACAAGAAAAATCAACCGAAAATGACCAAAATGCGATTGTCGCAAGGTTAAATGACAACGATTTTATCTTGCTTTCTTACGGTAAAAACTCATCAAATTTCTCAGCTTTAGACGATAAGATCATGGCTGAGTTTAAAAAACTCTATGCAAATTTCTCTATAAATGATAGCGAATGCCCAGTCAATGCTGCTATTGTCGAGTACTCTCCAAGCACTGACATGAGGACGCTACTTACATCAGCTGACGTTACTTTGGCTAGTGCAAGACTGGCTGGCTGCTTTACTTGTAAAGAATTTAATGCAAATCAAAACACTCTAGTCATCGGCAAAGAGAAATACAAAGAGCTTATCTTTGACTCTATAAAAGAGGATAAATTTAAATTTGCAGCTCAAAAAGTAGTTGGTTTTGACTCAAACTTTGAGCAGTATGAACTTTATCTAAGGCTCGTTGATAGCGAGGGCAAATGGCGCATGGCATCATACTTTATGCCAATGGTAAATGAGCTAAATTTAGGTGCGATGCTCGATCTCCATATCCTAAATAGAATCGCTAGAATTTTGCCTGAAAATATCTTGCCTCAAGGAAGCTTGGCGATAAATTTAGGAAAAGAGATATTAAGCTCGGATGAAAATTTCTCAAAACTTGAAGCCACACTTAAAAAAATCGCTCAAATTTCAAAATCTAAAAACTATATAGAAATTCCAAACAAAGACGATATTAGTATCGAAAGTATAGTTAGACTTACTAAAAAATTGAAAGAACTTGGCTTTGGTTTTGGATTTGACCACTTTGATCTTAATGCAAAAGGCATTGAGAAGTTAAAAGAATTTAATCCAGACTACGTAAAGATCCAGTCAAATGTCTTAATCGACTTTTTAAGTGATAAATCAGGAGCAAATACAAAACAATCACTAGATGTTGTTTTAAGCTCAAAAGATATCATTTTGATTGCGATTGGTGTTGAGAGTGAAGAGCAAAAGAGTAAGCTAATTGAGCTTGGCATTAAAAATATGCAAGGAATTTACATAGATGAAATCAAAAATATTGGATGATAGATGCATAGCGATAAGATAAAAGACGAACTGCTTCAATGCTTGGTGATCTTTACCAAACTTCACAATAACCCATATAGTGCCGATGCTTTGACTATCGGTCTGCCTGTAAAAGATGGCGAAGAGATCGAGCTTTTTTCACTAAAGAGCTCGAAGTCTTTATTTTCTCGTGCAGCTTCACGTGCTGGCTTTGCATCGACGCTTGTCAGAAAAGATCTTGATCAAATTTCGCCTTTAGTTTTGCCTTGTATCTTGATGCTTAGAGGTAAAAAAGCTTGCATCTTGCAATCTTTCAGTGAAGACAAAAAGATGGCAAACATCATCACGCCTGATCTTTCAACTGGCACTAGCACGATAGAAACAAGCAAGCTAAAAGATGAGTATCTAGGCTATGCTTACTACCTAAAACGTGAATTTGTCCCAGAAGATACAAGCTCGACAAAGCTTATCGACGCTGGTAATGACCACTGGTTTTGGGGCACTTTAAAGCGCTCTAAGAAAATTTACTTTGACGTCGTGATAGCAAGCTTTATCATAAACTTATTTGTCCTTGCAAGCCCGCTCTTTACGATGAATGTCTATGACCGCGTTGTGCCAAATAACGCAGTTGAGACACTTTGGGTTCTAGCACTTGGCGTAAGCGTCGTTTATGGCATCGATCTATTTTTAAAATTTGTTCGTTCATATTTTCTTGAGATCGCAGGCAAGAAGAGCGATATCATTATGAGCTCGATCCTCTTTGAGCGCGTCATGGATATGAAATTTAGCAATAAGCCAAAGTCGGTTGGTTCATTTGCTAGCAACTTGAAAGAATTTGACACAGTTAGAAATTTCTTCTCATCTGCGTCGCTTGCTGCCATTGTGGATCTGCCATTTGCGTTAATCTTCTTGATAGTTACCTACTTTATAGGAAGCTACCTTGTGCTTGTGCCTATTGTTATCATGATAGCTATTTTGTGCTACACATTTTTTATAAAAGATCCGCTTCAAAACGCGATTAAAAGCACATTTGAGGCTTCAGCTATGAAAAATGGCATTTTGATAGAGAGTCTTAGCAGCTTAGAGACCATTAAAACTCTTGGTGCTAGCGGCCATGTGCAGTGGAACTGGGAAGAGGCGACTGGCGAGATAGCAAATAGAAGTATCAAGTCAAAGATCATCACTACTTCGATCACGACAGTTACGTCGTTTTTGGTACAGTTAAATACTATCGCTATCATCGTTCTTGGCGTTTATATGATACAAGATACGCACCTTACTATGGGTGGTTTGATCGCTGCTGTTATGCTTAGTTCTCGTGCGATTGCCCCTATGGGTCAAGTAGCCTCACTAGCTGCAAATTTCGAGCAGACAAAGACAGCTTATCAAAGCCTTAGTAAGATCATGCAGATGCCAGTTGAAAGACCTGAGGGCAAGAAATTTGTTAGAAGAAATTCTTTTGATGGTAAGATAGAGTTTAAAAACGTTAGCTTTACTTATCCAGACACCACAAAAGGCTCACTTGATAGGATAAATTTTGTCATTCAGCCGGGTGAGAAAGTAGGCATCATCGGTAGAAATGGCTCTGGTAAGACAACCTTGCAAAAGATAATCCTAGGTCTTTACGCACCGACTGAGGGCTCAGTGCTAATTGATGGTATCGATATAAATCAAATAGACCCAGCCGACCTTAGAAGAAATATCGGCTATGTGCCACAAGATGTTGTGCTATTTAAGGGAACGGTTAGAGAAAATATCGTTCAAAAAGCTCCTTATGTCGATGATATGCAGATCATTAAGGCGGCTAAGGTAAGTGGCGTTGATGAATATGTCAATGCTCACCCTCTTGGTTTTGATATGCCTGTCTTTGAAAGAGGCGATGGCATCAGTGGTGGCCAGCGTCAAAGTATAGCTGTGGCTAGGGCATTTTTGCTTGATAGTCCTATCATCTTGCTTGACGAGCCTACAAATTCACTAGACAATACAGTTGAGAGCAAGCTGAAAGCAAATTTAAAGGTAAATACCGTAAATAAAACTATGATTTTGGTAACTCACAGAACATCAATGCTCGATCTTGTTGATAGGCTCATAGTGATGGATAACGGCAAAATTTTACTAGATGGTCCAAGAGACGAAGTTTTAGCTAGACTTAGTGGGAAGTGATTATGCAAGAAGATATAAAAAATCAACAAAATGAAAATTTAAAGCCAGACGAAAAGCCGGTTCAAAAAAGTGACATAAAAGAGCAAGAGAGCGCTGGAGATCAAATTTTAAATAGCGTAGATGGCATCAAGTCAAACATCCAAGCTAAAAACTACGATGCCTATGACTTAAAATTTATGTCAAGCCTCTCAGAAGCTGTTTTGGCAAAGGCTCCATCAACCTCAAAAAAGATACTTTATGCAGTTAGCATAACTGTTTTTTGGCTACTTTTGTGGGCTTCATGGGCACAGATAGATGAGATAACAAGAGGTAGTGGCAAGATCATCCCATCAGGCAAAAACCAAGCGATACAAAACCTTGAGGGCGGTATCGTAGATCAAATTTTTGTAAAAGAGGGCGATGAGGTTAAAAAAGATCAGATCCTCATCAGGCTTGATAATAAAAATTTTACAAGTAGCTACGGCGAGTCAAAGCTAAGACTTGATGAGCTTCAGGCTAAATTTATGAGGCTTGATGCTGAAGCAAATGATAAAGAATTTGACTACAACGAAACAAGAGATGCGAACAATAGCAAAGCTGTAAGATACGAGATAAGCTTGCATAACTCAAACATCGATCACCTAAACGAGCAAATAGGAATTTTAACAGAGCAAATTCACCAGCGCCAAAGTGAGCTAACCGAGCTTAGAAATAAAATTTCTCAAACTCAAAATAGCTATAATCTTGTTTTAAAAGAAAAAGCTATCATGGAGCCTATCTTTAAAAAAGGTCTTGTTAGTGAGGTCGAGTATATCCAGCTTCAAAGACGTGTAAATGATCTAAAGGGCGAGCTTGACGCATCTGTGCTTGCCGTGCCAAGAGTCGAATCAACCATAAAAGAGGCGAAAAATAAGATAGAAGAGGCAAAGCTGGCGTTTAAAAATAATGCAAAAAAAGAGTTAAACGAAGTCTCTGCTGAGATCGCAAGGATAAACGAGTCGCAAATCAGCCTAAGCGACAGGGTTGAAAGAACTTATGTAAGATCTCCGGTAAATGGTATCGTTAGTAAAATGATGGTGCATACAGTCTCTGGCGTTATCAAGCCAGGTGAAAATATCGCTGAGATCGTCCCACTAGAGGATAAACTCATCGCTGAGGTAAAGGTTAAGCCAGCTGACGTTGCGTTCTTAAGACCTGGACTTGATACGATGGTTAAATTTACGGCGTATGATTTTAGTATTTATGGCGGCTTAAAAGGTAAAGTAACGCAGATCAGTGCCGATACCGAGACAAATGAAAAAACAGGCGAGAGCTACTATCTAGTCAGGATAGAAACTGAGAAAAACTATCTTGGAACAGAAAAAAAGCCACTTAGGATCAAGGTTGGTATGATAGTTTCAGCTGATATCATCACTGGTAAAAAGACGATACTTGACTATCTGCTAAAACCTATCTTAAAAGCAAAACAAAACGCTTTAACGGAGCGATAATGCAAAAGTCAGCTAGCTTTGAGCGAAATTTTAGCGAATATCAAATTTCAAGAGCGAAGTTGGCTGATAAATTTGTCATTGTAAATGATGGCAAAATATGCGATCTAATCGGAAGAGGGGTTGTTAAATTTTTCTTTAAAGACTGTGAAAAAAGCTTTGATGAGATGATAAATTTAAAAAAAGAAGAGCATATCAGCTTAGCTGGGCTAAAGATAGAAGATGAGCTAGTAAGCAGCATTAAAATATCAATTAGTGGCTACGATGAAAGCAGTGATAGCTTGGACTTTGATCTAAATTTACTATCTCTTAGTGTGCCATATAGATATGCCATATCAAATGGTTGTTTTGAGATGAGTATCTTTTTAAAAGAAGACAAAGAAGTAGTTGAGAAATTCTTATCCACTTTTAGTTATAAATTTGAGGCAAATAGTGGCAAGGAGCGCTACTTGATCGTTTTCGTAAATGAGTCAAAAATTTACGAGCAAACCTATATGTGACATAAGGAAATATGGTTATGAATGTGGTTTTTTTTACTCAAAATGGTTCGCTTAATAATCTTTGGCGAGGGTACTTTTCAGATGACGATGTGAAATTTACTCACAATAAAAAAGATTTTTTTGCAAATTTAAACGACGAGGTTGATATCGTCGGTATCGATACAAACGCTTTTAAAGATAGCCTTGATGAAAATATTAAAACCATTTATGAAAGTTTTCCAAATATAAAATGTCTAATCCTTGCAAACGAACCAAAATTTAGTGAAGGCAAACATCTGCTGGCTCTTGGTGTCAAAGGATATGCAAACTCACACATGAGAAAAACGCACTTTGAAGATGCCTTTGAGACGATTTTAAATGGCAAAGTTTGGCTTTATCCAGAATTTATCCAAGCGATGATCGGAGAGCTAACTGGCTCATATATAAATAATGAAAGTGAGACTTTGGAGAAAAAGTCTGATCTAAGCGAGCTTAGCTCACGCGAAAAAGAGATCGCAAACTTAATCTACCAAGGTCTAACAAACAATGAAATTTCAGAGCAAACAGGCATTACTTTAAGGACGGTAAAGGCGCACACTACGTCGATTTACAGCAAGCTAAATGTGAAAGATAGAATAGGTCTTGTGCTTTTGATGAAGCAGCTGCATGCGTAAAATTTTGCTTCTTTTCTTTTTTGTCTCTTCACTTTTTGCAAATAATTTTGAAATTTCTCCAAAAAATATATCTCAGTGCAAAAATCAAATTTGCAAAAATATCCTAAATCACTATGCAAATTTTATGAAAAAAATAGAACACGAAAGCTTTATCAGAAAGCTAGAACTCATAAATTCATACTTAAATTCTTTGATGCCAAGATATGATGATTTTTACAATACAAATGTCGATGTGTGGAGCACTAGGAGCGAGTTTTTAAGGCGAGGTGGCGGAGACTGCGAGGAGTACGCGATATCAAAGCGCGATAGCCTAAAAGATCTTGGCGTGGATAATCAAAAATGCCTTCTGGTTGTTCAAGAAAAAAATACAAAAAAATATCATATGGTGCTAGCTGTTTGGGAAAATTTACACAAAGAGCCTTTGATACTGGATAATCTAAGCTTTAGAGTTTTGCCGCTTTCGAAGCGCTACGACTTGGTGCCAGAGTATTGCTTGATGGATGGAAAATATTTTAAGATAAAAAAAGATGGCATAAATTTAGAACCTGTAAATATAAGAATGCAAACTTACGAAAATTTGATAAAAAAGGAAAAAGAAGAGAAATTTTGGAAGAATTAATCTTCCAAGTCGATGTCTATTTTTTCAACATTTGTTGTAATATCTTTAGTATTTTTCTCAATGTTATGTTTATTTTTTTCGATTAATGATCTGTTTTGACCTATAAGGTCTCTATTTTCTTTGATACCATCACTGTTTTGCTCGATCATTTTGCTTAGCGTCGCTATCTTTTTTTCATAGCGGATCATTAAGAAATAGATCACGTAAATTAGCAGTAAAATTACCGCCCAAGGTAAAAATTGCATATTAAATCCTTTGTAATTTTTCGTAATTATAGAAATTTTAGCTTTTAAAAAAAATAAAACTATTGAAATATGAAATTTTATATATGTAAAATTTATTTTTATTTTTGTTAAAAATGGCTCAGTCTAGCGGGTATTTTTAAAATTTTTTATAAAATTTATAGGTTTTGATTGCAAAAAAAATTAGATGAAATATTTTTCAAAATCTCCTTGACTTTTATTTTATTTTGGGCTATAATTACCACTTCACAAAACAGGTGCTGGTGTAGCTCAGTTGGTAGAGCTACTGCCTTGTAAGCAGTGGGTCGGCGGTTCAAGTCCGTTCACCAGCTCCATTTTGTAACAGTGTTTGACCAGAAAATACCAAAATAACTTATTAATGTTTAAGGTGAGATACTCAAGCGGCCAACGAGGGCAGACTGTAAATCTGCTGACTATGTCTTCCGTGGTTCGAATCCACGTCTCACCACCATTGTTATGCGGGAGTAGCTCAGTTGGCTAGAGCATCAGCCTTCCAAGCTGAGGGTCGCGGGTTCGAGCCCCGTTTCCCGCTCCAAAATTTGGGAAAGTAAACTGGGAGCTGTATCTAGATTTTACTAAACACAGTTATTCCATCTTTATTTTCATGAATTTTTAGTTGTTTGTATGTTGATTAAAATCATCTCAGCCAAGCGTTTTTCGCTCATATGGCTCAGAGGTAGAGCACTTCCTTGGTAAGGAAGAGGTCGCGGGTTCAAGTCCCGCTATGAGCTCCACTGGTTTATATGATTTTATATTGCTATACGAATTTGAATTAGATAAAGACACATATCATAACGGAGGAAAAGATGGCTAAAGAAAAATTTTCACGCAACAAGCCACACGTAAACATAGGCACTATCGGTCACGTTGACCATGGTAAAACTACTTTAACAGCTGCAATATCTGCTGTTCTTTCACGCAAAGGTCTTGCTGAGCTAAAAGATTATGATAATATTGATAATGCTCCAGAAGAGAAAGAGCGTGGTATTACAATTGCTACTTCACACATTGAGTATGAGACAGAAAAACGTCACTATGCTCACGTTGACTGCCCAGGCCACGCCGACTATGTAAAAAACATGATTACAGGTGCTGCTCAAATGGACGGCGCTATTCTAGTTGTTTCTGCAGCAGACGGCCCAATGCCACAAACAAGAGAGCACATCTTACTATCTCGTCAAGTTGGTGTTCCTTATATCGTTGTTTTCATGAACAAAGCAGATATGGTTGATGACGCTGAGCTACTTGAACTAGTCGAGATGGAAATTCGCGAACTGCTTAACGAGTACAACTTCCCAGGTGATGATACTCCAATAGTTTCTGGTTCAGCACTTAAAGCTCTTGAAGAGGCAAAAGCTGGACAAGACGGTGAGTGGTCAGCAAAAATTATGGAACTAATGGATGCGGTTGATAGCTATATCCCAACTCCAGTTCGTGCTACAGATAAAGATCTTCTTATGCCAATCGAAGATGTTTTCTCAATTTCAGGTCGTGGTACAGTTGTAACAGGTAGAATTGAGAAAGGTGTTGTTAAAGTTGGCGACACAATAGAAATCGTTGGTATCAAACCTACACAAACAACAACAGTTACTGGTGTTGAGATGTTTAGAAAAGAGATGGATCAAGGTGAGGCTGGCGATAACGTTGGTGTTCTTCTTCGTGGTACTAAAAAAGAAGACGTTGAACGTGGTATGGTTCTTTGCAAACCTAAATCAATTACTCCTCACACAAAATTTGAGGGTGAGGTTTATATTCTAACTAAAGAAGAGGGTGGTCGCCATACTCCTTTCTTTAACAACTATAGACCACAATTCTATGTAAGAACAACTGACGTTACTGGTTCTATTACATTACCAGAAGGCACAGAGATGGTTATGCCAGGTGATAACGTAAGAATTTCTGTTGAGCTTATAGCTCCAGTTGCACTTGAAGAAGGTACTCGTTTTGCTATCCGTGAAGGTGGTAGAACTGTTGGTTCAGGTGTTGTTTCAAAAATACTTGGTTAATTTATAAAATTATGCCAAAGGGGAAACCCTTTGGCTTTCTATAAGGAATATATATGAGAATTAAAATCGGTTTAAAATGCTCTGAATGTGGTGATATCAATTATACTACTACAAAAAACAGCAAAACCACTACAGATAAGGTTGAGCTCAAAAAATATTGCCCAAGATTAAAAAAACATACTGTTCATAAAGAAGTTAAGTTAAAAAGCTAATTAAGAATAAGTAGCTATTAGGGCAATAGCTCCAACGGTAGAGCGCTGGATTCCAAATCCAATGGTTGGGGGTTCGAATCCCTCTTGCCCTGCCACAATTAAGGTTAAGATTATGGAAAAATTTATAAATTATATAAAGCTATCTAAATTGGAAATAATGAAAGTTATCTTTCCTACTAAAGAACAAATTAGAAATGCTTTTATTGCAGTTTTTATCGTGGTCGCTGTTGTTTCACTTTTTTTAGCTCTTGTTGATGTTATTATGTCCTTTGTTCTTTCTAAAGTTATATAGGATAAGGAAAAATAATGTCACACAAATGGTATGCTATACAAACTTACGCTGGTAGCGAAATGGCAGTAAAAAGAGGAATTGAAAATTTAGTTAGAGATCACGGTATCGAAGATCAACTAAAAGAAGTTATCGTTCCTACAGAAGACGTAATAGAGATAAAAAACGGTAAGCAAAAAATTAATGAAAGAACTCTTTATCCTGGATATGCTTTTGCATGTTTAGATCTTGATACAGCTCTTTGGCATAAGATTCAGTCTTTGCCAAAGGTCGGACGTTTTATCGGTGAGGCCAAAAAGCCTACACCATTAACTGAAAAAGATATAAATACTATCTTGGAGAAAGTTCAAAAAAGAGCGGCACCAAAACCTAAAATATTTTTTGAGGATGGTGAAAGCGTTCGCATAACAGAAGGTCCTTTTGCTAACTTTACAGGTATCGTTGAAGAATACGATATGATACATGGTAAGCTTAGACTCAATGTTTCTATTTTTGGTAGAAGTACCCCTGTTGATATTTTGTATTCACAAGTTGAGAAGATAATTTAAGGAGCAAGAAATGGCTAAAAAAGTTATAGGTGAAATAAAATTACAAATTGCCGCAACAAAAGCAAATCCTAGCCCGCCAGTTGGTCCAGCATTAGGACAAAAAGGCGTTAATATTATGGAATTTTGTAAAGCCTTTAATGAAAAAACAAAAGATATGGTTGGATTTAATATCCCAGTTGTTATTACTGTTTATGCTGATAAAAGTTTTACATTTATCACAAAACAACCACCTGCTACAGACCTTATTAAAAAGGCTGCAGGTATAACAAAGGGAACAGATAATCCTTTAAAAAATAAAGTAGGTAAATTAACAAAAGCTCAAGTTTTAGAAATTGTTGAGAAAAAACTTGTTGATTTAAATACAAATGATAAAGAGCAAGCAGCTAAGATTATTGCTGGTTCAGCTCGTTCAATGGGTGTCGAAGTAATAGGCTAAAACCTTTACCGTCAGGTTGATTTTCAAAAGACGGAAGCAATTTATATGCGGAGAAATTTATGGGAAAAACTAGTAAGAGATTTCAAGAATTGCTCAAAAAAGTAGAGCAAGATAAAATTTATAACCTTAGCGAGGCTATCGATACAGTTAAAACTCTAGCTTCTGCTAAATTTAATGAGACAGTTGAGATTGCGTTAAAATTAAATGTTGATCCAAGACATGCTGATCAAATGGTTCGTGGTTCTGTTGTTCTACCAGCTGGTACAGGCAAAGTTGTAAGAGTTGCTGTTATAGCAAAAGATGCTAAAGCTGATGAGGCAAAAGCTGCTGGTGCTGATATAGTTGGTGCTGATGATCTAGTTGAGGATATCCAAAAGGGTATAATGAACTTTGATGTTCTTATAGCTACTCCAAATTTAATGGGTCTTGTAGGTAAAGTTGGTAGAATTTTAGGACCTAAAGGTTTAATGCCAAATCCAAAAACTGGAACAGTTACAATGGATGTTGCACAAGCTGTTAATAATGCAAAAAGTGGTCAGGTGAATTTCCGTGTTGATAAGCAAGGAAATATACATGCAGGTCTTGGCAAGGTCAATTTTACTAAAGAGCAATTAAATGAAAATATTTCAACATTTATTAAAGCTATTAATAAACATAAACCTGCGACTGCAAAAGGTAGATATGTGAAAAATGCTTCATTGTCTTTGACGATGAGCCCTTCTGTAACTCTTGATACTCAAGAAGTTATGGATTTAAAATAAGAATTTAAAGAAATTTATATCTTAGATTGGAGATAGCCGAGGCCATTGGGCTTAATTGATTCGACCCGCTCTGCTTGAAATTACCGGTCGGAAAGGAGAAAAAGTGACACGTAACGAAAAAACTGAAGTTGTTGCAAAATTAGAGAGTGAATTTAAAACTGCTGAAGCTATTGTAGTTTGTGACTATCGTGGTCTTTCAGTTAAAAAACTTGAAGTTTTAAGAAATTCTGCAAAAGAACAAAATGTAAAAGTTCAAGTTATTAAAAATACTCTTGCGAATATTGCTCTTAAAAATTCTGATAAAGTCGGAATGGAACTCAAAGATACAAACATCTATCTTTGGAGTGAAGATCAATTAGCAGTAACTAAAGTAGCCGCAAAATTTGAAGAGTCAAATTCTGATCTTTTCAAAATTAAAACAGCTTATATTGATGGCGAAGTTGCAAGCGTTGATAAAGTTAAAGCTCTATCTAAAATGCCTAGCCGTGATGAGCTTATTGCGATGCTTTTGCAAGTTTGGAATGCGCCAATTCAAAATTTCACAATTGGTTTGAATGCGCTTAAAGAGAAAAAAGAACAATCAGCTTAATTAAATTAAAAAATAATAAGGATTAAAAATGGCAATTACAAAAGAAGACGTATTAGAGTTTATATCTAATCTTTCTGTACTTGAACTTAGCGAACTTGTAAAAGAGTTTGAAGAGAAATTTGGTGTTAGCGCAGCTCCTGTAATGGTAGCTGGTGGTGCAGTTGCTGCTGGTGGTGCAGCTGCTGCTGAAGAAAAAACAGAATTTAATATCGTTCTTGTTGATTCTGGTGATAAAAAAATCAACGTTATTAAGGTTGTTAGAGCACTTACTGGTCTTGGTCTTAAGGAGGCTAAAGACGCAGTTGAAGGAACTCCATCTGTTCTTAAAGAAGGCGTTAGCAAAGACGAAGCTGAAGCAGCTAAAAAAGAGCTTGAAGAGGCTGGTGCTAAGGTTGAACTTAAATAATTTTTTATTATTTAGGCTTAATATTTCAAGAGAGAGCAGAGGCTCTCTCTTTTTTAAATTTTAGATGCCTTGTTAAAAGGCTATACTTTTCTTTCAAAATTACCACGAGGTAGATGCAATGTTAAATAGCTTATACTCAGGAAATCGTCTTAGGGTTGACTTCTCTAATGTCGTTAAAGAGATAGACGTTCCGAACCTACTACAACTACAAAAAAAGAGCTTTGATAATTTTTTAAATCTAAATAACAATCAGACAGAAAGCGGTATCGAAAAAGTTTTTAAGTCGATTTTCCCTATACATGATCCGCAAAATCGTTTGACTTTAGAATATGTTAGTTCAGAGATTGGAAAACCAAAATATACAATCAGAGAGTGCATAGAAAGAGGTCTTACATACTCTGTAAATTTAAAAATGAAAATACGCCTTATTGTCCATGAAAAAGATGATAAGACTGGTGATAAAGTTGGCGTTAAAGATATAAAAGAACAAGAAATTTTCATACGTGAAATTCCGTTGATGACAGATAGAATTTCATTTATTATAAATGGTGTTGAGCGTGTTGTTGTAAATCAACTTCATAGAAGCCCTGGCGTTATCTTTAAACAAGAAGAGAGTGCGACTGTTGCAAATAAACTTATTTATACAGCTCAAATAATCCCAGATCGCGGATCTTGGTTGCACTTTGAATATGATACAAAAGATATTTTATATGTTAGGATAAATAAGCGCAGAAAAGTGCCTGTAACTATCTTGTTTAGGGCATTAGGATATAAAAAACAAGACATTATTAAGCTATTTTATCCGATACAAAATTTAGTTATTAAAAATAATAAATTTTTAACTCTTTTTAACCCAGAGGATTATCTAGGAAGAGTTGAGTATGATATAAAAAATGAAGATGGAGAGATTCTTCACCAAGCTGGCAAGCGTCTAACAAAGAAAAAAGCCGATAAATTAATCGAAGATGGTGTTAAATTTGTTGAGTATCCAATAGAAGCACTTATTGGTAGATATTTGGCAAACCCTGTGATAAACACAGAAAGCGGCGAAATTTTATATGACACACTATCTGCTCTTGATGAGAATAAACTGGCAAAAATTTTAGCTGAGCATGAAAGTATCGAGATCATAAATAACTCCGCAGCCGGTGTTGATGACGCTATTATAAATTCATTTATCGCTGACAATGATATGCTTAAAGTTTTAAAACAAACTGAGGGTGTAGATGATGAAAATGACCTTGCTGCTATTAGAATTTACAAGGTTATGAGACCTGGCGAGCCGGTAGTTAAAGAGGCTGCAAAAAGCTTTGTAAATGATATATTGTTTAACCCTGAAAGATATGACCTAACAAAAGTTGGTCGTATGAAGATGAACCATAAGCTTTCGCTTGATGTGCCAGAGTACGTTACTTTGTTAACTAGCGAAGATATCATCAAAACTGCAAAATATCTTATAAAAGTTAAAAATGGACAAGGTCACATTGACGACCGCGACCACCTTGGCAACCGCCGTATAAGATCGATCGGAGAGCTACTTGCTAGTGAGCTTCACCTTGGTTTTGTTAAGATGCAAAAGGCTATCCGTGATAAATTTACAAGCCTAAGCAATAACACTGATGAAATCATGCCTTATGATCTTATCAATCCAAAAATGATTACAGCAACAATCATGGAATTTTTCACAGGCGGTCAGTTAAGCCAGTTTATGGATCAGACAAACCCACTTAGTGAGGTTACTCATAAGCGCCGTCTATCTGCGCTTGGCGAGGGTGGCTTGGTAAAAGAGCGTGCTGGATTTGAGGTGCGTGACGTTCACCCAACTCACTACGGCAGAATTTGCCCGGTTGAAACACCAGAAGGTCAAAATATCGGTCTTATAAACACTCTTTCAACTTATGCAAAAGTAAATGACCTTGGCTTTGTTGAGGCGCCTTATAAAAAGGTCGTCGATGGCAAAGTGACTGACGAGATAGTCTATCTAACAGCGACACAAGAAGAGGGTAACGTTATCGCTCCAGCATCAACTAAGCTTGATGAAAATGGACATATTGTTGAGGATTTGATCGAGGTTAGAAAAGAGGGCGAGATGATGCTTGCTCGTAGAGAAGATGTTACTTTGATCGACCTTTGCTCTGGTATGATAGCCGGTGTTGCAGCTTCGCTTATCCCTTTCCTAGAGCACGACGACGCTAACCGTGCGCTTATGGGATCAAACATGCAACGCCAAGCAGTGCCGTTACTTCGCTCAACTGCTCCTATCGTTGGAACAGGTATGGAGAGCGTTATCGCAAGAGATGCTTGGGAGAGCGTAAAAGCAAAACGTGGCGGCGTAGTTGAAAAGGTTGATAATAAAAATATCTTTATCCTTGGTGAAGATGAAGCTGGTCCATATATCGATCACTACTCTTTAGAGAAAAATTTAAGAACAAACCAAAATACGACATTTTCACAACATCCGATCGTTAAAAAAGGTGATGAGATCGTTGCTGGTCAGATAATAGCCGATGGTCCAAGCATGGAAAAAGGCGAGCTAGCTATTGGTAAAAACGCACTAATCGCATTTATGCCTTGGAATGGCTACAACTACGAGGATGCCATCGTTATTAGTGAAAAAATGATACGTGAAGATGCCTTTACAAGCGTTCATATCTACGAAAAAGAGATTGAGGCTCGTGAGCTAAAAGACGGCGTTGAAGAGATAACAAAAGATATACCAAACGTCAAAGAAGAGGAGCTTATGCACCTTGATGAAAGCGGTATCGTTAAAATCGGTACAGAGATCAAGCCTGGCATGATCCTTGTTGGCAAAGTATCTCCAAAAGGCGAGGTTAAGCCAACTCCAGAAGAAAGACTACTACGTGCGATCTTTGGTGAAAAAGCTGGTCACGTGGTAAATAAATCGCTCTATGCTTCTGCTTCAATGGAAGGCGTGGTTGTTGATGTTAAAATTTTCACTAAAAAAGGCTATGAAAAAGATAGCAGAACAAACAAGGCTTATGAAGAAGAGAAGACACTTTTAGAAAAAGAGCACCACGATAGACTGCTTATGCTAGACCGTGAAGAGATGCTAAAAGTTACAGCACTTCTTTCTAAAAACCCGCTAGCGAGCGATCAAGAGGTAAATAAAAAAGAGTATAAAAAGGGCTCAAAGATCAACAAAGCTGACTTTGAAAATATCAATAGATTTACCCTAAATGCTATCGTAAAGAGCTTTTCAAAAGATATCCAAAAGAAATATGATGAGCTAAAAAATTACTTCCAAAATGAGAAGAAAAAGCTTAAAGAAGAGCACGACACTAAGATAGAAATTTTAGAAAAAGATGACATTTTACCAAGTGGCGTTGTAAAACTTGTAAAAGTTTATATAGCTACAAAACGCAAACTAAAAGTTGGCGATAAGATGGCTGGACGTCACGGAAACAAAGGTATCGTTTCAAATATAGTAAGAGAAGTCGATATGCCGTATCTTCCAAGCGGACAGATCGTAGATATCGTGCTAAACCCACTAGGCGTTCCAAGCCGTATGAACATCGGTCAAATTTTAGAGAGCCACCTTGGTCTTGTTGGTTATCGCTTAGGCGAGCAGATCAATGAAATTTTTGAGACCAAAAAAGGCGAGTGGATAAAAGAGCTAAGAGCTAAGATGATAGAGATCGCAAGCGTTGCTAAGCTAATGGACGCTAAAAAAGCTCTTGGTAAGATGAGCGATGAGAAGCTTCTTGAGTATGCAAAAGATTGGAGCAATGGCGTAAGATTTGCAACTCCGATTTTTGAAGGCGTTAAAGCTGACGAATTTGCAAAACTATTTGAGATGGCAAAGATAGATAGTGACGGTAAAACCGAGCTATATGACGGACGCACAGGCTCAAAGATAAGAGAACGCGTTAACGTTGGTTGTATGTATATGCTAAAACTTCACCACTTGGTTGATGAAAAAGTTCACGCAAGAAGTACTGGACCATACAGCCTTGTTACACAACAACCAGTCGGTGGTAAGGCGCTATTTGGTGGTCAAAGGTTTGGTGAGATGGAGGTTTGGGCACTTGAGGCTTATGGTGCTGCTCATACACTAAGAGAGATGCTAACTGTAAAATCAGACGATGTTGAGGGAAGACTCTCTGCTTACAAAGCTTTAACAAGAGGTGAAAACGTTCCTGAGACTGGTATCCCTGAGACGTTCTTTGTTCTAACAAACGAGCTAAAATCACTAGCTCTTGATGTGGAAGTATATGATGAGGATGAGACAAATGAAACTAACTAATTTAAAACCAGTTGAGATAAAAGAAGAGCATAGACCTCGTGATTTTGAAGCTTTCCAACTTCGTTTAGCAAGTCCTGAGAAGATAAAATCTTGGAGTTATGGCGAGGTTAAAAAACCAGAAACTATCAACTACCGCACGCTAAAACCTGAGCGTGACGGTCTATTTTGTGCCAAAATTTTCGGACCGATCCGTGATTATGAGTGTCTTTGTGGCAAATATAAAAAGATGCGTTATAAGGGCATCAAGTGCGAAAAGTGCGGCGTTGAAGTAACAACATCTAAAGTTCGTCGCTCTCGCATGGGTCACATCGAGCTTGTAACTCCAGTGGCTCATATCTGGTATGTAAATTTCTTGCCAAGCCGTATAGGTGCGCTTCTTGGTATCAAGATGAAAGACCTTGAACGCGTACTTTACTACGAGGCATACATTGTTGATAATGCTGGCGAGGCTTATTATGACAATGAAAATTCTAAAAAAGTTGAAAAATATGACGTTTTAAACGAGGAGCAATACCAAAGCCTAGCTTCAAGATATGAAGAAACTGGCTTTAGCGCTAGAATGGGTGGCGAGGTCATCTATGATATGCTAGCTGAGCTTGACCTAACTCAAATTTTAAATCAGCTACAAGAAGAGATGGAGGCTACAAATTCTGAGGCCAAGAAAAAGACTATCGTAAAACGTTTAAAGGTTATCGAGAGCTTTTTAAATTCAGGTAACCGCCCAGAGTGGATGATGATAACAAATTTACCAGTTCTTCCGCCTGATCTTAGACCACTTGTTAATCTTGATGGCGGTAAATTTGCTGTTTCAGACGTAAATGATCTATATCGCCGTGTAATAAATAGAAATAGCCGTCTAAAACGCCTACTTGAGCTTGATGCACCTGAGATCATTATCAGAAACGAAAAGAGAATGCTTCAAGAGGCTGTTGATGCGCTATTTGACAATGGCCGTAGAGCAAATGCAGTAAAAGGTGCAAACAAGCGCCCACTAAAATCACTAAGTGAGATCATCAAAGGTAAGCAAGGCCGCTTCCGTCAGAATTTGTTAGGTAAGCGTGTTGATTTCTCTGGACGTTCTGTTATCGTCGTTGGTCCAAAGCTAAAAATGGATCAGTGCGGTCTTCCAAAGAAGATGGCTTTAGAGCTATTTAAGCCACATTTGCTTGCTCGCCTTGAAGAAAAAGGCTATGCGACAACCGTTAAGCAAGCTAAAAAGATGATAGAAGATAAGACAAATGAGGTTTGGGAGTGCTTAGAAGAGGTCGTTAAAGACTATCCAGTCATGCTAAACCGTGCTCCGACACTTCACAAGCTTTCTATCCAGGCGTTTCACCCAGTGCTTGTTGAGGGCAAGGCTATCCAGCTTCACCCACTAGTTTGTGCGGCTTTCAACGCTGACTTCGACGGTGACCAAATGGCTGTTCACGTGCCACTATCTCAAGAGGCTATCGCTGAGTGCAAAATTTTGATGCTTAGCTCAATGAACATCTTACTTCCTGCAAGTGGTAAGGCTATCACAGTCCCTTCACAAGATATGGTTTTAGGAATTTATTATTTAAGCCTAGAGAGAAACGATGAAAAAGGTGCAAACAAAATTTTCTCAAGCGTTGATGAAGTAATGATCGCTGAAGAGGCTAACACTCTTGGTCTTCACGCTAAAATTAAGACAATGGTTGATAACAAGATCATCTTTACAACTGCTGGTCGCTTGATCCTAAGAGCGATACTTCCTGATTTTGTCCCTGAAAATATGTGGAATAAGATCATGAAGAAAAAAGACATTGCGAATTTGGTTGATTATGTTTATAGAAATGGCGGCCTTGAAGTAACGGCTGACTTCCTTGATAAGCTTAAAAATTTAGGCTTTAGGTATGCTACAAAAGCGGGAATTTCTATCTCTATCGCAGATATCATCGTGCCAGACAGCAAGCAAAAATATATCGACGAAGCTAAGAAAAAAGTTCGTGAAATTCAAAAGCAATATGGCGCTGGTCTTTTAACAGATAGTGAGAGATACAACAAGATCATCGATATCTGGACAGATACAAATAATAGCGTTGCAAGTGAGATGATGAAGCTTATCCAAAGTGACAAGGGCGGATTTAACTCAATTTATATGATGGCTGACTCTGGTGCGAGAGGTAGTGCAGCGCAAATTCGCCAGCTAGCTGGTATGCGTGGTCTTATGGCAAAACCAGACGGCTCGATCATCGAAACACCGATCATTTCAAACTTCCGTGAAGGTCTAAACATAATGGAGTACTTCAACTCAACCCACGGAGCTAGAAAGGGTCTTGCAGATACCGCGCTAAAAACTGCCAACGCTGGTTACTTAACAAGAAAGCTAATCGACGTTGCTCAAAACGTTAAAGTCACGATGCACGACTGCGGTACGCACGAGGGCGTTGAGATCACAGATATCACAGAGAGTGGTGAGCTAATCGAAAGCCTTGAAGAGAGAGTCTTGGGCCGTGTTTTAGCAGATGATGTGATCGATCCTATAACAAATGAAATTTTATTTAGTGAAGGCACTTTACTTGATGAAGAGAAGGCTAAGGCAATAACAGAAGCTGGCATAAAATCAGTAAGCATTAGAACACCTATCACGTGCAAGGCGCCAAAAGGCGTTTGTGCAAAATGTTATGGATTAAATTTGGGTGAGGGCAAACTTGTAAAACCAGGCGAGGCTGTCGGTATCATCTCAGCCCAATCAATCGGTGAGCCAGGTACTCAGCTAACGCTAAGAACATTCCACATCGGTGGTACGGCTTCTACTGAGCAGCAAGATCGTCAAGTCATCGCTCAAAAAGAGGGCTTTATTAGGTATTACAACCTTAGCACATACGAGAACAACGGCAAGAAAATCGTTGCAAACAGAAGAAGTGCAGCTGTGTTACTTGTTGAGCCAAAGATAAAATCAACAATCGATGGTAAAATCGAGATCGAATATGCTCACGAAGATGTAAATATCGTAATCAAGGGCAAAAAAGAAGAGATCAAATATACCATCAGAAGAAACGACCTTGCTAAACCAAACGAACTAGCTGGCGTTAGCGGCAAGATCGAAGGCAAGATGTATATCCCTTATGCAAATGGCGACAAAGTAAAAGAAAACGAAAGTATCGTCGAGATTATAAAAGAGGGCTGGAACATTCCAAATCGTATCCCTTATGCTAGTGAGCTTAAAATTTCAGATGGCGATCCAGTAACTAGAAAGATCACAGCAGATGCAAATGGTGTGGTTAAATTTTTCATACTAAAAGGTGACTTCCTTGATAGACTAAAAGACATCAAAAAAGGTCACAAAGTAACTGAAAAAGGCTTCTTTGTTGTTGTTTCTGACAAGGATGGACGTGAGGCGGTTCGCCACTATATCCCAAGAAATTCTATCATTCAAGTATCAGACAATGATGCGGTAGAAAGAGCGACAGTGGTCTCACTACCTGAAAAAGATGACAAGCTAATAATCGCTGAGTGGGATCCATACTCAACTCCAACTATCGCAGAAGAGGCTGGTGTGGTTAGCTTTGAAGATGTCGAGCCAGGATATAGTGCGACCGAACAAGCTGACGAGGCAACTGGTCAAAGACGTCTTGTTATCAACGAGTATTTGCCAAGTGGCGTAAAACCAGCGATCATTATCACTACAAAGAGCGGACATTTGATCAAGTATCCGCTTGATCCAAAAACTGCGATCTTTGTTTCAAGTGGTGATGAAGTAGCTCAGGCTGACATTTTGGCTAAGACTCCAAAAGCTGTTGCTAAGTCAAAAGATATCACCGGTGGTCTTCCAAGAGTTAGTGAGCTATTTGAAGCAAGACGCCCTAAAAATACAGCTATCGTTGCAGAGATCGACGGTGTTGTTAGATTTGACAAGCCACTTCGCTCAAAAGAGCGCATCATCATCCAAGCAGAAGATGGCACGACAGCTGAGTACTTGATCGAGAAGAGCCGCCAGATCCAAGTAAGAGACGGCGAATTTGTTCACGCTGGTGAGAAACTAACAGACGGACTTATCTCAAGCCATGATATCTTAAGAATTCTTGGCGAAAAGGCACTTCACTACTATTTGATCAGTGAAATTCAGCAAGTTTATCGTCGCCAAGGTGTTGCGATCGCTGATAAGCACATCGAGATCATCGTCTCTCAAATGCTTCGCCAAGTCAAAATCGTCGATAGCGGAAATACAAATTTCATCGTTGGCGACATGGTTTCAAGAAACAAATTTAAAGAAGAGAACGAGCGCATTATGAAGATGGGTGGCGAGCCAGCTATCGCTGAGCCGATCCTTCTTGGTGTTACAAGAGCGGCTATCGGAAGTGATAGTGTGATCTCTGCTGCGTCATTCCAAGAGACAACTAAGGTCTTAACAGAAGCCTCAATCGCTGCTAAATTTGACTATCTTGAAGATCTAAAAGAGAACGTCATCCTTGGACGTATGATCCCAGTTGGTACTGGTTTTTATAAAGATAAAAAGATAAAAATCAAAGAAAACTAATATATTAAGCCCCGCATTTGGGGCTTAATCCTCTTATAAATTTACCCACTTAAATTTACAAAATTTCAAAATTTACAAGCCATTAATCAATATTAAATAAAATCCATAACTAAAAATATGTAACGGAGATATTATGAAAAATGTCGATCTTGGACTTTTATTTCTGCGCTTAGGTCTTGGAATTTGCCTTTTTATGCACGGCTTTGGCAAAATTTTACACGGAGTTGGCGGCGTAAAGAGCATTTTAGTTGATGCTGGACTACCTAGTTTTCTGGCGTATTTTGCCTATTTTAGTGAGGTTTTAGCCCCTATAATGATCGCCGTTGGTTTTTACTCAAGGCTTGGCGCGCTCCTAGTTTTTGGCTCAAGTCTTGTCATTTTGTATTCGTATTTTGGCTTGTCAAATTTACTTGAGCTAACTAATGTAAATGGCTTTAAAGCAGAGCTTATATATCTTTATATCGCTATGTCACTTTGTATCATCTCGACTGGCAGCGGCAAATACGCTATCAAGCAAGACTGATCTAAATTTAGCACATATCAGATGTGCTAAATTTTCACACATTTTATTTAAATTTTAATTTTATTTTATTTTTTTATAACAATTTAAGTTTGTAGCCTTTAAATTAAAAAATATCTCAAATTTAAAGGACACATGATGAACTCTATAAAAAAAGAGCCTTCGTTTCTGCTAGCCCTTACGCCTATCTTGGTTATGATCGTAGGTCTTGCGCTTGGCGTTGGTTATATGAAGCTAAAGGTTGAGCCGATCATTTTGATAGCAGCCCTTGTGGCTGGTGGCATCGCTTGGAGGCTAGGATATAGCTGGAGCGAGCTTCAAGAAGGGGTGATAGAGAAAATTTCAAGCTCATTGCCAGCACTTATGATACTTTGGGCAGTTGGTCTGCTTATTGGCTCATGGGTATTTTCAGGCACCATCCCTATGATCATCTACTATGGCGTGGATCTTATAAGCCCGCAGTATCTAGTCCTAACAGCTTTTGTCATCGCAGCTATCATATCAACCGTAACTGGCACATCTTGGGGTTCTGCTGGCACAGTTGGCGTCGCTATCATGGGCATAGCTCAAGGTCTTGATGTAAATTTAGCAGCAACTGCTGGTGCGGTAGTCGCAGGAGCATACTTTGGCGATAAGCTCTCTCCACTCTCAGACACGACAAACCTAGCTCCGATAGCAGCTGGCTCAGAGCTTTATGAGCACATCAGACATATGTTTTATACGACTATCCCAGCAACTATCGTTGCGATAGCAGCTTATCTATTCTTTGGTAGCGAGGCGGCAAGCAGTGGTGCAAATGTTTCAGAGTCGGTTTTGGCGCTTCAAGGTCAGCTTGATAAAATTTTTCACTGGAACATCATCTTACTTTTGCCTGTGCTTTTTGTCTTGGCTGGCTCGGTGCTAAAGTGGCCAACCATCCCAGTAATGATCATCGCATCTCTATTTTCAGTGCTTCTTGGTGTGATCGTTCAAGATTTTAGCTTTAAAAATGGCTTTATCTCAGTGATGACTGGCTTTAACGTCACGATGAGCGGCATTAATATGGAGTTTTCAAAAGATATCACGAAGCTTCTAAACAGAGGTGGCGTGAGCTCGGTAAATTCAACCACCATCCTAGTCATCTGCGCTATGGGCTTTGCTGGTATCATCTCAAAAACTGGCATGCTTACAAAGGTGCTTCACACCATCATGGCAAAGGTCAAATCAGCAGCAGGCGTCATCATTTCGACTATCGGATCATGCCTAACTGTCGCATTTGTCACAGGTAGCTCATATCTTTCTATCCTTATCCCTGGCGAGATGTTTAAAGACTTTTATAAAGAGAAAAATTTAGCAGCCAAAAACCTATCAAGAACGCTTGAAGACTCTGGCACCGTGATCGTCCCACTCATCCCTTGGTCAGCAGCAGGCGCATATATGACAGCTACACTTGGCGTGCCAACGGTAGATTATTTGCCATGGGCGATACTGAACTACATGGGCGTTGTCTTTGCTATCATTTTAGCTCTTACTGGCATCGGCATAGCTAAGATAAACAAGGATGCCAAATGATACTTATAAAAAATGCCAAAATTTACTCGCCAAAATTTCTTGGCAAAAAAGATATATTTATATGTAATGGCAAGATCGTCTGCATAGCTGAAAATATAGAGCCAAATTTACCAAACGTAAAGGTGATCGATGCTTTAAATTTAGTAGCCATACCAGGCCTTATTGATAAGCACGTGCATATCACTGGAGGTGGCGGTGAAGGCGGCTTTAAGACTAGGGTGCCTGAGATCATGCTTTCAAATTTAATAGAAGCTGGCATAACGACAGCAGTTGGCCTACTTGGAACTGACAGCACGACAAGAAGCGTTGAAAATTTAGTCGCAAAAGCTCACGCATTAAACGACGAGGGCATCACATGCTATGCTCACACGGGCGCATATAGCTCTAAGACGCCAACCATAACTGGTGAAATCGAAAAAGATATTGTTTTTGTTGATCCCATAATCGGAACCAAGCTAGCCATAAGCGATCACCGCTCATCAAGCGTTAGTAAAGATGAGCTAGCTCACATCGTTTCAGCCGGCAGGGTGGCTGGCATGATCAGCTCGAAGTCAGGCCACACCACACTTCACATGGGTGATGGCAAGAAGGGTTTAAATTTGATCTATGAAGTGCTAAATGAGTACGACATGCCGATCACGCTATTTCAGCCAACGCACGTAAATAGAAACGAGGAGCTTTTTAAACAAAGCCTTAAATTTATAAAAGATGGCGGTTATATCGACTTTACTTGCATGCCAGGACTTACGCCACTTGAGGCTGTAAAGCGCATCAAAAAAGAGAATTTACCAACAAACAAGCTCACGATAAGCTCGGACGGCTTTGGTAGCTACTCTAGCTATGATAGCGATGGAAATTTACTAAAAATTGGCATCGCTAGCGTAAAAAGCCTATATGAAGAGTTTATAAATTTTGTAAAAGATGGCTTTAGCATCGAGGAGGCGTTGCCATATTTTACGACAAACGTGGCAAAAAGCGTGGCCTTGCAAAACAAAAAAGGCGAGATAAAAGAAAATTTCGATGCAGATATTTTGCTAATCAATGAGAAATTTGAGATTAAATTTGTCGTTGCAAAGGGTGAAATTTTAAAAGACGACAGTGGTTTTATAAAAAAAGGAACTTATGAATAAAACTAACTTATTAACCGTTATTTAAGCTTTTTTTAAATAAAATTAGGTTTTTTTAATAAATTTAGTTGAAAGGAATTATTGTGCCAACCATAAATCAATTGGTCAGAAATGAACGCAAGAAAGTGACTGTTAAGTCAAAATCTCCAGCGTTAAAAGAGTGCCCTCAAAGAAGAGGAGTTTGCACTAGGGTTTATACTACAACTCCTAAAAAACCAAACTCAGCTTTGAGGAAAGTTGCCAAAGTTAGGCTTACAAGCGGTTTTGAAGTCATCAGCTATATCGGCGGTGAAGGTCACAACCTACAAGAACACAGTATCGTTTTAGTTCGCGGCGGTAGGGTTAAAGACTTACCAGGTGTTAAATATCACATCGTTCGTGGTGCACTTGATACTGCTGGTGTTGCAAAAAGAACAGTTTCTCGTTCTAAATATGGTGCAAAACGCCCTAAAGCTGGCGCTGCTGCTCCAAAAAAGTAAAAAATTAGGTTCGCAGACGTTGCTTAAATTTGCAAACGTTTGAGTAAAATTTCATAAAAATTTGAAGGAAAAATCAAAATGAGAAGAAGAAAAGCTCCTGTAAGGGAAGTTTTACCTGATCCGATTTACGGAAATAAAATAATCACTAAATTTATTAATTCTCTTATGTATGATGGCAAAAAAAGCGTCGCTACAGAGATAATGTATGGTGCTATTAAAGCTATCGAAAAGAAAAATGCTGAGGTTAAAGGCATCGACGTTTTTAACGACGCTATCGAAAATGTAAAACCTATTTTAGAAGTTAAATCACGCCGTGTTGGTGGTGCTACTTATCAAGTACCAGTTGAGGTTCGCCCAGCTCGCCAACAAGCTCTTGCTATCCGCTGGCTTATAACTTTTGCTAGAAAAAGAAGCGAAAGAACAATGGTTGATAAACTAGCAAATGAGCTTTTAGATGCGGCAAATTCAAAAGGTGCATCTTTCAAGAAGAAGGAAGATACTTACAAGATGGCAGAGGCTAATAAAGCATTTGCTCACTACCGCTGGTAAGAAAGAATTAGCATGGCAGAGAGAAAAACGCCTTTACATAAGGTAAGAAATATCGGTATTGCGGCTCACATTGATGCTGGAAAGACAACCACTAGTGAGAGAATTTTGTTCTTCACTGGTATGAGCCATAAGATAGGTGAGGTTCATGATGGCGCTGCTACTATGGACTGGATGGAGCAAGAAAAAGAGCGTGGTATTACTATTACATCAGCTGCAACTACAGCGTTTTGGAAGGGCTACCAAGTAAACCTAATCGACACTCCGGGACACGTTGACTTTACTATTGAAGTTGAGCGTTCTATGCGTGTTCTTGACGGCGCTGTTGCGGTATTTTGTTCTGTTGGTGGTGTTCAGCCACAGTCTGAAACTGTTTGGAGACAAGCAAATAAATATCACGTACCAAGAATTGTTTTTGTTAATAAAATGGACAGAATTGGTGCAAATTTCTTTAGAGTTGAAGAGCAGATCAGAGAAAGATTAAAAGCAAATCCAGTGCCTATCCAAATTCCAATCGGCGCAGAGGATAACTTTAAAGGTGTGGTTGATCTTGTGAGAATGAAAGCATACGTTTGGAATGACGAGAAAAAGCCAACTGACTATGTAGAAGAAGAAATTCCAGCTGAAGTTAAAGATAAAGCTGAAGAATACCGCGCAAAACTAATCGAAGCTGTTTCTGAGACAGACGATAGTTTGATGGAGAAATTCTTTGCAGGCGAAGAGCTAACTGAAGAAGAGATCAAAAAAGGTATAAAAGCAGGCTGCTTAAGAATGACTATCACGCCTATGCTTTGCGGAACTGCGTTTAAGAACAAAGGTATCCAACCTCTACTTGATGCGGTAGTTGATTATTTACCAGCTCCAGATGAGATCGCAGCGATAAATGGTGTTTATGAAGATGGCACTGAAGTGACTGTTGAAAGTACAGATGATGGCGAATTTGCTGCTCTTGCGTTTAAGATTATGACTGACCCATTTGTTGGACAGCTAACATTTATCCGTGTTTATAGAGGAAGCCTTGAAAGTGGTAGCTATGCTTACAACACAGTTCAAGACTGCAAAGAGAGAATCGGCCGCTTGCTAAAAATGCACTCAAATAAACGTGAAGAGATTACAGAGCTTTTTGCTGGTGAAATCGGCGCTGTTGTTGGCCTAAAAAGTACCCTAACTGGCGATACTCTTGCAAGTGAAAAAGATAAAGTTATCCTTGAGAGAATGGACTTCCCAGAGCCAGTTATTAGCGTTGCAGTTGAGCCAAAAACAAAAGCAGATCAAGAGAAGATGGCGATAGCTCTTCAAAAACTAGCTCAAGAAGATCCAAGCTTTAGAGTTAGCACTGATGAAGAGAGCGGACAAACTATCATTAGTGGTATGGGTGAGCTTCACCTAGAGATCATTGTTGATCGTATGCTTCGTGAATTTAAAGTTGATGCTGAAGTTGGTCAGCCACAAGTTGCTTACCGCGAAACTATCCGTAAGGCAGTTGAGCAAGAGTATAAGTATGCTAAACAATCAGGTGGTCGTGGTCAATATGGTCACGTATTCTTACGCATCGAGCCACTTCCAGCTGCTAGCGGATTTGAATTTGTTAACGATATCAAAGGTGGTGTTGTTCCAAAAGAGTACATCCCAGCTGTTGAAAAAGGTTGTAAAGAAGCGCTTCAAAGCGGTGTTCTTGCTGGATATCCAGTTGAAGATGTTAAAGTTACACTATTTGATGGTAGTTACCACGAAGTTGACTCATCTGAAATGGCATTTAAACTTGCTGCTTCAATGGGCTTTAAAGAGGGCGCTAGAAAAGCAGGTGCGGTTATCCTTGAGCCTATGATGAAAGTTGAAGTCGAGACTCCAGAAGAGTATATGGGTGATGTTATCGGTGACCTTAATAAGCGCCGTGGTCAAGTAAATTCAATGGATGATAGAAATGGTGTAAAAATCATTGCAGCTTATTGTCCGCTAGCTCAAATGTTTGGCTACTCAACAGATCTTCGCTCAATGACTCAAGGTCGTGCGACTTACTCTATGGAATTTGATCACTACGAAGAAGTTCCTAAAAATGTAAGTGAAGAGATTATTAAAAAGAGAAATGGCTAATTAACCAAAATAGGGCAGAGCGATCTGCCCTTTAAATTTAGCTGCTCGGCTAAAAAATAAACCAACTTGCAAATTTGTCCTCATAGCTCAGCTGGATAGAGCGCAGAATTCCTAATTCTGAGGTCGTGAGTTCGAACCTCGCTGGGGACACCATAACTTAGAAAAATAAGTAAAAAGTTGTAAAAAATACATTAGCAAAAACCAGCTAATTATCCTAAAAATAGACAAAAAGTTGTAAAAATAAGTAAAAAGTTATAAAAAGATAGCGAAATATTTTTTAACTGACTTTTTTACTGACTAATGTTATAATCCGCAAAATCTCAAAAAATAGGTCAGTAAAAACTATGCCAAAGACAAGCCCACAAGTAAATGACACCCTTTTGAAATCGCTAAAGCCTAAAGAGAATAAATATTTTATTAGTGACGGCGAGAATATGCTAATAGAGATACGCCCTAATGGCAAAAAATCTTTTATTTTAGAGTATAAAAGCCCTGCGACCAACAAAATGGCAAGAATAACTTTGGGGCAGTATCCGATAATGAGCCTAAAGGAAGCTCGAGCACTAAAACTGGAGCTAAAAGAGCAGATAAGCAAAGGTATAGACCCTAAAAAGAATAATACGGGCGAGGGAAAAAGATTTAAAGATATATTTCACGAATGGTTTATGAGGAAGCAAAAGCAGGTTTTGGCAAAACAACAAAAAACAATAAAAAGCTTCTTTGATAGATTTTTTTTGCCTAAATTTGGCGATATGGATATTAAGAAAATAAGTAGACGTGATATTGTTTCGGCGTTAGAGTTTTTGGAGTTTGAGAAAAAATATATAGCATTTAGTAAGGCGCTAGGAGCGATAAAAGAGCTTTACAAATACGCCGTATTGAAAGAATATGTAGAACATAATATAATCTTAGATATTGATAAGAAAGCACTTTTTAAAGCCCCTGAAACAAAACACTACGCCGCTATAACAGACGAGCAGGCGCTAACACAACTACTAAATAATATAATCTATTACAGCGGCGATATTAGGGTTAAGGCGTGCTTAGTGCTTAGCATAATGACTGCCGTACGCCCACTCAATGCAAGGTCGGCTAAATGGTCGGAGTTTGACCTAGATAATGGGCTTTGGCGCATCCCAGCCGAGCAAATGAAAATGAAGCGCCCGCACGTTGTTTTTTTGTCTGACGAACTTTGCAAATTCTTGCAATCGTATAGAGGCGCTTTTAAAAGTGAATATCTATTCCCAAGCGTAAGAAGTTTAACTAGACCTATTAGTGATAATGCGTGTCGCTGCTCCCTTAGAAATATGGGTTACTCAAACGAGGAAATAACCCCACACGGCTTTAGGGCTACATTTAGCACCATTTGCCACGAAAAGAGGGCAGAGCATAAACAAAGCAGTGATATTATTGAGCTTTGCCTAGCACACATTGAAACAAACAAGGTAAAAGACGCATATAACCACGCAAAGAATTTAAAAGAGCGTAAAGAGCTTATGTTTTGGTGGCAAGGGTTTATTTACGCCCTTTGTCCTGACATATATTCTTTTATTGAGGCTAAGTCGCAGTAGATAACACGCTGGTTTATTTTATTAGCCTTGATTATACCAGCGTCGATGAGTTTTTTTAGGGTCGGCTTTGAAATGTTTAAAATTTCCCTTGCGTATTTAGATGGGATAAAGCCGACCGCTTCACTTAGGGCTGCTATCTCGCTCATTTCTTATCCTTGATATAATCTTTCAAATCTCGCAAAGCGTTCCGTAAATAGCGGACGTCGCATTTAAAGAGCAAACCTTGTATTTGCTCGACTAAATTTATCTTTTCATTGTGTGCCTCGCAAAACGCCTCTAAATTTGCAAGGGCAGCTAAATGCTTTTCTCTTTCTGGGCTACTCATCTAATAGCTCCTTATTCTCATAGATGTTGCCAACTACAACCCACTCACCAAGTTCGTTTAGAAAAAAATGTATCCCTTCTCGTTTTCTATCAATAGGTCTAACTGCAAAACTTCCTATGTCAAAAAATATTTTACCCATTTCACCATATCGTGGATTAGGTAATTCTTCACTACGAGGAGACTGCGGGTAAAATTTCACTATATCGCCCTCGTAAATTTCTTTGCCATTTTGGTCTTTTAAGCCAGTGTATTGCACAACATTAAAACGTTCAGTATCCTCTAGTATATCTCCAAAAGAGGCGCAACTTGTCCCTACATCATCATAAATATACTCTATGTCATAGTGCATCTTCTCTAGCTCTTTATCCCACGCTCTAAATTTAATCTCTCTCATTTACTATCCTTTAATGTTTTATATGCTTCAAGCAGCCTTTCTCTCTCAGCACTTTTTAGATAAAACCAGTCATAGATAGAAAAATTTACCCATACTGGGTCTATATCAAATCTTAAAAGTGATGTATTTAATTGTTTTAATTTTCTATAATCTCTTGTGGTAAATTGCCAATCATGGCTTAAAAACCACTCCAAAAGCCCTATTAATCTCTCTTTTTCCGTTTTTCGCCAAAACATTATCAATCCTTTCAAATATTCTCAATATAAAAATAAGCCAGTGTTTGGCTATCCTCTGCTTCTCTTGCGTTATCTAGGTTTTCCCTCTAGTTGTCATCGCTCGCCCCGTTTAGATTTTTGCCTTTTAATATTTGTAGCACCTCTTGCTTTGAAAATTTAGAGGATGGGCTTAGCTCGATTTTGCTAAGCCAGTAGCGATCTAGTTTTTCGCAGTAGTATTTCATCGCACTTTCAAAGTTTAGCCGCTGTGGCAGTGGCACGCCTATCTTAAACGTGCCTTTTACTAGCTTCATCTTATCTTTTGCGCTCATAATCGCTTCGCCGTAAGTCATCACACTGCCTTTAGCTCATCGATATTAAATAGCTGCTTTAATATCTCAACATCATAAGTATTTACCCTGCCATATCTTGGGTCGATAACCGCACCCATAAAAGCGCCCTGCTCGATGCTTAGCTTTTTAGCCTTTTTGCCTAAGCTTGGGATGTGATGCCCCTTTTGGCTAATAGCGTATAAATTCATAAACGCAATTATCGTCATATACCTATCGTTGCTTAAAAGGCGGTTTATGTTGTGCTTTGCTTTTAACTGCTCTTTGTGAATTTCGTCTGTCTTGTCTTCTAGCTCGTGTATCTTTCTATCCTGCTCTTTCATTAAATTTAATTGCATTTGCAGGTAGTCGATAGAGTTAAGTGGTTTTTACGTATAGCTTCCCGTTTTTCTAATGCTAGGCAATACCTCTTTATTGACAAACATTCTAAACGGCTTTGCGTTCGGTTTATCGCTACGCATAAGCACGAAGTAAAGTTGTGGCTCGGTGATAAAAGTCGCATTTTGCTCCCTGCCTAAACTATCAAAGATGGGGTAAGTTAAACTTAGGTCATCATCAAACTCCGATATAATCGCACTTTTAACTACACTTGCGTTAGTAAGTTCCAAAATCTTACAAACGTCGCTCAAACAAAAAAGCGGTTCATTGTTTTCATCAACCGCAACTCTAACCTCGAAATTTTCGTTTTTAAAAATTTCTAAATTCATTTTATATCCTTTTTATCTGGTTGCATTGCATTTAAAATTTTGGCTCTCATCGCATTATGATTTTTTGCTAACGCTTCCAAGGCGCAGAATAGATCATAAGCGCAGTCAAGCACCTTGTAGCTTACTTCTTCGTTGCTATCGCTTGGCTCTATCTTGTAAGCTTTTAAATACTCGGCAAATTTCTGTTTAGTAGGGGACTTTCATTTTTGCCCCCTTGTAAGAAATATCCAAATGCAAGTAGCGAAAAAGGCTACAACCATTATGACATCGGTAAAATCTACTGACATTTTTGCTCCTTAGGGTATAATGTCAAAAGGCATCAGATTAAAGATTTTCTTTGTCCACTTTTGGGGAGTGGATTAAATCCACCCAAAAATTCGCAAAATCTAATAAAGGATTTGCAAAATCAGACACAGAAGTTGCAACAATCTTGTCATATGATGCTCCTTTGATTTATTTCAAAACGTATTTAATCCGTTTTGATAGAAGCATTATACAAAAATTATACGTTACTTGTCAATAGTTTTAAGTATTTTATTTGTGTTTATGGATAAAATAAGCGTAAAATATACGCCTATTTTGAAAGTTCTTTTATGATAATAGAGAGAGTATCAAGAGTTTTTAACTTGTTTTTTAGCTCTAAATTCTCAAGATAAAGCAATAAAGCTTTATTCATCGTTGCTGAAATATTGCCTGTTCTAGCGGCTTTACTTACGGCTTCTTCACCATACCCTATCGCCTCGCCAAGTTGCTTGTAAGTTAAATTTAGCTCTTTGCAGGTTTGTTTTATTAAATTTTCACTCATTTTATTCCTTTTTAAATTTATTAGACTACAATTAAACAATTTAAAAGTGTTGTAGGCTTGATTGAGCTTAGACCACTTTCAAAACGAAAGGATTATTGCCCCCTTGCTTTGCAAGGCTCGGGTCCCCGGTCTTAGTGCCGGGATACTATCTTATAATCTTATCTTTCACCTTGATTTTTATCTTCTCAAAATCAGCTTTTAACACTGAAATATTTGCGTTGCTTATCACTCTTTTTGTATCAAATAGCCTTATTTGGGCTAGTAGTGCGACTTGTTTTATACCTTGTTTATCGGTAAATTTATGATATAAGCATCCTGATTTTTGAGAAGCTTTTGAGCTAAGTGGCACACCGATAAAGGCGTTTATGTAGTTTTTTATATAGACCTTATTTAAAACAAGCACTGGGCGTTTAAAATCCGCCCCTTTGCCATAAGTTTCACTGCCTAAATTTTGCCCTACGCTTAACCAATATACCTCGCCATTAGCAACGCCAGTTCCAGTTTTTTGCTCTAGCTCTTTTTTAACCTCGTTCCACTTATCAAATTTATCCACGTGCTAGCCCTTGTATTTTTGGATTTGATTTTACAAAAAGCCAAATTCAAAAGACCTTACGACTTAAAATGGTATTTCATCGCTATCGCAATATTGGCTCACATCTATTTCATCGCTTGCACTCTCGCTAGCTTGTGGCGTGTGGGAGCTATTATTTCTTTTTGGTGCGCTCCATGTGGCTTCAAACATTAGTCCGTTAGGCTCTTTTGGGCTAAATAATGCTAGATAAACACGTCCGCCAGCTACTAGAGGCGTTTCTATATGCCCCCTAAAATAATTTGTTTTTCCGTCGTTGCTTACTGCGTTCCAAATGCCCCCTATAAATTTTATTTCCTTGCCGTCTTGAGCTTTGAAAGTTTGATTTTTAAAATAGCCTACATTCATTAGTTATCCTTTAAATTTTCTATTAAATTGTCTATGCTACTTGGGCCATTTAGATAGGCAGTAGCCTCGTCGATACTTAGCCTCTCAACTAAATTTTCAGCCTCTATTTCACTAGCGCCTCGTTTTACTAGCTCGCTTTGTAGTAGGTCGAGGGGCATTGGTTCAACTGTCAAATTTTCTTTTACAGTTGCGATTTCAACTTCAAGGGGCGCGGCTTCGATGTATTCGGTTTGTGAATTTTTGCACCAACTGAGCTGTTTGGTTTTTCCGTACTACTCAAAAGCTCGTTTAGTCCAGCTTTTGGTGCTTGGCTGGCTTCTTGTTTTGTGATAGGCTCATCCTCCGCGCTTACAGCTTCGGCTAGGCGATCATTTATCGGTAAGCGTGAAGCAACGTATTTCAGAGCTTTAGCTTTATACATTTCCTCCGCCCAGTCTAGCCAAATGTATTCTAATTTGTCTTTTTTGCTTTGGTTTTGACTTTTTAAGCGTAATTTCTCGAGCTTTTTCTTACTGACAAACTCACTGAAAACATTATCGTTGCTGTCTTTTGCATATACGATCACACCCACCAAATGGCTAAATACCCAGTCGCCGTCATCGTCGCTTCGTTCGTCATAATTTGGTGCAAAGTGTATCTTGTCATCAAGCCCATTAAACTCTAGGCTAAAATCATCACAATCATAAACGGCTACTGCTCTAAATTTCCAGCCGTTTTTCATACCTAAACTAATAAGCCCTTTGTAGCCTATTTGTAGTTGAGCGGTTTCACCACCATTTTTTAGTTTAAAAGGTACTACATAAGCTTGACCGAAAAGCTTATTTGGGTTTAGTCCTATTTGGACTATCTGCATGGCCGTATTTACTATGCTTTCAACGCTACAATTCTTTAGCCCATAATCGTTCGCCATATTCGCGATAGCACTAGCAAAAATTGAAGCCTTAGCCTTATCGTTGCCAACTATGGTTGAGATTTGGTTCATTTTTGAGCCTACTAAAGCTCTCGCTTGTTGCTCTCTTGGTTGTATTTGGTTCATTTGTTATCCTTTCAAAATTTCATTTTGTTCCATAAAAAAGCGGTCGTCGTTCGCCACGTATGCTTCGACCGCGCCTATTGCCGTATAGACGTGTTCTAGTTGTTCTTTCGTCTGCTGCAACGCTCTAAATGTCCTCAATTCCTTATCCCTTTTTTCATTCTCTAGTTTTATGCTCTTCTTTCTGTAAAAATCCCGCTCTTTCCTCGCGTGTTCTAGTAGTGTTTTTAAGGTTTCATATCTAGGTTCGCCGTTTTTAGGTTTAAATTCGGCTAGCTCGTTTTTTAAACTAGCGATAACGGCGTTGTATTGAGAAATTTGGGATTTGTAGCCGTTGATTTGATTTTGGCGGTCTTTAGCGTCTTTGATAGCGCAAGCCTCGAGGGAATTTACCTTATCGACTAGTTCTAGGTTGCGCGCTCTAGCTTCTTTGTAGTCTTGCGCCTGTTTTAGTAGCTCACGCTCTAGCTGATTGCTCGCCCAAATGCGGAAATTTTTAGCCTCTTTTGAGCGAATAAAAAAGCCTAAGACAACGATACCTTTTAAAGTCCATTTTACGATTGGGCGGTTGCGATCGTTTTTGTGAGTTACAAAATGGATATTTTCGATTAATTCTTCAAAATGCTCTTGCTTATGTTTCTTGATGGTATCTTGCGAAATGCCGTAACTTTTGGCAACTTGCTCGGTAGTAAAAAGCGTGTTTAAAGTGATGTTTTGCATAAATTCCCCTTGTTTGATTTTGCAAATTAGGGGAATTGTTAGTTTAGATTAGTGCTGAAGTCTTTCTTTTTTGTATTCTTTGATAGCTTTTGCACCTAAAAAAAGAATGATTATCGCTCCTGCTATCAGCATAATATCTTGATTTGTCATTTGTTTGCCTTTCTTTCAAGATAAATGGCTATCGCCATTATAGTTACTCCTTCGATTATCGCAAGAAGTCCTTTTGTTGTTGCTTCGCCAAACTGCCAAGCAAACGCACCATTTACAAAAATACCTAAGCCGATATTTTTAAATAACTCTATCATACTTAACCTTTTTCGTATTTTAGCAAACCAATCTAAATTTAACAATTCCGCCTAAAAGAACAAAATCTAATGTTTTATTAGATTTATGCGGAAATTATACTATATATTATTAACTTTGTCAATAGTTAATCTAATAATATATTTGATTTTCTATAAAAAGGCATAATTTTTTATTAGACTTTTTAATAGGGAGGATTTCTCCCCATTAAATTACAAGCACTAAAAAATAGATACTCAAAATTTTTAATTAGGGAATTTCCAACAATTAAAACTAACAGGGGAAATTTTCCCCTGTTATGAAACCGCGTCTTTTAGGGCACTTTTTAGATTTTCGTATTTTGATAGTTCTTTTTTTAGGGTTTCAACCTCTAAAACTAAATTTATGGCAGTTTCAGCCATTTTACTAATTTTATTTTGATTGACTGCATTATTTAAGCTATCCGCACTCATTCCTATCCTATCCGCCAGCTCCCTTTGCGTGATGCCTAGCTCTTTACACACACGCTTAACGATGTTTTCCTCTGCGGTCATATTATTTTCCTTTCATTATCTGGTAAATAGATTTTTGACGATAGTTTTCACAAGTAAAAACGTATGCGTTAAGGTGCCGCAAAATACCGAGCCTAGAAGCCATTCTTTGATTTTAAATCCCCATACGTTAAAGCCGTCTAAAAAAACGATAACTCCGAGAAAGACTATTTCGGCGAGCAAAAGCCAGTAAATTTTATTGGCGTATTTCGTCCTAAGCTCTATCCACTCAAATTTGTCTTTATCGTCGATATTTTTTATAAGAGGTTTGTCGGTGTCTATCTCTTTGGGGGCATCGGGGGACTTGGGCTTTTTCTCCCGCGGTACGTCTTCTTCGGGCGGTATTTGCTCGTCGATAGCGAGCCTTACCGAGCTTTCAAGGCTCATATGAGCCCTAAATTTATAAGCCTAATGGCTGCGGCTTTCCTTGAGACTTTCATCGCTCTAGCGAAATCGTCGACATCGCCCGTAAGCCCCCAAACTTCAAGGCTTCTAGCCTTAGGCATAAGCAGGGCGGCCGCGAAATTATCGGCCTCGAATTCTTTCTTGTCGTATCGATCGTTGTTTCTGTAGTCGGTAAAATCAATATCTTGCCCGCCGTTGTGATGTAGTAAGATGTGACCTATCTCGTGGGCTATGGTAAATCTTTGACGCTCGGGGAGCTCGTTTTCGTTAATAAAAATCTTAGCTTCGCTTGAGTTTTTTTCTACCATGCCCGCGACGCTACCGCCTAAATCGGCTTGAAAAACGGAGTAGCCGAGCAAATTAGCCACCTTAACTACATCTACGTTTTTATCGTTAAAGCCCGTAGACGATAGCACGATGTCCGCTATTTTTTCTAGTTGTCTAACAGTATACGTCGCCCTTTGTTCTACGGCGTCAAAAAGTGGTAGCATTGGTTCAGTAGCCATATTCGACATTTCCCTTACGTAAATTTTTAGCCCGTAAATATTACACTAAATAAGTTAAAAGGGATATAAAAGGTATATTTTTAACTAACCTTGCCGTAAAACTTAACGGCTTGGACTA
>NZ_ANNG01000040.1 GCF_000466685.1 Campylobacter concisus UNSWCS
AAGCTCATCAAGCGTGCTTTTGTGGATTTTAAAGTCCTGTGGCAAGCCTGCAGCCTTGTTAAAATCAGCTCCCATAAAGCCAGCTTTATCTACTGTGTAGCCATAAGCTTGAAGATCATTAAAATTTAAAGAGATGAGGCTATTCTGTGAAGAAGCAGTATAAGTAAATTTGGCTGGCTCTTGGCTTGGCTCGCTAATCTTTTCTTTGGTCTTTTGGTTAAAGAGATCACTAAAATTTAAAGATCTATCTTGTTTGTGCTGTTGCTTGGTGTATGAATTTACATTTGTGCTTAAGATGCTAATATCATTCATGGTTTGCCTCCTAGCTTATTGCTTGATAACAAGCAAAACGTATTCCAGTAAGTGATTAGTATTTCTTACTCTGTTATTATTCTGTAAAAAATAATTACTTGTAATGATATATCATTTTTAAGATATTGTATAATGGTGCCCGAGGTCGGACTCGAACCGACACAAGGTTGCCCTTATCAGATTTTGAGTCTGACGCGTCTACCAGTTTCACCACTCGGGCTAAGTTATGATTGAAATTTTAGATTTGTGAGAAGAAATAAAAAGGGGAGACTTGCTCCCCGAAAAAGAAAATTATTTCTTTTTACCTTTTTTAGCAGCACCAGCAGCAACTGCTTCTTTAAGTTTTTTGCCAACTTTGAATTTGACTGCTTTGCTAGCAGGAACGTCGATTACTTTCTTAGTTCCAGGAACTCTAGCTTTCCTTGCAGCTCTGTCAGCAGTACCGAAAGTACCAAAGCCTATAAAGCTAATTGTATCGCCTTTTTCAAGAACCGCTTGGATTGTCTCCAAAGTAGCATCAACAACTTTTAGAGTATCTTTTTTTGAAAGACCAGCCTTGTCGGCAACCGCTTGAATAAATTCAGCTTTTTTCATGAACCATCCTTTTAAGAAGTTATGCGGCAATTCTACACTCTTTTAAAAAAAAATACAATACTTTTTCCCTAAATTTAGCTCTTTTTTTGCATTTTTTTAGTAAAAAAGACCAAATTTTGAACTCTCACTCACAAATTTCAAACGTAAGCTCGTTTTTTAGCCCTATCTTTTTCATATCCACAAGTTTTAAATTTTCAAAATTTAGAGCCATTAGTTCATCTTTGTTTGTCACTTTAGCATTTGCGATCTGGCGCAAAACCTCACCTCTATAAGCTTTTGCATGGTGGCTTAGTATCTTTTTGTTTTTCAAGAAACAAAATGTCGTAAATTCTTTTTTTATCACATAAAATTTCTCATAAAATTTAGCCCTAAGATCTAAAATTTCATCATTTTCTAAAAAGCTATCGACCGCCTTGCTAAAATTTTGCTCATAAAATTTTGAAATATCAAAGCCAGCTAGCTTTTCGCCTTGCTTTAGTTTGTACTCAGCTATTTTATCTTTTGCTAAAATTGGCCCAAATAAATTTGAAAATATTAAAACATTATTATCTATATATTTTTGAGCCCCATCGCTTAGCCCGCGGTAGTTTAGGTGCTTGTAGGCAACGCCGTCATATCTTAAGATAGCTTTTATGCTACCTTTTTGAGATAGACTTTCTCGTAGCTGCTTGCTCTCTTCAAGCTCTTTTAGTCCAAAAAGCTTTTTTATCTCGTCTAAATTTGCACTTTTTAAAAACTCATCATATTTATTTAAAATTTCAGCCCTTTTGCTAAAAAGCTTGGGAAATATCAAATTTTTTCCATCAAATTTATCACTTGTGTTTAGAGAAATTTTGCTTTCGCTTGGTGAGAAGAGGATTTTTAACGCCATTTTCTTTCCTATTTTATATATGTAAATTTTGGCAGATTATACAATAAAACTTTTTTGCACTAAAAAAAATCAAATTTTCACCGATATATCACAAAGCGGAATTATTCTTGCTTAGAGTGAATAAAAATTTAGGGAAAAATTATGAGAATTACAAATCAATTACGTTTTAGTCAGACTTTGCACGACTATCAAAAAAATATGGTTGGCGTAAATAAGAGCTACCAGCAGCTCTCAAACGGACTTAAAATTCAAGATCCATACGACGGTGCTGCAGTTTATAACGATGCTATGAGGCTTGATTATGAAGCGACCACTCTCACTCAAGTGGCTGATGCTACTGGTAAGTCAGTGAATTTTGCGAAAAACACAGACAATGCGTTGAAAGAATTTGAAAAACAGCTTGAAAATTTTAAAACTAAAGTCGTTCAAGCAGCTAGCGACGTGCATAGCACAACCTCTCTTGAAGCTTTGGCAAACGACCTTCAGGGCATCAAAAACCACCTTGTAAATATAGCAAATACCTCTATAAATGGGCAGTTTTTATTCTCAGGTAGCGCCGTAGACACAAAGCCGATCGATGGCTCAGGTAAATATCAAGGCAACCGCGACTATATGAAAACTTCAGCCGGCGCGCAGGTTGAGCTACCTTACAATATCCCAGGATTTGATCTTTTTTTAGGAAAAGATGGCGACTACAACAAAATTTTAACAACAAACGTGATGCTAGCTGATCAAACTAGAACCGACATCTCTTATGCACCAAAATATCTTGATGAAAATAGCAAGATAAAAAATATGATCGGTCTAAACTACGCAAGCGACTCAGTTGTGGGCAGTGATGGCTCTTACAAAGGCACTATCGAGCCAGATTTTGACTTTTTGGATACTTCAAATGTAAATTTCCCTGACACATACTTTTTCATGCAGGGCAAAAAGCCAGACGGCACGACATTTACGAGCAAATTTAAAATGAGTGCTGATACGTCAATGGCTGGTTTGATGGAGAAGATCGGCATGGAATTTGGCAACACAAAGACGACAAAAGTTGTCGATGTGAGCATAAATAACGACGGACAATTTAATATAAAAGACCTTACTAAAGGCAATCAAACGATAGACTTTCACATGGTTGCAGCTACTTCTGTGGCGACAAATCGTGGTGCGATAGCTCCAAACAATACTCTTGATACGATAAATTCGCTACAAAGCCTTGAAAATATGGCAAATGCTGTGCCAAAAACGGTTCATATAACTGAATTTACAAAGAGCAAATACCTTGATAAAGATGGAAATTTAACAAACGCATTTGACTACGATAAGGTTAGGTTTGAGCGAAAAGACAATGAACTTATCGCAAATTTACCTCAAGTAGCTAGAAGAACTGGTGAGTTTGCAACCGATCAGACCAAGCTAAGTGAGGTTTCTGGTACAAAAGAGAGCTACAATAGAAATTTATACCCAAAAGATGTCGATGCTAGAAAGAGAGAGCTTTACAATATAGATAATCAAGAGATAGGTCTTCAAGTAAAATCAATCACTGGCACAACGTATGACATCAAAGTAAAAATGGGCGAAGCAGGTGGCACAAACACCCCAGTGCAGTTTCAAATAACATCAACAACAGCTGCTGGTGTGGTATCTCCAACTAGAAATTTGACCGTCTATAACTCTGATGAATTTGGTAGTTACAGAACCTATGCAAGCGACTTTACATATCGTCAGCTAATGGACATCGTAGCAATGGCTGCAAGTGACAACATCCCAAATCCTCCACACGCAGAGAATGCGAACTTTGATACAGATATCGAAAAAGTAAGAAGAGATCAAAACTATAATGCCTATAAAGACGCCCTATCAAAGACTAAAGGCGCAGTAGAGGTAAATTTAGACGATCGTGGCAGGATGGTTTTAACTGACAAGACAAAATCTGTTACAAATATAGAGCTAACCATGTATGATGCGAAAAATGGAGATATATTTGACGGAGATAGCACTGGTATGAACACAGCTGGCGCTGCAAGCCACCCTCAAGGCAAGGGCTCAGTATTTAGCTTTAACGAAAATAATGCTTTAACTATCGATGAGCCAAGCACAAGTGTCTTTCAAGACCTTGATGATATGATATTTGCCGTTAGAAACGGCTACTATAGAGCAGACGCTAATAATCACGACCCGCGAAATACCGGCATGCAAGGCGCTTTAAAAAGGCTGGATCACTTGATAGATCACGCAAATAAAGAACTTACAAAGATAGGCTCTCAAACAAAGCTACTAACTGCGACAAACCAGCGTGCGGAGGTCATGAAAGTAAATGTGCTAACTGTTAAAAATGACGTCATAGACGCAGACTATGCAGAGTCATATCTTAAATTTACACAGCTTTCACTCTCATATCAAGCTACTCTTCAAGCAAGCGCTAAGATAAATCAACTAAGCTTGCTAAACTACCTAAACTAAAATGATAAATCAGCAGGCCTAGCTTGCTGATTTTTTAAAAATTAAACTCAAGCGTGCTATAATAAGCCTTTTTAACAAAAGGATCTAAAATTTTAAGACATATATTATTTACTATTTTTGTTTGTTTTTTTATATATTTTGGTATCGCTACGGCTGCTCCGACTGCTGATTTTGTAGGCTCACTTGGACAAAGCCTTGGCGTTTTTAATATTAAATATTTTGGACTTATAGCCTATGTTTATCCATTTTTACTTATCGTTTTAGGCTATTTTGTATATAAAAATTTTAAGAAATTTGACTTTGATTTTGCCCAGTTTGTAGTTGGGATTTTTCTATTTTTTATCGCATTTTTGATGTTTCAAGCGCTAAGTACTTCTGGGGCAAATAGCGGCGTGATAGGCGGCTTTATAGTCTCAGCGCTAAAAGAAGTCATCGGCGCTATCGGCACTGCGGTTGCTATACTTATGATATTTATCATCTCACTTGGACTTGCTTTTAGAGAAAATTTTATCATCGTTTTAAGAAAGGCTTTTGTAGATAAAGAGCCAAATGGCTATGAAGAAAAAAGCGCAAGCGTAAAAGAGGTAAGGGCAAGGCAGATACCAAAGATAGAGCGCAAAAAGCCAAAAGCTGAAGAGATAAAAGAAGAAGAGCTTATAGACGCTCAGGTGCTAAATGATGATGAGCCAAATTTAGATAGTGAGCCAGAATTTGAACCAGAGCCAGAGATGGAGCCGGCACAAGAGAGCAGACCTGCAACCATAGGCGGGGTTGAAATTTTAAATGAAGTGGCTGAAAACAAAAAACTTCTTGATCAGATAGAGCGCGGCAAGGTCGAAAAACCAAAAGACTTTGTCTTGCCGCCACTTAAATTTCTAAACGATCCCCCAAAGCGCTCGCACAATATCAATGAGGCCGAGATCGACCAACAAATTTCAAATTTGCTAGATAAACTGCGTAAATTTAAGATAGATGGTGACGTGGTGAGAACTTATACTGGCCCTATCGTCACGACATTTGAGTTTCGCCCAGCCCCGCACATCAAGGTGAGTAAAATTCTCACTTTGCAAGATGATCTAGCGATGGCGCTAAAGGCTCAAACTATCCGTATCCAAGCGCCGATCCCTGGCAAAGACGTCGTTGGCATAGAGGTGCCAAATCAAAATTTAGAGACGATTTATCTAAAAGAAATTTTAGAGAGTGAAGTCTTTAAAAACGCGAGCAGCCCGCTAACCATGGCTCTTGGTAAAGATATCGTGGGCGCTCCTTTTGTGACTGACCTTAAAAAGCTCCCACATTTGCTAATAGCTGGAACAACTGGATCTGGTAAGAGTGTGGGCATAAATGCGATGCTTTTAAGTTTGCTTTATAGAAATAGCCCACAAACTTTGCGCCTAATGATGATCGATCCAAAGATGCTTGAATTTAGCATATATAACGACATCCCACATCTTTTGACGCCTGTTATCACAGAGGCTAAAAAGGCGATCACAGCGCTTTCAAACATGGTCGCTGAGATGGAGCGAAGATATAAGATAATGAGCCAAACTCGCACAAAAAATATAGAGAGCTACAACGAAAAGATGAAGAACGAGGGCGGCGAGCAGTTTCCATATATCGTCGTGATCATCGATGAGCTGGCTGATCTTATGATGACTAGCGGCAAGGATGTGGAGCTTTACATCGGCCGCCTAGCGCAGATGGCAAGGGCTAGTGGCATACACTTAATAGTAGCGACCCAGCGTCCAAGTGTCGACGTCGTGACTGGCCTTATAAAGGCAAATTTACCAAGCAGGATAAGCTATAGAGTAGGGCAGAGGATCGATAGTAAGGTCATCCTTGATCAAATGGGAGCTGAGAGCTTGCTAGGGCGAGGAGATATGCTATTTACGCCTCCTGGAAGCCCTGGAGTGATCAGGCTACATGCGCCATTTGCAAGCGAAAAAGAGATCGAGACAATCGTAAATTTCTTAAAAGAGCAACAAGATGTGATTTACGATGAGAAATTTCTAGCAGAAGAGGGCTCTAGCGCAGGCTCAGCTGCTGGTGTGCTAGGTGAAGAAGAGCTTGATGAGCTTTATGAAGAGGCAAAAGAGATCATCTTAAGCGAGCAAAAAACATCGATCAGCTACCTGCAAAGACGCTTAAAAATAGGCTACAACAAAGCTGCAAATATAATCGAACAGATGGAAAAAATGGGCGTTTTAAGCCCTGTAAATGCAAAAGGGCAGAGGGATATTTTGGTTTAATATAAATTTATATTTAAAAAATAAATTAATCTAAACTGCTAGCAAAAAATTTATTTACATATAAGTTATATTAAAATAAAATAAAGTGTAAATTAGGCTATGCAGGGAGTAGTAAAATGGCGCAACAAGTCGTATTTGCTTGGGGAAGGGAATTTGAAACAAATATTAAACAAGTTGATTCGGAACATAGATATTTGGTTGAAATAATCAACTCTTTAGGAAACAAACTTGCTATACAAAATACCGTTTTAAGTGATATGATACCTTTGTTTGAAGAACTGGTTGATTATACAAAATATCATTTTTCAAACGAAGAAGGGTTGATGCTGGAGGCAGGCGTTGATGCAAGACACGCCAAAGAACATCTCAAAGCTCACAGAATTTTTATCAAAGAAGTTACATCAAAATATAAAAATTTAAATTCAAATAATATAAAGGTTGAGGCAAAGGAACTACTTGACTTTTTGGTGCAATGGCTAACCTTTCATATACTTGGCATAGATAAAAATTTATCCGCTCAAATGCGACTTATAAAATCAGGCTATACTCCAGAACAGGCATATGAAGAAGTTAGTGGAGTAAATCACGAGCAGCTTGATACTTTAGTTAAATCTTTTAATGGTGTTTTTGGTGTTTTGATGAAATATAATGAAGAACTTTTGATGCTTAAAAATTCACTTGAAGAAAAAGTTAAACAGCGCACAGAAGAGTTGCTTGAGAGCAATAAAAAATTAGAAATTTTAGCTATGACTGATCAATTAACAGCACTTGCAAATCGTCGTAGAATGAGTTATGAGCTTGAAGCCTGTTTGCAAAAATACACTGAAAGTAAAGTTCCATTTACGATCATAATGTTCGATCTTGATAATTTCAAAACAATTAATGATACTTTTGGACACGATGCTGGCGATGTTGTGCTTGTGGAATTTTCAAATGTCCTTAAATTTAATCTACGCACTGATGATATAATATGCCGTATAGGTGGAGATGAATTTTTAGTAATATGCCCTAGCACCGATGCTGATGGTGCATTAAAAATAGCTACAAAACTTCATAAAAAAATAAATAAAATACGTATCGAATTTAAAAATGCTTGCTGGATCGGATCCGCAAGTATCGGAGTTGTTACAGTAAATGATAAGATCGCAGCAAAGGAAAAAATTTTAAAAGCTGCTGATAAATCGGTTTATGATGCTAAAAATGCTGGAAAAAATAAAGTTGTTTGTTTTGAATGATTTTTTATATTTTAAGCTTTAAATTTACATTAAAAATATAACTTTTAGTATGTTTTAAAATTTTTATTCATTTTTTATTTGCAGAACAATATACCATTTTTACTGTATAGACTTATAATGCTATTCAAAGGTTAAGTTTAAATCTAAACCAAACTTCAAAGGGCTTCAAGCCAGACAAGTAGTAACCAAAAGACCAGCTTTAATGGATGATGAGCTACTTAGTGTTAAAGAGTTTTTATATAACAGAGCTAAAAAATCTAAAGCATTATCTAGTGTAGAGCTAAGTGCTATCTAATCTTGGGCTAAGACCTGCTGAATACTTTACTATTTAACTAGGAGATATTAGTTTTGAGTATGATACTATCACTATCTCAAAAGCAATTAAGACACATAAAGGCGCAGGCACTATCATAGGAACTCCTAAGAACGGACATAGCAGAACCTTACCTTGTGGAGAGAATGCTATGGAAGTCTTTAGAGCTATTAAGCAACGCTTAGAAATAGCTAAGAGTGTAAGTAAAGTAGAGGCTAGAAGGCTTTTTACAGGGACTAAAGACGACCGAGTGCTTAAGATGGCTTACTATTGGGTGTCTCAAGGGGCTTATGATAACTGCAAGGATTTACCATTAGATAAGTGTCCTATAACTCACCTAAACCACGATAGTGCAAATCGTATGTGGTGGGCTGTCAGAAACCATCTTGGATATTTAGGGACTAGCAACACTCACGGACTTTACGTATTACGCCATACAGTGACTTCTAGGTTAGTTAGTTTGAAGGGATTTAATGCTCATAAACTGATGGCTTTTATGGGTCACACAGATATTAAAAGTAGCCTGATTACGTGCATCTAAATGTTGATGATATACGTGATGGTGTGGGAGTTGGTGTTTAGTTAAAAGGTGGTAAAAGTCCTTGGTATTTGGTTGCGGAGGACGGATTTGAACCGCCGACCTTCGGGTTATGAGCCCGACGAGCTACCACTGCTCTACTCCGCGATAAGAGTTATTTGGGATTTTTAAAAGTGGATGGGGTAAGAGGATTCGAACCTCTGAATGACTGGACCAAAACCAGTTGCCTTACCGCTTGGCGATACCCCAATGTTTTTAAGAGTTGTAATTATATAGACTTTAATGCCATTTGTCAAGGTTTTTTTGTAAAAAAATTATTTTTATTAGAAATAAAATTTTCCAAACCAAGATTTAAAAGCAAAAAATGGTTTGGAAATAGTTTGCTTATTTTTGCTCTTTGTATTTTAAAACTTGAGCGTAAATTTCATCTTTTAGTTTTAATTTTTCTTTTTTCAAGGCATCAAGCTCAGAGGCTTGCGCTGCTTTGCTATCTATCTTTTCATTTAGCTCGTCATGCTTTTTGCAAAGTGCGGCAAAATGAACATCTACTTTTTTCAACTCATTTATGAGATCAGTGTATTCGTGTAACATACGTAGCTCCTGTAAAAAATTTATAAATTCTAACAAGGCTTTGTAAATGTTTGGCTATCTAAATTTAGATCTATAAAAGCTTCTAGTATATAGCGGTTAAGCCAAATTTATCACAAAATGCAAAAACTAAACGTATTTTAGCTCTTCTGGCTTGTGTTTGCTCTTTACTAGGCGTTTGGTTAGACGTATGCCATCAACTGTGCCGATGACTAAAAGCTTTGTGCCTGTGCCAATTAGAGTGTCGCCATTTGGCATCGGGATAAATTTGTTATTTATGTCTCTAATGCCTACCACGTCAGCATTTGTGATATTTCTTAGGTGCGTCTCTTTTAGTCTTTTAAACCTGATCCAAGAGTAGTCAGGCACAAGAATTTCTTCTATATCGATAGGCGAGCTTTTTGTGTATAGAAATTGCTCGAGTAAATTTTCCATATCAGGTCTTACGCTCATGGCACTTAGACGCTGTGCGACTAGGCGAGATGGGCTGACTACGTTATCAGCACCAAGTTTTTTAAGCCTTTGTGTGTCATCTTCACTATCGGAGTTTGTGATGATATGGTAAGGTTTTTTGCGGCCTATCTCTTTTTCATAAAGTCTAACAGATGCGATAAGTGCGATATTGTCAGCGATATTTGGGCTAAGAGTGATTAGTCCTTTTGCACTTGATAGATGCGTTTTTAAAAAGGCGATTTGAGTGTGAGGCTGAGCTTTTATGAAGTATGGATACTTGTAAATTTGAGCTAGTTCTGCGATATCTTCTCTGTCATCGACCACTACAAATGGTATGTGATTTTCACGAAACTGAGCGCTAAGCTCGATTGTGTAGAGGTTGTGATAACAAATAACGAAGTGATTTTTTAGTCTTGCGATCTTGTAAAGCATACGCCTTTCCTTTAAAATGCTAATTAATGTGCCTCTTTTTAGAACTTCTACAACAATACCGATTGATAGCGTAAAAATGATGAAGCCAACAAGGATAAATGTTATAGTAAAAATTCGCCCCTTTGGAGTTATGGGCGCAACTTCTGTAAAACCGACCGTCGTGAAGGTCATACCTGCTTGGTAAAAGGCATCTATGAGAGAGAAGTTATCTATAAAGATATAACCTAGTGTTCCAAAAAGTAACAGTAGTACGACTGAAATTAGTGGAAATCTAAAAGGTTTTAGTTGTTCGTAAAGCTCAGTATCTAGGCTTATTTCTGGTTTTGCGGAGTTTGACCAGTTGAGGAATTTTAAAAGTCTTGAGAGAAAAGACATAAATTCCTCTTCATTTTATCTCTTAGTTTGACTGCTTTTTCATAGTTCTTAGAGTAGAAGCAGCAACTTTTATTCTTCTTGTTGTGCCATCTTCTAGAGTAACACGGATAGTTCTAAGATTTGGTAAAAATCTTCTTTTAGTTTTATTGTTGGCGTGGCTCACGTTGTTGCCTACCATTGGTCCTTTGCCAGTTATCGCACATCTTTTTGACATTTTTTTTCCTTATAAACAAAAATTTCTGCTGATTTTATCTAAACAAAACCAAAGTATTGCTTAAAATGGATATTTATATTTATAAGTTTTGTTGATTTTTTATTTAATTAAGGCTAAAATAGCCCCAAAATAAAAAATCGGTAAAACAAAAATGCTAACTAAAAATCAAATAGATGAAATTTCAAATTTTATCTATACAATGCCCGATGTTTTTTATGAGTGCCAAAAGCACTTAGATGAGGGCGACATCACTGCTGCTATGGAGCTTTTTAGGGGTGACGAAGTTTTTAAAGCATATTTTACTACAGTTATAAAATTAGGAGATTTTGCCCTTAAAAGTTGGTCAAGAGATATATATTTAATGGCATATATGGTTGGCATAGACAACCTAAAAATGATAATTTGCTCTTATTTTGTTTTTATCAAATCTCCAAAAAGATATAAAAATTTTGGTGTAAATTTACACTCTATGATGGAGTTTAATGCTAAATTTCTATCTGACTGGAGCAAACTTTTAAACTATCTTGGGCTAAAAAATCAAAAAAATTTGTTTCTAGCTGCCTACGCGCTAATCTTGCTTATATTTTGCGAGCTGATCTTTTTGAAGTATCCACACTCGCTTAAACATATCGTTGGCTTTTCTGATATGAGCTTTGATAGGATCTTGCAGCGAAGGTTTGATATCTCGCTATTTGGAGTACTTTTAAAGCTTGCAGGATGGGATAGCGACAGGCTCAATAGAGAAGAGGTTTTGGTCTTAAAATACTTTAAAATTTTGCTCTCTTATGAGGCAAGCACTGCTAAATTTTTTGACTTTGGCATCGATAGGATCACCGATGTTAGCGTCCATGCTTCGGCTGATATGGTTATAAATTTAAAAAAGGCTCTTAGAAAATGAAAGTAACTTTTGAGGGCTCTTTAGCCATAGTTAGGCCATTTGGATTTTTAGAGGTTAATATCACCCCTTCAAGTATCAAAAAGGCCGAAGTAGAGCAAATTTGCGCAAGGCAGATAAGCGCCATTTTGCTTTCATTAAAAAATGTCACATTTTTTAGCCCACTTTGGCTAAATAGCACGTGCGAGCATCTATCAAACATCGCCAGAGAGATAGGCGCTGAGTTTGCAGTCTGCGACTATGACGATACTTTTTACGAGCTTGTAGCAAAGACTTCAAAAAATATTTTGAGATTTTCGCTCTTTGAAAATGAAAAAGTTGCGACGCTATTTTTAAATGATACGCTAGCAGATAGCAGCGAAGCCATCGTGATTTATAACAAAAATGAGCAGTATAAAGACTACATCAACTCGCTTTTGGAGCAAAAGTGTTACAAGTGTAAATTTGTAAAAAGCGTGGAAGAATTTAACGCCGCCAAGCAAGCTTACAAATACACCATCAGCACTCTAAATCACATCGTTTTAGGCAAAAAAGAGTTTAGCGCCTTTATAAGAGGTGACGTTGTCATTTACAAGACGGCAGGGCTCATAGATAGCTCTTTTGTGCAGAAATTTGACTATAAATTTCACGAAAGGTTGCAAAAGGTAGGCTTTAAATTCTTTGTTTTTTGGTCTGATTCAGTTGGTGCTTTAAATACCATCGGAGCTAGTTTTTTGATAAAGCTATCTGAGCTGAGCCAAAAAAGTGGCGGTATATTGGCGATTTGTGGCTTAAATGAGGGCAACATCTCAGAGACACTTACATCAAATTTAAAAGCGGCAAAGATACTTTTATATAAGCGCATAGATGAGTTTTTTAAGGATAACTCGACTATCTACTTTAAAAAGCGCCTAGTCGATGCTGTGCCAACAAATATTAATAAAAATTTGGTTGAAATTTTACCAGTGGTCATCTCAAGCGTCACTGACGTGCTTTCGCCGCTAATAGAGAGTGAAATTTTATGCCTTGATGCGAAGATCAGCAACTTTAACATAGAAAACGAGAGCGAATTTCTACGTGCTTGTGTGCTATTTTACGGCGATGTTGAGATGCGAATTTTGCTTGGCATTAAAAAGGACAAGCTTGATAAAATTTGCTCGATATTTTCGGAAAAATCGGAGAAAGAGTGTGGCTGTTTAAGCGGATTTTCTCAAATTTTTAGTATCATTGCAAGCAAAATTTTAGACATTTTCATCGAGAGAAATTTAAAGGTAAAGCTTAGCAACTTTAAATTTTATGAAAATGAGATGTTTTTTGACAGAGCAAGCAGTGGAATTTTTGCAACATTAAATGCAAAAGAGAGCCAAACTGGCATGATTTTTATAAGTAAATAAGGATTTGAAATGTACGTTGCACCTAGTATTTTGTCGGCTGATTTTGGAAATTTAGCAGCTGAGATAAGAGCCATTTGCGAGGCTGGGTGCGATCTGGTGCATGTTGATGTTATGGATGGGCATTTTGTACCAAATTTAACCATCGGACCAGTCGTGGTAAGTGCCGTTGCAAAGGCTGCTACAAAGCCACTTGACATACATCTAATGGTTGAAAATAACTCATTTTTTGCTGACCTTTTTTTGCCGCTAAAACCAAAATTTCTAACCTTTCACATCGAAGAAGAGAAACATCCGATGAGACTAATAGATCACATCAGAAAAAACGGCGTTGGCCCTGGTATCGTGCTAAATCCACACACGCCAGTTAGCGCGATCAAGCATATCATCGATGAAGTCGATATGGTGCTATTAATGAGCGTAAATCCTGGCTTTGGTGGTCAGAAATTTATGCCAGTCGTGCTTGAGAAAACAAGGGCGCTAAGAGAGCTAATAGAGCGCAAAAACGCCAAGTGTCTCATCGAAGTAGATGGTGGCGTAAATGGACTAAATGCGCCTGATCTTGAAGAGGCTGGGGCTGATGTCTTGGTGGCTGGCAGCTATATCTTCTCGTCAAATTCATACGAACAAGCCATTCGCGCCATAAAGCTTGAGTTTTGAAACCAAAAAAACAGCGTTTAGAAAATAGCATTGAAATTTTAGCTAGGCAAAATTTAGGCTATCACGAATTTATCTTGAAATTTAGTGATATCGAGGAAATTTCATCGCTCATTGACGTGCGTGACCTTGATATGTGGCGAACTCTCGGACTTGACATCACTAGAAATGAAAGCAACGAGATCGAGCTTGGCACGAGATTTAGAGATATTAGCGAGCAAGAATTTTGCGTCGTGGATATCGAAACGACTGGTGGCACGACTAGTGGTCAGATCATCGAAATAGGCGCTATAAAAATGAAAAATGGCACCGAAATAGGGCGCTTTGAAAGCTTTGTAGCAGCTAGTGTGGTGCCTGAAAATATCACAGAGTTAACTGGCATAAGAGCAAGCGATCTAGTTGGTGCGCCAAATTTACTAAACGTGCTGGAGCGGTTTAAAATTTTTCTTGGAACTAGCGTTTTTATCGCGCACAACGTAAATTTTGACTACGGATTTATCTCGCATAGTCTAAATGAGATCGGCCTTGGCATACTGCTAAACAGAAAGCTTTGCACCATCGATCTTAGCCGCCGCACCATCGCCTCGCAAAAATACGGTCTTGGCTCGCTAAAAGAACTCCTTGGCATAAACAACACCCACCACAGAGCCCTAAATGACGCGGTAGCAGCAGCTGAAATTTTCAAAGTCTGCCTCACTCGCCTACCTTTTAGTATCCAAACGACAGAGGATCTCATAAGCTTTAGCAAAAATGCCCCAAGCGTAAAGCTAAAACCAGAGCCAGTTTTAAAAGCTTTGGAGTAGGGCTGGTTTAAATTTAAGCCACTTGGCTGGGAATTTAGAAATTTAATTTAGGTGTGTCCCATTTGAACGAGATCGCCTATCTTTTCGCGGTTTGCGATCATTATGTTTTCAATAACGCTGCGGTCTATCGCCCTGCAAGCACCGATCTTTACAAAATCCCTAAAACAGCATTGCCATTGTGATAAACTTCTCGTGAATGCCAGTTTTGTATGCGTAAAATAGCTAAACCGTCGCTACCGATGACGCAGTTTGCTAGGCGGGTTGCCTTTGGTAGCTAAATTTAGAGCTTGCGTTAAATTGAATAAATTTCTTTTTGTTAAAGCTGCTGGCTAAATTTGGGGTTAAATTCAGCTAGAAACTAAAATTAGTCTTTGGATTTAAGATTTAGGATTTATGGTAAAAATGGCTTCTAAACTTAAATTTAAAAGCCATTTATCTTTTAGCTCTCTTTTAAAAGCTTGCTTGCCAGCATATCTGCTTTTGCTTTATCGGTGTCTTTTTTGACGGATTTATAAATTTTAGAGATGTAGTTTTCTAAAACTTCGTGGCAAGAGATCACTTTTTCACCCTCGCGTCTAGCTACTTTTGTGTATTCGCCGTTATTTTGTAGCTCAAATGCTAGGTCGTTATCGCTTAGCTGAAGCTCTAAAATTTCAAGCAGTCTCTCTTGAAGCCTTGGCTCAAAGATAGGTGTCATAAGCTCCAAGCGGCGCTCTAAATTTCGTGGCATCCAGTCAGCGCTTGAGATGTAAATTTTTGGATTAGCGTGCTTGAAATATAAAATTCTAGCGTGCTCCAAGTATTTACCGATGATCGAGCGAACTTTTATGTTTTCGCTTTTGCCTTTTACGCCAGGCCTTAGTCCGCACACACCTCGGACGATTAAGTCGATCTTCACGCCTGCATTTGAGGCGCGGCTAAGCTCATTTATCACATCTTCGTCTATTAACGCGTTCATCTTGGCGATGATCCTGCCCTCGCTGCCTTTGCTGGCCTCCACTCTTATCTTTTCGATGATGCGCTCTTTTATCTGAAAGGGCGACATGCTAAGGGCGTTTAGACGGCGGTTTTTGTTATATCCTGAGAGGATGTGAAAAAACGAGGTCGTATCTTGGCTAAATTCCTCTTTGCTCGTAAATAGGCTAACGTCGGTGTAAATTTTAGCCGAGCTGCCGTTGTAGTTTCCAGTGCCAAAGTGCATGTAAAATTTGAGTTTATCGCCGATCTGGCGGATCACTTGGCTAACTTTTGCATGGACTTTAAAGCCTGTGATGCCATATATCACGTGTGCGCCAGCATCTTCAAGCGCCTTTGCCCAGTGCAAGTTATTTTCTTCATCAAACCTTGCTTTTAGCTCGACCATCACAGTTACTTGCTTGCCGTCGCTTGCAGCGTCTATCAGGCTTTGGATGATCGGTGAGTTTTTATCGACCCTGTAAAGCGTCATGCGTATCGAGATCACCTTTGGATCTTTGCTAGCCTCTCTTATAAAGCTAACGACTGGATCAAAGCTCTCAAATGGATGAACTAACAGCACATCCTCTTTGTCTATGGCGTCAAAGATCGAGACGCCGTTACCAAATGGAGGCAGCGTCTTTGGGGCGTAGGGCGGGTTTGCTAGGTGGCTAAAGTTCTTGCTCCCAGCTATCTCCCAAAGAGAGCTAAGTGTGAGCGGGATGCTTGAAAAGTAGATATCTTTGTGAAAAATTTTCATGTGAAAATTTAAAAACTCTAAGATATCAGCGTCAGCGTCTTTGTCTATTTGCATACGCACAAAAGCCCCTTTTCTACGAAGCTTTAACCCTTGCTCAAGTATCATCATAAAGTCATCCGCCTCTTCTTCTTCGATGACGATATCAGCATTTCTTGTCACTCTAAAGGCAGCCGAGCTAATGAGCTTATACCCTGGGAAAATTTCTTCTGCGTGGCGGTGCACGATCGTTTCAATCGGCACAAAGACGTTGCTACTTGGCTGGGTAAATCTTGGCAATACTCTTGAAATTCTTATCATGCCGTATTTTAAAATTTCAGGATGCTCGATGTCAGCTAGCTTAACGGCAAGCGAGAAGCTAAGGTTATTTAGGTGCGGAAATGGATGTGTCGCATCAACAGCGATAGGCACGATGACTGGCAGGATGTTTGAGAAAAAATATTCGTCGCATTTTTGCTTTAAACTATCGTCAAGCTCGTCGTAGTTTTTGATAAAAAGACCCTCTTTGCTAAGCGCATCCACGGTGCTTTTGTAGTGGCTTTCAACTAAATTTTGCTCATCTTGAAGATATTGTCTGATCTCACGTAGCTGATCAAGCGGGCTCATGCCATCGCTGCTACTTGTCGTCACGCCAGCTGCAAAAAGCTGCTTTAGACCGGCCACTCTTATCATATAAAATTCATCAAGATTTGTCATATAAATGGCTATAAATTTTAGCTTTTCAAGTAAAGGTATATCCTTTTCACACTGAGCGAGTACCCTTGAGTTAAAGCGTAGCCAGCTTAATTCGCGGTTGATAAAAAGAGTTTCATTTTCGCTCATCATTTTCTCCTTATAATTTTTGATTATTTTATGATATGTGCGGTTATAAAGTTCTTATTTTGTTAAAAATTTAGTTACAATAGTGCAAATTTTAAACATAAAGGTTTCTTATGTCGGATTACATTATATTAGTTGGCATTTTTGTTGTGGCGGTTGTTGTCTTTGCGCTTATCAAAAAGGTCTCTTTTTAGCCTTTAAATTTCTCCCACCACAAGTAGGCAAAGATGAGCCCAAAGCCCTTGACCTTGCTCTCGTCAAAGGCAAATTTCATCATATCTTCTCGTTTTATAAAAACTAGCTCGATATCCTCGCCATCTACGCCACCGCCTGCATTTACCTTCATGCTCTCATCGATCTTTGCGTAAAACATCGTTTGCATGTTGCCGCCAAAGCCAAAAGCGCCATACGTCATCGTGATGCGCTCCATCTCTTTTAGCTCATATCCGACCTCTTCGACCGCCTCTTCTCTAGCGGTTTGCTCCTCGCTTAGTCCCTTATCCATAAGCCCTGCGCAAAGCTCATAAGTAAAGCCTTGCTCGTTTATTCTAATGCCTTCTTTTTCTTGCGAGTACCAAACGGCTGGGCGAAACTGCTTGACAAACAAAAATGCATCTTTTTGTTCGTGATATAAAAATATACTGACACTATTCATCACTTTGACGCAGTCCCAGTCTCTTTGCAGGCCATTTTGTTTAAATTTCATCTTAAATGGCTTTAGGTATTTTGACTCACCAAGAGGTAAAATTTCTAAATTTGTTATAGCAGTATCCATTTTGCAAGTCCTAAAAAGCTAAAAAATCCTATCGCATCAGTAAATGTAGTAAGAATGACCGCCGAGCCAACGGCAGGATCTATGTTAAAACGCCTTAGCGTCAAAGGTATGATCGTGCCAAAAAAGCCAGCAAAGAATAAATTTGTAACCATACTAAGGCTAATAACCACGCCAAGCATACCTTTGTCAAACCAAACAGCGGCGATGACGCCCATGATAGCGCCAAAGATGAGGCCATTTACGAGTGAGATCGTCACCTCACGCTTTAAAACGCTCTTTGCATCTTTAAATTCTATCTCGCCAAGTGCCAAACGACGAACCGTAACAGCAAGTGCTTGCGTGCCAGTGTTGCCACCCATTGAAGCAACTATTGGCATTAAAACGGCAAGTGCGACGTAAGCTGCGATCGTCTCATCAAAAAGTCCGATGATAGATGAGCTAAAAAGTGCTGTAAGTAAATTTATGCCAAGCCAGACCGCACGGCCACGACCAGCTTTAAATAGCGTATCGTCCTCTTCTGACTCGTCATCAACGCCAGCTAGGTTATAAATTTGCTCTGTTGCGCTCTCTTGGATGTAGTCGTGGATATCATCATACGTGATACGACCAAGCAGTATTCCAGTGCTACTTGTAACTGCGATAACGTTTAGATCGTACTCTTGAAACATATCAGCGACATCTTGCATGAGATCCATATCGTTTGCCATGTGGGGCTTGTAGTGGTCGATCTGGGTTGATTCGATATTTTGTTTTAGCGTCTTTGTAAAGTCAAAGAGGATGAGATCTTCAAGCGGGATGGCGTATTTCAAGACGCTATTTTTATCGATGATGAAAAGCTGTGAGACGTTTTCTAGTTTGCCTTCTTGCTTCTCTTGTCTTAGTCTTGCAACTGCGCTGCCAAGCTTCTCTTCAAGGTGAGCTGAAAATAGCTCTGTTTGCATGTGCGCACCAGCTCTATCCTCATCGTAGCTTCTAAGTCTTAAAATTTCATTTTGATTTTCTTTATCTAGCTCGTTAAAAAGCTCTCTAGCCTTGTCCTCATCGATATCTTCGATATATTGAAGTAGGTCTGTCGCATCGTCACTCTCTAGCTCTTCAAGCGCTTCTACGATCTTTTCAGCTGGGAGCGTGTCGATCACGTCTTTTAGCATGTGATCAGGAAGTTCTATCGCCACATCACCCAAAATTTCAGGATCTAGCTTTTCAAGGTACTTGGCAAAAAGCTCTTCATCGTGCTTTTTAAGTGTTTTAAGATGCTGGGCTAGCTCGTAAGCAGAGAGCTCACCGTCTTCTAAATTTTCATCTAAGTGCTGATCTATCAGCTCTTTTGCTTCTTCTAGTTCTTGGCTCAAGTTTTACCTTTAAAAATCTATTACGTTAGGGAAAAATTCCACCTTGTGATACTCTTTGTCGTTGCTTAGAGCTTGTCTTATCAGCTCATCATTTCTATTTATGACTGCTTTAAATTTAGCTGACTCTTTTTTATCTTCTATATTTTTTACGACCTTGATGGCGCTTTCTGGATTGATCGGTTTGCCACCTAGATATAGGCCAAAGTGCAAGTGTGGGCCAGTACTCATGCCGCTTGTGCCAACGTATGCTATTAGCGTGCCTTGTTTTACTCTAAGACCGCTTCTTATGCCCTTTGCAAAGCCATTTAGGTGGGCATAAAGTGTCTCGTAGCCGCCAGCGTGAGAGATGATGACGGTTCTGCCGTAGCCACTCTTTTGTCCGACAAATTTGACCGTGCCGTCGCCTGCAGCCTTGATCGGTGTGCCTTTTGGAGCACCGTAATCAACTCCAAGGTGCGCTCTATATCTTTGAAGGATCGGATGCCATCTTTTTAGAGTGAAATTTGATGTGATCCTAGCGTTTGCAAGAGGGCGAACGAGCAAAAATTTGTCATTTTTCTTGCCGTTTTTATCATAAAATTTATCTTCAAATTTATACATCACGTAGCGTTTGTTTTTAGTCTCTATCATCGCTGCGTAAATTTCAGGTGTGCCAAAAGAGCGGCCCATGCGTAGTTTTTGGTTATAAACGATAGCGATCGTATCGCCTTTGTTTATCTTTTTAAAATCGATCCCGCTGCCGCTAAAAACCTCTTTGAAACCAAGCGCTAGCGTGCCAGAGCCAGTGTAGTCAAAGATATCTTCAGAGACTGATTTATCTACTTTTAGGGCTAAAACTTTATCTTCACTTTGGTATAAGATCGGAATAAACTCAAGCTGAAATTTGCCCTTGTCATCTCTATAAATATGTATCTGAAGCTCGTCACTAACGGGGATGAGAGCTTGTTTTACCTCGCCGTTATCGTCTTTGTAAATTTGATATTTTGTGCCAGCGATGATCTCTTCTGTTAGCTCTTGATCTTCGCTTGCTAGGTTGTAGTAAAGTGAAAGTGGGATTTTATTTGTCTCAAGGAAATTTAAAAAGCTGCTGCCATTTGGCCAACTAAGCTCGTCAACAGTTGGTTTTATGGCATATAAATTTATACATAATATTGCAAAAATCACAAAAATACGAGGCATCGATATCCTTTTAAAAAGCTGGAGGGGATTTTAACTAAAACTTGCTTTAATTTTGCAAAAGATAAAGCATTTTAGGCTATAATCGCTCTAAAAATTTAAACTTAGGAGATATTTTTGAAACGTATAATCGTGATTTTATCGCTGTTTTTTGGCTTTGTTTTTGGGGCTGATTTTTCTTTAAATGAGTATAGAACTCCTCTTATTAGCGTCGAGAGTGACGGCACAGCAACGATAGTTGATAGTCCTGAAATTTTGATCGGATCAAGCGGCGTTGTGCTCCATAAATTTGACACTGATAGCTCTATCATCGCAAGAGTTAGCGTTATCTCAAAAAATGCTGGCTTTGCGAAGGTTAGATTTGAGGTGTTTGACCTACTTGAGCAAAAGGCTCTCCCACTCCCTGGCATCGCTCCTGCAAGTGGCGATATAGTCGTGCTAAACTACCTTTATAACCGCTCGCTAATCGTCGTGCCAAATAAAGAAATTTATGAAGAGGTTTTGGGCGCATTTCCTAATATGATATTTATCCACCCAGACCTTGTTGGAGCATACTTAAGCTACGAATACAAGCCAAACCCAAGCAGAGATGACTTTAGAAAGATGTGCGCTCAAAGTGCGGCTGGTCTTATCTTTGTCGCGATGGATGGCAGAAGCGTTTTTGCTGATTGTCAAAGCTTTAAGGTGCTAAAGGAGTTTAAAACTGGCGAGGTTGAGTACTATCAACTACCATTTTATACAAGAGTTAGCGACATAGACACTGTATTTTGGAAGCTAAACAGCGAGCACATCAACAACTATGACGCTCACTACGAAAAACTTTTTGAAGAAGATAACTGATAAATGAGCCGTTTGTCCTTAAGCAAGAGCGATTTAAAGAGTGGTTTAAATTTGCTAGCTGCTCTTAAGGACAAAGAGCTCTTTCACTACGCAGCAAGCCTTAGCTTTCACACGATCTTATCGATCATACCGATACTTCTCATATCGTTTTCTATCTTTACAAAACTGCCTAGCTTTGAGGATTATTACGCCAAAATTCAAGACTTTGTCTTCTCAGCTCTTTTGCCAAGCAACCAAGAGATCATCTCAAACTACTTGCAAAATTTTCTCCAAAATAGTGGAAATTTAGGCATAGTTGGCTTTGTGGCGATGATATTTACTTCAGCTATGTTTTTTAGCGATTATGAATACGTAGTCTTAAAAGTGACAAGAGCTAGCAAGGCTAGGGGCTTTTGGTCGGCACTTAGCTCGTACTGGACGCTCATCACGCTTGCACCGCTCGGACTTGCTGGCAGTTTTTACCTCTCAAGCCTTGTGCAAGAGATGCTAAACTCGACTAAATTTACAAGCTGGATAAATTTCTTAAGTATCGTGCCATATCTCATCATCTGGGTGATATTTTGCGTCACATATCTCATCTCAGTAAATGACGAGATAAAATTTAAAAGCGCGCTTTTTAGCTCGTTTGCCGCCTCGCTCGTTTGGTATCTTGGCAAGTCAGCCTTTGTATATTATGTCCTTTACAACAAGACCTATCTAAGCGTCTATGGCTCGTTTTCGGCCGTGCTTTTCTTCTTTGTGTGGATATATATCTCGTGGATCATCTTTTTATATGGGCTTAAATTTTGCGCTTATCTCTCAAATAGCTCTAAATTTAAAGGATAAATTTATTGCTAGCTGGCAATTTTAAATTTACCAGCTAGCAGGATATGTAATATTTTGCATAAAATTTTATGTATTTAGCGTTTAAATTCGCAAATTTCTATTTTGATATCAAGCTCTCTACTAAATTTGCTAACAGCCTTTTCAAGCTCGTCTTTGTCAAAGCATATAAGATCAACATAAGAGTGCTTAGTGCCAGTCGCTGCGCCCATGCCTTCGCAAAAAGTGCTAGTTTCAAGCTCATCTTCTATCTTAGTTTTGCTATCAATGCCAAACTGCACGTCGCCGCCGTGATGCAGGACTAAAAAGCAGAAATTTATACCAAGCTCGTAAGCTTCGTTATAGATATCGCTTTTGCCGTCATAGTATTCATTTAGCAGTGAGATTAGGCTTGTATATCCCATAAAAACATCGTCTCTTAGCTCGTCTGAGCGAGGCTCTAGCTCATAAAAGCTAAACTGCTTTAGCGGCTCGCTCGAGGCTTCTTTGCCAAATTTATCATCTATAAGATCGGCAAAGTCGGTAAGCGCGACGCCTTTTTCTCTTGGCTCATCTACGATCTCAAAGTCACCAAGCGTGTTTATCATCGCTGTCTCGCCAACAACGTTGTCACAAAGTATGAAAGCTAGCGTGTAGGCTTTGTTTTCATCTTCGCTTTTTAGCTTACTTAGAGCCTCGTTATATAGGCACATATCCACGCTTTTTTCTTCAAAATTTGCATAGACCATGACCTCGTTTGCATCAACACTCACGCCATACATCTGTATAGTGGCTACTTCGCGCGGTGCACGTGGTTTGCCAAGTGTGCAAGTAAGTTTTGCCTCATACTCTTTTGGCATGCGTGATTTGATAAATTTAAGCCAAAAAAGCCTATATTTCATCCCTTCTGGAGTGAGCACTAGATCGATCTTGTCATTAACAAGGCCTATCATAAAGGTTGGATCAACTAAACATAAATTTAGCGCCTCCTCTGTCATTTTGCTCGCTGTTTCGTAATTTTTATCCTCTAAATTACGCTTTATAGCATCTAAATTTTTACCAAGTTCGCTCCAAAATTTATCAACCCTGCTAGCAAAACTTGAGTTTTTATGATGTGAAAACTCCATATTCTCTCCCCCTTTCAAAAGACTCTACATTTCTTTGCGTATAAATTTTCATCGATGGAAATTCTAACGCACTTAGTTTGTCATAACCAACTTCATTAAAAACGCAGCCTGTGTCGATATCTGCGCTATTTTTATAAAATTTTACCTCTTTTACTGGCGTGTGCCCATAGACGTTAAATATGCCACTAACTTGCAGCTCATCGCCTCTGCCTGAGAGCAGGTGCCTTCTAAACTCTTCGCTAGCATATTTGTCGTTTCTTAGCTCCCACATATTGCCAACGGCTGAGTGAGAGACTACCAGATGCTCGCCATTTTGGTTTTTATGCTCTTTAAATTCCAGATAAACTGGCCTTTGTTCTAAAAAGTCAATATGCCTTTGCTTAAATTTCATACTTTGTCCAAAGTATGATCTATATGTCGCCTCGCCACCATTTCCAAAAAACCAGCTCCTATCAAATGGCACTTTGTTGTTTAAAAACTCAAATTTATTGTTTAGTAGCCTTCGCTCGTGATTTCCCATGACCATTTTATAGTCATTTTGCATGATAAGTTCGACCACGTCGCAGCTAAAAAGCCCCCGATCTATCACGTCGCCAACAAAGCAAATTTGAGATTTTTCTTTGTTTGGAAACTGCTTTATTAGCTCTAAAAGTGTGTTAAAACAGCCGTGAACGTCGCCGATAATGTAAATTTGCTCGCTCAAATTTTCTCCTTTGGCGCAAATTTTAGTCTATTAAACTTAAAAATAAAGATTATTAATTGTTGATAAATTTAGAAAGAAATTTTATTTATGAAATTTAAAGCAGTAGGGGGCAAAACCCCCTAAAATCATTGTGCGTAAAAGCCGCTGACCTTGCCGGTGAGGTCTATCATGATGTTTTTCATCTGAGTGTAGTGCTCAAGTATGATCTTATGCGTCTCACGGCCGATACCTGAGTTTTTATATCCGCCAAATGGGCTTCCTGCTGGGATTTGGTTGTAAGTGTTGATCCAAACTCTGCCAGTCTCCATAGACCTTGCAACGCGAAGCGCTTTTGTGATGTCTTGTGTGAAAATTCCGCCACCAAGGCCATATTCGCTGTCATTTACCATTTTGATAAGCTCGGCTTCATCTTTAAATTTGATGACAACGCCAACTGGTCCAAAAATTTCCTCCTGAGCCACTCTCATATCATTTGTCACATCAACTAGCAGCGTTGGCTCGACAAATGCGCCCTTGTCGCAACCATTTGCGGTGTAGGCTTTGCCGCCGACTGCTACTTTTGCACCTTCTTTTTTGCCGATCTCTACGTACTCTAAGATCTGCTCGGCTTGTTTTTTATTGATCTGAGAGCCCATTTGAGTGCTAGGATCAAGCGGATCGCCAACTTTTATGGTGTTAAATTTCTTAACAGCAGCCTCGATAAATTTGTCATAAAAGCTCTCTTCTACGAAAATTCTAGACCCTGCGCAGCAAACTTGACCTTGGTTAAATAAAATTCCAAGCTGAAGACCGTCAAGCGCCTTGTCTAAATTTGCGTCGCTAAAGAAGATATTTGCGCTCTTGCCGCCAAGCTCAAGTGTGGCTGGGATGATACGGCGAGCCGCAGCTATGGCGATATCACGGCCGATCTCGGTTGAGCCAGTAAATGCTAGCTTGTCAAGGCCTGGGTGGTTTTTGATCCACTCGCCACTCTTACTGCCTCTGCCTGTTACTATATTTATAAGGCCTTTTGGCAAAATTTTATCTATCAGTCTAAATAGCTCAAGCACGCTTAGGCTTGTCTCGCTTGAAGGCTTAAAGACGCTAGCATCGCCCGCTGCGATAACTGGAGCTAGCTTCCAAGCTGCCATTAGAAATGGAAAATTCCAAGGCACGATCTGACCCACGACGCCTATTGGCTCGCGCAAAACGATAGAGAGTTGCTTCTCGTCAAGCACATTTGCGCTGCCTTCTTCACCCATGATAACGCCAGCAAAATACCTAAAATGCTCGGCTGCAAAAGGGATATCGACATTTAGCGTCTCACGGATTGGCTTGCCGTTGTCCATACTTTCAACTTTTGCTAAGTGCTCTTTGTGCTCATCGATGATATCAGCGATCTTGTTTAACAGCTTTGCGCGCTCGCTAACTGTGGTGTGTTTAAATTTCTTAAAAGCCTCACGTGCAGCACGAACTGCGTCATTTACATCTTCTTCGGTAGCATCAGCGATCTTTGCAAGGTGCTCGCCGTTTGCTGGATTTTTAGCATCAAGGGTAGCGCCGTCTTTTGCGTCACGCCACTCACCATTTATAAAAAGCCCGTATTTTTCAAGTAGTTTCATACTTTTCTCCTTGATTAAGATTTTGTAAAAGGATTATAATATTAATAAAATTTATCAAAAATAAATTTTGGACATAAATTCTCTTTTTTAATAAATTTTATTATTTAGAGTAGGGTGATTTTAAATTTAACTCTGCCAAGAGAGCAAAAACGTAGTCTCGCTATCAAGCTCGCTTTGGCATTTTACGGTGATGCCATTTTTCTTGCAGCACTCTTTGACTAAATTTAGCCCTATACCAAAGCCACCTTGATCGTCGTTAAATCTCGTGTAGCGATCAAAAATTTTCATCTGATCCTCTTTGCTGATGCCGCGTCCAGTGTTGCTTATACTAAAGAAATTTGGCTCTAAAACTATACTAACCTTTGAATTTGGCGCTGCGTATTTGGAGGCGTTGCTAAGAAGGTTGTCTAAAATTTTACTCACATCCTCAAGGTCTGCGTTTATGAAGCTTGGCTTTAAGCTAGCCTCTATCTTAAGTCCGCGTTTGGCAAAAAATGGCGAGAAGTAGCTAAGTCTTTGTGTGGTTAGTAAATTTAGATCGATTAGCTCTTTTTTACTTGGTTTATCTAGGTTAAAGCTTAGATGAACGAGCGCGTCATAGATGCTGCCTAGGCTCTTTGCAGCAAGGCTGATGTTGTTAAAGCGCTTTAAATTTCGCTCATTTAGGTTTTCAAGATCAGCCGTTTCTATGCTCATCGAGATGACGCTTAGGGGCGTGTTTATCTCGTGAGTTGAGTCTTTTATGAAGTGATTTAGCGTATCTATCTTTTCATAAAGTGGCTTTAGGCTCAGTTTTGCTAAGTAAAAGGCGATGAAAAGCAGTATAAAAAGGAAAAATATAGCATCCACAACGCATGAAATTACAAGGGATAATATCTCTTTTTTGATGTCCTTGCCTACCAAAAATATCTCAGCGCTAGAAAGCTCATCTGTTATGTCGTTATCCATGCTTTGGATGTTTTCAAAGATCGTGACCTTGCCGTTTATCAAATTTATATTTTTTTCTTTATCTATATTTTCGCAGGCAAAGTCCTGATAAATTTTCGCTCCGTTTTTTGAGATGATGCAGGCTTTTACCCCTTTTTCTTTTGTTAGGCTTGAAACCGAACTAAGACCATTTGTCCTGGCTTTCATATATATGCCCATCTTGATCTCTTTTAGGCTTTTTACCTCGTTTAAGATGAGTGCTTCTTTTTTATTTTGGTAGTCGTGTATAAAAAAATAGCTCAAAAATAGCACAGAGCTAACAAGATAGAGGGATAAAATTTTAAATAAAATTTGCGTCTTTTCAGACATAGATGTAGCCGTCTCCACGCTTGTTTAAAATGGCATCTTTGCCTAAAATTTGGCGTAAATTTTTGATATATACACGAAGGCTAAGCTCGCTTGGCTCCTCGTCAAATTTCCAAATTTTATTAAAAATTTCATCTTTGGTTAAAATTTTGCCCTTGTTTTGCAAAAATAGGGCGAGCAGGTCGCTCTCTTTGCTCGAGATATTTACATTTTCGCCGTTTTTACTTAGAGTTTTGCTCTGTGGGTGAAAGCAAAGATCATCTAAAATTTTGATATCTTCGCCGTTTTGGTGTGAGAAATTTCTTTTTATGAGAGCTTGCATGCGGATAAGTAGCTCTTTTAGCTCAAATGGCTTTTTTAGATAGTCATCGCAGCCGCTTTTGTAGCCTTTTTCAAGGTCGTCTATGGTGTTTAGCGAGGTGGTAAATATGCTAGGTGTTGTGACGCCAAGCTCACGTAGCGATGAAAGTAGGGAGAAGCCGTCGCCTTGCGGGAGTTTGACGTCTAGTATAAGTAGGTCAAAATTTCGCTCGTATGCAAGATCTAGTGCGTCTTTGGCATTGTTTGTAGTGGTGACATCGTAACCATTTTCGCCCAGATACTCGCTTATTAGATCAAGTAATGTTTCATCATCTTCAACAAGCAAAATTCTGACCATCAAGTGCCTTTACATGCCTTTTTTCATTTCGTCTTTCATGCCCATGTCGTCTTTTTTCATACCCATGTCATCTTTTTTCATTTCGTCTTTCATGCCCATGTCGTCTTTTTTCATACCCATGTCGTCTTTTTTCATTTCGTCTTTCATGCCCATGTCTTCTTTTTTAGCTTCGTGTTTTTTGACAGGATGTTTTTTAGACATATCATCTTTCATCATCTGCTCTTTCTTCATCATCTCATCTTTGCCCATCTTGTCCTTTTGCATCATTTCAGTAGCATTTGCAAGACCGCCAAACATAAACATAGCACCAAGTGCAACTAAGATTAACTTTTTCATAAAGTCTCCTTTAAATTAAATTATGTTGCAATTGTAGTCACTTAGTGTGAAATAAGTGTGAATTTACGCAAATACAAAATAGATAACTGGTAACGTGATAAATGAAAAAAGTACACCAATGGCTACTGATGAGATGGCTAGTGAGCTATCAAGCCCAGCTTTTATGACCATCGCACTTGCAAGGGCTGATGTCGGCATCGCACATTGAAAGAGACCAACGACCCAAGTTTTGCTCATCTGGATGCCTGAGACTTTTAATATGATGAAAAATACGATAGCTGGCAATATCATCTTACACAAAAGCACGACGCTAACGCCTTTATATGAGCTTGTGATACTGCTAAAGTTAAGACCAACACCGATCGCAAAAAGTGCGACTGGAGTGACGCTGCCTTCAAACATCCTAAGTGGCGCAAAGATAAAATCTGGAAGTGGGACTTCTTTTAAGACAAGACCCATAATGAGCGCGATAAATGGTGGAAATTTTAAAATTTTCATCGTATTTTGAAAGAGCGAAACCTTCTCAGGTGCGGCAAAAGATAGGATGAGTGGTCCAAGGATCGAAAGAGGGATACCAGTGGCTATTTGATCATAAAAGATGACCTCATTTACCATCGCATCGCCAAAGAAGCCCTGAATGACAGGCATACCGACAAATAGTGTGTTACCAAAAAGGCTTAGCATGATCATACTGACGGTTGTTATTTTGGTAAATTTAAAAATCTTACCTATGACAAATGCCAAAGCGGCGCTAATGGCGGTTGAAGCAAAGCCAATAAGGATCGTGTTTATAAGCGAGGCATCGACATTTACGTGGTAAATTTTATCAAAGATTAGCGCAGGCATTGCAAAACAAAGGACAAAATCCACAAATGGGATCGAGTGCTTTTGCTCAACAATGCCGACTTTTTTAGCAAAAAAACCAGTTGCGATTATAAAAAATATTGCAAAAAGTGGTGTGAAATTCATAGCAGTCTCTTTTAAGTTTGGAATTTACAAAAAATTGATTATATGCCCCAAAAGATTAAATTACAATAAATTAAATTACAATAAACTTTTTTGGAGGTAGTAGCAAAATAGCGTTGTCTTGGTCTTTTCTGTTTTTTGGTTTGATTAGTTAAATTTAAATATTGCACAAAATACGACAACTATTATTGTTGATAAATATCTTTGTTTAAAATATGTTAAATAAATTAATATTTTTACCGATATAGATATACAAGACATTAAATTTAAACAAGGAGTTTTACCAAATGAAGAAGGTAGCAAACAAAGTAGCACTTATCATCGTAGTGCTTTTGGTTGTCTCTTTGGCTGTATTTTCTACTGTAAGTTATACAAACACCAAAGAGAATATTTATGATCTAGCAAAGGAGTCTAAGACTTCTGCTTCAAAAGTTTTGCAGTTTTATATGAATGCATTTTTTGAAGATAAGGTTGATGTTGTTGAAAAATTTGTTAGATACCTTGAACTACATCCGGAAATTTTAGAGAATAGAGAAAGCTTAAAAAAGAGCTGATGACAGCATCACAAGTAACTGAATTTTTTGAGTTTTATTTTGGATATGCAAATGATGGAGCGACTTATAGTGCTGATGTTGACGGCGAAGGACGTAAAATTTCTCTTTTAGATGCAAGCACAAATTTTGATGCAAGGACTAGAGTTTGGTATAAAGACGCTATTGCAAAAGGTGGTGTTGTTTTTACAGAGCCGTATGTTGGATCAGCTGGTGTTATGAATATTACTATCGCTAAAAAAGTTGTCGTTAACGGCAAAGTCATTGGTGTCTTTGGTGGAGATATCGCTTTAGATAAGCTTGATACTGAGCTTGACAAGATAAAACCAACTCCAAGTAGCGCGATAGCACTATTTGATCTAGAGAATAGAAAGATCGTTCATTTTAAGATAAAGGAACTTGTTCTTTCAGACTCTAGTGAAGCTATGAAGATCCTTGATGACTACTCAAACGAGTATAAGAAAAATGGCGATAAAACATTTACTTATAAT
>NZ_ANNG01000041.1 GCF_000466685.1 Campylobacter concisus UNSWCS
AAAATAATTTAGTGACATTATAAAGGATATAATCTTAATCTAATATTAAAATATAATGAGAAAAAAGAATTTTTATACAAAATACCTTACTTTTAAGCAATCAGATTTTTAATATAAAAAGTTTTTTGTTCCTTAAGAAAAAGAATTAATATTAAGAGTAAAATAGGCTCTTTTAGGCGAAATTTCGCAAATGGCGTATCTGCCAAATATTGATAAAGAATTTCAATATTTTTTACTATCAAAATGAGCCAAATATTGAAAAAACTAAAGCATTTTTTTAAACTTGCTTTTAACTTTTTTGTTATAATATCCCATCAAAAATAAAAGGGATATTTTTTATCCGAATTAAGGTTTTAAATTTGAGAGTATATTTAGACAATAACGCCACAACGATGGTTGATCCAGAAGCTTTTGAACTTATGAAGCCGTTTTTTTGCGAAAAATACGGCAATCCAAACTCACTTCACAAATTTGGCTCAGAAACCCACCCAGCGCTAAGAACAGCGCTAGATCAGCTCTACGCCGGACTAAATGCAAAAGATAGCGATGACATCGTCGTTACCTCTTGCGCAACCGAGAGCAACAACTGGGTTGTAAAAGGCATCTACTTCGACAAGATCGCAACTGGCGAGAAAAAACGCATCGTCACCACCGCAGTCGAGCATCCAGCCATTTTGGCAACTTGTAAATTCCTAGAAAAATATGGCGTGGATCTTACGGTCTTAGACGTAAATAGCGATGGCATCGTCACTCCAGACCAGCTAAGAGCCGTCATGGACGAAAATGTCGCACTTGTCGCCATAATGAGCGCAAACAACGAAACTGGCATGATCTTTCCTATAAAAGAGCTTGCCAAAGTCGCTCACGAATACGGCGCTTTATTTCACACCGATGCCGTGCAAGCAGTTGGCAAGATAAAGATAGATGTTCAAGACCTAGACGTTGATTTTCTAAGCTTTTCAGCTCATAAATTTCACGGACCAAAGGGCGTTGGAGCGCTATTTATAAAAAATAGCATGCCACTAAGCAGCTTGCTTCACGGCGGCGAGCACATGGGCGGACGCAGAAGCGGCACGCTTGATGTGCCAGGCATCGTCGGCATGGGCAAGGCGCTTGAGCTAGCAAATAAATTTATGGATTACGAGCACTCACACGTTCGCCGTTTGCGTGACAAGCTAGAAGACGCACTACTGCAAATTCCTGACGTTAGCGTCGTTGGTAAAAAAGAGCAGCGCGTGCCAAACACCATCCTGGCTTCTATCAAAGGTGTCGAGGGTGAGGCTATGCTTTGGGACCTAAATAGAGCTGGCATAGCAGCATCTACCGGCTCTGCCTGTGCGAGCGAGACGCTAGAGAGCAACCCTATCATGGAGGCTATCGGCGCTGACAAAGAGCTAGCCCACACCGCACTTAGACTCTCACTTTCTAGGTTTAACACAGAAGAAGAGATCGACTACGCGATAGAGCAGATAACAAAGGCTGTAAATAGGCTAAGAGGCATCTCAAGCACATTTGCATACGCCCCAGAGTGGCATAAGAGTGGATTATAAAATTTAAAGGAAAAACATGGCAAAAAATAACTTAATCGGAGGCTCTATCTGGGATGAATACTCAAAGGTAGTGCAAGATAGGATGAACAATCCCAAATTCATGGGCGAACTCACCGAAGAAGATGCCAAAAAAGCAAACGCAAAACTTATCATAGCTGACTTTGGCGCGGAAAGCTGCGGCGATGCAGTCAGGCTTTACTGGCTCGTTGATGAGAAAACTGACAAGATAATAGACGCTAAATTTAAAAGCTTTGGCTGTGGCACGGCTATAGCTAGCTCTGATACGATGGCTGAGCTTTGCATCGGTAAAACGGTCGATGAAGCGGTTAAGATCACAAATTTAGATGTAGAAAGAGCTATGCGCGACAACCCAGACACCCCAGCTGTGCCACCTCAAAAGATGCACTGCTCAGTTATGGCGTATGACGTTATCAAGGCAGCTGCTGCAAGCTACAAGGGTATAGACCCAGAGCACTTTGAAGATGAGATCATCGTTTGCGAGTGCGCTAGAGTGAGTCTTGGCACGATCAAAGAGGTGATAAGACTAAACGACCTTCATACGGTTGAGGAGATCACACAATACACCAAAGCAGGCGCATTTTGTAAATCATGCGTTAGACCTGGCGGACACGAGAAAAAGGACTACTACCTTGTTGATATCTTGCGCGATACTAGGGCTGAGATGGAGCAAGAGAGGCTCGAAGCTCAGGCAAATGCTCAAGCAAACAACACGCTTAGCGATGTTAGCTTTGAGAGCATGACGATGGTTGGCCAGCTAAAAGCGATCGAGTCGATCATCGATAAAGAGATCCGCCCGATGCTTATGATGGATGGCGGAAATTTAGAGATCATAGATATCAGAAACGACAACGGCGAAAATATCGACGTTTATATCCGCTATCTTGGCGCTTGCTCAGGCTGTTCAAGCGGCTCGACTGGCACGCTTTATGCGATAGAAAATGTCTTACAAGAGAGCCTAAGCCCAAAAATCAGGGTCATGCCTATATAAATTTATCGAACGGCTTCTTTTGGAGCTGTTCGCCCCCCCCCTGCTAAATTAAATTTATCACCTAGACAATTTAAATTTAACCTTTTAAAAATTTCAAAATTTCACTTCTAGTCTGCACCAAGTCGCCAACAAATTTCTTCTCAAACTGCGATCGGTTAAAGGTTCTCTGACGCTTAGCAAGCTGGGCTGTATGCGTGGCGATGAGCGTTTCTAGCTCACTTTTTGAAATTTCACCCTCTAAAAACTGCTTGCACTCCTTTAGACCTATCGATTTTAAAGGTTTTGGCTCGCTTTTATACTTCTCAAATAAAAACTTCGCCTCATCTATCAATCCCTCATCTAGCATATTTTTCGTTCGCTTTGCTATGCGGGCTCTAAGTTCCTCTTTATCCCACAAAATTTCAAATATCGCAAGCTCTTTTATGACGCTCTCTTTGGTATTTTGCTTTAGCCAAACGCTTGGAATTTGGCCGCTAAATTTATAAATTTGATACCATTTTTCGAGGCGATAAGAGTCATTTTGGCTAAATTTGCCTGCGAACTCAGGGTCGTTTTGTAAAGCTAGCTCGTAAATTTCCTCGTTACTTAAATTTAGCTCGCATTTTGGCACATCTGGCGCAAGACCGCTAAGCATCGCCTTTAGATAAAAGCCGCTTCCACCTGTGATGATGAGCAAGCGCTCTTGCGAGCGAGCAAATTCCTTTGCATTTTTGTAAATTTCAAAAAATGCCCCAACGCTAAAATCCTCATCAGGGTAAATTTCATCCACTCCAAAGTGCCTCACAGCCCCAAGCTGCCAGGGCTTTGGCTTTGCGCTAGCGATATCTATCTCTTTATAAAGCGCAAGCGAGTCAAGGCTTAAGATGACGCCACTAAATTCCTTTGCCAGCTCAAAGGCTAGATCGCTCTTGCCGCTTGCCGTGGTGCCAATTAGTGCTAGCTCGCCAAACAAGCTTAGCCCTCGTAAAGTGAGCTAAAAAGTAAAATTTCATCACTTTGCTCGTTGCTTTTGCCCTCTTTTATAAGATCAGCCAAAACGCCTGCAAAGTGCGGTGCAAAGCTTAGTTCATTTAGCCCATACGCTTGGTTATAGAGTAAATTTTGATAGGTCTCATCACGTCCAAGAGCTGGCTTGTCGTTTGAGCTAAGAAGCACGAAATTTGCCCTAAAACTAGGCTCTTTTAGCTCGCTTATGCCAAGGTGTCTTTTTAGCTCGTTTAAAAATGCGTTGATCTTTTCTGTTTTTACGAGCGTATCGATCGCGCCCACTTGTAAATTTGTGATGATCGTGACGCCATTTTTGTTTGGGTAAATTTTGGCAAACATATCATTTAAAATGATAGGTTTTTTAGGGATTTGACCCTCGCTTAGCACAAGGTCTATCGTGTAAAATTTAGCCAAGATGGCGCTTAAATTTGTTCCAAGCTTGCTTGAAAGCTCCAAATTTCTACTCGCCACGACAAAGCTATCAGCCTCGTACTCACCAGCCCTGCCAACAGCCTTTTGCACGGCTTGCCCCTGCGTTTTTAGCTCGTAAATTTCATCATTTATAAACTGCGCTCCAAGCTCATTTAGCTCGCTAACAAGTGCGTTTTGTAGCTCTTTAACATCGATGCTCGCGTTTTTAGCTAAATTTAGCGCACCTTTTATATTTTTATTTATCAGGCCAAAATTTGCTAGCTCACTATCCACGCTTAAAATTTCTTGCTCGCTATCAGCGACCCTTGTCTCATCAAGCCTCTTTTTAAAGCTCTCGTCCTCGCTAAAGATGAGATAAACGCCACTCTCATCAAAATTTATCTGCGGATATTTTTCGTTTAGCTCTTTTAAAATTTCAAAGCTCTTTTGTCCAAATTTTTTAAACAAAATTCTCATCTTTTTATCGTGAGCCTTTGTTGATTTAAGCGTAAAATTCGCCATCCAAGCCCTAAAATTTTCATTTAGGCAAAGTGCTATATCAAGCTCGCTTTTTTTACTAACAAGCCCCAAAAATGAGCTAGATATCGCTCCATCTCTTGCAAGTGCTGGGGTGTTAAATGGGGTTAAAATTCCGCTTTCAAACTCATCTTTTTGGTTACTAATAACTAAAATTTCCTCGCCATTTTTAGCTAGCTCAAGCGCCGTAAATAACGCACTAAAACCATCTCCGATAATCGCTATTTTACTCATCATAACCCTTCATTTTAAATTACTCTCGCAATGATAATATAAATTTAGATTTAAAGCAAAATGGTGTAAAATCAGACACTTTTTAAAAAGATGGAAATTTATATGATCAAAAAGCTAAAAGATATCGCAGAACTCATCGTTTTTAAGCACTCGGTTTTTGCCCTGCCATTTATCTTTGTGGCGATGATAGTTGCGAGCAAGATAGAAAATGGCTCGGCTTGGTTTGGCTTTAAACTGCTTATTTTAGGCACTCTTTGCGCGGTCAGCGCTAGAAATTTCGCCATGGCGTTTAACAGATACCAAGACGAAGACATCGACAAGCTAAACCCACGCACCGCAAGCCGTCCAAGCGTGGATGGACGCATCGGCAAGGGCAATATGCAGCTTTTCATCGTAGCAAACGCGCTTATATTTATCATCTGCGCTTATTTTGTAAATTCGCTCGCATTTTGGCTAAGCTTCCCCATACTTGCCGTGCTTGGCGGATACTCGCTGTTTAAGAGATTTAGCGAGCTAGCGCACTTGGTGCTAGGCCTTAGTCTTGGACTTGCTCCGATCGCTGGAGTGGTCGCAGTGAGCGCTGCCATACCGCTTTGGAGCGTGCTACTTTGCCTTGGTGTGACATTTTGGGTGGCTGGATTTGACCTGCTCTACTCGCTTCAAGATATTAAATTTGACCAAGAGAACAAGCTCTTTAGCATACCAGCCATTTATGGCGACAAGGCGACACTATTTTTATCAGCCATTTTTCACGCTCTAGCTTTTATACTTTGGCTACTTTTTGCTTGGGCGGCTGGGCTTGGAGCGATGGCATTTTTTGGCATTGTGGCAAGTGGCGTGATATTATTTTTCGAGCATAGGATCGTAAGGCGCGACTTTAGCAAGATAGATCGGGCATTTTTTACACTAAATGGCTACTTGGGAATTTTATTTTTCATCTTTGTTTGGATCAGTGTATTATGAGCGAAGTAAGGCTTTTTAAAGCGCCTCTTAGCATGGTTTATGAGTGCGACAGAAGCGGGGATGAGAAATTTTTAAGAGAATTTAACTCTATCTTGCCAGGCGACGAAGATGCGCTTGGAGCGTGGCTAAAGCGATCTAAATCACGCGGCGAGACCAAAGAGAGCGACCAAGTCTTGCTAACGCTTGTCATCGAGCTTCATAGAAAGATCGATGCGCTTAGTGATTATATAAAAAATGAGCACAAGCAATACTTGCCGCTAAAAGAGAGCGCAGATATCGATGAGATCGGCTTTACACATATAAAAATAAGCGAAGATAAATTTAAAAAAGATGAAATTTACTACGCAAGGATTATGATGCCTATCTTTCCAAAGAGAAATTTGAGCCTTTATCTAAGGGCGCAGGATGAGAGGCTAGCAAAGATAGAGAACATGCACGAAGAGGACGAGGCCGACTGGAACGCTTACGTGACGGCTAGAGAGCGTGTGATGATAAGAGAGCTTAGAGCGAATTCGTAAAGGAAAAATATGGAAATTTACATTTTTTTAGGTTTTGGCATCGTTTTAGCGATAATAATAGCTTTGATATTTATAAAAGATAGCGAGACAAATAAGAAATTTACAAGATATGAGCGTGCCATAGAGAGCGCCATACAAGAAAACTATAATCTCAAAAAACAGCTAGCCGCACTGGCAAGCTTTAAGCCTGATGATGACGAGCAGCTAAAAGATGTAAAAGATGAGCTAAAAGAGCAGATAAATGAGCAGATAAATGAAAAAATCGTGCCGATAATTCGCGCTATAAAGAGCATCGAGCGAGTGATAGATGACTTTGCAAACGAGCAAAAAGATAGGATGTTTAACCTTGAGGAGCGAACAAGAGATATCAATAAAATCGCCCCAAGCGTCATCAACGAAGAAGAGCAGATCCTAAAGATGTTTAAAGATGGCAAAAGCGCAGCCATGATCGCTAAAGATCTTCACGTGGGTATGGGGCGAGTTGAGTTTGTGCTTAAATTTCATAAATTAGCCTAAATTTGGACTAATTTTAAAAGACAAAACTACTCTTAAACTACAAAAATTAGCTTAAATTTTTATTTAAATTTAAATCTTTTAACATATAATTGAAAATTAAAAAAGCTCTAACCAAGCTTAAAAAAGGTGCTTTATGCTAATAGATAAATATGGTCGGGTTGTTGATTATTTAAGAATTTCTGTGACGCAGCGTTGCAATTTTAGATGTAGATATTGCATGCCTACGACGCCATTTAGTTGGACACCAAAAGAGAATTTACTGACATTTGAAGAGCTATTTTTATTTGTAAAAGTAGCTATCGACGAAGGCGTGACAAAGATCAGGATCACAGGTGGCGAGCCACTCGTGCGCAAGGATCTGGACGTCTTTATAAAGATGATAAGCGATTATAAGCCAGACATCGATCTAGCACTTACGACAAATGGCTTTATGCTGCCACACTTTGCCAAAAGGCTAAAGGACGCTGGACTAAAGCGCATAAATATGTCGCTTGATACGCTAAATGAGCAAAAGGCTAAATTTATCGCTCAAAAGAGCGTCTTACACGAGGTTTTGGCTGGCTTTGAGGCAGCACTTGATGTTGGGCTAAAGGTGAAGATAAACACAGTCGCACTAAAAGGCTTTAACGACGATGAGCTAGTAAATTTGCTTGAGTTTGCTAAATTTAGAAACTCTCAGATCAGATTTATCGAATATATGGAAAATTCGCACGCAAAAGAGGATCTAAAAGGGCTAAAAAGCGATGAAATTTTAAATATCATCTCGCAAAAATATAACGTCACAAAAGATGAAAAATTGCCAAACGCACCTGCGTCTATTTATAGGCTTGATGACGGCTATAAATTTGGCATCATAGACCCCCACAAACACGACTTTTGCGAGAGCTGTAACCGCATCAGGCTAAGTGCTGAGGGGCTTTTGATACCTTGCCTTTATTTTGAAGATGCGCTAAGTATCAAAAAAGCAGTTGCAAATGGCGACATCGTCGCAGCAAGCGAGATCTTAAGGCAAGTGCTAGCCAACAAGCCAAAAGAGAACAAATGGGCACTAGGAGCTGAAAATGAAACCTCTTCAAGGGCCTTTTACCAAACTGGTGGTTGATGAGCAAAGAGCTAGAATTAGTTGAGGCATTTTTAAGCATCCAAGGCGAGGGCGCTTATCAGGGCAGGCTCGCTGTGTTTTTACGCTTTTTGGGCTGCAACCTAAACTGCTCTGGCTTTGGCGTAAAGACAAGGTCTTTAAAAACAGATGAAGAGCTTTTGGGATGCGATAGCATAAGAGCCGTTTTTAAGGGACATTTTCACCACAAAAGATATAGCGCAGATGAAATTTTAAGCCTAGTTTATGGGCTTTGTAAAGGCTTAGAGCAAAAGCCGATCATAGTTTTAACAGGCGGCGAGCCACTCATCTGGCATCAAAATGAAAATTTTATAAATTTGGTAAGAAATTTGCTTATAAATTACGAGGTGCATTTTGAGACAAATGGCACGATCTTGGTTGATTTTGATAAATTTGAAATTTATAAAAACTGCCATTTTGCACTTGGCGTAAAGCTAGCAAATAGCGGAGTTAGCGAGCAAAAACGCATAAATTTAGATGCCATTTTAGCTATCAAAGATAACGCAAAAAGCAGCTTTTTAAAATTTGTCCTCTCGCGCTTTGATAAAAGCGAGCTGGATGAAATTTTATATATAAAAAACAGAGTAAATTTGCCAGTTTGGTGCATGGCAATGGGCGCAAATCGGGACGAGCTAAGCAAAAATGCTCTAAAAACAGCGCAATTTGCCATAAAGCATGGATTTAACTACTCAGAGCGTATCCACATCAGGCTTTGGGGCGACAAAGAGGGTGTTTGATGATTATTAGAAAACTTTTTAGATTTGAAAATGCGCATATCGTGAGATTTTGTAGCTCAAAGCGCTGCAGGACGAGCATCCACGGTCACAGTTATGTAGCAGAGATTTTACTTAGCTCAAATTTCTTAGATAACGCTGGCATGGTCTATGACTTTGGGCTGATGAAGCAAAACATAAAGACGATCATCGATAGCTTTGACCACGCTACGACCATATATTCAGGCGATAGTGACGAATACAAAAACGACCTTAAAAAGCACTCTGCAAGGTGGGTCGAGATCCCGCTAAATCCCAGCGCAGAGCAGTTTTGCCGCATATTTTTTGTAATGATCGAGCGGCTGCTTGAACTTAGCGTGATGAACAACGGCGAGCGCGAGGTGAAGCTTCATAGCGTCATCGTCCATGAGACCGACACTGGCTATGCGCAGTGCTTCAAAGAGGACGCGATAAACCCGCAAATGGGCGAGATAAGGCTTAGTGATATAAAATTTTCAGAGGCTATTATAGACGAGTGGGAAGATAAAAATTTGCTTGAAAAGATGATAAATAAAATAAAAATAGAAAATCCAAAGGACGTTTAATGAAAAAATTTATAACCTCTTTTTTGCTTATAGCTGGCGTATTTTTGGGATGTGGAGATAAAGAAGAGGCCAAAAGCGACGTTAGTGAGCCAGTCCCTAGTGATGTTACGATAGCTCAGCCTGATGCGAATGTAACTATCGACGAGCAGCTGCCACCTGAGCCAGTCGTCGAAGAAAATGAGCCTCCTAAAGAGAAGAAATGAACGAACACTTAGGCTCGCTTTATGCTTATACTTTGCCATTTCACATGACATTTTTTTATGCACTACTTGCTTTAGCGGTGCTTTATCTAGCGCTTACTCAGTTTGGAGTGAGGAGCAAAAACTACGTGCTTCATATAAGGTATTTTTTACCTATTTATCATATGCTGCTTAGCTTTTTAGTGCTAACTGGGCTTATTTTGTGGGCATATTATAGTTACGAGCCAAAATTTAACGCCATAAAAATGCTTCTTATCTTGATAGCCTTAATCGCACTTAGCGCCGTTGGGTATAAAAGGCTAAAGAGATATGCCGTTGCTGGCGAGCTAGAGAAATTTAAAAAATTTGCCCTTATTAAAGGCATTTGCGACATTATTTTGATCATCATAGCAGGGATTTAGATGAAATTTTTATATGATAAAAACGCTGGCGAAGAGCGCTTAAAGATAGTAAATGAGGCCTTTTTGCACCTAAAAGCTAGAAGGGTTGAAGCAGGAGAGCGCATAAGTGTTAGAAATTTACGCGACGATAAAGAGTACATCTACGAGATCGATGAGGTAGAGCGCAGAAGCGCAAATTTAAGCCTTGTCTTTGCCAGCCTAAACTGCGAGCATAAATTTGACTTTACCATCGCTTGGGCGGTCGTTGATCCAAAGACGATCGAAAAGGCGCTACCATTTTTAAATGAGCTTGGCGTTGGCAAGATCGCCTTTGTCTATACTAAATTTTCTCAGGCAAATTTCAAGATCGACCTTGAAAAGCTAAACTATATAAATGCGCTTTCATGCGAGCAATGCGGACGAACATCGCTAATGGAGTTTGAAATTTATAAAAATTTAGACGAGCTAATGAGCGTTTATGAAAATGTCTCAGCTATAAATTTTGGCGGCAAAAATTTAAATGAAAAAAGAGATAATGAGATATTAATAATCGGTCCAGAGGGCGGATTTAGCGAGGATGAGATGGCTAAATTTAAAAATAGCTACGGCCTAAATACAAAAAATATCTTAAGATCACAAACCGCAGTCATATCTGTGGCGGCAAAATTTCTTGCCTAATTTATTTGATTTTTAGATTAGTTTTTATATAATCAGCAACTTTTAAGGTAACAAATAGCCCAAAATAATAAAGGAAAGATGATGAAAAAAGAGATCCATCCAGAGTATGTAGATTGCACCGTAACTTGCGCGTGTGGCAACACTTTTAAGACAAAGTCAAACAAAAGCGAAATCAGAATTGACATTTGCGACAAATGCCACCCATTTTTCACAGGTAGCGAAAAGATAGTTGATAGCGCTGGCCGTGTTGAGAAATTTAAGAAAAAATACGCTCAAAAATAAGCCTTGCTCTACTTTATTCCTACTCCAATAGGAAATTTAGAAGATATCTCGCTTCGCGCGATCAAAATTTTGCGTGAATGCGAGATAGCTATCTGCGAAGATACAAGAGTTTGTAAAAGCCTTGTAAATCTACTAAACGAACGCTTTGACGCAAACATAAACATCTCAAATTTTATCCCACTTCACACACACAACGAAGATGAATTTTTTGCAAATTTAAGTGATGAAATTTTGAGCAAAAATATAGCTTACATGAGCGACGCTGGCATGCCAGGTATAAGCGATCCAGGCGTTAGCCTAGTAAGATACGCTCAAAAAAATGATATCAAATACGAAATTTTAAGCGGAGCAAATGCTGCACTTTTAAGCGTGGTTGCAAGCGGATTTTGCGATAAAGAGTTTGTTTTCTTAGGATTTTTACCAAACACCGGCAGAGAAAGAGTTTTAGCTATACAAAACGCTCTAAATTTAGCCTATCCAGCCGTGATCTATGAAAGCCCAAAACGCGTATTAAGCTTAGTGCAAAGCATCGCAAATTTAGAGCCAGAGAGAGAAATCTTTGCCATAAAAGAGGCCACCAAAAAATTTGAGACCAAATTTAAAGATACAGCAAAAAATTTAGCCCAAATTTTAGAAAAAGCAAATTTAAACGGCGAGTGGGCGGTAGTCATCTCAAAAAGTGCAAATGCGTCCACTCAAAACATCACAAAAGATGAGATTATCTCGCTTGATATCGCCCCAAAAGCAAAGGCAAAACTGCTTAGCAAAATAACTGGCGAAGATGTCAAAAAGATATACGACGAGCTCATAAAAGCGTAAATTTAAAAGCTCAAATTCTCTCAAAAAGTTTCAAAAATTCACTTAAATTTAGAAGCAAAATAAGTTAAATTTTACTTGACTTTAGCTACCATAAGCAACCATGATAATATACGGAAAACAGCTATTTTTACATATTTTGAACAAGCGCCCACAGATCCTAGAAGAGATCTACCTCTCAAAAGAGTGTGATAAAAAACTCTTCTCAAAAATTTGCGGCACAGGCAAGAAGATCATCCGCGTGGATAATCAAAAAGCTCAATCTATGGCGCATGGCGGCAACCATCAAGGCTTCTTAGCAAGCGTTAGTGAGTTTGAGTTTTCAGACTTTAGCGAGCTCAAAAAGCTAAATTTCATCGTCGTGCTTTATGGCATAAGTGACGTCGGAAACATCGGCGCTATCACCAGAAGTGCTTATGCTCTAGGCTGCGAAGGGTTAGTTGTCGTTACAAAAAGTGTAAATATGCAAGGCGTTTTAAGGTCAAGTAGCGGTGCTGCTTACGAGATACCAATAGCCATTTTTGAAGACGGGCTTAGCCTGCTAAACGAGCTAAAACAGTGTGGTTTTAGGCTCTACGCGACGGCAAGCAACGGCAAAAATATAAAAGAGATGAAATTTGCTGGCAAAAGGGCTTTGGTGATGGGCTCAGAGGGCGAAGGCATACCGCAAAAAGCTCTGGCAAAGTGCGATGAGTGCGTCGGTATCAAGCTAAAAGACGGCTGGGACTCCCTAAATGTAAGTGCAGCTTTTGCGATAATTTGTGATAGGATGATAGATGAATGAACTAGAAAATTTAAAAGAGATAGGCATAAAGGAAATTTCGCGTAAAACGCACATTGAACCCACATTTTTACAATACATTTTTGACAAAAATTTTGAAAAATTATCACGCTTAAACATCAAAGGTTACGCCAAAATTTTACAGCGTGAGTATGGCGTCGATCTTAGCGAACTTCTAGCCGAATATGACGCATTTATGCAAGAAAACATGCCTGATGAGAGCAAAAAAACAAAAGTTAGCCCAAAAATTTCTTCTTACACACCTGAAGATGTCTCGATCCAAAGGCAAAGTAGCGGTGGCGGGGCTGGATTTTTCTTCTGGATCATCATTTTAGCTATCATCGCTGGCGGCGCTTACTACTTTGACGCTTACAAATACGTCCAAAATTTTATCGCAAGCTTAAATGAAGATAACACAAGCGTGAGCTACTCGCAATCAAGTATCGTCAATGAAGTGAAGAAAAACATAATCGACACAAACGTAACGATCTCTCAAAACACTCCAAAGATCGATGCAAACGCTTCAAGTATGAAAATTTCAGCTCCAGCTGAGCAAAACGTGACTGTAAATCCTGCTAGCGTTGATCAAAATGCCCTAAAACCTAGCATGGCAGCCCAGCCAGCTCCAAAAGTAGAACAAAACGTGACAAAACCGCTAAATGAAGCGATCATCACGCCAAAACAACGCGTTTGGATAGGCATCATCAACCTTGAAAATGGCCAAAAAACATCAAGCGATACAAGCAAAAGTGTCAATATAAATTTAGACCAAAGACAGCTAGTCGTTTGCGGAAATGGCAACATCGAGCTTAAGATCGGCGATAAAGTGACAAAGTATAACCCAAGCCGTCCAGCTAGATTTTTAGTAGAAAATGGTGATATGAAATTTTTAACTTATGACGAGTTTGTCGAGATGAATAAGGGCAAATCTTGGTAAAAAAACTAGCCATATTTCTTCTTTTTAGCGTTTTTTCATACGCTTTTGATCTAAATAGCAGCGCAAACGCACTAAGCAGCGGAAAAGATCTGCAAATTTCTTTAGAAAATTTAGACACTAACGGCTCGCTAAACGTTGGCGAGCTAGTCTCAAGGCTAAAGCAAAGCTCGAACTACGATGCTCTCTCATTTAGCTCAAATAGCTTAAATTTAAAATTTATAAGCACGCAAAAAGTCCCCTCAGCACTATTTGTAAAATCGATAAATTTAGCTCTTGAAGATGCAAATATAAGCGTCGCAAGGGTAAATTCTCTAAAAAATGGCAGTGAAATTTCTTATGGAATTTTAGCTCTAAAAAGTGGCGGCATAGATCCAAATTTGCTAAATTTCACGCTTAGTAAAAGCGGCTTTAAGATAATGGGATTTGATAGGCTTGATGGAAATTTAGCGCTTTATTTGGATGCTAAAAATATGAGCCTTGATGCGTCAAAAGTAAATTTTAACGAAGAGACCCCACTTGTAAAGAGTGGTGGCGTCTATATCGTCGATGTAGCAGGCGCAAGTAGCCTAAATATCATCTCAAACGAGCCAAACAAATGGGTGCCACTTGTTAGAATTTATGATAAAAATTTAAACCAAATCGATCTAAAAAGAGAAAACGAGATAAAAACTAACTACACCATAAATTTAGCTAACTACGCAAAATATGCGTTAATTAGCGATAATAACGACATAACTAACATTAAAAACGAGATAATTATCAAGCTTATAAAATAGGAGCAAACAGTGTTTGATGAGATAAGATTTAATACAATTGAGCGTTTGCCAAACTACGTTTTTGCCGAAGTAAATGCTATAAAAATGGCAGCACGCAGAGCTGGCGAGGATATCATCGACTTTTCTATGGGCAACCCAGAGGGCAGAACACCACAGCACATCGTCGATAAACTATGCGAAAGCGCGCAAAAAGACAAGACCCACGGCTACTCAGCCAGTGCTGGAATTTATAAGCTCCGCCTTGCCATTTGCAACTGGTATAAGAGAAAATACGGCGTAAATTTAGACCCAGAAACTGAAGCAGTAGCCACAATGGGTAGCAAAGAGGGCTTTGTCCACCTAGCTCAAGCCGTGATAAACCCAGGCGACGTGGCTATCGTGCCTGACCCTGCATATCCGATACACACGCAGGCGTTTTTATTTGCTGGCGGAAGTGTCGCAAAGATGCCGCTTCACTACAATGATAAATTTGAGCTAGATGAGAATAAATTTTTTGAAAACTTAATCCAGACGATACACGCAAGCTCGCCAAAACCAAAATATGTAGTCGTAAATTTCCCTCACAATCCAACAACCGTGACCGTGCAAAAGAGCTTTTACGAGCGCCTTGTAAGTATCGCAAAGCAAGAGAGATTTTACATCATCTCAGATATCGCCTACGCTGATCTTACCTTTGATGGCTACAAAACTCCAAGCATCTTTGAAGTAGAAGACGCAAAAGATGTCGCAGTCGAGTGCTACACTCTCTCAAAAAGCTACAACATGGCTGGCTGGAGAGTTGGCTTCATGTGTGGAAACAAAAGACTTTGCGCCGCACTTAAAAAGATAAAATCATGGGTTGATTACGGCATGTTTACGCCTATTCAAGTCTCTGCCACGGTCGCACTTGACGGCGATCAAAGCTGCGTTGAAGATATACGCCAAATTTATGAAAAAAGAAGGGATGTGATGATAGAGGCCTTCGCTCAAGCTGGTTGGGAGCTTAAAAAGCCAAATGCTAGCATGTTTATCTGGGCGAAACTTCCACCAAAGGTGAGCCACTTAGGCAGCCTTGAGTTTTCAAAGCAGCTTCTTACAAAGGCTTCAGTTGCAGTTAGTCCGGGCATCGGTTTTGGCGAGGGCGGAAACGACTATGTGCGCCTTGCCCTTATCGAAAACGAAAACAGGATAAGACAAGCAGCAAGAAATATAAAAAAATATTTGAAAGAATTTGAATGAATGTAGCGATTTTAGGCGTTGGAACCGTTGGCGAGTCGGTTGCAAAAATTTTACTAAAAAACAAAAAGCTAATCGCAGCAAGATGTGGCGAAGAGATAGTGCCAGTCATCGGTGTGGTTAGAAATTTAAATAAAAAAAGAGACGCTGGCATCCCTTTGACTGATGATATAAATAGCGTCATAAACCGCGATGATATCGACGTTTTTGTCGAGCTTATGGGCGGAGTTGAAGAGCCTTTTAGAGTGGTGAGCGAAATTTTAAAGCGCAAAAAAGCAGTCGTCACCGCAAACAAAGCGCTTCTTGCCTATCACAGATATGCTTTGCAAAATTTAGCCAAAAACACACCATTTGGCTTTGAAGCAAGCGTGGCTGGTGGCATACCGATCATCAGAGCCTTAAGAGAGGGGCTTAGCGCCAACCACATCTTAAGTATAAATGGCATACTAAACGGCACCAGCAACTACATCCTAACCTCGATGATGAATGAAGGCTCAAATTTCAAAGACGCGCTTAAAAAGGCACAAGAGCTTGGATACGCTGAGGCCGATCCTACCTTTGACGTGGGTGGCTTTGACACGGCTCACAAGCTTCTCATCCTTGCAAGCATCGCATACGGCGTGCACGGCGATCCAGAGGATATCTTGATCGAGGGGATACAAGGCATCACGCCAGAGGATATATTTTTCGCAAAAGACTTTGAGTACTCGATCAAGCTTCTAGCCATCGCCAAAAAAAGCGAGGGCAATGTCGAGCTACGCGTGCATCCAGCGCTTGTACCACAAAATAAAATGATAGCAAAGGCAAGCGGTGTGACAAATGCGATAAGCGTCGTTGGCGAGGTCGTTGGCGAGACTATGTACTATGGCCCAGGAGCTGGTGGCGACGCGACAGCAAGCGCAGTCATCAGTGATCTCATCGACATCGCAAGAGACAGCAAGTCGCCTATGCTTGGATACAAAGCGCCATTTGAGCTAAACACCTTAGAGCTTCTTGACCGCGACAGGATAAAGACGAAGTATTACTTTAGACTAAAAGTCGAAGACAAAATGGGCGTGCTAGCAAAGATAACAAATTTAATGAGCGAAAACAATCTCTCGATCGATAGCTTGCTGCAAAAGCCAAAAGATGAGAGCGAGTATGCCGTGCTATTTTTCACGACGCACACGAGCTTGGAGGCTGATGCGAAGCGAACGATGGAGCTTTTAAAAGAGCAAGAGTATATAAAAGAAGAGCCATTTATGATGAGGATCGAGGAGTAGTTTGGGGCTAAAAGAATACCTCTTTGGTAAGAGCTCCGAAGATAGGGCTTGCGAGTTTTTGCGTAAGCTTGGTTTTGTCATTTTAGAGAGAAATTTCCACTCTAAATTTGGCGAGATCGACATCATCGCACTAAGCAGTGATAAAATTTTACACTTCATAGAGGTTAAAGCAACTAGCGGAGGATATGAAGCGGAGTATAGGCTAAACAAGGCAAAATATATGAAAATTTTAAAAACAATAAATTTTTATATGATGAAAAATGAGCCAAACAGGGACTATCAGCTTGATCTGCTTGTTGTTAAAAATGAAAATTTTGAGCTGATAGAAAATATTAGTTTATAATAAAATTTATTATTTAGCTAAAATTTAAATTTGATTTTGTATAATTGCCACATCTTGAAAATAAGGAGAACAAATGGGAAAATACATCGAACTCACAAAAGAAAATTTTGATGTAACAAAAGAAGGCGTTGCTCTAGTAGATTTCTGGGCTCCATGGTGCGGACCTTGCCGTATGCTAGCTCCAGTGATCGAAGAGCTTGCTGAAGACTTCGACGGCAAAGCGAAAATTTGCAAGGTAAATACTGATGAAGTGCAAGATCTTGCGGTTGAGTTTGGCATCAGATCGATCCCAACATTGCTATTTTTCAAAAATGGCGAGCTAGTTGAGCAAATGGTCGGTGCGCAGTCAAAACAAGCCCTAACTGACAAACTAAATTCGCTTCTTTAATGAGCGAAAAAAGAAGAGGAAGTCTGCTTCCTCTTACCTATATATTTGGTTCATTTTTTGGTGCAGCTATGATAGCAGCTGCATTTGCGTATAGCAACTATCGTTTTTCACAATATAAATTTGTTGATTTTGCGAAGCTAGTTTTTTACGAAAAAAGCGAGATTTTCACTCCAAAAGAGCCAAAATACACGCTTTTAATCTTTAGTTCAAATCAATCAAAATTAGACGAAATTTTACCAACCAAAAATGAAACAGTTGTGGCAATCGATATCTTTCAAAAAAGATATGAGTCAAACTCAACACTAAAATACATAAGCTCAGATATAAATACGGTCCTAGAGCTGATGCGAAATTTAAGCATCACGAAGCTTCCTAGTAGTGTTGAGATAGTTCATCAAAGGGGCGAAATTTACAAACAAAATTCGTCCATAAATGTTTTAGAATAAAGGAAATTTATGCTTGATTTAGCGATCATCGGAGGCGGTCCAGCAGGACTAAGCGCCGGACTTTACGCCACTAGAGGCGGATTAAAAAATGTTGTAATGTTTGAAAAAGGCGAGCCTGGTGGTCAGATCACCTCTAGCTCAGAGATAGAAAACTACCCAGGCCAAAAAGCCCCTGGCGAGAGTGGCTTTGACTTTATGAGCACTTGGTGGAAGCAGTGTAGCGCATTTGGACTAGTTCATAAGTGGGCAAACGTCATTGGCGTTAGAAAAAATAGTGACGGTAGCTTTGAAATTTTACTTGAAGGCGGCAAGAGCGAGCAGGCAAAGGCTGTCATCGTAGCGACTGGCTCAACCCCAAGACGTGCTGGCTTTAAAGGCGAGGACGAGTTCTTTGGCAAAGGCGTTAGCACATGCGCAACATGCGATGGCTTCTTTTACAAAAACAAAGAGGTAGCCGTTCTTGGCGGTGGCGATACAGCTGTTGAAGAGGCACTTTACCTAGCAAATATCTGCTCAAAAGTTTATCTAGTGCATAGACGTGACGAATTTAGAGCAGCGCCAACAACCGTTGAAAAAGCTAGAAAAAATGAGAAGATCGAGTTTATAACAAGTGCGACTGTAAAAGAGGCGCTTGGCGATAAAATGGGTCTAACAAAGATCGTGCTTGATACCAAAAATGGCGAGCGCGTGCTTGATGTGCCGGGCATTTTCACCTTTGTTGGACTAAATGTAAATAACGAAATTTTAAAAGATGAAAACGGCAAATTTATCTGCGAAATGGCTGACGGCGGACAGGTCAAAACTGATCTTAAGATGCAAACTAGCCTAAAAGGTCTTTTTGTAGCAGGCGACATCAGAGAGGACGCTCCAAAACAAGTCATCGTAGCAGCAGGTGACGGCGCAGTGGCGGCACTTAGCGCTATGAGCTACATAGAAAGCTTGCATTAATACTCAAATTTAGCCAAATTTTTGGCTAAATTTCTCTTTTAAAATAAACCATTTTTAGCAAAATTTATATTTTAAAAATGCTTGGTTTTTAGGCTAATCAGAACACTTTTTCAAAATTTACATTAAGAAAATAACTCTAAGATGTAGTGCAATAGCCTTTTTGGCACAAAACAGGCAAAAGTGGGTGCGTCTAATAATTACCAAAATGATAATTTTTAATTAAATTCCAGCCTCAAATAACTATTTTCAAAAGCCATTTCGTAATCTCTCTATAATAAATTTTATGTTAAATTTCAACCAAAAATCAAAGGATAAATTTTGGTAAAAATAGGACTTTACGGCGCTAGCGGCAAGATGGCTCAAAGTATCATATCTTGTTTAAAAGATGAAAAAGACGCCACTTTAAGCGTCGCTTTTAGCCAAAAAAATGATGTTGAAAATTTAAGCAGTGAGCTTTTGACAAACGACTTTGCTAAATTTTTTGAAGCGTGCGACGTCATCATCGACTTTAGCCAAAAAGAGGCGACCGTAGCACTTCTAAACTACGCTAGAACCAACCCAAAACCACTAGTTATCGGCACGACTGGACTAAATGACGACGAGAAAAACTTGCTTCACCTAGCATCAGGCACTATGCCAATACTCTACGCAACAAACATGAGTCTAGGCGTAGCAGTGTTAAACCGCATAGCAAGGATAACTTCGAAAGTTTTAAGAGAATTTGATATAGAGATCGTCGAGCAACATCACAGACACAAAAAGGACGCTCCAAGTGGCACTGCGATGACCTTGGCTGGCTGCGTGGCAGAGGCAAGGGATCTAAATTTAAAAGATATTTTAGTAACTGGCAGAGCTGGCATGGTGGGCGCAAGAAGCAAAGATGAGATCGCAGTTATGGCGCTTCGTGGCGGCGACGTGGTCGGTCGTCACACGGTTGGCTTTTATAATGACGGCGAATTTATCGAGCTAAATCACACGGCAACTAGTAGAGCGACCTTTTCAAAAGGTGCCATTAAGGCTGCTATCTGGCTAAAAGATCAAAGCAGCGGCCTATACTCGATAGACGATAGTTTGGGGCTTGATGATTAAATTTAAGCTTGATGATATAAAGAGCTACAAGCTAGAATTTGGCGATAAATTCTACCTGTCAGAGCGCAAAAATCGTCAAAATTTAAGAGCTAATGAGTTTGATCTGAGATGATAAAATTTAGTTTTAGCGCATGTGGATTGTTATAAATGGTGCAAATAACGGCAAATGTGCCAGAATTTTGGATAATATGCTGCTCAGGCGTTGGCTATTAAATTTAACTGCAAAGATGAAATTTAAAAAGATGAAAAGAGGATAAAAGATGTGTGCGATAGTTGGTATCATAAATTCTAAGGATGCGGCGAAAACAGCGTATTATGCGCTATTTTCTATGCAGCACCGCGGTCAAGAGGCAAGTGGCATCAGCGTCTGTAACGACGGCGAAATTTCCACTCACAAGGGCAATGGCCTAGTCACTGAGGTCTTTAACGAAGAGATCTTAAGCTCACTAAAAGGCGACATGGCGATCGGCCACAACCGCTACGCAACAGCTGGCAAAAACTCAGGCCGTGACGCCCAGCCAATAGCCGCCAACTACGCCCTAGGTCAAATCTCAATCGTTCACAACGGAAATTTGGTCAATAAAGACGAGGTTAGAGACGAGCTTATCAAAGATGGCGCGATATTTCAGACAAATATGGACACCGAAAACATCATCCACCTCATCGCAAGAAACCACGACGAACACCTACAAGATCGCATCATCGCAGCGCTTGATAAGATAAAAGGCGCTTACTGCTTGCTCGTGCAGTCACGTCACAAGACCTTTGCCATCAGAGACCGCTGGGGAGTTAGGCCACTAAGCCTTGGCAGGCTAAAGGACGGCGGATATATCGTAGCTAGCGAGACTTGCGCGTTTGACCTTGTGGGAGCGATATTTATGAGAGATGTTAGACCTGGCGAGATGATAGTTTTTGAGCATGGCAAGAGCGAGTTTCAAAGCTTGCAAATTTTCGAGCCAGAGCCTAGAGTTTGCGCCTTTGAATACATCTACTTTGCGCGCCCAGATAGCGTCATAGAGAGCAAAAGCGTCTATGAAGTGAGAAAAAAGATGGGCGAGGTGCTTGCTAGAAAGAGCAAGGTAAAGGCTGACTTTGTAGTGCCTGTGCCAGATAGCGGCGTGCCAGCAGCGCTTGGATACGCAAACGAGAGCAAAATTCCATTTGAGCTAGCCATTACTAGAAATCACTATGTGGGCAGAACCTTTATCGAGCCAAGCCAAGAGATGAGAAATTTAAAGGTCAAACTAAAACTAAATCCTATGTCGAGCGTTCTAGAGGGCAAAAGTATCGTAGTGATCGATGATAGCATCGTTCGTGGCACTACTTCTAAAAAGGTGGTCGATCTCTTAAGACACGCAGGAGCGAAAGAAATTCACTTCAGAGTTGCGTGCCCTGAGCTCAAGTATCCTGAGCGATACGGCATCGACACACCAAGCTTTGAGGAGCTAATAAGTGCCAAAAAAAGCGTCGAAGAGGTCAGAGAGTACATCGGAGCTGATAGCTTGGAGTTTTTGAGCATCGATGAGCTTAAAGAGAGCATCGGCAACGAGAGAAAGTACTCGCTTGTAAGCTTTGATGGTGATTACTTCATAAAATGAGAAATTTAGTAGTTTTGCTGCTAGCAATACTCTTTTTTGCAGGCTGCTCGCAAAAGACGCCTAGCAAAAAGGATGAAATTTCCATCATGGTGAGCTACTTTGAGCTAAATGGCAAAAAGCAGCAACTACTAATCAAAAGCATGCCAAGCTTAGCTGATAAAAATGCCAGCGTGCCATTTTTTGGCATGGTAAATTTTCTTGATCAAAACAAAACTACAAGTGCTTATTCTCTCGTAAATGGCGTTATAAACGTCATAGAAGCTGATAGCGCCTCTATAAATTTAAACAAAGCTAGTGACGTTTTTGCTCTTAAAAAATCTAGCGAGATAAGGTTTTACGAGATAAGACCTGACGTGGTTGAGAGTGTTAAATTTAGCTCGCAAAACGGCGTTTGCGGTGAGTTTTTGGCTCAAAAGCCAGTTTTTGTAAATGCGGCTACAAACTACTACTTAAGAGATGATAGCTTTTTTGCAAGTTTTATCGAGGCAAAATTTGTTTATAAAAAGGGCGCAAAGATCCTAAAAAAGGAGTTTGCTTATAGCATATCTGAGCCCAAGATCCTAGAAGAAGCTAAAGAATTCACACAAAAACCAAACCAGCTTTTCTTAAATGATATGCAAAAGCTTGGCAGACTGCTTGACATACTCTGCACCTATTAGCGAGCACTCAGACATTAAATTTATACTTTTTAATGGGTCAGCACCCTTTTAAAATTTATTTTAAGTATGGGGGGGGGG
>NZ_ANNG01000042.1 GCF_000466685.1 Campylobacter concisus UNSWCS
TGCTCTACCGACTGAGCTAGCAAGACATGATTATTTAAAAAAGAATTGAGATTATACAAAAAACATTATTATATGTCAAGAAAAAATTAAATTTTAAATCAAATTAAAGCTATTTTGTCCGCTATTTCTAAGCGAAAAATATAAAATTTTATTTTTAAATCTTCTCAATTTAAAGCCAAAATTTCTTATAAATTTAAACCATTTTTACTTTATAAACCAACAAACAAAACAAAATCAAGCACACAATCCGCTTAGTGGCAAATTTAATCCTTGCCTAAAAACCTTATCGCCATATTTCTTGCTTTTTCTATCTTTTCGGCCTCTTGATTTTGGGCTGCGCTAGAAGATATCCACTTTTTGCCAAATAAATTTTGAGCTGCCTCTATTATAACTGCGCAGGCGTATGGCTCTTTTTCGCTAGAGATGCTTTGCAAAAATGCAACTTTTGTTTTATCTTGCAAGATTGCTTGGCTGGCCCTTTGAAACGACATCTGCATAAGGCTAGCTGCCGCCCATGCCCTGCAAAGGCTATCTTTGCTACCAAGCATCTCGCTTATCAAAATTTCTATTTGCTCTAACGTGCCAACCCAGCCAAGCGCTATTATAAGCTTGCGGCGAAAGGTATCATTTGTCCCTAAAAAAGATATGATCTGAGGGATAAGGCGGTCACAAAACGCGGTGTAAAAATCTCTATGCTTAGACTTAGAAAGGATTTGCGCTATAAGATAGATGGTTTCTATTTTTAGTTTTTGATCGCTCTCTTTGGCTAAGCGCTCAAACAAAAACTCCAGCCCAGCGCCTCCATGCCTATCAAAACTGCTTTCTAAATTTAGCTGCCAGCCCTCATGCCACTCTTTGCAAATGAGCTCATAGTGATACGCTATCTCATCGCTAGCGCCTAAATTTGCGATAAATTTGATCCTTTTGCCGTCCTGAAAATTCTCTTTTTTAAGTCCCAGATACTCTTTTTCAAGATCATTTAAACTTAGCACTAAATTTTACTTTATCATCTCAAGTTTGGCTTTGCAGGCATCTTTGTAAGCACTTGTGAAATTTGAGCCAACGCATTCGTTTAGATAGGGCTTAGCCAGCTTATACTGCTTTTGTCTGATATAAATTTCACTTGCTAAATTTAGAGCATGCAGGCGGTCCTCTGGCTCAAGCTTCATATTTAGTATAAATTTCGCCTCATCAAGCGCCTCATCGAGGTTATCTGTCTTTAGTGAAGCCTCTGAGTAGTCAAAATTTAGCTTTGGTGAAAAGGTATTTATCTTAGCCCTAGTTTGCAGCTCAAGCGCCTTTTTAGCGTAGGTTGCAGCGATAGCATAGTCGTTGCTCTTCATCGCATAGTCACTTATAGCTGCGTACGCCTCGATGATCTTAAAGTCCTGCCCCCTTAGCTGCTCGATCGCGCCAATCGTTGAGACCGCCTCTGTAAAGCGCTTTAGCGCAAGCAACGAGTAAAATCTATCAAAAAGCGATGGCGTAGGATCCGAGTACTCGACCGCTGAGCCAAGCGAGAGCGCGTCGTTTGCCGCAGTGATCGCATGCTCATAGTCTTTATTTTTATATAAAATTTTACTCAAATTTACCAGCCACTCGACTCTATCTTCTAAATTTTCATCCTTTACATGCGCCTTTGCAAGCTCTAGCGCCTCATTGTAACGTGCCGTTCTAAAGTAGCAGTTAAATAGCTTAAACTGTGGCAAAGAGACCTTGCTCACATCGTAGTTTTCGAGTAAATTTACAACCGCTGTGCAGTCATCTTTGATGAAAAACTCTTTTGTTAGCTCAAGCGCAGCCTCATTTACTAGCTCCATCGCCCAGCTTAAATTTTCATCTTTTGCGAGGTTGTTATAAGCTAGCGCATCGGCAAATTTACTCTCTTTTAGATCAAGCTCAAGCTCGCTAATTAGTGCCTTTTGGCTGATATTTGTGCCGGCATATTTTTCGATGAGATCTTTATATCTTGCGTGAAGTGCAGTGGCATTTTTGTCGTCCTCTTCAAAAAATAGCCCATCCTTTGCCTTAGCGACCTCATCGATATAATCGCCATATTTAAACTCTTTTTCGTATCTGTTTAGATACTCATACGCCCTTTTTTCATCTTTGGTTTTGGCTAAATTTAACGCTAAATTTTTTAATGCTGCCTCGTAAAAATCCTTTGTCCTGTCGCTATTATTTACCAAAATTTCATAAATTTTAGCAGCTACGTCTGGCATATCTTTGCTGGTAAATGTATAGGCTAAATTCATCGATTTTGTCGGATCGTTCATGAAAAATTTCTCATTTGCATTTGCGATCTTTAGTACAAATTTCTTTGCCTCTTCAAATTTCTCTTTATCGATATTTGCGTCTGCTAGGCTTAGTGCTGCCCTGCTTGCAAGGTCGATGTCATTTGTAGAGTAGAGCACCTTTTCATAGTCGCTTAGCGCCTCTTTTTGCCTGCCTATTTTATATAGGTAGTCAGCATAATCAAGCATGGCAAGCTTTGTAAATTTTGACTCTGCATGCTCTTCGCTTAGTATGTCAAGCATATATTTTGCATCACTTGCGATGCTATCTTTGAGGTAAGCTCTGGCGATGAGATACAGCACCTCTGGGTAGTTCTCATCAGAGGGGAATTTTCTTATCCAAGCTCTGCCCTCGCTTACGATATCTTTTGGCTCAAGCCCTTCAAACTCGCTCTTTGTCTCAAAAATTTTATCAAGCGCTCTTAGCCTAAAAAGTAAAAACTCGCTTGAAAAAAGGCTGTTTGGGTGCCTTTTCATCGCTGTTTGTGTATCTTTTACCACGCTTTCATAAGCGCCCTTTTCGTAAGCTCTTTTTATATTTATGTAGATGTCTATATCGTTGCTATCAAGCCCAGCAATAGGCGCTTTGTTAAGATCGAGCGCTCCGATGCTTGGACTTAGCATATCTCTAAAATCAGGCGAAAAATTTAGCCCAGATACTCTTTTGTTGTTTTTGCTTAGTGAAGTATCGATGATGATACTAAAGTGCTTTGAGATGGTCGTCTTTGGCGTATCTTGCACGCTTGGACTGCTGTAAAGCTCGGTTTGAACGTTTAGCAGCCTTGAAGGTGCCTTTGGCATGATGACGATAAAGAGTTTACCATCTTGCTTTTTATATTTTATGTCCATTAAAGGCAGCGTCGTATCTTCGATCTTTGGCAAGATCCCATCATCGAGCATACAAACGTAGCGCTTCGTGTCATAGGCTAAAATTTGCTCCACACATTCAAATTCTTTCTCGTCGCTTAGTTGAAGGACGCTATAAGGCTTATTTGCGTTTGCGCCGCTGTTTAGGCTAAGGCTAAAGGCGGATAGATAAAGCGGTAAAAATAAGATGGTTAAGAGCTTTTTCATGCCGCCATTATAGTTAAATTTTCTAAAATCCTGAAGCAAAGACAAAATGCTCAATAAATTCCAAAATCGCCCCAGAAAATAAAAAGGCAAAGACCGTGCCAGCAACGGCAACTCCAACGATCACTTTTAGCGCCATCGAGACGTTTGAGATGTAGATATTTTTATCTTTTACGATAGGCTCTTTTAAAAACATAAAGACAATGAGTTTTAGGTAGTAATAAATAGCAATCGCCGAGTTTATCATGATGATAAGGCTAAGCACGACATAATCAGACTTTATGAGCGATGAGATAAGCACCATCTTGCCCCAAAATACGCTAAAAGGTGGTATGCCAGCAAGGGCTATCATGAAAATTCCCATTATCACGGCATAGCTTGGCAAAATTTTAATAAGCCCTGAAAATTTCTCATACGGGTGCTTAAAGCGCTTGTCCCAGCAGACGACGTCATCGCACCTTGCGACCCAAAGCATAGAAAATGCGCCCAAATTTGCAAACAAAAACATGATCCAGTAGAAAAACAAGGCGACATTTGCCTCGTGAGAATTTGCCACAAGCGCGCAAAGCACGACACCAGCGTGAGCTATCGAGCTAAAAGCGAGCATCCTTTTGACGTCCTTTTGCACTAGCGCCATGATGTTTGCAAGGCTCATCGTAAGCACGGCGATGATGTAGAGCATATCTTTTATCCATGAAATTCCAGAGCCCTCAAGCATCGCAAAAATTCTTAATGCGACGATAAATCCCGCAACCTTTGGCACGATCGACATATAGCCTGCTAGCGGGGCATTTGAGCCCTCATAAACATCTGGTATCCATGTGTGAAATGGTATGAGCGAGAGCTTAAAGCCAATGGCTGAAGCGATGAAAACGCAACCAAGCAAGATGATTAAATTTTGATTTAGGCTAAGATCTTTTATGACAACGCCTATACGAGCGATATCGATAGAGTTTGTTGCTAGATAAAACATCGCTATCGCCATCGCAAAAAAGCCAGCTGAGAGCGAGCCCATCGCGAAGTATTTGATGGCAGCCTCGACGCTTTTTGCTTTGTTATGAAGGGCGATTAGGGTGTAGAGGCAAAGCGAGCTGATCTCAAGGCCTAAAAAGATGATGAGTAGGTTGTTTGAGCTCACCATAAACAAAAATCCAGCGATCATAAATAAAAATAGCGCGTAGTACTCGTAAATTTTATACTCAAAATACTCTTTTGTGCTAAGTGCAAGAGGGATGAAAAGAGCTGAGGCAATTAGGATGATGATCTGCGAGATGATAGAAATTCCATCGACTAAGAGCATATCCCAAAAGCTTAGGCTAAGCCCGTTAAAATCAAGCGTAATGCCTAAATTTACAAATATAGCGATGATACAAAATACGCAGTAGAAATTCCTCGAAAGATCCTTTTTTATCGCTCCAACTATGAGGATAAAAAGTGCAAAAACCATCATGCTAAGCATCGGCGAGAGTGATTGTAGCGAGATCTCGTTTAGGTCTAAAAAGGCTATTTCGTTCATAGTTTGCTCCCGCCATTTAAAGATGAAATTTTATCCTTTGTGCCGCTATTTACAGCTCTAGTTTGCATTTTACTTATGATATTTTGCACGCTTGGCTCAAGTGGTTTTAGTATCAAATTTGGTGCGATACCAAGAATGATTATGAGCAAACAAAGTGGCACAAGAGCGGCTAACTCTTTAAAATTTAGATCTTTTAGGCTTAAATTTTTCTCCTTGCACTCGCCAAAAAAGACCCTTTTATAAAGTACCAGCATATAAACAGCGCCCACGATGATGCTAAAGCCACCAAGTAGCGCAAAGAGCTTGTTTAGCTTAAATACGCCAAGTAGGCTCAAAAACTCGCCCACAAAGCCGATCGTTAGTGGCAGGCCGATACTTGCAAGCGTTGCTATAAAAAATATAAGCGCATACTTTGGCATCACCTTGGCAAGGCCGCCAAATTCGCAAATTTCTTTTGTGTGAGCTCTTTCGTAGATGACACCAACTAACAAAAATAGCGCGCCACTTACGATGCCGTGGCTTATCATTAAAAATATTGAGCCGCCAAGGCCTATTAAATTTAGTGAAAAGATGCCAAGCATGATGACGCCCATGTGTGAAATGGAGCTATAAGCGATCACTTGCTTCATATCGCTTTGCGCGTAGGCAACTAGGGCTGCGTAGATGATCATGATGATAGCTATGACGCAGACAAAGCCACTTAAAAGCAGGCTAGCATCTGGAAAAAGTGGGAGTGAAAATCTCACAAAGCCGTAAGTGCCCATCTTTAAAAGCACGCTAGCAAGCAGCACCGAGCCGATAGTCGGAGCCTGTCCGTGTGCGTAAGGAAGCCACGTGTGAAATGGAAATAGCGGAGTTTTGACGCCAAAAGCGAAGAAAAATGCTAAAAATAGCCAAATTTGAGCATTTTCTCCGATGCCAAGCTTGTACCAATCAAGCAGGTTAAAGCTAAAGACGCCGCTTTTTTGATAGCACAGATAGCCGATAAAAATGATCGCTACTAGCATAAAGACAGAGCCTAAAAATGTGTAGATGAAAAATTTAATCGCAGCGTAAATTCTATTTTTACTGCCAAATGCGCCGATGATGTAAAGAAGCGGTATGAGGCTAAGCTCCCAAAAGCTATAAAACAAGATCATATCAAGCGCGCTAAATACGCCCATCATCGTGCTCTCTAAAAATAGCACGCTAATAACAAGGTGCTTTAAATTTCCATCATCGCTAAGGGCAGCTATAGAGATGAAGCTCATAAATGCGCTAAGGACTATAAGCACAAGCGAGATGGTGTCGATGCCCACAAAATAGCTGATATTTAGGCTTGGTATGAGTGAGACTTGATGCGTTAAAACAAAGTCATAACCCTGAAAATCGACATTTACGCAGATAAAAATGGCTAGCAAAAGCTCGATAAGAGCGATGCTTGCTCCATAAAATTTGATGCTTTTATTTTCTATCAAAAAGCCAAGTATTGCGCTTATTGCTGGAAAAAATATGATAACACTTAGCATTATTTGGCTCCGTTTAATAAAAATATAAAGCTTAAAAGCAAGGCAAATCCTGCGACCATAAATCTAAGCATGACGCTTAGATCTCCACTTTGCATCTTGTTTGCAAGATATGCAAATTTAGTAACCAAAAGTGCGACAAAATCAACACTTCGATCGACTATCATCTCATCAAATTTCTTACAAATTTTAGAGATTAAAGCGTAGCCATTTATAAAAAATTTCTCATAAAATTTTGGTATAAAGTAGGCATTTTGCAAAATTTTGTAAATTTTACTCTCGCAAATGCTCTCTTTAAAAATTTCTTTTTTATAAGCAAACACAGCAAAGCCAGCACTTGCAAGAACCAAAGTAAGCGTTAAAACGAGTAAGAAAATTTCACTACTGTGAGATAAATTTAGCTTAAAATCCCCAAGACTGTTACTTAAAAACTCACTAAAGTTGCTCCAAAAAAAGCCGCTAATGACTGAGAGAACACCAAGCACGCTCATGCCAACAAGCATGTAGTTTTTGGCTTCATGTGCGTGCTCCTCACTCTTTGGTTTTGCAAAAAATACTAGCATGACAAGCCTAAAACTATAAAAAGCCGTAAGCACTGCACCAAATAGCAATACGAGCCACAAAATTTGATCTTCGCTAAAGGCGACCTCTAAAATTTTATCTTTTGAAAAAAAGCCAGCAAATGGATAAAATCCAGCTAGCGCGCAGCTTGCGATGATAGAAAGAAGTGCGGTTGGCTTCATAAATTTATAAAGCCCGCCCATTTTTTTGATATTTAGCTCGTCATTCATCGCGTGCATGACGTTGCCAGCACATAAAAATAGCAGCGACTTGAAAAATGCGTGCGTGACAAGGTGAAAAAGTGCGATCTTGTAAGCCCCAAGACCAGCGGCTACAAACATATATCCAAGCTGTGAAAGCGTCGAGTAAGCGACTATCTTTTTAAGGTCGTTATGCACTAGCGCGATGCTTGCGGCAAATATCGCCACAAATGCACCAAGGCAGGCGATAAAGTGCGAGACTTCGGGCACGTTTGCAAAGATGAAATTTGCGCGTATGACTAGATAGACGCCAGCTGTTACCATGGTCGCGGCGTGAATGAGCGCAGAAACCGGCGTTGGGCCCTCCATGGCGTTTGCAAGCCAAGTGTGAAATGGAAACTGCGCGCTTTTACCCATGGCACCTATGAAAAGAAGTGTGGCGATGATGCCTAAATTTAGCCCAGAAAGGTCGCTTCTAGCGTTAAAAACCTCACTAAATTTAAGTGAGCCAAAGCTATAAAATATATAAAAGATGCCAACAAGCATAGCAAGATCTGCCACTCTGTTCATCACGAAAGCCTCGTTTGCAGCGACGTTTGCGCTAGGCCTTTTATACCAAAAGCCAATGAGCAGCCACGAGCAAAGCCCAACGCCCTCCCAGCCGATAAAGAGCCCTATGAAGTTATCGCTTGAAACAAGGACGTTCATGCAAAAGACAAAGAGCCCAAGGTAGCTAAAAAAGCGGTTAAAACTCGCATCATCTCTCATGTAGCCAATGGAGTAGATATGCACGATGCTAGCGACCACGCCCACGGTGCTAAGCATCACAAGGCTGATCGCGTCAAGGTAGAAGCTAAAGCTAAGATCAAGCGAGCCTAGGCTTATAAACTCTTTTAGGGTTAAATTTAGTGGCTCATCTACGCTAAGACTAGCCGTTAGCATGAGTGAAGCTGTGGCGCTAACGATCATGAGAAGCGAGCAGAAAAGACCGATAAATAAATTCTTACTGCTATGCGAAAAGATGCCAGCTATGATGAAGCTAAGAAGCGGGAAAAATAGCGAAATACAAAATAAAATCATCTCTTAGCCTTTCATATTTGTCATCGAATCTAAACTAATGCTGCCAGTCTTTTTATACCAAAGCACGAGCAGACCTAGTCCCACGGCGACCTCGCTAGCAGCGATGGCTACTATGAAAAATGCGATGATCTGCCCAGTTAGGTCAAAGTAGTATTTTGAGATAGCAGCGAGTGCGATGTTTGCTGAGTTTAGTAAAATTTCGCTTGAGAAAAATAGCATTATCAAATTTCTTCTTCTCATTATGCCAACAAGCCCTATGACAAAGACTAGACTTGCTAGGATGAGGTAGTGAGTAAGGCCTATCATAGCATCTCCTCAAATTTGCTTTGCGCGTTCATATCTTTATGTATCAAGATGATGCCAGCCACCATCGCCACAAGTAGCATGATAGCGCACATCTCAAAGGCTAGCAGATACTTGCTAAAGAGCAAAATTCCAACCGCTTCGATGTTGCCAAGGCTAGTGAGGGTAGAATTTACCACCTCTTGCTTAGCGCTATAGATCGGCGCTAAAAAGATAAATATCAAAAGAAGCGCTATGAAGCTGCTTAGAAGATAGATGATAATCTTTGCTTTTTTGCCGCTTTTTGGCTCGCACTCCTTGCTGGTGTCAAAAAACATCATCGCAAATGCGTATAAAACGACCACCGCGCCTGTATAGACGACGATTTGCACCACGCCTAAAAACTCAGCCCCAAGCAAGAAAAATATAGCTGATATAAAAACCATGCCAGCAGCTAGCGCAGAGACTGCATTTAGGGCGTTCTTGCAAAGCACGCTAAAAGAAAAACTAACTAATATAAGGGCGCTAAAAAGATAAAATGCAAAGCTCTCATACATCGCTTGACCCTTTTAAATTTATATCCATCGTTTCTGCCTTATCTTCATTTGTAAGCGCATTTGGCGTCTTTTTCACTAGGCTACTAGCATTTTTAGGTAGTGCGCCATAGCCCTCAAACTCGGTTTGATCTTTTAGAAATTTATCATCCGTTAAAAACTCAGCCTTTGTGCCAAAGAGGATTTTATTTTCACTTGCGACCTCGTACTCTTGCCCGCAAACTATGGCAAGCTCAGGGCAGACATCAGCGCAAAATCCGCAATAGACACACCTACTTAAATTTATCGTGTAGCTTGCGACCTTTTTGCGGCCATCTTCGCCAAGAGAAGTCTTCATCGAGATGCAGTTGCTAACGCAAATTTTCTCGCATAATCCACAGCCTATGCAGCGCTCATTTTCGCTTTCAACAAATTTTAAAAGCCTATGAATTCCCCTATATCTAGCGTTTAGCTCCATCTTTTGCATAGGGTATTTTAGAGTGTGCGACTTGCTAAAGAGCATCTGCTTTAGCGTGATCTTTAGCCCCACCAAAAGATCAAGCTTAAAAGTAGCGGCGATGAAGTGCTTAAATTTATCAAATGCCCCTTTTGGCTCTATCTTTTCGTCTATCAAAATATATCTTTTCTCACTCATTTTACGCCTTAGATAAGTAGTGCAAAGCCGGTGATTACGACATTTAAGATGCCAAGCGGAAGTAAAATTTTCCAGCAAAGCATACTAAGCTGATCAACCCTTAAATGTGGCCACGACGCCCTAGTCCAAAGGAAAAAGAAAAAGACTAGGCTTGATTTTAAGATGATCATCAAAGCACCCGGGATAAATAAAAACTCATTAAAACCACCTAAAAATAGAAGCGTGATAATGATGCTTGCTGCGATCATGTTTGTGTATTCGCCGATAAAAAACATCGCCCATCTCATACCGCTATACTCGGTGCCGTAACCTGCTACGATCTCGGTCTCGTTTTCTGTTAGGCAAAACGGCGTTCTGTTGCACTCCACAAAGCTTGCCATCACGAAAAGCACGAAGGCAAAGGGCTGCTTGAATATGAGCCAGTTAAATATGCCTTTTTGGTAGTTATTTATATCAACTAGCGAGAGCGAGCTAGTCACCATAACAACGCTTAAAAGTGCCATGCCAGCGACCACTTCGAAGCTAAGAAGCGCTACGACTGCGCGAGCGGCGCTGATTAGTGCAAATTTATTGTAGCTTGCAAGACCTGCTGCAAGTGGCGAAAAGACGCAAACCGCTGCCACGCCAGCGATATATAAAACGCCTACGTTTATGTCAGCAAGTATCGGTCTAATCGTATGTCCAAAAACCTCAAACTCAGGCAAAAATGGTACCGGCGCAAGCGCTGCAAATGCTGCGATAGCAGAGATGAGAGGCGCTATTAGAAAGATAAATTTATTTGCATTTGCTGGGAGGATGTCCTCTTTTGTAAAGAGCTTTATCATGTCAGCCACGATCTGAAGCACGCCAGCAGGCCCCACCATATCAGGCCCAACGCGGCGCTGCATGTAGGCTAGCACCTTTCTTTCAGCGTAGGTCGCAAGCCCTGCAAGGCTAGCCATGACGGCCAAGATGACGACTGCTTTAACAATAGTTGTTATCACGAAAAATAGCATTTCACTCATTCTCTGCCCTTATTATTTTTACGCTAGCGTAGCTTTTGCCTGCAAAAATGGCGCCTACATCAAGCTTTTCATCGTAGTCACCAAGATAGGCCGCCACGCCTCCTAGCTCGCTATCAAGCTCCACACAAATGGCAAGCTTGTGCCCATTTTTTTCTAAAATGATCGCTTCATTTTGTGAAATTTCAAATTTAGCCATAAACTCGCTACTTGCGTAAAGTTTCGCGCGTTTAGCAGTTTGTGTAGCGTAGTTTGCAAAAAACGATGGCAAATTTATAGGATTTGCAAGGCTTATAAGCGCTTCGTATTCTTTTAAATTTAGCTCATTTTTCTCTTTAAAAAGTGGCTCTATATCCTCTTTTGGCGTGAAATTTGAGATTTCAAGCTTGTAGCCTCTGTGGCTTGTGCCATCATTTGCGTAAAAATTTTCTAAATCATCAAATTTAACGCCCTTATAGCCCTTCTCCTTTGGTAGCTGCGCTGTGTAATCAATCGTATTTTTAGCCGCCAGTCCAAGCGCATTTGCGATGTCGTTTAAAAAGTAGCCACCATGAGATAAAGCCGCATTTGTCGGCACTACTTCGTTATTTATGCTTGTAAATGTGCCCTCTTGCTGATTTAGCGCACCAGCGTCAAGGTCGCCCTCAAAGATGCTGAATTTAAACTCGCCCATTTCATTGTATCCTAGCGTCTTGCCAGGCTTTTTCTCGCGTGAAAGCGTGCAAATTTTAGCCACGCCAAGCGAGTTAGTTCGAGGTGGTATTAGCATCACAGCAAAGGGCGTAGCTCTTGCGATCACTCCAGCAAGGGCGGCTAGTAAATTTGCATTTTCATGAGCGTAAAAGTCACTACCCAAAATGAGCGTAAATTTAGCCTTGCCCTCGCTCAAAGTGGCTACTTCTAAGCCAAAGCTCTCTTCAAATTTTTCAACTCTTGCCTGAAGTGCTGCTGGTAAATTTTCGCCCCAGTTTTTAAGCACAAAGAGTAAAATTTGCTCCAACTCCTCAGCCTCATGGCTAACACAGGCGAAATTCTTTGAAAATTTCTTTACCACCTCATCGGCGATGTGATGAAAGTAAATTCCAGCCGCCTTGTTTATCTTAAGGGCGTTGTTTAGCTTATAGCTTGTCACTGGGCTCTCGTGGCGCAAGAAACTACCAGCCGTGATCACAAAGTCGCTATTTTTTAGGCTCTCGTAATCTGCGTTATATGAGCTAAGACCGCTAAATTCGCTAAAAACATTTAAGAAATTTTGAAATTTAAAAGCCTCATCGTTTAGTAAATTTAGATCAAATTTCTCTCTCAAGCGCTCTAAAATAAGCGCCTCTTCATTTGTTATGAAGCTATTAAATTTTATATTTTTTATATTGCCGTTTTTGAAATTTGAGATGAGCTCGTTAAATTTCGTCTCATTTTTACGCGCATTTTCGTTGTGAAAGTCGTAGGCAAACCTTGCAGCGCCGCTTATCTCGCCGAAGTGAAAGTCGTTGCTAACGCGGTAAATTTGCTTGCTTCTATCGCTAGTGTTTTTCTCTTTTACGTCATAAAAAATTAGTTCGCAGTCGCTTTGGTGCGGATTTGCCGCTGGTATGCGGCTTAGCTCCCAAACGTTTGAGCTATACTGAAAATTTGAGCTAACAAGCGCACCTACTGGGCAGACGCTGATACACTCACCGCAAAACGAGCAGTCTAAATTTTCGCCCACGCTTGGAGCAATTAAGCTCTTTTGCATCTTGCTAAAGACGGCATAGGCATCTTTTGGCATGCTCTCTTTTAGCTCTTTTGGCACCTCAACGCCTCTTGACACCGTTTTTAGCGCACTCTCGCCTATCTTATCTTTACAGACCGTCACGCACCTCTCGCAGACCACACAAAGGGCTGGATCGTAGTTTATAAGCCCCCATTTTTTGTGCGGTTTGTGCGTGTCTGTAATGGCAAAATTTTGCCCTTTTACATTTAAGATCGTAGTCAAATTTTGCAGCTCACACTCGCCGCTTTTGTCACAAACACCGCATTGAAGGGGGTGATTGACGCAGTAGGTCTGCATGATCGCATTTCGCTCAGCAGCGATCTCTGGCGTATTTGTGTAAATTTGCATATCCTCTTTGGCTTTGGCGTTGCAGCTATAGACCACTTTGCCGTTTGCCTCGACCATGCAAAGCCTGCAAGCAAGCGTTGGCGAACAGCCACTAAGGTAGCAAAGCGCAGGGATGTAGATGCCATTTGCCCTTGCGATGTTTAGGATGCTCTCGCCCTCGTTTGCCTCTAAAATTTGATCGTTTATGGTGATTTTCATTTGCTAACTACTACTTGTTTAAATGCATATCCATCAAATTTTTTTGCGCCAAGCAGGGCAACCGTGCCTTTTAGCGTTGGGTCAAGCCTAAATTTAGCCCTCACGCTAAAGTCTTTTGCCTTTAAATTTAATGTTTCGCCATCCTTTGCCTTTGCGACAATGCCAAACTGCACGCCGCCCACGATCTCGTCGCTTGCATTTTTGTTTAGATAGACGACCGCTCCGTCAAAATTGTCAAGCTCTCTTAGCTCGCCAACTTCACCGCCTACTGCAAATTCTTTGACCTCACCGCCTGCTAAGACGACATTTTTGCCTAAAATTTCAAGTAGCCAAAAGATCGCCTCTTTGTCTGGATGAGCAAAGAGTGAGTCATCTATGATCACGTTTTTAACGTCCTTTATCCACTCGCCAAGCTCCTCAAACTCCTCCTCGCCCACGTTGCACTCACCACTTATGAGCCCATCATCAAGCTCGTCAAAAAACTCATTTTGCACCAAATTTGCATACTTACAAAGAAGCGCCAAGACGTAGCTTATCGATCCTATCTCGCAGCGGATCAAATTTTTACTGCCAAGCTCGTTATCCTCGAAGCATGAGATATATTTAAACTCGTGCTCTTTTATCTTTTTTGCTAAATTTTTGTCGCTCAAACTTAGTAAATTTGCGATACTTAGGCTCTTGCCTGCTACTAGATCATTAAATTTCATATCTTACCCTTTTTTATCGTTAATGCCCAATCAACTTGGTTAAATTTAAGCGAGTTCATCACCTCGCAGTTTAAGTTATAAGCCAAATTTACGGCCTTTGTTACACCGCTGTAATCACCTATCTCAAACAAAAATATCACCACTTCGCCTGGCTCGCTCGCCTTTATCTGCTGTCCAAGAGCGCTTAAAAACTCGCCCTTTAGATGCCTAAGATCGACCCTTCTCATCTATCAACCTCGCCTAAGATGATATTTGTGCTGCCAATTATCGCAGCCACATCTGCCACGTACTGCCCAACTAGCATATCTTCATAAATAGCGCAGTGCCAAAAGCTTGGCGTGCGAATTTTTAGGCGATACGGGCTTGCGCTGCCGTCTGAGTTTATATAAATTCCAAGCTCGCCCTTTGGCGACTCACTAGCAAAGTAAATTTCACCCTTTGGTGGCTTTAGTCCCTGAGTTATCAGCACAAAATGCTGCATTAATGAGTAGTTTTGGCTCATTATCTGCTCTTTTGAAGCGCTCACAAACTCTGGCGCATCGGCGATGATGGCTGGACTACTTGTCTGATACTTGCTAACGCACTGCTTTAAAATTTTCACGCACTCGCGCATCTCTTTCATATAAAGTAGGTATCTTGCGTAGCAGTCGCCCTTGGTGGCGTAAGGCACGTCAAATTCTAGCTCGTCGTAGATGAGATATGGCTCTTCTTTTCTGATGTCGCGTGCGATGCCACTTGCTCTTAGCATGACGCCAGAGCAGCCGCTACTAAGGGCTAGCTCTTTGCTAACTACACCCACGTCTATTAGCCTTGCTTGCCAAATTCTATTTTCACTTAGCAAATCTTCGTAAAGCGTGATGTCGCTTGGAAATTTCTCGCAAAATTTAAGCAGCTCCTCACACCAGCCATCAGGCAGATCAAGCGGCACACCACCGATCCTTATCGAGCTATGCGTTAGCCTTGCGCCGCAGTATTTTTCTATGAGATCAAGGACGTATTCGCGCTCTCTAAATGCGTATAAAAAGACGCTCATTGCCCCCACGTCAAGGGCGTGCGTAGCTAAAAATAAAAGGTGCGAGCTGATGCGGTTTAGCTCCAAAAGCATCACTCTAATGAACTGCGCACGGCGAGGCACTTCTATAGCACAAAGCTTCTCCACAGCCGCGCAAAATGCGTAGTTATTGGCACTTGAGGCGATGTAGTCCACCCTGTCAGTCACTGGGATAAATTCCTGATAGGTCATATTTTCAGCCATCTTTTCAACACCTCGGTGCATAAAGCCAACCTCTGGCATAGCGCGCACGACCTTTTCTCCGTCAAGCTCAAGCACAAGCTTTAGCTGTCCGTGTGCGCTTGGGTGCTGTGGGCCAAAATTTAGTATCATCTTGCCATCATTTTGCTCAAATTCTAAATTTTCAAAAAATGGTTTTAAGCGGTTTGGTGCCTGGCTCAAGGTCTTTCCTTTACTATCTGGCTTTGGTTAAATTTAGCCTTTTTGACAAATCTCACGCCACCTTCTTCTTGATACTCGTACTCTTCATTTTCGTCAAACACACGTGAAAATCCAAAGGTATCTTTCTCGTTCACAAAGGCTGGGTCGCGGTTCTCTTCGCCGATCTGCTCTCTAAATTCACTCCCAAAAATTTTATCCACCTCGTACCATTTAGCAGCCTCGTCGCCAACTAGCGGATAGCTCTTTAAAAGCGGGTGCGAGTGCCAGTCATCAGGCATGATGAGGCGCTTTAAGTTTGGATGATCTTTGATGAGAACGCCGCTTAGATCATACATCTCGCGCTCCGCCCAGTTTGCGCTTTTATAAAGCTTGCAAACGCTTTTTAGCATTTCGTCCTTTTTGACAAAGCATTTTACGCGTGCGCGCCTATTTTTGCTAACACTTAAAAGCTGATAAAAGACCTCGTATCCACCTTTTTGCGCTATATAATCAATCGCCGCAAGCTCACAAAGCTGCTCGTAGCCAAAGCCTTTTAACGCTTCAAGCGCTTTAAAATTTTCACTTGAATTTACGTAGAGAACAAGCTGATCAAACTCCACGTAGCTAGATAAAATTTGCACTCCGCTTTGCTCTAAAACAGCCAGCTCTTCGTCAAATTTAGAGCCACTTGCTGCTTCTTTTGGCGTCTGCTTGGCGATATAAAATTTCTCGCTGTAATACTGCTTTTTTTGCAGGTCGTTTTTTGGCTTATACTCTCTCATATCTCAAACTTTCTTGGCTTTTGCGCCCTAAATGCACTTTGTTTTCTTATCTTTTTTTGAAGCATCATAAGTGCGTATTGAAGCGTCTCTGGGCGCGGGGCACAGCCTGGGATGTAGATATCAACTGGGATTATGCGATCTACACCTTGAACGGTTGAATAGGTGTTAAACATACCGCCAGTGTTTGCGCAGCTACCCATCGAGATGACCCACTTTGGCTCAGGCATCTGATCATAAAGGCGCCTTGTAAATTCAGCGTGCTTTTTAGTTAGCGTGCCAGCTATGATCATCACTTCTGAGTGCCTTGGACTAGCGCGAAATATAGTGCCAAATCTATCAAAGTCATATCTGCTCGCGCCACTTGCCATCATCTCGATCGCACAGCATGCAAGCCCGTAGCTAAGCGCCCAAAGCGAGTTGCTCCTGCCCCACTGCACGAGCTTATCAACGGTCGTTAAAACCACTGGCAGACCGCCATTTGCAGCGTAGTTTATCTGATGCTTTGCCATTTAAAGACTCCTTTTTGCCAAGCGTAGGCAAAGCCGATGAGTAAGATCGCTACAAAAAGCAGCATTTCTATGAGCCCAAATAGCCCAAGCAGCCTAAAATCCACCGCCCACGGATACATAAAAATGACCTCAACGTCAAATAAAATAAATAAAATTCCATAAAAAAAGTAGTGGATATTTATCTTATTTGGCTGTTTTACGGTTGTCGGTCCGCACTCGTAAAAGCCAACTTTTAGGCGCTCAGTGTTGCGGTTGGCTAGCTTTTTGCTTATCTTTGAAGATAAAAATGTTATCAAGCTAAACGAACAAGTAGCTAACAAAAGTATGATAAAAGCGCCAAGATAGGTGCTGTCAAGCTCTGAGTGTGACATACTTCGCCTTTTTTAATTTTTCAAAATTCTACTAAATTTAAATTTATTTGATCTTGAAATAGCTCAAGAGTAGCGCACTCAAATCTCTTTTTGTGTAAAAAATACTCTTATTTTATCTTCTCCACAGCGTCTTTTGCAGCACTTATGCGCTCAGCCTCATCAAGCTCGCGCACAAAGCCATCTTTTACTAAAATGATCCTAGTTGCCACGTCAAAGTAGCTATCATCGTGGCTTACAGCGATGACGCTTATGCCTTTGCTTTGCAAAAACGGCAAAATTTCTTTATAAAATTTACGCTTAAATAATGGGTCTTGATCGGCCGCCCACTCATCGAGGATAAGGATAGAGCGGCGCTCTAAGATGGCTATTAGCAGGCTTAGGCGCTTTCTCTGACCGGTTGAGAGCTGAGTGGTGCTAAGTTTATTATCAACGACACTTACCTTTTTATCGATCTCAAGCATAGCTAAGAGCCCCTCTATATCGCTTTGGCTAGCAAAGCCGTCACGAGAGAGCGTTTGCGAAAATAGATAAAAATCAGCAAAAATAGCGCTTATCTTTGCTTGATAGCTTTGTAAATTTGCCTCATCTATCTTTGTGCTATCAAGGTAAATTTCACCGCTGCTTGGGCGGATAAGTCCGCAAAGAATGTTTATAAGCGTGCTTTTGCCGCTGCCATTTTTACCGATGATAAATGTTATCTCGCCGCGTTTGATCTCTAAATTTACATCATTTAGGCTAAATTTGCCGTGGTCGTAGTTGAAATTTATATCCTTTAGCCTGATGCTTTGCCACTCATCGCTTAGGCTATCATCAAATTTAAAGCCTTCTTTAAATTCATTTAAATTTAAACTCATGATCTTTTCCAAGCTAACCTTTGCGCTAAGTGCGGCTGGTATGGAGCCAACCATACTCATAAATGAGCCTCTTAAAAATAGTATCGTTAGGCTGATACTAAGTGCTGTTTGCAGGCTCGCCCAGCCAAATGCCACGCACAAAAATACACAAAGTCCGACTGAGCCAAGGAGCATCACGTTTGTGAAATTATCACTTAGCGCGTGAAATACGTCAGCTTTTACCATGCTTTGGCGCTTCTTATCGCCTGTCAAATTTAACTCATCAAAGCAAATTTGAGCTCTTGCTCTGTTTAGACTAAGCTCTCTATGCCCCTCAACGATGTCGTCGTAGTGCCTTTGCAGCGCGTCATCTTGCGTCCTTGAGTCTTTAAAGTAAAAATGGATCTTTTTCATCAAAAGCGTGTTTATAAAAAGCGTCGCACCGATCCAAACGGCTAGAAATATAAAAACTTTTGGCGCGATCACGCAAAGATAGATGCTAGCGCAAACGATGAAAACTAGGCTTTGTATGAAGCCAGTAGCACTCATAAAGGCAAATGTGATCGTTTTTATGTCGTTATTTAGACTTGCTATGATCTTTGCCTTGCCGATCTCGTTTATCACGCTATTTGGCGTGTCTAAAATTTGCTTTACGCTTTGATATCTAAGCTCGTAGATAAATTTATGTCCAAAATTTGTAAGCGAGATGTTTGCAGCGATGGCGCTTAGAAAAAAGAGAAGCAAAACAACTATAAATTTAACCGCCAAGGGAGCGCTAAATTCTTTTAAATTTACAAGTTCGTTGTTTATAAAAGAGAGCGTCCAGACGCCAAGCCCGCTAAAGGCAAGCGTCAGGATCACTATTTTTATTATTGAAAAAAGATTGCTTTTTATTAAATTCGCAAGCATTACATCGCAGCACGTGGCTGGATGATGTTTTGATCAAATTTTTGCTCGGTATTTTCACTCATGATGTGAAGCACCTTGCTGCGTTTGATCTTCGCGTCATCCTTAAATATCGCGCGCACCTTGTCCATGCCAGCATAGAAGTCTCGCATAAGCACGACGCAGATGTATTTGCCAAAAAACGTTGGCTTGATAACGCCATTTTCTTCGTAGATCGCATTTACTAGCTTTAGCAAGCTAAGCTCGACAAATAGGTCTTTGTTGATGTTTGCGTTGTTTTGCTCATTATAGGTTTTGATATCGACGGCGCCGTCAAAAAGCCTTGTTAAAAATGTATATTTTAGTCTCTCTTTTTTGCTAAATGCGCATTTTGCGATGACTGGGCTTTGTCTATCTTTGACCTTTCTGCCGTAGTCAAGTAGGTTAAATGCATTTATCACAAGCTCGCCATTTAAGAAGCTAAACGCGCCACTACCAACGCCCACATACTCTAAATTTGAGCCTACATATTCGTCGCGAAGGTCTGCGCTTTTTTCATTTGAAAATGCCCAAGCGTTGCTTTGCCTGTAGCCGCCTTTAGCAAATTCGCTCACGATGATCTCGTAAAATTCGCGCTCGTTATCGACATTTGAGACGCCAAGTGCGCGAGCGATGTTCTCTCTTGTTAGCTCTGATTTCATGAGCGGATAGAAGGTGATTTGCTGCGGAGATATTGATTTTGCAGTGTTTATGTCGTTTATTAGCTGCTCTTTTGTTTGATTTGGTAGGTTAAAGATGAGATCTAGGCTGATGACTGGTATCTTGCCGATAGCCTGCTCAAGCTTTCTTTTTGTCTCTTTGGCCGAGCCAAATTTATCGTATCTGCCAACTCTTTTTAGCGTCTCATCATCAAAGCTTTGCACGCCTACGCTTAAGCGGTTGATGAGCCCATCAAAACGGCTTAAACTCTCTGGCGAGATGTGATTAGGATCGCTCTCAGCTGAGACGTCCTCTATGCTAAAGAGATCTTTTGCTAGTTTTAGCGTTTTTTCAAGCTCTGGCTCGTTTATAAGCGTCGTGCCACCGCCCACATAAAGCGATGTAAAGTCAAAGCCAGCCTCTTTTACCTGCCTCATCTCCTCGCGTAAATTTTCAAAGTAAATTTTCGCAAGCTCCTGCTCGTAGTGGTACTTGTGAAACGAGCAATACGGGCAAAATGTGTGACAAAATGGCACGTGAGCGTAGAGCATATACTTTTTGTCTTTTTTTGGAGTTTTGGTGTAAGTCGTGTTTAAAATGTCTATGTTAAATTCGTTATATAGCGATTTTTGTATAGAATTATGAGCGTAATTTACAGCAAAACTCTCAATGATATTTTTAAAAATCATAATTAATCGCCTTAAATAAGTTAGTTTTAATTTAGTCCATTAGGATAGCCAAATTTTAATAAATTTAGCCTTGCATTAACGTAAATTTTGAGTAAAAAATGCAATCATTTTTTAAATTTTCTATTTTTACAAACCTGCGATTTTTACATATCTAGCTCGCTTTTGCTCTATAAATTTAAGCTTAGCCTACTTACTCTTTTACTCTTGAGATGACCTTTCTTGAGTCAAGCTCAAATTTCACTCCGTCTTTTGTCTGCAAGTAGTAAAATTTACCGATATTGCAAAGCGACTTCATATCATAAATTTTAACCGCCTTTTCATCTATCTCGCAAGGCGTTTGCTCTTTGCCTTTTGCCTCGCAAAGTGAGCTAGGTAGCGCTTTTAATGCACTTTTATCCACAAGTAAAAATTTATAATCCACATCGCCTATGTTAAAGGTTTTTGCTGTGTATTTGATAAACAAAAGCGAGTTTGAGACGATCATAAGCGAAAGCGCAGCGTAAAAAACAAATGAAAAATCCTTTGTCTCTTTGATGCTAGCAACCCCCAGCATAAAAGAGAGCATAAACGAGCAAAATGGCATCCAACGCGCAAAAAACTCACTAAAGCCACTTGAAACAATATTAAGTGCAATAAATAAAGCAACAACCAAGCAAGATAAAACCCATATAGCCAAATTTGATTTATCTTTAAAGCGAACTGCTAAATTTACAACAACGTAGGATAGTAAAAGTAGCGATAAAATGGCACTCCAGCCGTAGTTTAGCTTGAATGCCGCAAAGGCTAAAATAGCAAATGAGATGAGTGTTAAAAAATAGATGAAATTTGAGCTATAAAAAAATAGAAATTTCGGCATTTTAAATTTATATTTTTTATCGTCATTTTGGTAAAGGTAGGATACAAAGACCAAGATAGCGATCTCAAAGGCCGTCACGATCGCGGTCGCGCAAAATAGCAAGATGCCTGTAAATATCATCTCTGAGCTATCTAAACTCGGAAAATATCGGGCCTCAAAGCCAAAATATAAAAAGTAGCAAAGCATGCTGACGACTGGGACGATAAAATTTGAGTGCTTGAAAAATTTGTAGCGCACTCTTTTATGAAATTTGCCTTTAAATTTGCCGAGTGCTCGCCAAGACGGCTCTCAAAATACGAATTAAAAAGCAGCTCATTTTTTATCTTTTCAAGGCGCTCCTCGTCACTATTTGCTGCGCCTTTATAAATTTCATAGTTTTTGTCTTCAAAATCCTTCGTGATCTCATCTTTGATATCTAAAATGACAAGAGTGATCTGCTCTTTTATCTCGCCGAGCCTTTTTGAAACTTCAGCAAAATTTGTCCTATTTAGCCTGTCAAAAAGGTCGTTTTATTCGTTTAAAAGAGTGATCAAACGCGCTTGTTTGCTGCTTCTTATCTCGCAGTTTGAAAAATTTGCCTTTTAAGAAATTTACAAATTTTCTAGCGTTTTTAACGCTCTCATCTTTTTCATCTAAAATGTCTTGATAACTCAAAAATTTACCTTTCTAATATAGGACCTGGTGTTATTTTGCTAGCATCGAGTTTAAATTTAACCTTTTTATCTGTTGCATTACCATCTGCTTCTAAATAATAAAATTTTCCAGGAGTTGAAAGTACTTTAATATTATAAATTTTTATAACACTTTTTGCTTCTTTTTCATTATAGTATGTCTTACTAGTATTGCAATCTTTGTTACAAATTTCTATTGGTAGTGCCTCTCTTATGCTTTTTTCAACAGTTAAATATTTATATTTAATATTTCCAAGATCAGAAATTTGGATAACCTTATCGCTAATTAGACAAACTAATATTAAATTAATAACAGTAAAAGCATAAAACCAAAATGCAAAATAATATAAATCTTTTTCTAGCAATAGAAAGAAAAGCAATATTATTGCCAATAGTATAAAAATAGATACTACAACTATGTTCTCTATAGAATCATTACTTACTCTACTATAAACTAATAAAAATATCACAAATGGGCTCAAGATAGATATAAAGCCATGAAAAGCTAGTAGCCAAAACTGCTCGCTTTTAAAAATCATTAATTTCTGACTCTTTATTTTAAATAACAAACCAATATATATGAGAAGAATATCAATAATATAAAAAGAAACAAAGCTTAGTTCTAAATTTTTTGAAATCCAACTAATGTCGTTTAATATCAAAACAATTAATGCTACAGATAAAAGTATTGAAAGAAGAAAAACTGGCAAGATGCCTTTAATATCTCGCATATAAAATACAACAGCTAACTGTAATATTGGCATAAGATATAATATAAATAGCAAACTAAGCCCTGCTAAAGCTAGCGAAACTAGAATCGAGAATATGCCACCACTTTCAGGCATTGGAATGTAACCTATGTTTCTATTAAGAACAAAATATATTATAAATGGCATTAAGCCAAGTAATGCTATTAGACCTTTGTAGTGTTTTTTTGCAAAATATATTTTTTTAAAAATAAATTTGATTTTCTGCTGATCCCTATATTCATATCCAAATTTTTCTAGTGTAGACTTTGCTTCTTGACTATTTTGTTTTTCTAATAAAACAATTTGTCTGTAAATTTTCTCGTCAAGATTCTCTATGGATAGTGTTGATTCTTTATAATTATCATACTTTAATTCTAAGTATTTTTCTTTCTTCTCTGAAAGTAACTTAATTAAAGTTGAAATACCACTAGTTTGCAATGAAATGTCTTTGAGTTCTTTAATAAAATTGTCGCAATCTTTAATAACTCTATTTTTATCTTCAACCAATCTCTCAAAACTTTTCATATTTCAAACCTTTTTTTGTTTAAAAATTCTTTGTCAACTACGCGAGTACCTTTGCGATTTCGCTCCAGCCTATTTGCTTAGCAAGTTCAGCTGCGGTTTTGCCACTTTTTGTGCGGGCGTTTTTGCTAGCACCATTTTCTAGCAAGAGATTTACGATCGTTAAATTCCCAGCAAGTGCCTCGTGGTGAAGCTGCGTAAAGCCAAGCTCGTCGGTGTCTGAGACCATGCTTGGATGTGTTTTTATATACTGCTCCACCTGGCCGCGCATATTTTTGCTCATCGGATGCTCTATCAAATTTTCTGGGTGCTCTTTTTGCTCGAAAACTACCAAAATGTCGTTATAATCGCCAAAATCAAGCCCCCAAGCCGCATCATGCTCAGCTAGCTCATCTTTTTGCATACGTGAGCGCATCGCCTGCACGCTAAATCCGCCGTATGCGCGCCCATCAATAGCAAAGAGCCAGTCACTCATATCGGTAAATTTTGCGCTTATTTGATCGCCAACTTTTACGTTTTGCACGCTATCAGGCTCATTTACAAGCGTGCCATATATCGTCTCGCCGTCAAATTCAACGTCATTTACCCACATGTGCTCGCCCACCTCTTCGCCATTTACAACATCTAAAAAGCAAATTTTTACCATCGCATAATCAAGCATAGGTGCGATCCTGCGGCGCTCCCAGTAAAGCTCACGCCAAAAATACTTAAAGCTCTCACGAGCTTGCTCAAATGCGCGCTGCATGTAGTCTTCGTCGCTACTTACAAAATAGATCGGCATCTGCTCACCAAGGTCTATTTGCTTACCAAGGATTTTCTCAAAAAAGCCCATTTTTACTCCTTTTTAGAATTTAGATAGATCAAATTTAAATAAAACGATAAGGCGAAATTTCATCCACAAACCAACTAAATTTCGCAAATTTAGCCCAGCAACCTACTAAATTTTAATACTAAAACCGTCCGACGATTTCGCAAATTTAGCCTGCAAGTCTGCAAGATTTCACCACAAAAACCATACGATTATTTCGCAAAATTAGGCGAGGCGATTTAAATTTTTGTGACAGGAGTTACCAAGCTGGTAATGACCGAGCAAAATTTTGAATCAACGACGCATAATAAAGCGAAAATATGCGATATAGCCTGCGCAGCGAGAATTTTTCTAGCTCCTTTAAAGGCACTCGCGAGAAGCTGTTACTTTAGGTTTTTAAAGCTTATCGGGAGTTCTAGGTTTAACCCCCTAACCAGCTTTATACACTCCTGCAGATCGTCTATACTTTTGCTTGTCACTCTGATCTCTTCGCCCCTGATCTGCGCGCTCACCTTGATCTTTGAGTCTTTGATAGCCTTGGTGATCTTTTTTGAATTTTCGCCATCAAGCGTGTCATTTAGCTTTAGCGTCGCTTTTAAATTTCCCCCGCTTGCTGGCTCTCTTTTTGTCTCTGTGATCGCTACTGGTGGGATGTTGCGCTTGATGAGCTTTGAGATCACGATGTCTTTTAGCGCGTCGATCTTGTTGTCACTTGAGCTAAGAAGCGTGATAAATTTTTCTTTTTCATTTAGCTCAACTTCGGCCGCAAGACCCTTAAAATCATACCTTGCTGCGATCTCTTTTTTTGCCGTCTCAAGAGCGTTTTTAACCTCCATCATATCGACTTCAGCGCTTATATCAAAGCTATGTTCGCTTGCCATTTTCTATCCTTTTATAAATTCTTCTATATTTTTAACTATGAGTGTGATCAGCCGTTTCCTAGCCTCCAAGCTGCCCCATGCTACGTGTGGCGTGATTAGTAAATTTTCTTTGTTTTTTACGTTTAAAAATGGGCTATTTTCGCTCATCGGCTCACTCTCCAAAACGTCGGTGCCAAAGCGTAAATTTCTCTCATCTATCGCCCTTGCCATCGCTGCTTCATCCACTATGCCGCCGCGTCCTAAATTTAGCACTATCACATCATCTTTTAGCAAATTTATCTCGTTTGCGCCTAGTAAATTTCTAGTCTTTTCATTTAGCGGTGCGTGGATACTGATGATGTCGCTGCTTCTTAGTAGCTCGTCAAGACCTTTTTGCTTAAATTCACTATTTTTGTTTGCTCCGCTTGTCGAGTAGTAGCTCACGTTTGCGCCAAATGCACGTGCCACTGCCGCCACCCCGCGCCCTATCTCGCCAAGTCCGATGATGCCAAATTCTTTATCAGCGATCTCGCTGATATCTGCGCCAAGATAGGTAAAAATTTCACTCTTCACCCACTCGCCACTTTTTACGTAGCGATCATAAAATTTGATGCGATTTGTTAGCTCAAAAAGCAAGGCAAACGTATGCTGCACGACGCTTGCGGTCGAGTAGCCAGCGACGTTTTTAACGGCTATGTTTTTAGCTTTTGCATGCTCTAGATCGACATTATTCATGCCAGTTGCGCTTATGCAGATAAGCTTTAAATTTGTCGCCTCCATCACGGCTTTGTCGATGATGACCTTGTTTGTGATGACGACGTCAACACCCTTTAGACGTGGCACGACCTCATCGCTCTTAGTTTTTTGGTAGCTGATAAACTCGCCAAATTTCTTAAAAACACTAAGATCTACGTTTTCTCCAAGCGTTGCTGCGTCTAAACAAACGATCTTCATCTTTAATCCTTAATAAAATGTCCTACAAATTTAGAGTAGTTATCTAAAATTTTGCCACCCTTTCTATATCCAAGCGCGCACGCTTCATAAGCGTAAAATACGCCTGCTTGGTAGCTCTCGCCTCTCTCATCTTGATTAAACTCGTAAAATTCTTGATAGATGGCTTTATTTGAGTCGTATTCGCCATCACTGCTTGCTATTTGTGCGCCGTTTTCATCGTATATCGAGACGTTTGCACCTTCTCTGCCAAATACCGGCTTTTTCACATATTTTTTGCCTTTTAGCGGCTCATTTGAGGTCTCAAGCAAGAGTGGGTGATTAGGATATAGATCCCAAAGGATTTTTAATATCCCTTTGCTTTGGAAAAGCAGCGTGTAGGCTGGATTTATGATGATAGCTTTTTGATTTTTGACGATGTTTGAGAGTATGAGAGCCAGCTCGCCCTCATCGATCGCTATGCTCTCCCAAGGGACAAGCTTAAACCAGTACTCGAAATTTTCATCGCCTTTAAAAATGCCCTCGTTATCGTCAAAAACGACCTCATCGACGTAGGCAAAGTCTGTTTTAAAGCCAGCCTCTTTTGCGATATATTGCAGTAGTTTTACGGTCTGCTCGTCCTCGATACTGCCAGCGATGCTGCTAAAGAGTATCCCCCAGCCCTCGTAAAGCTCGTCAAAGTCCGCATCCTCGTCGCCAAGCGTGATGAGGCGTTTGAAATTTTGCTTTAGCGACTCGTAAAGGTCGTTAAACTGAGCTGCTTCATCCATGTGATTTAGCTTTAGCATCGCCCACTGGATGATCGCCGTCTCAAAAACTGCCGTTGGCGTGTCGGCGTTAAACTCAATGAGCTTTATAGGCTTGCCATCAAGCCCGCCAGCTAGGTCAAATCTGCCGTAAAGGTGCCAATGAACGTCATTTTCCCAGCTATTTTTTATGATATCAACAAGGTTAAATGGTATGCCTATCTCGTGAAAAAGGTTGTTGTCGATCACGTGCTGAGCGGCATTTACATACATATCATATAGCTCGTTTGCCGCCTCGTAGTAGGCATTTGCCTCTTTTTCGCTTACTTGCACGATCTCATCTGCGATATACGAGCTGTTGTCGTTATCTGTATGCCATGCAAAGCCGATTTTCTCCATAAATTCGCTGTTTAATGGGGTGATTTTTCTTAAATTTATCATTTTTATCCTCCAAAGCTTGATGAGCTAGAGCCTGACTTCGAGCCACCACCGAAAAATCCGCTCTTTCCACCGCTGCTTCTTGCAGCAGAATTTGCAGCTTTTTGCTTATTAAAACTATCCACACTTCTTGTGTAGGCACTTGGATTTTTATATGTGCTTTGGCGATTTGCTTGGAAATTTTGGTTGCCAAAGAGCTTACTGCCTATCCAGCTACCAAGTATCGCACCAGCTGCTGAGGCAAGGATCGTCTCACCAAGGCTTAGCCCGCCGCTACTTAGCTGTGCGTCGCTCGTTCTTGTCAAATTTGAAGTGTTATTGTCGATCTTTGCGTTTGCTTGCGCTAGAAGTTTATCGATCTCGTCTTTGCTTAGCACGCGCTCAGTGCCGTTCATATCTTTTAGCACGACCCTAGTTTCGGTGCTTGGGTACTCTTCTAAGATTTTATAAACGCCAGGCGCGCTCTCTTCGATGATGACAAAGGCGCCATTTTTTTGCGCAACTTCATTTAGTGCGTTTTCGTTACCGCCATCGTCGCTTCCACAACCAGCAAGTCCAGCCATGATAATGGCACCAAATCCCCCAACCGCAGCATAAGTAGCTATCTTTTTAATGTGTTTCATATCTCTCCTATCAACTCTTTTAAATTTTTATGTCTTCTAACAAGTATCACGCCGCGTTTAAATTTGATAAATTTGGAGTGATGTATCGCCTTTATTATCTTTTCACTGATCTTTTTTGTCGCTTTTGGCTTTAAATTTAACTCCTTTAGATATTCGCTTAAATTTATCCATTTTGACTCGTCCTCTATCTGCGCATCTATCGCCACTTCGCTTGCGGCACTTTCGTTTTTAGGTGCTAAAAGTGGCCTTTGCATAGCATTTAGAAACTGCATGAGTTTCTCGTCTCTGTCTTTATAAATTTGCAAAATTTCATTTTTGCGCTCGATGAGCATCTGCTCTTTTTCTTTAAAAAGTCTATCTTTATCGGCTTGCAAATTTAAATTTAAGCTCTTTAGCTCATTTAGTTCATTTAGCAAATAGCTTACAAACTCGTCGTTTTGGGATTTAGTTTTTGTGCTTTTTGGGGCGGTTTTTGCGGGTTTTTCGCTGCTTGGCTCCTCGTCAAGGATGACAAATTTAGTGCCATTTTCAATGACCGTTTTTAACGAGCCTCGGCGGATTCTATTATAGACTGCTTCTTTTGTTATGCCTAAAATTTCTGCAGCTTCATTTACAGCTAGCTTTTGCATCGGATTTCCGTTTAAAATAAAATAAAAAAATTGCTTTGATTATAAAAAAATAAGGCTAAAAGAAGAGTTAAACAAAGAGAGCAAAGCCCTCTTTGTCTTGGTTTTAGAGTCTTGACTCGTAGCGTCTAAGCATATAAAGACGTTTAAGCATTTTCTTGCGAGCAGCAATTTTTTGTTTCTTGCGGATCTCAGTTTTAGGCTCAAAAAAGCGTCTAGCTCTTGCTTCAGTAACGACTAAATTACGGTCAGTTTGTTTTTTAAACTTTCTGTAACCCTCGTCAAATGACTCGTTAGGATGTACCTTAATACCAGGCAACGTCCTCACCGCCTTTCAGATTAAAATAAGCCGTGAGTATAGTTTAACTTTCATAAATTTAAGCTTTTAGGCAAAATTATTTAATGCACTTTTAATGCCCCAAAGCCTATAATCAACAAAATTTTAAAAAAGGTTTATTATGTCTAAAAATTTAAATTTTACCTACGCCAAGAGGCGTTACATTTTTTTTGCCTGTATTACGTTATTTGTATTTATTTTGCCATTTATCAGGATAAATGATGCGCAGCTATTTTTGCTTAGCTTTGATAAGAGCAGAGTTGATCTATTTTTTACAAAATTTGATATGCAAGAGCTATATTTGATGCCATTTTTGTTTATCACTTTATTTTTAAGCATATTTTTTCTAACGACGCTTGCAGGGCGAGTTTGGTGCGGCTGGAGCTGTCCGCAGACCATTTTTAGAACGCTCTTTCGTGACCTTTTGCAGACTAAAATTTTAAAGATCAGAAAAAATATCCAAAACAAACAAAATGAACCACAAGGTCAAATTTTTAAGCGTGCATTAGCAGTTGGAATTTGGTGCGTTTTAGCACTTATCATAGCGGCAAATTTCTTGTGGTTTTTTGTGCCGCCACTTGATTTTTTCGCTTATCTAAATGATGCAAGCGAACATAAAATTTTACTTGCATTTTGGCTTGGCATAGCTGCTTGGCTAGTCTATGACGTGGTCATTTTAAAAGAAAATTTCTGTGTCTACGTCTGCCCGTATGCGAGGGTGCAGTCAGTTATGTTTGATAGCGACACGATACAAGTTATCTACAACCAAAAACGAGGCGGTGTCATATATGATGGCAAAGAGAAATTTAAAAAGCCAAAAGAAGAAGGCGCACTTTGCACTGGATGCGAGGCCTGCGTGAGGATATGCCCAACGCATATAGATATAAGAAAGGGCATGCAGCTTGAATGTATAAACTGCCTTGAGTGCAGTGATGCGTGCGCTAAAGTAATGGGGCACTTTAACGAGAGCTCGCTTATAGAGTGGAGAAGCATAAATTCTCAAAATGAAAATAAAAAGGTGAAAATTTTTAGATTTAGAACGGTTGCTTATCTTGTCATTTTATGCGTAGTTTTAGTAGCTGCAGCGCTGATGAGTGGTAAAAAAGAGAGCATGCTTTTAAATATCAATAGAACTAGCGAGCTTTACAAGGTTTTAGATCAAGATGAAGTTGAAAATTCTTACGTTTTTTTGGTGCAAAATACCCAAAGCAAAGAGCATAAATTTTACTTTGAGATAGATGATAAAAGCATAGAAATTTCTCGTCCAAATAGGCCTTTTACGCTAAAAGCTGGTGCAAAACAAAAGGTCATCGTCACGCTAAAATCAAAAAATGAAAACACAAGCGAAAAAGATCTTTTAAAACATATAAATATAAGAGCTTACGCCACTGACGAGCCAACTATCAGCGTGCAAAGGGCTAGCACTTTTATCTATCCTAAAAGATGATAAAATGGCGAAAATTTAGCGGGAAGTGAAATGGCGATCTCAGAAAAAGGCAAAAAACGATACGAGCTCATCGTAAAAACAGCGCTTGAGCTATTTTTAAAAAATGGCTACGAAAAGACAAGCCTTAGCGATATCGTGGCGATAAGTGGCGGCTCGCTTGCTAATATTTACACTTTTTTTGAGAGCAAGAAGGGGCTTTTTCAAGCGATCATCGAGCAAGAGATAGATGCGCTTATAAAAGAGGTCGATGAGAGGATAGATCTTAAAATTTCTCACAGCTTGGAGGAGTTTTTAACCAAATTTGCAACCATTATTTTTTCTATCATCTGCACCAAGAAAAATATCTCACTTGGCAGGATAATGATAAGCGAGAGCTCTAAAAATGGTGGCAAACTTGGCAGGGTATTTTTAGATCAAATTTTAAATAGGATCGACCTTGTGCTTATAAATTTCTTTGAAAGAGATGAGATAAAAGCACAGCTTAATCCAAAATTTCCAGCCAAATTTGCCGCAAAATGCTTTATAGAAAATGTAAAGGGGTCACATTACTACAACGCTCTCATATTAGACGAAGAGCCAAAACTAAGCAAAAAAGAGCGTGAAGAGCACGTTGCTTTGTGCGTGGAGCTATTTTTAAATGGCATCATTAAAAAGTAGAATTGACTTTTAATTTATATTTAGTTATAGTCGGTAACTTTTATAATTTGTAATAAAAATTACAAAACTAAACTTGGGATTAAAATTTAAAATTAAGAGAGGTTTTTATGTTGAAATTTAAAAGTTTTCTTGTGCTTTCAGCTGCCGTTTTTTTGCTTTCTGGTTGCTTTGAAAGTGGCGACAAAAAGGCTGCTGCAGGCCGCCAGATGCCAACATCTCATGTTGATATATTTGTGGCTAAAAAAGCAGATGTGCCTATTAGCTTTGACTACACAGCCACAGTTACAAGCAACCAAGATGTCATCATCTATCCAAAGGTTGGCGGCACGATCATAAAGCAGTTTTTTAAGCCAGGTGATAAAGTAAAGGCTGGAGAGAAGCTATTTCTCATAGATCCAGAGAAATATCAAGCTAGCTACGACTCACTTGATGCAGCTGTTGGCGTTGCAAATGCAAATTTAAAAAATGCCGAAACTGAGTTTAAAAGAATTTCTGCCCTTTATAAGAAAAATGCAGTCTCTCAAAAAGACTACGACGCAGCTGTTGCAGCTTATGATATCGCAAATGCAAATTTAGTAAGCGCAAAAGCAAATTTAAAAAGTGCAAAAATAGATCTAGGCTACACAAGCATAGTGGCTCCATTTGACGGCGTAGTGGGCGATAATAAAGTCGATGTTGGCTCACTTGTAGTAGCAAGCCAAACCCAGCTTGTAAGACTAACTAAGATAAATCCGATTGAAGCTGACTTTTACATCGCAGACGTGGATAATCTAAGCAGAAAAGCAAATTTAGATAGTGGCGCTTGGCAGCAACTAAATAGCGAGGCTGTTTTAAATTTAAACAATGAAGATTTCACTGGCAAAGTGACATTTATAGATAATGTCGTAAATACCGCAACTGGCAGCGTTTTGGCAAAGGCTAGCTTTGATAATAGTGAGGGTAAAATTTTACCAGGTGCGTTTGGTCATATCAAGATGAGTGGATTTGTTCAAAAAAATGCCTTTAACATCCCACAAGTCGCCCTTCAACAAAGCGCTACAAACACTTATGTTTTGGTCGTAAAAGATGGCAAAGTAGGCCAAAAAAATGTAAAAACAAGCTACCAAACAAAAGATATGGTCGTAGTGACTGAGGGTCTTGAAGAGGGCGATAAGATAATAGTTAATAACTTCCTTAAAATCGGAGTTGGCGCACCAGTAAAAACTGATAAAGACCTAAGCGCAAATTTCTTAAACAAAGATGCAAACGCTACAAGTAGCAAGTAAAGGCAGATAGATGTTTTCAAGATTTTTCATAAACCGCCCGATATTTGCAACTGTTATATCTATCATCATAGTTATAGCAGGTTTTATGGGTATCAAGGGGCTTCCTATAGAGGAGTATCCAAGTCTTACACCGCCTACTGTCTCTGTAACTGCGACATATAGCGGCGCTGATGCGCAGACTATCGCTGACTCAGTCGCAAGTGCCATTGAAGATCAGATAAATGGTGTTGAAAATATGCTTTATATGCAAAGCACCTCAAGCTCAGCTGGTACTATGAATATAAGCGTCTATTTTAAGATCGGCTCATCAGCAAAGCAAGCTACGATAGATGTAAATAACCGCGTGCAAGCTGCTCTTTCAAGATTGCCTCAAGAGGTGCAAAGCATGGGCGTAACAGTGCGCGAAAGAAGTGGCTCTATCCTTCAAGTAGTTGGCTTTACAAATCCAAATATGAACCTAGTTGAGCTATATAACTATGTAAATTTAAACATCGCTGACGCGATCAAAAGGGTAAATGGCATCGGCGATACAGTGCTAATTGGCAACAAAGAGTACTCGATGAGAATTTGGCTAAAGCCAGACAAGCTCGCTCAGTTTAAACTAACTCCAAGCGACGTCATCTCTCAAGTAAGAATTCAAAACTCACAATACGCCGCTGGCAAGATCGGCGAGCAGCCATCAAAAGGTGAAAATCCTTATGTTTATTCAGTAGTTTCTGAAGGACGTTTTAAAGATCCAAAGCAGTTTGGTGAAATTTTGATAAAAAGTGATAACGGCACAGTTGTCAAGCTAAAAGAGGTCGCCACAGTCGAGCTTGGAGCTGCTAGCTACGCATCTGAAGCTATGCTAAATGGCAAGCCAGCAGTGCCACTTTTGCTATTTTTACAAAACGACGCAAACGCACTTGCAACTGCTGAAGCGGTCAAAGCAAAGCTTGAAGAGCTAAAGAAAACCTACCCAGTTGGTCTAGAGCACACCATAGCTTACAATCCAACTGAATTTATCACCGTCTCAATAGACGAAGTCATAAAAACTTTCGTAGAGGCGATGGTGCTAGTTCTTATCGTAATGTACTTCTTCTTAAAGAGCTTTAGAGCTACCATCATACCGATGCTTGCTGTGCCAGTCTCTATCATAGGCACATTTGGCGGGCTTTATGTGATGGGCTTTAGTATAAATTTGATCACACTTTTTGCCCTGATCCTAGCCATCGGTATCGTCGTGGATGACGCGATCATCGTTATAGAAAACGTCGAGAGAATTTTGCACGAAGATAAAGAGATAAGCGTAAAAGATGCGACATTTAAGGCGATGGAGGAGGTGCAAACTCCGGTTATCTCTATCGTGCTCGTGCTTTGCGCGGTTTTCGTGCCAGTTTCATTTATGGAGGGCTTTGTAGGCGTTATACAAAAGCAGTTTGCGCTAACACTTGTCGTTGCTGTTTGTATCTCGGGTTTTGTCGCTCTTACTCTTACGCCAGCGCTTTGTGCGGTTATGCTTAAGAAGCAAGAGAACAAGCCATTTTGGATAGTTCAGAAATTTAACGACTTCTTTGACTTTAGCACTAGGCTCTTTACAGCAGGCGTGGCAAAAATTTTAAAACATGTCATTATCAGCTTTATAGTCATTGGCATAATGGGATTTGCAACGTATGGCTTGTTTCAAAAGGTGCCAAAAGGGCTTGTACCTTCAGAGGATAAGGGCGCTTTGATGGTTATCACCTCACTTCCACCTTCAACAAATATGCTAAAGACTAAAGAAGAGGTAAAATCTATTAGTAACGCCATTTTAAGCAATCCAAATGTCGAATTTACCATGGGCTTTGCGGGCTATGATATGCTAGCTAGCTCACTTAGAGAAAACTCAGCCATTAGCTTTGTCAAGCTAAAAGACTGGAGCGAAAGAAAAGGTGCAACTGACGGCGCAGATGCTTTGGTCGGTCAGTTTAATGGCATGCTTTGGGGCTCTAAAAACTCGATGACCTTCGTCGTAAATGTGCCACCTATCATGGGTCTATCAATGACTGGCGGCTTTGAGATGTATCTACAAAACAAAAGTGGCAAAAGCTACAACGAGATAGAAGCAGACGCTAGAAAGGTAACTGCAGCAGCAAATGCAAGACCTGAGCTAACTGGCGTGAGAACGACGCTTGAGACAAACTACCGTCAGTTTAAGATAACTGTTGATAAAGAGAAAGCAAAGCTATTTGGCGTAAGCGAGAGTGAAATTTTCAGCACGATAGCGGCTACTTTTGGCTCTTACTACATAAATGACTTCAACCTTGCTGGTAAATCTTACCGCGTATATGCAAGGGCGAGCGACAACTTCAGAAACAACCCTGAGGATCTAAGAAAAATTTTCGTCCGCTCAAATGAGGGCGAGATGGTGCCATTAAATTCAGTAGCGACTCTTACAAGATCGATCGGACCTGATATCGTTGATAGATTTAACCTCTTTCCAGCGGCTAAGATCATGGGCGATCCAAAACCTGGCTACACATCAGGTGATGCGATAAGGGCGATCCAAGAGGTTGTAAATGACACGCTAAATAGCGACGACTACGCTATAAGCTGGGCAGGAACTGCGTATCAAGAGGTAAATTCTCAAGGAACAGGCACGGTCGCCTTTATCTTTGGTATGGTCTTTGTCTTTTTGATCCTTGCTGCTCAGTACGAAAGATGGCTCATCCCACTTGCAGTCATCACAGCCGTGCCGTTTGCGATATTTGGCTCGTTGCTAGCTGTTTGGATAAGAGGGCTGACAAACGACATCTACTTTGAGATCGGTCTTTTGCTACTCATCGGTCTAGCGGCCAAAAACGCCATCTTGATCGTAGAATTTGCTATGCAAGAGCGCGAGAGCGGAAAGAGCATATTTGACTCAGCTGTAAATGCGGCAAAACTTCGCTTTAGACCTATCGTTATGACATCTATCGCATTTACCTTAGGTGTTTTCCCGATGATTATAAGCACAGGTGCAGGCGCTGCATCTCGCCACTCACTAGGAACTGGCGTGGTTGGCGGTATGATCGCTTCTACTACGATAGCGATATTTTTTGTGCCAATGTTTTACTATTTGCTTGAAAATTTAAATGAAAAATACTGGAAAAAGGGAGCAAAAAAAGATGAGAAATAAGGCGTTTATACTTATAACAGCGGCGTTTTTGGCTGGTTGCTCGTTTCGCCCAGATATGCCAAATGTGGATACAAATTTCACCTCAACATACACTTTCGAGACAAGCAATATAAGAGATCTTTGGTGGAAGGAATTTCACGATGAAAATTTAAATGCACTAGTCGAAAGCGCACTGGAGAAAAATACAAATTTACGCATTGCATATTTAAATTTACAAAAAGCAAAAGCAAGCCTTGGCATTGCTGAGGCTGACTTGCTACCGGGGGTAAATTTAAACGCAGGTGCCACAAGAACTAGAAATAGTGCCGAGACTGCCACACATATGCCTCAAACTACTTCAAAAAGCTATGAGATAAATTTGGGTCTTAACTACGAGATAGATCTTTGGGGCAGAGTAAGAAATAGCGTGCTTGCAGCTAATGAAAATTTAAACTCGAGCAAATTTGACTACGATAGTGCCAGACTAAGCCTTAGCTCAAGTGTGGCAAAAAGCTACTTTGCTCTAGTATCGCTAAACATGCAAGAAGCGGTGCTAAAAGAGACACTAAAGACCTACGAAGATACGTTAGCACTTCGCAAAACGCAGCTTGATCTTGGTGGCATAAATGAGATGACCTATCTGCAAAGTAAGGCTGAAGTAGAAAGGGCAAAAACAAGCCTAACTTCAGTGTTAAACTCAAAGTCGCAAGCGCTTACTTCACTTGCCATCCTAACTGGCAAGAGTAATGATGAAATTTTAAAAGGAGCTGTTGCTAGTGCGCAAAATTTACCAAGCTCGCCTGAGATAAAGGCTGGCATCAGCTCAGATGTTTTGCTTAGAAGAAGTGACGTGGCAAAGGCACTAGCAGATCTAAAAGCTACAAATGCCCTTGTGGGCGTAGCGCGCGCTCAATACTTCCCAACACTATCTCTTACAGGTCTTTTTGGCTTTGCAAGTGATGAGTTTGATAGAATCTTTATGGGCAGCGCAAGCGTTTGGAGCTTAGGAGCAAATTTAACACAGAAAATTTTTGATTTTGGCAGGACAAAAAACAACGTCCGTGTTGCTGAGACAAACGAGCAAATCGCAGCTATCACTTACGAAGCGACTGTTAGATCAGCACTTGGCGAGGTTAGAGATGCCCTTATCACAAGACAAAATGCAAAGCTCTCTTTGGATCAGGTAAAAAATTTGCTACAATCTCAGCAAAAAATTTATTCGCTTGCTAAAGATCAGTATAACGCTGGCTATATCGGTCACTTAGAACTTCTTGATGCGGAGAGAAATTTGCTTCAAGCAAAGCTTCAAGATGTCTCTGCAAAGCTTGATGAGGTAGATAGCGCGGTCGAAGTTTATAGAGCACTTGGCGGCGGATTTAAGGTAGATAAATAAACTCAAAAAGGAGAAAAGTTGATGACTAAGATTTTAAATTTTTTATTTTCTTGGGGATTTTTTGTTTTTGCTATCGCTCTTGGCGTGGCATTATGGTTTGCGATAAATTACGTGGATACTATTAGGCTTGAGTCAAGCTTTTATGATATCGGCGAGATATTTATGATGGCAGCTGTATTTGGTATCGTTTTTTACCTCATTGCAGCGATATTTGTTATACCTATTAGAGCTATGACAAAAAAAGCCTAAATCCTCTTTTCATCTAAGAATTAAATTTCTTAGATGACCCCTCAAAAATATCTTATAAATTTCTTTTTACTTATTTTAAATTTTTAGAAGTAGAAAGGGCGAAGATCGCCCCTTGAAGTATACCGCATGTGCAGCCTAAAATCCTATAAATGATAGCTCCAATGATCGCTCCAACGATAGGTGCAACCCAGAAAAGCCAAAGCTGCTCTAGTGCCCAAGTGCCTTGAAATATCGCAACACCGGTTGAGCGAGCTGGATTAACCGATGTGTTTGTGATAGGTATCGAGATAAGGTGGATCAGCGTCAAACCAAGGCCAATAGCGATCGGTGCAAAGCCCTTTGGAGCACGCTCATCAGTCGCACCTAGGATGATGATAAGGAAAAACGCAGTTAGGACTATCTCTGCAACAAGTGCTGAGACTAGACTGTAACCATTTGGTGAGTGCTCGCCATATCCGTTGCTAGCAAAACCGCTTGCAGTAGCGTCAAATCCAGCCTTGCCTGAAGCGATAAGATATAGCACAGCAGCAGCTGCAATCGCTCCGATAACTTGTGCGATGACATAAGGCACGAAGTCTTTTTTATCAAATCTTCCGCCAACTAATAGGCCAACTGAGACAGCAGGGTTGAAGTGTCCGCCACTGATGTGACCAACTGCGTAAGCCATCGTAAGGACCATAAGAATAAATATTTTTATGTAATTTCAATTCCTATCGCTTCTCGTTTATTTTTACATATCCAGCTATCAATTTTATCCTTAAATTTTTAAGTGCCTCGTCGAATAAGTAATCTACTAATTTTCATTAGCTGCTATGCAATCAACCACTCATCTTTTTTTACGCCAAATTCAAATTCTGCTTGCCCAAAGGCGTCTTCTAAAGTCTCATGATACGTATCTGCCTGCTCTTCTCCAAA
>NZ_ANNG01000043.1 GCF_000466685.1 Campylobacter concisus UNSWCS
TATAAGGGCTTTGCTAGTCCCGAATCCGAAGCAAAATACATGCAAAAAATCAATGAGCTTAGAAAAATTTTATATGAAAAATGTGGCGACAAATACGAAATAGTAGATGATTTGCGTTAGGCTAAAAATTATTTTATATATAAAACATGAAACAACGTCAAAAAGGATCATGCTCATTTCGAGGTATCAATTAAAAGTGGTAGAAAAAATAACAGAAAATACGGTGGTAGAAATTATTAGGGATAGTCAAAAATGAGAGAACTTTATAAGATTTATTTAAAGGGCAATGCGCAATTGGGGCAGATACCAAAAACAATTCACTATTCTGGCAACACTCTTTTGCCAAAACCATTTGCATTAAGTATCGTAAAGTATAGCGACAATGAAGGATATTATTTACTTTATTTTGACAAATTTGGAGAAGAGCAGGCAGATACGTATC
>NZ_ANNG01000044.1 GCF_000466685.1 Campylobacter concisus UNSWCS
AAGCTCATCAAGCGTGCTTTTGTGGATTTTAAAGTCCTGTGGCAAGCCTGCAGCCTTGTTAAAATCAGCTCCCATAAAGCCAGCCCTATCCACTGTGTAGCCATAAGCTTGAAGGTCACTGAAATTTAAAGAGACGAGGCTATTTTGTGAAGAAGTGGTATAAGTAAATTTAGCTGGCTCTTGGCTTGGTTTGTTGCTTTCTTCTTTAACACTTTGCTTTATAAGATCACTAAAATTTAAAAATCTCTCACGTTTGTGTTGTTGCTTAGTGTATGAATTTATATTTGTGCTTAAGATGCTAATATCATTCATGGCTCGCCTCCTAACTTCTTGCTTGATACCAAGCAAAACATATTCCAACCCACAAAAATAAAAAATCAATCAATATAAATAAAATTTGGTCTAGTAGTTTAATTTTATGTTCTATTTGTTGCTATTATTGCCTACTACATAAAAATTGCTATTTACTATTTGTTTATATAAAAAATTAGTTTAAAAATATAATCTCTATTTAAGTAATAGTAAATTCATCTTTCATGTTGTGTTTCAGTTACTAATAAGCATCATCTCAAAAAATATCTTTCAAATATAAGTTTTAGCTCTATGGTGCTAAAACTTATTTAGCACTATCAAGAGATTGATAGTGCTATAAGGTCTTAGCCAGACGGGCGAATAGCCTAAGGGCTATTATAAAAATAAGTCAAATAATGCCAAGAGTCTAGTAGCTTATTTTTATGACTAGAGGCAATAAAATATTAAATAAGATATTTTGTTTATTTTATATTTAATATTTTTACTTTATTTTTATATGAGAAATCAGTCAGTAAATTGATAATGTATATTAACTTTGTAAAATATTTAAAGCATAAATTTCACTATAGCAGGTTACTTTTTTATAAATCAGCCAAATTTAGCCAAGTTGTACAACAAAAGTAGTAGAAATTTAAGATCGTCTATTTTTACGTTCTAACTTTAGTAGAAGTAACACATACTTAGATAAGCCAGCTTAATATAATACCTAACTGGCTTACTGATAAGTAGCAAAAAGAGCCTTGCGAGAGAGTCGCTATCACATTTCTAAGCTAGAGTCTTTTTTGCCAAATATCTCATTTTTTATCTCGGGTAGATGACTATTTATAAAATCCCTGACATTTGGGATAGTGCTTGCCACACTTTTAAAGAAGGTTACCACTTTTTCTTTAAAGACCTTAAGAGTTGTATTTTCATCTTTTAGCTTTTTATTTTCATATGCTAGACTTTGATTTTCATTTTTTAACGATTCATTAGCTTCCATTGCTTGCCCCAGCTCCTCTACCTCTTTTTGTTGTTTGGCAGCTAGTTCTTTATATGTTTTAATTTCTTTTTCTAGCTCTTCTTTTTCTTCTTCCACTTCTATTTTCTTGGCTTCAACACCCTTTAGTCTTGTCAGCTCTTCTTTGTCTGCCTTGGATTGGTTCATAATTTCTTTGCTGTTAAGTATCTGACTTTTATAACCGCGTATAGCTACATCTTTTTGCTTCAAGCTTTCTTTTAGTCCATTAATCTCTTCTTTTTGAGCCAATACTATATCTTTATCCTCAAAAGTCTTATTTAGCTCTTTTAGTTCTAAAACCTCCTTATGTAAGAGTTCATTTTCTAACTCTAACTCATTTTTTCTAGCCAATACTTCACTCTTGTCGGCTAGTTGTTTTTCCAGCTCATCTATCTTATTTTGAAGATCAGTGTCTTTAATTATGGTTATGTTTTGTTTTGTTAAATCATAGATATCTTTACTAATAGTTTTTATAAACTCTTCCATGCCCTCCTTGGATATCTCATAGTGTATCTTGCCAGTGAATGACTTTTTTTCATCAAAAACTTTCCCAACATACTCTTCAAAACTAGAAGTAATATCTTTTTTGAGTGCTTGTTCGCTTTTATAAGATAGCTCTGTTTCATGCATTTGTTTTAGAGTTTTATGAACAGCTTTGCTTCCAACCACGCCTCTTACAGCTATACCACTAAGTGCGTCTGCACCCATATCTTGCATTTCCCTACCATATATAGCCATATTTTTCATATCTCTTCTTATGCAAGCGTGCTTAGTAAAATCATAGTTTGAAAAAAGAATTTGCCAGTGTTTGGTTTTTTCATCATTATGCTCAGCTGCAGCTACACATTCTACGCCGTATTTTTTACAATATTTATTAATAAAATCCTTGGCGTTAGCAATAATGTTTAGCCCATTTATAAACTTGGTCTCTTCTTCGTTGAGTCCTTCATTTTCTTCTTTGGGTCTTTGTGTTCCAAATGTTAAAAGTATCTCCGTAAAAGGGGTCATCTTTTTTGCCATACACGCTTTCTTGACTTGCCGTTTTTATCAGTTATCGTTTGGCTCTCATAGTCTTTTTTGAATAGCAACATCATCTCTTTTAGCTTATTTTCAATATCTTCGTGAGACATGCTACGAGATGACTCTTTTTCTATAAGAACGCCATGGCTATTTTGCACAAAATACCTATTGGCTCTTGTATCCCTTCTTAAATACTTTATATTCTTTGTTTGTTTGGGCTCACGCATGTTGTGACACATTCTATCTATGGCTTTTTCATAGGTGATATTGTCAGTTAGCGTATTTATAACTATTTCATAACCATTTATCTTCATCTTAATATCCTTATTTAGATAAATTTTTAAGGTTATTTTGTAAAAATTCACAGCCTAAAACAAGGAATTCGGTAGGCTTCAGCCCCCTAAAATGCGTGTTTTTTAAAAATACTATGAAATATATAATATAATTTTTGTAGCTTTTAAATTTTCTCTTAGAAATTTAGTCTGGTATAAAATTAAGAAAATAAAATAATAAAAATATAGGGGTTGCGCTCATCATAAAAGAGCACTTTAGATAGGACAAGTTAGCAACATGAAATTAGTTACTAGTAAATCACAGATGACTAAAATTCTAGCTTTATGCTTAGTTAAATTTATCCTTTAGCATCTCGTATACTTCGTTGTTCTCTCTTTTGCCGACAACTAGCACCAATACTACGATCTCGTCATCTTTTACTTGATAGGCCAAGCGGTAGCCGATATCTCTTAGCTTGATCTTATAGACATCTTCGTAGCCTCGTAGCTTGTCCTTGGCAACCTTTGGGTTTTCTAGACGCTCACTTAGCTTCTTTTTAAACTGCACTTTTATGCTACTATCTAGCTTTTGCCACTCTTTTAAAGCGCCTGGTAAGAACTCTAACTCATAGCTCATCTAAGCTTACTTTTACTGGTTTTTCACCACTTGCTAAAGCAGTATCTACTGCTTTACTTAGATGATACTCTTCTATTATCTCTGCCATTTTTTCATAGACAGCACTTGGTACTAGATATGCGCTAGGGACATTGTGGTTTAGTATAGCTACGACATTATCTCCAGCTTGTTTTAAAATTTGAGCTGGAGACTTTTTTAGCTCACTTATGCTAGCTGTAAAATTTGCTTGTATAGTTTGCATTTTTATCCTTTATTTAATACCTAAAATAATACTAAATAAGATATAAAGATAGTCTTAAAAGTTTATGCTTTGAAATTTATCCCTACTCATTATCATACGATACCATCTCTACTTTAGCCTTTAGTGTGTTTGCATTAATAGGCTTGGCGTAAATGTTTAGCAAATTTTATACTGCAAACTTACTATAATAAGGCAATTAAATACAAGTTTTGTGTTATATAAAGAAAGAAAATCGGAGCAAGAAATTCTTCTCCGATTTATGATTGAAGTTTAAGCTGTTTTGATCTCTTGCAATCTATACCATGCGATGATTTGTAAAACAAATGCCACAATCAACAAGATATAACCAATAAATATGAATACAGTAATGGTTCCAACAACCGAACCTATAAAATAGTATAGGAAAAATTTATCGCCAGATATGTTTGAAAGCTCGTTATAGACTTGAAATTCTTTGAAAAATGCATAAATCATACCTACAACGCCCACTAAACCTAAAATGACGCCAAAAATAGCACCTGTCCCACCAGCATTCGCATAGCCAGAACCCATACCAGCAAAGCCTAATGCCCCAGTTATTGCACCGATCGAGATCAGGATAGTTGATGCTACCGCAACAACTAGATATAAGATATAGTTTTTCTTTAGTGTAGGACTGCCAACTTTATCTGATAGCTTAAATATAGCAAACAACATACATAAAAATCCGGCGATAAAAAAGATAAATCCGATGAATGGGATAATGCCCAAAATAGGTAAAGCAGAGCCTGCTAATCCCAGCGTTCTAATGGTAGATAAATCATTGCTTTTAATATCAAAATTTATGTTATCTAAATTTAGATTCATAGATTTTGCTTTTGTGAGATAGATTTGTTTTGCAGTTTGTCCGTCCGCGATAAAATCAACCTCATCGCCTTGTTTTAAAACTATGGCGGCTCCGTCTTTTGCCACCGATGCTACGTCTTCTTGTAGATAAGTAAAACGCTGTTCATCAGCATTTAATATTATGCCAGGAGCTAATACAGTCCCTTTCATGTCTATTCCTTTAAGATTAAGATAAAAAATGCTTATTATAAATTTGTTAAACAAAGTGTTGGCTTAAGTTTATAAGGTATAAAAGATAATTTTATAGAAACTAAATAATGTGGGGGGGGATTATGTATATCTAAGCAGTGACTACTTTATAGCATTAGCTTCTCTTTTTAGTATAACTGGCGACAAAAAAACTTATATAATAGGTCAATCTCTAATTAAATTTTTGAAAAGCAATTAATTTAATTGCGAGAATCTCAGGCTAAAAAATGGATTATGTTTTTAGGCGTTGACTCTTTCTCCTTCTTTCCTCTCCCCAACCATCTCTATAACACTATCATCATAGATCTAAATAAAACAGCAATATAGATACTACTAGAGCTAACTGATCGCAATTGTGATAAAGTAGCTATAAAGTATCTTGAATAGGCAAAGAAAGCGATCATGTGATTTATGATAAAAAATTTAATAGGAAATAGTTTTAAAAATTTTTTGGATTTGCGACATAGTTGTAAATTTAGATAGCAAATATTTTAAATTTTTTATCTAGCTTTTGCCACTCTTTTAAAGCACTTGGTAGAAATTCCAACTCATATCTCATCTAAGCTTACCTTTACTGGTTTCTCGCCATTTGTATAAATCTAAATTTGTGTCAAATAATAATTTTTTAAATAATAAGAAATAGCGAAGAGAAAAACTCTTCGCATAATTGATTATAGGTGATCTTCAGGCGCAGTTGTTGGCATAAAGAATGTAGTTGGAGTAAGATCAAGCGTCTCACCTGATGGGTTGGTAGCTTTTGCCTCAACTGTGTGGTAGTCAAGCATAGAGTCTTTATAATCAACTTTTGCCTCTACGCTCCATTTGCCATTCTCATCAGCTCTTGTTGTTAAAATATCTTGTATCTCAACTGGAGTTCTCGTTTCTGTATTAAAATCATAACCATGATGCTTAACAACTAATGTTATCTCAGCATTTGCTTCTGCTGTGCCCTCAAATGTTGGCTTTCTATCCCCATCAACAGGTCTATAAATAGGACTATAATCGCCTTGCACTTCTGTTAGATCACTAAATTCATCATCATATATGCGCTCTATTGAGAATGCACCATTTTTTGGCGTATAGTTTTTAGGCAAATTTGTAAAACTTGAATTACCAGCAGGGTCAAACACCTGTGTTGTGAAAGAGTATTCACCAGGCACAAAGTGTTCTGGGAAACCATCACCCATTGTAGATTTATCTACTGTGAAGTTGCCATTATCATCAGCTGTTACCTTGCCTTCAAAAACTGTATGAGTTCCACTATCGTCTATTTTGCCTATTCTTACATTTATTTCAGAATTTGGCTCAGTCTTACCACTCATTGATGGCTCAGAATCACTATCGCTCATAGAAATTACATTTTTTCTTATAATGTTATGTGGTAAATCTGTCCACTCTACTGTTGGTTTAGTTGTATCAATAGTAACCTCAGCCCCTTTGCTGCTAAGGCTTCTCTCGCCATCTACAACAGCCACAGTTGTGATAGTGTGCTTTCCATCAGGAAAGTCATTTTGCACCACATACTCCCAAGTGCCATCATCATAGGCTCTTGTTTCATCTATCTTAGTGCCATTGTCATAGATTTCAACTATTGACCCAGCCTCTGCTGTTCCTTTGATAAATGGTCTATTATCATTTGATAGATCACCTATTACATCAGCATTCCATTTGCCACCATACTTGCCATCTATTATTGTTGTAATAGTTGGAGTTGGAATACGGCTAGTTGGGTATATCTCATCAATAGCAGCTGCAATGAGATCAAGAGTGACCGCCTCTGCACCGCCTACGTTTGAAACAGCTGGGGCATTTGCGCTTGCTTGAGATGAAAGGTTAGAAAAATTCGCACTTATATTTGAGTAGTGACCACCCTGTGCAAAGCTAGCAGCACCAAGACTTACTCCGTCACCTCCAGCGTTTCCACCAGCTTGGTTTCCACCAGCTGCAGTCTCTTCTAAAGCGTTAAGGTCTTGACCGCCTAAAATTGCTTTTTGAAGTGAATTTATATCAGCTGTTGTTTGAGAATTTTCACTAACGCTTTGGTCTAAATTTATTGAGTCTTTACCTATTAGGCTTATCTCTTTTCCATCTGCTTTTGCTATTACTACTTTTGCGTCAGTTGTTTCAGTGACTATCTTTTCACCTTGATATACTATGTCACCTACTTTTAATTCTCTGCTTTCGCCTGTTGGGCTTACAGCTTTTACGCTTCCTTGCGTTACATTTTTTACTACGCCTATTTCCTTTGACATGTGTCTCCCTTTTTAAATTTTTTCTTAAATTTAGCGGTTTTATTAAAATCAAACCATTGTACTTCGGTACAGTTGTGACATATTTATGACTGAAAATTTTGCAAATTTAGATTTTGTGGGGGTTTGGGTGGTTGGGAAAATTTAGATATTGCAAAGAAATTTAGATCAAATTCCTTTGCAAATTTGGATTTACTTCACAAAAAACTCTTGTGCTAGCTTTTTATCTTCAGGCCTAATAATAAATTTCTCATTAGCGATACTAACTTCAAATTCATCATCTTGGCTAGCTTTTGTATAAGCTAGTGCGAGCCTTGCGGCAAGCTCTTTGTCAGCTTGGCTAGCATTTTTGCTTATAAAACTAACAGCTCCCACGATGTCGTCGCTCTCTTTAAATTTAACCTGCTCAAATTTATCATTTGGGTGAGTTAAAAGTGCGTTATTGTCGCTCTCATCACGTCCTATTATCATTTTTGCGCCTTCAAGCAAGCGCAGATGCCTACCAAGCTTTAGCCACACGACATCGATATCTCGCATCTCTTTATCAAATTTTAAGTAGTCTTTTATCTTAACTGCAAAGCTCTCGATCGTTAGCAAACAGCCACCTCCAGGAGTTGCAAAGTCCTCAAAGCCAAATTCCTTCGCCAAAGCAAGCTGCGGCTTTCTATCGCGCCCGCTTATGTCAAGTAGCTTCTCTCTATCGACCCAACCCTCGCGCTCTGGCTTAGTTGGTGGCAAGAGCTTGGCACACATCGGACGAAGCACTAGATCATCCTCATCATCAGCTAAGCGCTTAACCTGAAAGAGTGCATCTCTGCGCTGGCTCATCGGCCTTTGCCCTACGACTTCGCCCGTGATTATAAAATTTGCATTTTCGCTTTTTAGCATATTTAAAGCGGTTTTAAACATATATCCGTGGCAGTCGATGCAAGGGTTAAACTGCTTGCCGTAGCCGTATTTTGGGTTAAAAAGCACGTCACGAAGATACTCGTTTCTCATATCAACCACCTTTAGGCTAGCCCCAGCCAAGGTTGCACGGCGCCTTAAAACTTCGTGCTTCTCCTCATCCACGCCAAATCCAGTATCCATATAAAGTGCGACCACTTCGATACCCTGGTCGCTTATTATTTTCATAGAGAGCATGCTATCAAGCCCTCCGCTAAACAAAGCTAAAGCCTTCATTTTTATCCTGAAAGTAAAATTTAAAGCCTAAATTTACTAAATCTAGGCTTTTATGAAGTTTATTTAGCAGCGTTAATTACGATTTTTTTGATCACTTCGCTTGCGGCTTTTAGGCTGCTAACTGGCAAGTACTCGAAGATAGAGTGAAAGTTATTTCCCCCTGTGAATAAATTTAGCGTTGGCACACCCTTTGCAGAGATCGCGGCGCCGTCATATCCGCCACGCATCGGCTTTATGTTTGGCATGATATTTAGCTCACTAAAGGCATCTTTTGCTAGTTTTATAGGCAGTGAGTTTTCATCTTTTAAAAACTTAAAGACATTTTCATAGCGTGTTTTTAGCGTGATCTCACAGCACTGCCCATAAATTTTGTTAAAAGAATTTGCCATATCACTTAAAAACTCGAGCCTTTTTTGAAATTTAGGCTCGTCAAATTCTCTTATGTCGATCTTGAGCGTCGTTTTTGCGCTGTTTCCGCTAAGCTCTTTCACCCAGAAATAGCCCTCTTTGCCCTCGGTGCACTCTGGCACTTCGCCACCTGGCAAAAGCGAGATAAATTTATGCGCAAGAAGTAGCGAATTTACAAGCTTGCCCTTTGCGTTCATCGGATGAGCCGAAACGCCTTTAAAGACCATCGTGCAGTCAGCTGCGTTCCAGTTTTCGTATATTAGCTCGCCTATCTCGCAGCAGTCTAAGCAGTAGCCAAAGTCAGCTCCAAGCAAATTTACGTCAAGCGCCTTTGCGCCAAGCAAGCCCTGCTCCTCATCAGGCACAAAGCAGATCACGATCTTGCCGTGCTTTACATCAGGATTTTGCATGAAAAAGCTAGCCATATTTACGATACTAGCGATCGCAGCTTTATCGTCAGCACCAAGCAAGCTAGTGCCGTCAGTCACGACTATATCATCGCCAATGTATTTTTTAAGCTCTGGATTGTCGCTAAATTTAAGATAAATTCCCTGCTCTTCGTTTAGGCAGATGTCGCCGCCTGTGTATTTTACTATCTTAGCTTTTGTGTCGTTTTTTTGCTCGCTACTTGTATCTAAGTGCGCAAAAAAGGCGATACTTGGGGCGTTTTCGCAGTTTGCAGGGATCTTTGCTATCAAGATAGCATTCTCTTGCAAGATGATATCTTTTATGCCAAGCGAGCTAAGCTCGTCTTTGATAAATTTGGCTAGCTCATACTCGGTTGGATTAGAAGGCATGATGCCTTTTAATCCATTCTCTTTATTTGTCGTGGTGTTAAATTTCGTATAGTTTATAAATCTCTCTACGATATCCATCTTTCATCCTTAGATGACGAAAAATGCTATAACCACAACAGAGAGAAACATGCCTAAAAACGTTCTTTTTGCAAGCTCAACTGGGCTAACCATAGCAATGCCCGCACAAACGATAGCAGCACCAGCGATCGGAGAAGCTGAACGTCCAAGTGAGCCTGCGATTGCTGCAGCCATACCAAGCTTATCTTGCTCAAAGCCAAGAGCAGCAGCATTTGTTGTAACAGCTTCGTTAAATGCAAATGTAGCAGCGTCGCCTGAGCCTGTAACTATACCCATGATAAATGGCACAAATGTTCCGCCAAATTTAACGTAGCTTTGATCAGTTTTTAACCATGCGATGACCACATCAACAGCTCCACATGCCTTTAGACCTGCGACAAAGACGCCAGCTGCGATGATGATACCGATAACATCAGCGTAAGCGTGACCCATGCCGTTAAAGAACTCTTTTGTGATCTTTTGTGGGTTTGTAAGGGTAGCAAAGATAGCTATGATAGCACCAAGTATCATCGCCTCAGCAACGCCCATCTTTGTCCATGCCAAAAAGCTGTAGTCTTTTGCAAGGCTTGTTCCACCAATAATCAAGATGACAAGTGGGACAAGTGGCATAAGAGCGTAGATCAAATTTACTTTAAACGCTGACTTCTCTTCGCTAGCAGCACCGCTTTCGATAGTGAAATTTGTACCTTTTTGATAGTCTTTAAATAATATTGCGACGATAGTTAGCATGACAACTACGATAACAAGAGCTGTAAATGCGCTAGGAATTTGCACTTTTATGATGTCTTGAACTGTGTAGCCCTCAACTGTCTTTTTAACAAGGTCAGCCACATATATGTTGTGCGCAGAGCCTGGGCTTAGGACTGAGCCAAATGTACCTGCAAAAACAGCCGCACCAGCCATCGCAGGGCGAACGCCTGAAGCCATTAGAAGCGGTATAAGTGTCGCACCAACAGCAGCCGAGCATCCAGCAGCTGAAGGGATAGCGATATTTATAAAGTAAGTTAGCACGGTTGTTACAGGGATCAAGATAAATCCCACGTTTTTAAGTGGCTTTGTAAGAAGCGCAACAAGGTGCTTATCGCACATTGTATATTTCATAACAAACGCAAAACCCATACTAGCACATATAGCCTTTATAAGACCAGCTTTTGTCATATAGTCAGTAAAAGCACTTAGTGCCCCCATCGGTTTTAGTGCGATTATACAAAGCACCAAACCAACACCTATTAGCACCGTTCTTGTCTCTTTTTTTAAGACTAGAAGTGCTACAACTGCAACGATGCCAAGAATGGCAGCGATTAGCTTGAATGATTCCATACCTCTCTCCTTGTTTAGATTTTAAATTTAGTTCCAACTTCTATTTTTTCTATCTCTTTTTGATACTCAAATTTTAAAATTTCGCTATATCCTATGACCTCGGCTTCGCTACCCGCTATGAGCAAAGCCGTGCCCTCAGGCAACGCGTAGATAGTATCTTTTGGATTTGCTATTAAAAACTCTTCTAGCCTCTCCTCCCTGCTCTCGCCGTTATGTCCTGCTAGCTTGCCACTTATGAAGTGCGGATTGATCTGATATGGGAAGATATTTAGGCTATCAAATGACTTTGGCATGATGATAGGCATATCATTTGTCGTCATCATCGTCTTGCCGGCGATATTTGCGCCAGCTGACCAGCCAAAGTACTTTGCGCCGTTTGCCACAGCTTCTTTTATAGGCTCAATTAAATTTAGCTTATAAAGCGTGTAAAGAAGCATAAAGGTATTGCCGCCGCCAACTGCGATACTGCTGGCATTTTTGATAGCTGAAATTTTATCCTCGTAGTGGTGGATCGATTTTATATTTTTATTTTTTAGACGGTCGATCACCTTTTGCTCGTATTCGTCATTTGTTCGTCTAACTCCAGCATAAGGGATAAATAAAATTTCCTCCTTGCCGCTCTCGCCCAAGAAGTCCTTAACCCAGTTTTTGCAGTGTCTCAAGTAGCCAGTATCTTGGTAGCTTGAAGCGCTGATTAGTAAAGCATTTTTCATTTTTTAGCTCCATTTAGTTTGTAAGCAGCCCTTAGATATATATCAACCCCAGCGACCAAACACTCCTCGTCAAAGTCAAATTTGCTGTTATGATGTCCTGCTTTTAAATTTGTACCGATCATCATATAGCCGCTCTTTGCGCCCCTATCTTGCAAAGCTCTCATAAAGTGAGCGAAGTCCTCGCAAGCGCCAAAGTCAAGCTCTTTAACGATCTTATCATCATCTATAAATGGACTTTGCTTTGCTGCTTCATAGAAAATTTCAGTCACCTCTTTGTCGCTATTTGCTCCGCTTGTGCCCCCAGTCATCACGACTTTGCTATCGACGCCGTAAATTTCGCTCACACCTTTTACGATATCCATGCATTTTTTATACATAAACTCATTTAAATTTGTATCCTCGCCCCTTGTTTCGCAGGCTAGATAGCCATTTGGTGCTATGACGTTTCTGCCCTCGCCTGCTCTTAAAACGCCCACATTTATCCTAGTCACGCCCTTTGCGTGCCTTGTGATACCATGCATATTTAGAGCCATTTGAGCAGCGGCTAAAAGGGCGTTTGCTCCTTCCTGCGGCGCTCCTGCTGCGTGGGCTGAGCGACCAGTGATATGCACGTCAAATTTTGAAGTTGCAAGCAGTTTGTTTGTGCCACAAACTATGCCCCCATTTGTTTCTGCTTGAAAGCCGATGTGTCCGCCAAGCAGGTACTCAACCCCATCAAGCACCCCAGCAGCCTCCATAGCCACAGCGCCTCTTGTGCCCTCTTCTGCGGTTTGAAATATAAATTTAAATTTGCCATTAAAATCGTCTAAATTTTTAGCGATCAGCTTTGCAAGTGCTAGACCCATCGCCATGTGTCCATCGTGCCCACAAGCGTGCGTGATACCAGCGATATCTGAGCCAAAGCCCTCTTTACAAGGTCTATGAGCAGCCTCTGCACTCTCTGTCACATCAACACTATCGATGTCAAATCTAAAAGCGCTAAATTTACCAGGTCTTTTTGTGTCGATAAAAGCAGTTAGCCCAGTTAGGCCATCTTTCATGCATTCAAGGTATTTTGCCTCATCAGGATTTAAAAGACTTTTTGCTCGCTCGATCGCCTTTTGACACTGCTCTTTGCTGCCAACGCCAAGCCTTGCATCGCTTTTTACGACCTCTTCGCCAAGCTTCACCTCATATCCTAGCTCGCTAAGTCTTTTTGCCAAAACCGCAGTCGTAAAAAAGGTAAACCAGCCAGTTTCTGGGTGCGAGTGAAAGTATCTGCGATCTTTGATCATATCCTCTTTTAAAGATAGTGCTAATTTTGCTATTTTGTCCATGACTACTCCTCGTTTGAAAGTCTTATTAGTGCGTTTGTTAAAATTTTAGTTGCTGCTACGGCGTCTTTAAAATTTATCGCCTCTTTGGTGTTGTGACTGATGCCATCCACGCAAGGGATAAAGAGCATGCCAACGCTGTTTGCAAGCTTTGTTAAATTCATCGCATCATGCCCAGCCCCACTTGGCAAAGTAAGAGTTTTTATGCCAAGCTTTCTGGCTTCATATTCAAGTAAATTTATGGCATGTTCGCTTAGTTTTACTGGCTCGTCGTTACTTAGCTCTCTTATCTCGTAGCTAAATTTAAGCTCACGGCTTAGCTCACCCACAAAATTTCTCAGCTCTAAATTTAGCTCCTCTAAGCTCGCCTTATCGATATCTCTTAGATCAACGCCAAGCCTTGCCTCGCCTGGCACGACGTTTAAAACGCCTGGTTTTGCATGCACGTAGCCAACGGTCGCGACAGCTGTTTTTTTGTTTTTGGCAAATTTATTGGCTGCGATTATGATGTGTGAGGCAGCAAGCAGGGCGTCACTACGCATATTCATAGGAGTTGCGCCGCTGTGATCAGCCTTGCCATGTATTGTGATCTCAAATCTAATTGGAGCTGCGATCCCGCTTACCACGCCAACGCTTATAGCACTTCGCTCAAGCACTGGGCCTTGCTCGATATGAAGCTCTAAGTATGCGTGTAGGGAGTTTTCTTTTAGGATGGCTTCGTCTAAATTTTGTGGTTTAAACCCAGCCGCACTCATCGCCTCAAAAAGCGAGATGCCATCTTCATCTTTTAGCTCATGAAGCCTTTGCTGGCTTAGTTTGCCGCTTATTATCTTGCTGCCGATAGTGGCTGTCTTAAAGCGGCTTGACTCCTCACAGCTAAAATTTATGAGCCAAAGTGGGCGCTTTAGCTTGATGCCAGCCTCTTTTATCGCAGTTAGCGCCTCAAGACCAGCCATGACGCCAAGTGTGCCGTCATAAAAGCCACCATTTGGCACGCTATCTATGTGAGAGCCCACGCAAACTGGCTTCGCGTCCGCCTCGCAGCCATCATCATAGATAGCGAAGATGTTGCCGACATTGTCAATTTTAAGTTTAAAGCCATTTTTTTCTATCAAATTTATAAGAAATTTTCTTGCTTCAAGGTCCTCTTTGCTAAAGGCTAGCCTTGTCAGCCCTCCACCTTTTAGCGCTCCAAACTCGCTTATAGCGTTAAAATTTCTCTCAAATCTTTTAGCGTCTATCATCATAAATCCTTAAAATATAAAGCCAATCTTAAAAAGATTTATTACTTTAAGCATTTTACATTTTGTTTTATGATTTGAAGCTGAAAAAGTGTGAGTTTTTAAATTTTATAAAGCTGAGTCTTGAGATCTTTGATGATAAAGAGCAGTTTTTCTAAAATTTCTATCTTATTTGGGTTGTCTGAGCCTTTTAAAATTTGCTGTTCGTTCTCGTAAAATGCGATTTGCATATTTAAAATAGCCTTTTGCAAAGTGGTTGGATCGATGATCTCATGGATATTTTCGTCCATTAAAATTTCTCTAACCATCTGCTCATCGCTCACGTCGTATCTATAAAGGATGGCGTTTAGATACTCAGGATGCTTTATAAAGTATCTAGCTCCAAGCTTTGAGAGTATCTCATCTCTGTAGTTTGGGTTATTTAGCATGGTTTTAAAAAGAGCAAACTCGAGTGGGTCTTTGTTCATCACAGCTGGCACCTCATCTACCATGACAGAGTTGCTAAATTCATCTTTATCTTTTTTTCTAAACTCTTTTTTAAATTTATATTCATTTTTTGACTTCTGCTTTAGTCCAAACCTATCTGCCACACTTTGTGGAGTTAGGTTAAATCTTGCCGCTACTTCTGTTACATACGAGCTTGCTATCTCCTCTCCAAGCTCGTCCATATAGGCTTTTATCTCGCTTAGGCAGTTATCTCTTTGCATTGAGCGGGTTATATCATACTTTTGCATGATCTTTTCTATATAAAATTTCACCGCGTCCTCGCCTGAGCCAAAGAGCTCATTAAGCTCCTTTATCTTGCCTGCAAAGACCATATCAGCAGGATCTGCGCCGTTACTTATGATGACTACTTTTGTATCTATCTTATTTATGCTTAGCAGGTGAGCCGACTTTATGGCTGCATTTATGCCAGCGCCATCGCCATCAAAGCAAAGTACTACGCTTATCTCGCCCCTTTTTAAAAGTGGCAAGTGACTTGTTGTAAGTGCTGTCCCAAGCACGGCAACAGCATTTGTAAAACCAGCGTAGTGAAGCATAATGACGTCAAGGTAGCCTTCAGTGATTATTATCTGTTTTTTCTCAAAGATACTTTGCTTAGCCAGGTGGTAGCCATAGAGTAGCTTTGACTTGTCAAATACCGCACTTTGAGGCGAATTTACATATTTTGCAGGGTGATCTGAGATCGTTCTGCCGCCAAAGCCAACAAGCCTTGTCGTGTGCGAGTAGATGGGAAATGTTATGCGCTCGATAAAACTAGCATAAATTCCCTTCTCATTTTGCTTTAATATGCCAACTTCAAGCGCCTCTTTAGGCTCGATATTTTCATTTTGCAAAAGCCTAATGGTGCTTTTACTATCCCCAGCCCAGCCAAGCTCAAATTTCTCGATCATCGCATCATTTATACCGCGCGACTTGATATATCTAATGGCTGCTTCATTTTTGTAAAACTCGCTTCTATAAAAGGCATTTACCTTTTCTAAAATGTGCTTATTTTCTTTTTGCGTTGGCACCTTGTCATTTGTGTATTCAAGGCTAAAATTTGAAATTTGAGCGATCTTTTCTATCGCCTCTGGGTAAGTAAGCTTTTCATAATCCATCACAAATTTGACCGCATCTCCGCCAGCCTTGCAGGCAAAGCAGTGATACATCTGCTTGTTTTGATTTATGCTCATGCTCGGGTTTTTGTCGTCGTGAAACGGACAGACACACTTGTAGCTTGAGCCCATCTTTTTAACAGGGATATACTGCTCGATGATATTAACAATGTCTATTTGGTTTTTTAATTTTTCAATGGATTTTGGATCTATCATAAGCAAAATTATACAACTGCTTTGTTATAATTAAAGTAAAATTTTATTACAAAGTATAAGCGTGGATATTTTTTTCATTGGACACAGAGATCCGATATTTAGCCTTATTATTCTATTTAGTATCATCTTGATGATCGCAGCTTTAAGCTATGCTTGGGGTATATTTTCTAGCAAAGATGAGAAAAAACGTATCGAGAAATTTATAAAGAAATTTGACAGCAAAGATGGCATAAGCGACGAGCACAAGCAGATGCTAAAAAGCCCAGAAGTAGATATACCAAGCCTTAGCATGCTAGGTCAGACCTTCGCTAAAAATGGCGACTTTGAAAAATCGATCGGCGTCTATCTAATCGCGCTTAGCAAGGTAAAAGATAAAAACGAGAAAGAATTTATCCTAAACGAGCTTGGAGAGGTATATTTTAAGGCTGGATTTTTAAAAAAAGCTAGCGAAATCTTTGAAAAAGCGCTTGAGCTAAGCCCTAGAAATGTCCTCGCGCTGCGCTTTTTAACGATGATAGATGAGAAGCTTAAAAACTACAAAGAAGCGCTTTATGCACTAAATTCTCTTGAAGAGCTTGGAACAAATGTAAAAGATCAAAAGGCCTATATAAAAGCGATTAGCACGCTTGATGATAGAAATTTAAGCTTTAGCGAAAAGATAGAAATTCTCTCGCACCTTAGCCAAAATTTTGAGCTTTTAAAGCGCATGATCTTAGCACTTTTCATAAGACACAATGAAAATTTAGAAAATTTAAAAGATTTTGCCAAATTTGAAGATGTGCTAGACCTGCTTTACAACCTAAAAACGCCTATAAATTTAAGCGATCCAAAATACAAATCCCTCTTTTACGCAAAGGGCGATATAGATGAGCCATGTGAAATTTACAGCTTTGAGCTAAATGCCATAAAAAGGCTAAAAGACGCTAAATTTGATGCAGCTGGGCTAAGCTTTAACTACGTTTGCAAAAACTGCAAAAACTCATTTCCTATGCACTTTTACCGCTGTCCGGTCTGTCACGAGCTAGGAAGTGTGAAAATTTTATCCCACATCACAGAAAAATCAAGTGAAGATAGTAACACTTTTTAGCGACGGCTCGTGCCTTGGAAACCCTGGAGCTGGTGGCTGGGCTTACATTTTGAGATATAACGAAGCGCAGAAAAAAGCAAGTGGTGGCGAGGCATATACGACAAATAACCAAATGGAGCTAAAAGCTGCGATAATGGGGCTAAAAGCGCTAAAAGAGCCATGCGAGGTAAGGCTCTTTACCGATAGCTCATACGTGGCAAATAGCATAAATGAGTGGCTTGCAAACTGGCAAAAGAGAAATTTTAAAAATGTAAAAAATGTCGAGCTTTGGCAGGAGTATTTAGAAATTTCAAAGCCGCATAAAGTCGTAGCTAGCTGGGTTAAGGGGCATGCTGGACACCCTGAAAACGAGGAGTGCGACCAGATGGCAAGAAACGAGGCATTAAAAATAAAAGATGAGAATAAGATATGAAAAATTTAGAAGAATTTGAACGTAATCTTGGCTATAAATTTAAAAAATATGAGCTTTTAGAAGAGGCGCTAACACACAAGAGCACCAAGCAGGCGTTAAATAACGAAAGGCTCGAGTTTTTGGGCGATGCGGTGATGGATCTGCTCGTGGCTGAGTATCTTTTTAAGAAATTTAGCAAGATCGCAGAGGGCGATATGAGCAAACTTCGCGCCGCACTTGTAAATGAAAAAAGCTTTGCAAATATGGCTAGACGGCTAAATATGGGCGAGTTTTTAAGGCTTAGCCAAGCTGAAGAAAACAACGGCGGCAGAGAGAAAGATAGCATTTTAAGCGACGCATTTGAGGCGGTGATGGGCGCTATCTACCTAGAGGCTGGACTTGATAAAGTGCGAGAAATTTCGATCGCCTTGCTTGAGCTTTGCTATCCGCAGATCGACTTTGCGCACCTTGAAAAGGACTACAAAACAGCCCTTCAAGAGGTCACTCAAGCAACCCTTGGTGTCATACCAAGCTACGAGCTCATAGGCTCATTTGGCCCTGATCATAAGAAAGAATTTGAGATAGCCTTGCTACTAAATGGCAAGGAAATTTCACGTGCCGTTGGAAGCTCGAAAAAGCAAGCCCAACAGCTCGCAGCAAAAATTGCACTAGAAAAAATCAAAAAATAGGATAAATTTTGAATACATTTGGCAAAAAACTAACCTTAACTAGCTTTGGCGAGAGCCATGGGGTGGCGATAGGTGGCGTGATAGACGGGCTGCCAGCTGGGATAAAGATCGATGCAGACTTCATCCAAAGCGAGCTTGATAAACGTCGCCCTGGACAAAGTAGCTTCACAACGGCAAGAGATGAGGCTGATAAGATAGAAATTTTTAGCGGCGTCTTTGATGGCATGAGCACTGGGGCGCCGATAGGTTTTGCCATTTTTAACAACAACCAAAAGTCAAATGACTATGAAAATTTACGTGAAATTTTCCGCCCAGGGCATGCTGATCTTACATATTTTAAAAAATATGGCATCAGAGACCACAGAGGAGGCGGGCGTGCAAGTGCGAGAGAGACAGCTGTGAGGGTCGCTGGTGGGGCATTTGCGCAGCTACTTTTAAATGAATTTAAGATAGAAGTTTTAAGCGGCGTGCTTGGCATCGGCAAGGCGATTATCGATAAGTTTGATTTTGATTTTGCCAAAAATTCGCAAATTTACGCCCTTGGCAACGAAGAGGCGATGAAAGAGGCGGTAAATAAAGCTAGAAGTGAGCACGATAGCGTTGGAGCTGTGGTTTTAAGCGTGGCTAGAGGCGTGCCAGCTGGTCTTGGCGAGCCACTTTATGATAGGCTTGATAGCGCTTTGGCAGCTGCTTTAATGGGCATAAACGGAGTAAAAGCCGTAGAGATCGGCGCTGGCGTAAATGTAAGCTCTATGCTTGGCTCAGCAAACAACGACGAGATGGACGAGCTTGGCTTTTTAAGCAACAACGCTGGTGGCATACTTGGAGGCATAAGCAGTGGGGCTGAGATCGTGCTAAAGAGCCATTTTAAGCCAACGCCTTCGGTATTTAAAGAGCAAAAGACGCTAAATTTAAAGGGCGAGGCGGTGGATTTTGAGCTAAGAGGCAGGCATGATCCTTGCATAGGCATACGTGGCAGTGTCGTCGCAACCGCGATGATAAGGCTAGTTCTTGCTGATATGCTACTGCTAAATGCAAGCACAAAGCTTGAAAATTTAAAGAAAATCTACGGCTAAATTTGACTTAGCCACAAAACGAGGGCTAAATTTAGAAATTTACAGCGACTGTAAAATTTTTGGTTTAGAAAACGCGGTGATCGGTTTGATCTTGTCTTTATATTTTTCTAAATTTACTAAGACCCCGTGTCTGCAGTTGCTTTGAGTGGTGCCAGATCTGCCTTTTGTCGCGAGTTAGGACATTGATGCAGCCGTGCTTGCAAAGACTCTTTTGCTTAGCACTTCAGGATCATATCATGCACCCTCACAGATGGCGATGACGTGCTCTGGGATGATGAACAACAATCGCGCCAACTAAAATTTCACCCTATCTCGTTAAATACTCTCACCACATCGCCGGTTGCGATGCCTTTTTCTTAGCTTCATTTAAATTTATAAGCATCGGCTCTTTCGCGCTCAGCTTGGCATGGTATCTGATCACGGAGTTATTTTGGTATCTTTAATGTGTGGTCTTTGCACTAAAATTTAGCCTTTTTTATTTTATTTTCTAAAAAATTTCAAACCATTTCAAACAAAATTTGCAAACTAGTTTTTACCAAATTTCATCTATAATCCTCTCATGAAAAATGAAAATCCAAAGAGCAAAATTTACGCCGTTATCGACCTAAAGTCCTTTTACGCCTCGGTTGAGTGCGTGGAGCGCGGGCTTGATCCATTTAAGGCTGATCTAGTCGTGGCTGACGCTAGTCGTGGCAGTGGCGGCATCTGCTTAGCTGTTAGCCCTGCGCTTCGTGCCAAAGGGGTAAAAAACCGCTGCAGGCTCTTTGAGATACCAAGAGATGTCAAATTTATCATCGCGCCGCCCAGGATGCAGTTTTACATCGACTACGCCGCAAGGATCTATGAAATTTATCTAAAATATGTCTCCAAAGAGGACATCTACGTCTATTCGATCGATGAGTGCTTCATAGACCTTACTTCTTACTTGAAATTTTACGCTCTTGGCGCAAAAGAGATGGCGAAGATGATGATGGATGAGATCTTAAAAACGACTGGCGTGACGGCGACTTGTGGCATGGGGACAAATTTATACCTCGCAAAGATCGCGCTTGATATACTAGCAAAGCACCAAGATGACGGCATCGCCTATCTTGACGAAGAGCTTTATAAAAAGCAGCTCTGGACGCATCAGCCACTAAGTGACTTTTGGCGTATCGGTAAGCAAACTAGGCTAAAGCTCGAAAAATGCGGCATCTTTTGCATGAAAGATATCGCAAATGCGCCAAAAAGCCTGCTTGAAAAAATTTTTGGCGTCGATGCCTACATCACGATAGACCACGCAAATGGCATAGAGCCAACGACGATAGCTGAGATAAAGGCGTATAAACCAAGCACGAAGTCCTACTTTAGCTCGGAAATTTTGCCTAGAGACTACGAGCGCTGCGAAGCGGTGATCGTGCTAAAAGAGATGGCTGACAGGCTCGCGCTTAGGATGATAAACAAAGATGTAAGGGCGAGTGGGCTAACGATAAATGTGAGATTTGCCGATAAGCTTGAGCCGCAGCAACGCGCAAGCATGAGGTTTAAAACGCCAACAAATATCTCAAGCGTGCTGATGAGTGCGGCTGAGGAGCTACTTTTAAACAAGATAAAAAATGTCGGGCTAATCAGGCAAATAGGCATATCAGCAAACGATGTGGTGAAAGAAAATTTGGTTGAGTTTGGCCTATTTGAAGATGACAGCAAGGAAAAAGCGGTGTTAAAGTCGCTAAATTTGATAAAAGAGAAATTTGGTAAAAACTCGATCCTACGCGCGATCGACCTGCTTCCAGAAGCGACTGGACAAGATAGAAACAAAAAGATCGGAGGGCACAAGAGCGGTGAGTAAAGATAGGGCGAAAATTTTTAGCTCGTTTAATCCTCTTTCTACCTTAGAGCGAGCCTTGCGACAAAAAGAGCGAGAAAAATGCGAAAAACTAGAGCTTGATGAGAGCAAGATCGATGAAATTTTAAAAAAGATAAGCGAGATAAAGATAGCTGATGAAGTGTGTGTGAGCTACCACGACGGCTTTACTTACGTAAAAACTAGCGGCCTAGTCTCAGATGTAAATTTCAAAGATAAAATCCTCATGATCGTAAAAACTAAGATCAAATTTGAGGATATAAACGAGGTGGAGATAGTAAAAAGTTTAAAATTAATAAATCATCATTCATTTCTTTAAAAATATTCTAATTTTCTATATTTTATCTCCAAAATTAGTTACAATTTTTATCTTACACCACTTAAACAAACCATACTAATCAACAACATCTATAGCTTTTGCCAAACATGGTCAAAAATAAGAATATTTTATATATAATAATCAAATCAAATAATATTCAGGAAATTTTTATAGTAACTAGAGAAATAAAGTGTAGATATTGTCAAGGGTATGGCTTTATAAAACCTGGTGAAACTTGTCCTATCTGTGGTGGCTCAGGTAAGATAGAACAGACAGACTTTGAGATAGGAAAAACTATTGGAAAAGCTCCATCTGCCATTGGTGCACTTATTGAATCTGTTTTTATTATTTTTCAAAAACCACTTATCTTTTTCATACCTGGTTTAATCATTTATATTTTTTTAAAGATAATCTAAGAATGCAATTAGATACTATAAATGGGGCACTTGTAGTTGGTTCATTTCTACATATACTTAACATTTTTAGTAAAAAATTTGGTAATATCCATAAAATAGCTATAGCTATCTCTCTCATACTTTTTGGCGTATTTTTTCTAAATATATCTAAAATACAATACCTAGATCCATTGTTGTTATATATTGCTGGGTTTTTATTTGTGAATTTTATTAGCTTTTATAAAACATATTTTAATTTCATTAAGTATTCGATAGCTTTTGCTTTTTCTATATTATTATTAATAGCATTATTACTTACGGCGATAGCAATATTGATAAAATTTTTATCTTAGATGACTACTAGTAAATTTTTAAATATATTATGAGATAAAAATTTAATTTTTATCTATTAAACTCTTAGCTACACTAAATTTATCTCAAAAAAATTTAAATTTGCTCCAAAATGCGTTCGCAAATTTCTCTTGGGTTTGCGTTTTCATAAATCGGTCTGCCAACAACGATAAAGTCGCTGCCCTCTTGCTTTGCGCTAACCAAATTTGCAACCCTCTTTTGATCGCCCGCACTCTCGCCAAAAGGCCTAACTCCAGGGCAAAGCGTGATGAAATTTTGATTTGTCACCTCTTTTATGAGCTTGCTTTCAAAGACCGAGCAGACCATGCCGTCAAGCCCCGCTTCAAAGCTCATCTGGCTAAATTTCCTAACCGAGCGAGAAATAGTATCGTTATAAACCGCTTCAAATTCGCTCTCGCTAAAGCTAGTTAGCGCTGATACAGCAAGCACCAAAGGGCGATTTTGCAGCGAACTAAGTCGCTCCATCACAGTTTTCATCGCTCTCTCGCCAGCACTTGCATGCAAATTTATCATATCCACGCCTATCTTTGAGACGACCTCGGCCGCGTCTGCCATCGTGTTTGAGATATCATAGAGCTTTAGATCAAGAAAGATTTTAAACTCCCCTGCCCCTTTTAGCTCCTCTATAAATTTAGCTCCGTCTCTAAGATAGCTTCTAAGCCCCACTTTTAGCCAAAGATCAAGCCCTTTTAGCTCACGCACGAGGGCTAAATTTTCATCCTTGCTCGCCATATCAAGAGCGACACAGAGCCTCATAGATCGCCCTTTATCTTATCTAGCACGCCGTTTATAAATTTTGGCGCCTGGTCGCTTCCAAGCTCCTTTGCAAGCTCGATCGCCTCATTTATGATGACGGCTTTATCAGTCTGGCTAAATTTCATCTCATAAAGCCCAAGTCTAAGGATAGCAAGCTCAGTTGCGCCAACCTTGCTAAAGTCGCCGTCTTTTAGGTGCGGTTTTAAAATTTCATCTAGTTTTTCTTTATTTGCAAGCACCTCTTTAAAGGTCTGCTGCACCTCATTTTTACGCTCATTTCTTATCTTTTTCTCTTCTAAAAATTCCTCTTCAAACTCCGCAGTTACGGGGTTTATCTCGTTTGAGTAAAGTAGCGAAACTATGGCTTGTCTCACTTGATGACGTGTGGCCATTTTACTCTCCTAGCTTTTTGTATAAATTTAGCATCTCTATAACGCCCGTCATCGCTTCAAAGCCCTTGTTTCCAGCCTTGCTGCCAGCTCGCTCGATCGCTTGCTCGATGTTATCTACTGTTAGCACGCCAAAAGTGACTGGTTTTGCGTATTTTAGCGTTACGTTTGCGATGCCTTTGGTAGTCTCAGCGCTTACGTAGTCAAAGTGCGGCGTTGCGCCTCTTATCACCGCTCCCACGCAGCAAACCGCGTCAAATTTACCGCTTGCAAGCACCTTTTCAAGCGCCATAGGTATCTCAAATGCGCCAGGGACTAGCACTAAAGTTAAATTTTTCTCATCGCCGCCGTGGCGTAAAAATGCATCTTTTGCGCCCTCTACTAAGCGGTCTGTGATGATGTGGTTAAACCTTGCGTTTATGATCGCTATCTTTTCGTTGCCTTTTAGGGCTAAATTTCCTTCGATTATTTTCATCTTTTCTCCTTAGTTTTTTTGCCTAGTTTATCAAAATCTTATTTAAACTAAAGCTAATATCTAATCTCAAAAGAAACGCTAAAATTTCTACCAGGAGCAGTATATCGCTCAAGTCCAGTACCATCAAATTTTACATAGCTTTGGTTGCCGTTATATCTAAGCTGTCTTAAATTTTCCCAAGTAGAATACTCTTTGTTAAAAATATTAAACACCCCTGCATTGATGCTGAAATTTTTACTGATCTTATAACCCATAGTTAAGTCAAAGACAAAATAGCTTTTACTCAGAAATTTATGTGCTTCTGGCTGTGTTGTGCCTGTTACTTTACCTGTATCTCTATCAACAGTTATTTGAGAAAAATTTGGTGGTATTTTTGAAACTGCATCTTTTGCTTTTTTAGCTGCTACAAATTTGCTAGTTAATAATAGATCAAATTTATTATCACTATACCCAAGTCCAGCTACTGCAGTAAATGGCTGAATAGCCATAAGTGAAGTCCCATCATTTTTTTTGCCACGTGTATAGGTCGCTTTTAAGCTTGCGTATAAATTTTCATTTAAATTTAGCACATCACCATTTACACGCGAATTTAGTTCCAAACCTTTGACGGTTGCCCTACCGACATTTACATGCTTAAAGTCGAGACTTTTTTTGCTATATTTTTTTACAAGCTCCCATGTTCCAAAATCAAATTCTTCTATCTCATCAATACCAACCTCATAATCACTATCAATAAAATCTCTATATTTGGAGTAAAAAGCACTAAGAGCAAGCGCATAACTCTGGCCTGATGACAATAAACTTACCTCATGATTAAAGGCTTTTTCTGGTTTTAGCTCTAAATTTCTAACATATCTTGTACTATCCCTTGGTGTATCAAAATACATCTCCTCCACCCTTGGCGCACGAAAACCGGTACTAAATGCGTAGCTAACACTCACATTGTTATTTATATCATACTGGGCTCCTGCATTGTAGGTAATGGCCTTAAATTTACTTTTTTGTAGCTCTGGTGTTGTGACCATTTTATATCCTGCACCAGAGGCAATATTTGCTTGCTCTGGTTTATAAACATATTTATCAAGCCTAACTCCATAGTTTAGACTTAAGGCCTCATTTAAGCTCATATCATCTCCCAGAAAAACATATTCAAGAGTGCTTTTTACTGGCTGAGCAAAGGTTACATCCGTTGCTTTAACTGGTTTAAAAGGATTTGCTGGATCTACGATAAAACCACTACCGCTCCATTTTGTATTAAAACTTTGTCTAAGTTGTAAATTTCTATTTTTAAAGGTAGAGATGTGTCTGCCAAGACCAAAACTCAATATGTGAGAAAATTTACCTGCATTAATGTCGCCACTCATGCCACTTATATCGAACTGTTTTTTATCTTGAAAAAATTCGTAGCTATCTTTTTGATCAAAACTTGAGTTGTATTGCATGTCGTTTGGATAGTTTGCATGATATCTCGTGAAATTTGACCTCTGCTGCACTCTTTGTTTATAAAAGCTTACCTTTAAATTACTTAGTAAAGTATCATGGTCTGGTACAAACTCGTAGTAAATTCCATATCTTTTGTAGGGGATGCTATCTCTTGTTTGCTTTCTATTAAGTGTTGCGGTGCTATTACTCTTCTCTTCTGTAAAATAGTTTTGCCTAAAGTCTTCATAAGAAGTGTTTATAAAATGCGAGTCAAACCTATAACCAAATTTCATCAAATTTGAGTGCGTGCGAAATCTCACATCATCGGGCAAAATTCTACCAAAGGAGCAAAGCTCTGGGTATTTATCTGCCAAATACGAATCCTCTATACTAGTCCCCATCCCACAAAATGGCACATCATCTAACTTGCCGCTGTAAAAATTCTTTGTCTGTTTGCCGCGCTTATACGTATGCTGAAACAATGCTTCGATACCACCTGATTTTATACCTGCGCCTGCAACTTGCCTAAATTCACTATTTTTTGATGCGTATGCGCTTTTGCTATAAAAGCCAACATTTTGCCCATCCCTTACAAAATCATCAATATTTTTTGTCTGCATACTAACGCTACCACCGATCGCGCCACTACCTTTGTTTAATGAATTTGCACCTTTTACAAACTCTACACTGCTTATGTTTTCAAGCTCGGTGCTGTTTCGATTGCCATTTAATATCCCTAAAATATTGTAAGAACGAGGCATAAAGCTCTCAACGGCTTCCATTCCGTCTATCTTTAAAGAAACCCTATCGCTATCTACACCTCGTATGGCATACCCATTATTTCCGCTTCTACCGCCTTCTGTGACAGTTACGCCAGTTTCGTTTCGCACAAGATCTCGCTCGGAGAAAATTTGACCTTTTTTTAGCTCGCTTTTACTAAGTTCTGTCTTTTTTGCTGAGATACCACTCGCACTTACTACAACACCTTCTAGCAGCGTATCTTGCGATGAAAAGACAAAGCTGGACGCCACACCAGAGATAAACAAAATTCTACAAATTTGCACAATGTCTCCTTAAATTTGAAAAATAACTTGAAAGTGTAGTGTTATTTTTATAAATTTATTTTGAATTTAAAAATCAATATTTTGTAAAAAATAATATTTATGGTGACTGGTATCTTAGAAAGTGAGTTTAAATATTATTATTTTTAGAGTATATAAGTGTATAAATTTGAAGTTATCTGTTTTTAAAAATATATTTAAAATTTGGCTCCTTAAACGATCTTTAACATCACTACGCTAAAGATGATGAGCGCCAAAAACAAGGCTTTTTTAAAATTTATCTTCTCACCTTCAAAAACTACGCCAACCACTACTGCTCCGATCGCTCCGATGCCTGTCCAGATCGCATACGCCACCGACATAGCGATAGTTTGCATCGCATAGCTAAGTAGCGTTAGAGAAAGGGCGAAATTTCCAAGCAAAAGGATAAAATTTGCCCACTTTTTTACGCCTATGCTTTTTGAAAATTTCGTGATAAAAAAGACGCCAGAGACCTCGCAACATCCAGCTAATAAAAGCGCTAAAAAATGGATCATTCTTTTATGCCTTTTAGCCCAAGCACACCTAAAATGAGCGTCGCTATGAAAAATAGCCTAATGAAATTTGGCAAAGCCCCGCTTGCTACGTAGTCGCTAACGATCTCAGCTATGACGATAAAAACTGTCCCAAAGCCCACAAATACAGCATAAGAGATGCTTACAGGCAGATACTTTAAAGCTTTCATAAACGAGACAAAACTTATGCTTACAAGTAGCGTCGTAAGCAAAAATTCACTTAAATTTGACGCGTGCTTTAGCCCATACGCCCAGCCACACTCAGCCACCGCACCAAGAAATATCCACAAAAAACCTCTATTTGACATAAATTTACTTCATGCCTTTTATGGTATCAACGATCTCTTTTACATTTGCGCTAATCGCCTTATTTTCAAGGCTATCATCGTTATTTTGTCCAACTAGCCCCTTTAAATTTCCAAAGACTCCAGGGTTAAACCTTAGCTCGCTAGAGCTATAATGCCTCAAAACTTCGCCATTTCTAACAACTTCTACCTCGTAAGTAAAGTAGATATTGCCCATTCTGTCGCTTTTAGCAAAGGTCGCTTCGCCTATAAATTCTCTGCGGTGAGTTATCTTTATCTTTAGCTCGTCGCTAGAATTTGGATCGAGCAAATTTTCTTTTGTAAGCGCCTCCAAAATTTGTTTGTTATACTTTTTTTCGATCATTTTTGGGCTTTGATAGAAAAATTTTGTCGGCTCGTGGCGCTGCACATGAGTGTAGCTAATGCCCTCAAATTTATACTTGCCAGCAAGTGGCACCTTTGGCTGAGATGAGCCACAACCTACTAAAAACAGCACTCCCAAAAGTAGCGCTAAAATCCTTTTCATCTCTCTCCTTAGTTTAAAAATTTAAAATTTCCTCTATCTTTAGTGTGTCACTTACGACCTTTTCAAGCTCGTCTAAATTTAGCATATTTGGTCCGTCGCAAAGCGCTTCGCAAGGGTTTATGTGCGTCTCATAGAAAAATCCATCCACCCCAACGCTAGCTGCTGCTCTTGCAAGATACGGCACAAACCTAGCATCTCCGCCGCTTTTTTCGCCAAGTGCGCTTGGCATCTGCACGCTGTGGGTCGCGTCAAAAATGACTGGCGCAAATTCTCTCATCATCACCAAATTTCTCATATCAACGACTAAATTTCCATATCCAAAGGTACTACCTCGCTCCGTTAGCCAGACGCCATTTGCCTTTGCGACCTCGTATCCATCGCCGCTAACTCCTCTTGTTTCAAGCACCTTTTTAACAGAGTGCTTCATAGCAGATGCCGCTAAAAACTGCCCTTTTTTTATATTTACGACCGCTTTTGTCTTTGCAGCTGCCACGAGCAAATCAGTCTGGCGGCACAAAAATGCAGGGATCTGCAGCACATCAGCCACTTCGCCAACTGGCTGAGCTTGATAGCTCTCGTGGATATCGGTTAAAATTTTAAAGCCAAATTCCTTTTTTACTTCAGCCAAAATTTCACAACCCTTTTCTAGCCCAGGGCCACGAAATGAGCTAATGCTCGTGCGATTTGCCTTGTCAAAGCTAGACTTAAAGTAAAAGTCAAGCTTTGGATTTTCATTAAATTTAACTAGCCTTTTTGCCACTTCAAAAACAAGTTCCTTGCTCTCTATCACGCAAGGTCCAGCGATTAATATCATATTTTCTCCTTTATTTTTCTCTAAATTTTCTAATCCAATCTATCAAAAGCGGTCTATCATCGTTTGCAGGCACTTCAAACCATTGAGAACAAAGTTTATAGTATATGCCATTTATTATTATTGGGACCGCATAGTAGCGAACTTTTTCATATTCACTATCTGCCTTAACTAATGCAGCATAGTTTAGCCCGAGATAATCTTTGCTATATTTTTCACTTTGTAGCCTGCTTATCTCATCCGCACCCACTCTACCACTTTCTAAAATTTCTCTCATTATGATACGCGCTATTTGTCCGACTTTTAGCTCTGCGTATTCATCTTGATTGTTTTTGTTGTCAATATATTCTTTAGAAAATTGATAAGCATTTGAGACTATTTTTCGCTTCTCTTTTTCGATTTTTTCAATACTTTTTGGCTCTTTTTTATCAAATAAAGTTAGCATCTGATAAGAGCGCATAAAAAGCTCTGCTGTGTCGGCTATATTGCCACTTACTTCCAAAATAGGTTTTAAGACAGAATTTAAAAAGTCATCATTAGCAATTATTCTAAAATCAAATTCCAATCCCATTTCAAGCATCATCTCATTTAGATCAATAACGCAAGGTTGCAAGGAATATAAAATTTGTTTGTTTATTTTTGGAGATGCAAAAATAATATTGGCTTTTTTAACACCAAAATATCCATAAATACACATAGCTGTTCTTACACATTTTTTTACAACTCTCGCCACCGTTTCATCAAGTCCACCATAATTTAGTCCAGACTCATGAAAAGCAACATCAACTGCATAAATTTCACTAACTCCATCACTCATACAAACGCCAAGTGCATCACACTCTGCTTGTTGCAAAAGTTGATTTAATGAGGTATTTTGTTTATAAATTTTATATCCGTATTTGTTAGAAAAAAACTCATCTGTTTTTAACATTATATTTTCTAACTCGTCTGAAAATTTTATCTCCCATTTTGGAGAAATTTTCCAGTTAGTTTGCACTATTTGGCACTCTTTTACGTGGCGAAGCCAAGAATAAAATAAAGACTCTCCAATTTCTATTTTCATAGCATTACCCTATTTTTATTTTTCTTTAACAACTAAAATTCCACTCACCACGACAAGCACAATACCTGCGAGTGCTAGGTGATTTGGCAACGCATCGCCCATAAAATAGCCAATTATAAGCGTAAAAATGACGTCAGCGTAGCTAACCGCAGCGATCACGCCAGCTTTTTTGCCAACTGCAAATGCCTTTGTCATAAACGCCTGAAAATAGTAGCCACTAAGCCCCATCAGCAAGATAAACACGACGTTGTGCCAGCTTGGCATAGCAAATTTAGAAAATAAAAAATCAAGAGGCTCATAGGTGAAAAACTCAGCCATCCCCATGCAAATAAGCGGCAAAAACGAGCCCCAAAGCATGAAGCTTAGCACGATGATATTTGTGCCGTAGCTCTTGTTTAGCTCCTTGACGCTTGTGTAGGCAATAGCCGCTCCAAGGCCGCTCCAAATGCCGATGATATCGGTTTTATTGATACCTAAATTTGGCTGGATAACAAGCAAAATTCCACCAAATCCTAAAAAGACAGCAAACCAGCCAAGCGAGCTTAGGCGCTCCTTAAAAACAATAGCTGCGAGAATGGCTGTAAATATCGGGTTTGTCTTTTGAAAGGTAAAGGCTGTGGCTAAATTTACGTGTGCGACGTTATAAAAAAATGCAAAAAGCGCCACCGTGCCCACAAAACCACGAAACATCAGTAAGAAAAAGTGTCCGCCAGTTTGTTTAAATGGAAATTTATAGATGGCATAGATGACGATGAAAAGTCCGATCAAATTTCTAAAAAAAACAACTTCGATAGAAGGCATATCTTTACTCAGATACTTTGCAAATGCGCCAGTCACGGCAAACATAAAGCAAGCAAAGAGCATATAAAAAATGCCAAGATGTGAAATATAAAACCTTTTTAACATCGCAAAACCTCTAAATTTAAAGCACTCATTTTAATGAAAAATGGCTTAAATTTTGGTTGATTTTTTCTTTTATTTCGGCGCTTTTAAGCGTAATTTTATACTTTATATAAGAGAAAAATTTGTATAATCAGCCATCATAAAAAGGACAAAATTTGCAAAAAGTAATATTAGTAGGCAAGCCAAATGTCGGCAAAAGCTCACTTTTTAACCGCCTAGCAAGAAGACGCATCGCCATAACAAGCGACGTTAGCGGCACTACAAGAGATACAAATAAAGCTAAGATCGAAGTTGAGGGCAAAGAGTGTATATTAATCGACAGCGGCGGGCTTGATGATAGCAGCGAGCTTTTTAAAAACGTAAAAGCAAAGACCTTAGCAGAGGCTAGAAACTCAGACGTTATCCTATACATGGTCGATGGCAAAATGATGCCAGATGACGAAGATAAAGCCATTTTTTACGAGCTTAGCAAGCTAAATTTACCAATCGCTCTAGTCATCAACAAAATCGACAGCAAAAAAGACGAGCAAAGAGAGTGGGAATTTGTAAGTTTTGGCGCAAAAAACTCATTTGGCATTTCAGTAAGCCACAACACCGGCGTCGATGAGCTTAGCATCTGGCTAGCAAAGCACATAGAAGATAAAGTGCAGATAAAGGCCGATACGAGCGATGATTTTGATGATTTTTTAGAAAACTATAACGACGAGGGCGAGCTAAGCGACGAGATAGACTATGAGAGCAAAAACATCAGAGTTGGCATCATAGGCCGTGTAAATGTCGGCAAAAGCTCACTTCTAAACGCCCTTGTAAAAGAGAGTCGCGCCGTCGTTAGCGACGTGGCAGGCACTACGATCGACCCAGTCAATGAAATTTACGAGCATGATGGCAGAGTTTTTGAGTTTGTCGATACTGCTGGTATCAGAAAGCGTGGCAAGATCGAGGGCATCGAGAGATACGCACTAAATAGAACTGAGAAAATTTTAGAAGAGACAGACGTGGCGCTACTTGTGCTTGATAGCTCTGAGCCACTAACAGAGCTTGATGAGCGCATAGCTGGCATCGCCTCGAAATTTGAGCTTGGCGTCATCATCGTGCTAAACAAATGGGACAAAAGTAGCGAAGAATTTGACGAGCTTTGCAAAGAGATAAAAGATAGGTTTAAATTTCTCTCTTACACGCCGATCATCAGCGTCTCAGCACTTGGTGGCAAAAGAGTGCATAAAATTTACCCGCTCATAGTTGAAATTTACAAAAACTACACCCAAAAAATCCAAACATCAAAGCTAAATGAAGTGATCGGCGAAGCGACCAAAGCGCACCCACTGCCACGAGATAAAGGCAGGGTCGTAAAAATTTACTACGCAGTGCAGTTTAAAACCGCGCCTATCATGATAGCGCTAATAATGAACCGCCCAAAATGCCTACACTTTAGCTACAAACGCTACCTGACAAACAAGCTTAGAGAGAGCTTTAGTCTAGCTGGCGTGCCTATCGTACTGATCCCTAAAAAACGTGGAGAGAGTGATGAAGACAAAGAACAATAATATCGTTTTGATAGGGTTTATGGGCGTTGGCAAGGGCACGACTGCAAGGGCGCTAAGCAAGGCGCTAAAGACGATGAACCTTGACTGCGACGACTTGCTAGAGAGCTCACAAAATATGAAGATAAAGGCTATCTTTGATGAATTTGGCGAAGAGCATTTTAGACGGCTTGAAAAAGATCTGGCTAAATTTCTAGCCACAAATGTCAAAAATGCGATCATCTCGACAGGTGGGGGCTTTGCAAAGGTTAAAAATTTAAACAAAATAGGTACCGTGATCTATCTAAAAGCAAGCTTTGATGCGATCATGCAAAGGCTAAAAAATAGCAAAAATAGCGAGAAAAAACTCGCTAAACGCCCACTTTTAAGCGACTTAAAAAAGGCTGAGGCACTACATCTGGAGCGAGAGAAGCTCTATGAGAAAAAGGCTGATTATATCGTTGAAGTCGAGGGCAAGACCCCAAAGCAGATCGTAAAAGAGATAAGGATACTTTTAAAAGTTTAGTTGCAAAGTGGCGTGGGCTGCTTGCAACGATAAATTTCAAGATCAGGCTAGATGGCTGTCTGGCGTGGTGTTGGAATTTGTGATGTTGAGCCAAATTTAACGTTTTGTAGTGAGAAATTTTGACGAAATTTTGAGTTAAATTTTGCTTCTATTTGTTAGAGTGCTAAAGTGACAAATGTCGTGCTGTTAAATTTTTAATCAAGACTAGGCATTTAGCCTGCGAGATAAATTTTAAGATTAGATTGGATACAAAAATCTAATGTAACGTTAAAATTTAAAAAAGCATTTTGGCGAAGTATCTTGAGATGATTTTTTGCTTCACTTGTTCGCAACGCTAAAGCGACAAGAGTTGTGTAGAAATTTGAAGTCGAAACTAAACTTGAAGCCAAGTTAAATTTTAAGATTAGACTAGATTAGAGAAAGTCTGATGTAACGTTGAAATTTAAAAGCTTTGGCAAAGAATTTTTTGTTTAGGCGAGGCGAAATTTTGTTTTTAAGTGAGGGCTAGCAATCTAAATTTTAAGATTAGACTAGATAAAAATATCTACCCTGATGTTAAAATTTAAAAAAGCATTTTGGCGAAGTGTTTTGAGATGAATTTAAATGTTGTGCAGTCAAATTTTAATCAAGACTAGGCATTTAGCCTGTCGATGATTAAAATTTACAAACTCATTTAAAGGCGCTCAAAAAACGAAGCCAAAATTTGAAAGGATAAGATGAGAGTATTAACCGGCCTCCAACCCTCCGGCAAATTACACCTTGGCAACTATTTTGCCTCGATAAAGCAGATGGTTGATATGCAAGAAAAAAACGAGATGTTTATGTTTATAGCAAACTACCATGCGATGACCAGCCTTAGCGACGGCAAGGCACTAAAGCAAAACACTTTTGACGCTGCGTGTGCATTTTTGGCGCTTGGGATCGACCCAAACAAGAGCATTTTCTGGGTGCAAAGCGACGTTAAAGACGTGCTTGAGCTTTACTGGGTGCTAAGTCAGCACACGCCCATGGGGCTACTTGAGCGCGCGCACAGCTACAAAGACAAGGTCGCAAAGGGTCTTAGCTCGCACCACGGACTCTTTAGCTATCCGGTTTTGATGGCGGCTGATATCTTGCTTTATAACGCGCAGGTCGTGCCTGTGGGCAAAGACCAGATCCAGCACGTAGAGATCGCGCGTGATATCGCGATCAAATTTAACAACGAACATGGCGAGATTTTCACTCTGCCTGAGGCAAAGATTGACGAAAATGTCGCTACCGTGCCTGGCACAAACGGCGAAAAGATGAGCAAAAGCTACGGCAATACGATCGATATCTTCGCGGACGCCAAGACGCTTAAAAAGCAAATTTCAAGCATCGTGACTGATGGCACGCCACTTGAAGAGCCAAAGCAGTGGCAAAACTGCAACGTCTATAACATCGCAAAACTTTTCTTAGATGAGAGCGGACAGCGCGACTTGCAAGCTAGATATGAGCGAGGCAGCGAGGGTCACGGACACTTTAAAGCCTATCTAAACGAGCTTGTTTGGGACTATTTTAAAGATGCAAGAGAGAAATTTGAGCACTATCAAAACAACCCTGACGAGGTGGCTAAAATTTTAGATCTAGGCGCTAAAAAAGCCCAAAATGTAGCTCACGCAACGATAAAAAAAGTGCGTGAAGCGGTTGGAATTTACAGATAAGGAAAAATATGCAAAATTTATATCCCTACGCGCAGATAATTCACCTTTTTTGTGCGATCATCTTTGTTGGTTATCTATTTTTTGATGTGATCATATTAAGAGCGGCGAGCAAAAAGATGCCGCCAGAGCTTGCTCAAAAGGCAAAGCAAGCCATCGGCTCAGTAGCTGTTAAGATCATGCCTATTTGCGTGCTACTTTTAGTTTTAACTGGTGGCATGATGATGAGTAACTGGGTCGGCAGCAAGGCTGGAGGCTACTTTGAGACAAATTTACAGATCGCTTTTATGATCAAATTTTGCTTAGCGATGGTGATCGTAGCTGCGGTTATAATAAATTTAAGCTGCAAATTTATATTTAAGCGTCCTAGCCCACTTGGCAACATCCACCCTATTGCACTTACGCTTGCGGTGGCGATAGTTTTGCTTGCAAAAGTTATGTTTATGGTTTAAGGAGAGGATAATGATAAATTTAAAACTACTTGAGACAAACTACGATGAATTCGTAAAAAAACTAGAGGGCAAAAACGTTAAAGCTAGCCTACTAGACGAGCTCTTACACACTTTTAACGAGCTAAAGCAAAAGCGCAAAGCACTTGAAAATTTCCAAGCGATCCAAAACGCAAAGAGCAAAGAGCTTGGCGTAAAAGCAAGAGCTGGTGAAGACGTAAGCGAGCTTAAAAGTGAGCTAAATTTAAACAAAGCTGCCCTTGCTGATGCTGATGAGATCGTTAAACAATATGAAGAAAAGCTTGAGCAAATTTCATTTAGCGTGCCAAATATCACCGATGATGACGTGCCATTTGGCAAGGACGAGGACGATAACGTCTGCATAAAAACGGTGCTTGAGCCAACTAAATTTGACTTTAAGCCAAAGGAGCACTGGGAGCTAGGCGAGAGCCTTGGCTGGCTTGACTTTGAAAGAGGCGCAAAGCTCTCAGGATCTCGCTTTACCGTGCTTCGCGGCATGGGAGCAAGGCTTAGTAGAGCGCTTGTTAATTACATGATCGACTTTAACAGCGCGCGTGGCTTTGAGCTTGTAAATGTCCCTTATCTAGTAAGCTCAAACACACTTTTTGGCACCGGTCAGCTGCCTAAATTTGAAGAGGATCTTTACAAAGTGCGCGACGAGGATCTCTACCTCATCCCAACTAGCGAAGTGCCTGTGACAAATTTATACAATGACACCATCATTGAAGCTGAGCAGCTACCTATAAAGATGACTTGCTACTCAGCATGCTTCCGCCAAGAGGCAGGCTCAGCAGGACGTGACACTAGAGGTATGATCCGCCAGCACCAGTTTGAAAAGGTCGAGCTTGTAAGCATCACAAAGCCTGATCAAAGCGAGGGCGTGCTTGCTGAGATGATATCTTGCGCGAGCGACTTGCTAACTAGCCTTGGTTTGCCTCACCGCCACATGCTTCTTTGCAGCGGCGATCTAGGCTTTAGTGCCGCAAAGACGGTGGATCTTGAAGTTTGGCTACCAGGTCAGGGCAAATACCGCGAGATAAGCTCTATCTCTAATACTCGTGATTTTCAAGCAAGACGCGCGAAAATTCGCTTTAAAGATGGCAAGAAAAATATGCTTGTAAATACCCTAAATGGCTCAAGTCTGGCAGTTGGCAGGACGCTAATAGCGATAATGGAAAACTACCAAAAGGCTGATGGCACTATCGAAATTCCAGAAGTTCTTAAAAGGTATATGTAGTGGCTGATGACGAGGTTGTAGTTCTAAAACCACCTGGCGAGCAAGCAGAGCAAGCGCCTGAGGAGGCAAAAGCCGAGGCGCCTGAAGAGATCGTCTCGCTTGAGAGCATCGCAAGTGACGGCGTGCTACAAGATGAGAGCATCCCAGAGCCGATACCAGTAAAAAAAAGCAAGAAAAAGCTCTTTATCATCATCGGTGCGGCTGCTTTGGTGCTTGTCATATTGATCACTGTTTTGCTAATTGTTTTGCTAAAAAAAGATAAAAAAGAAGAGATAGACACTACAGCTATCGTAAAAAATATAGAAAACAACTACCAAACGCAAAATTTTGGCGCTTCAAAGATCGATGAGATGATAAACAAGGCCAACCAGCTCTACGAGCGTGGCAATAAATTTGAAGCGTTAAAAATTTATGAAAACATAGCTGTTTATAACCAGTCACTTTCAAACTACAACCTAGGCGTTTCGCAGATGAAACAAGAAAAATGTGACGAGGCGATCATCTCGTTTAATAAGGCGATAACTGACCGAGAAAACACCGCAGTGAGCGCCATAAACGCCGCTGTTTGCTCGCTTGAGCTAAATAACACCAAAAATTTCAACTACTACATAGGGCTTGCAGACTCCTTTTTGCAGTATGAAAACAGCTCGCCACTTTACAGCTACTACTATGCGCTGGTTAATTATTACAAGGGTAATTACTACGAGGCATTGCAAGCTCTCTCTCACCCTAGCACAGAGGACTATAAGGGCGAGTATGCTTATTTGAGCGCTAAAATTTTATCGCTTCTTGGAGATGATGAGAGAGCCATAGCTAAGCTTGAGGGACAAAAGGCGTTTAAGGCTGACTTTACGCTAGCACAGCTCTACGCAAGACTTGGCAAATACGACAAGGCAAGGGACTATCTAACAAAGGCTTCTAAAAACACGCCAAATATCGATCTTATCAAGATGACTGAGGCACTAATCGATCTAAAAACGGCTGATTATGGCGATGCAGCGGCATTTATCAAAGATGTTTATGACTACAACGCCTCTATGCCAAGCAAAATTTACAAGATAAAAACGATACTAAAGCCAGATCTTTTTGACGTTAGCCTAGCTCAGGCGCACTTTAGCGACGATATGTTTTTTGATAGGACAAGACGCTATGAGACGCTCTTTTACTTCGCACCTTACAAGGTTTTTGACGCGAAACAGAGCATAGAGCAGATAAGAAAAGGCGGAGTTAGCGTCTTTTTAGACGATACCTCAGCGGCAAATGACTACCTTAGCCAAAGTGCCGCCGCCTCAAAGGTCAATGCCAAACTTAGCGAAGCCATCGCAAAGGCACTTAACTACCGCTTAAAAGAGGCAAACAAGGACTTTGAAGAGCTTGCCAAAGCCTATCCAAACCACTCGATCTTGCAGTATAACCTAGCTCTTAGCTACGCTCAGCTTGGGAATTTTAGCCTTGCAGCAAAGCACTTTATAGCAAGCTACCATCAGGACGTAAATAACCACCTCTCTGGCATCTTTGGCGCGATCTGCATGGATATAAATAGAAATTTAAACCCAAAACTAGTTGAAGAGATCGGCGAAAATTTAGAAAACGACAAGAGCCTAAAGCCTGTAAATTTATACGCCTCGCTTCTAAGCCTAATTAGCGGCAACCAAAGTGCGATGATAAGGTGGCTTGAAGAGCCAAAAGAGCCTACGACGCTAAATTTAGCCTTTGATATCATCATCGCTAAAATCTCAAACAATGATGAACTAATGTCAAAAAAAGCTGATGAGCTTATGAAAATTTTGCCAAATGATATCATCGCAAATATCTTAAATTTCATCTCCAAAAACAAAGATCAAAACGTCAAAGAGTATGCAAAAGCGATACAAATTTACTTCATCGATAAAAATCTCGACTCAAATGCCTTCTACCACGGAGCTGACATCATCAAAAAGCAATACATCAAGCTACTTCAGATCTCAGGCCTGCTAACAAGGGAGCGCGACAAGCTAAGAGCCGAGCTAAAAGAGGCTCCAAAAAATATAAATTTGATCCAAACTCTAGCCTACGTGGATATCTTTACAAATGACTTTGATGAGAGCTATAAGCTTTATAATGAGGTCATAGACGAGTTTAAGATAAATGACGCTGGCACGCTCTTTTTAGCGAGTGTGGCTGCGACTGGAGCGAACAAAATAGCAAATGCGATCGCACTTTTGGAGCTTACAAAACTAAATGATCCAAGCGCTGTTGAAAACAGAGCCGCCCTTGGTTTTATGTATCAGCAAATCGATAACATAAAAGCAGCTCTTATACAATACAGCAAAGTAGGAAACGTCGGATATAACAACGAATTTTATGATTTTATGATAGATAACTAGAAAATTTAAAGCTAGGTCTTTAAAAGCCTAGCTTTAGATAAAATGGCTCTAAATTTAAATATTAGTAACTTCAAGCCTTATCTGATCTGAGACTTCACTAAATTTATAAAGCAAATCACCACACTTATACTCTATGCATTTTTCATTAATCTCATCTTTTTTATCTTTTTTAGACAAAATTTTCTTCATAACGCCAGAAAGCTCTCTTTGCAAAAGCAGTTTATAAGACATCCCCATGCCGTGAGTTAGAGACTTTATAAATTTACCATCAACCTCGCTCTCATCTTTTATCATATGCAAAGTTGCGTCAAATTTTAGCTTCTTAAGAGTCTCATAAAGCTTGGTTTTATCCTTTGCGGGGGCTACTTCTTTATCATAAATGCAGTGATAGCTCACGTAAATTGGCTTTTTATAGCTGCTTTGAACAGTTAAATGATCTAAATTTAGGATGTTTCTTATCTCTTCTCTTGCATCACTAAAATAATATGGTGATTTATCATTAAGAGTCCAATAAGTTTTATCACAGAAATAAAGATTTAAATTTTCATATAAATTTCCAGTGCCACAGCCAAAAAACCTAGTAAAATCAATCTCCTTTCCAAAACCAATAAGTTTCCATAAAAATATAGCGTAAGAGCTATTATCTATCACCCCATCAACTAGCCAAGGAGCTATCTTAGCGCACATATGTGCCAAGTATCCACCATGTGAGCTGCCTACCATTATCACTGGTAGATGCTCAAATTTGGCATTATTTATATATTTTTTTGTATAAAGCACGGCATTTAGCACGTCCATTGCTTGCATAACGCCAAAATTTTGGTATTCGTTTTTTGTCGGCAGCATAGTCATACTGATATCTAAAATAAAATCATCTGGCAAGACCCCGCTCTCTTTTCTAATAGTGATCTCCTCGTTAAGACTTTTAAGTAAAACGCAGGTTTTATCATAGTTATCAACTATTTTTAAATCAATAGGTAAAGTTATACCGATCTTTGCCAATTCTCTTATTAGTATCGCGCGGTCTATATCATCAAGCCCAAATTTTGCCCCAAGCTGTGGGCGGTTGCCTATACAGTGATAATCCACACTAATGCATGCCACATCATAAGACTCTACCATGCTTCGCATTAGATGGGTTCTATAGCCAGAGTCAGAGTCCTCTCCAAAACCAGAGATGATAACTAAAAGAGCTTTTGCCTCTTTAACATCGTCATAACAGGCATAAAAGGACAAAGCAGAGCTTCTTTTGATGCCAAGCTCCACATCATCACAAGATAAAATTTCGTAGCTTCCATCAACTAGCACCTTAACTCCTTTTAAATTTTGCTAAATTTCTCTATCTTTGTGAGACGTTATAGAAAAAGCTAACGATCTGTTTTGCTAGGCGCTCTTTGAAAAATGGCCAGATGTAGCTTAGCGAATAGACATTACCAGCTTGCATGAGCGAGATGTTTGTCGCTTTCTCACCGCCATCTTTTGGACGCACTAGCACGCTTACTTGCATGTAGTAAGCATAGCTGTTTGTGCTAAAGTCATCATCGTCATCATAGTCAAATGGGAAAAACATCGAGTAGCCAAAGCCAAAACTTGGCCTGCCAAAGCCATATCCCATGCCCATTGAAAATCTAGGATCTCTCTTGGTTGTCCTAGAAAAGCTTTGCACGTCGCCAAGGATGATGAAGTCGGCATTTTTGATATTTGGCTCATTTCTAAAGCCAGCCTTTGCAAATTCGCTTAAAATTTCAGCATTTACATCTTGTCCAGTCGCGCTATTTTTAAAATTTACATAGACGCTTTTGTTTGTTTCACTAAGCGTAAAAAATATCGGATCGCTCGTTTTTACCGAGATATTTGGCGTGCTGCTAGCACATCCGACAAAAAACACCACTAGGACAAATAAAAAGAAATTTCTCATCTTCACTCCTATAAGAGCGATCTTATAGCACCTTCAAGCACACTTTTTGGTGTAAGACCGATAAATTTTGATCGCATCTTACCATCTTTATCAAAAAAATAGATAACTGGCACGCCCATAACGCCACCAACTGCCTTGCTGAAATAATCCACCGAGACCTTGTCGCTTGTAGTTTTAAAGGTGATGTTGTGCTCTTTTAAAAGCTCGATATCTTTATCAAAGCCCTTGCTAGGCCCTAAAATGCCAATGAACTGAACCTCTTTGCCATACTCTTTTTCAAGCGCGTTTAGATCAGGGATCGCAGCCTTGCACACTCCGCAGTCCGTGCCAAAGAAAAAGAGCATATATGGCTTATCGCCTATCTTTAGGCGCTTTTCGGTAGGGAAAAACTGCGTGTCGATGCCACTTGAGTCATTTAGCGTGATATGATGCTTCTCATACTGTTTGACGCAGCCCAAAACTAGGGCTGAGACTAGACATAAAAGTAAAATTTTATATCGCATTTGGCACCTTTGGATTTTCGATAGTGCGGATCTTCTCTAGTTTGCCGTGTCTTAGATAGACGATCTTATCGCCATACTCGCCAAGATCTGGATTGTGAGTGACTAGAAGTATCGTCTTACCCTCTTTTCTTAGCTTGCAAAATAGATCAAGTATGATCCTCTCATTTGCCTCGTCAAGGTTACCAGTTGGCTCGTCTGCTATTAAAATTTCAGGATCGTTTATGAGCGAGCGCGCTATACAAAGGCGTTGTTGCTCGCCGCCACTTAACTGACTTGGTCTGTGTGTGAGTCTGTGAGAGAGACCAACTGCCTCAAGGGCTTTTTTAGCGTCCTCTTCATCGACTGAGCTATGATAATACTGCGCTATCATCACGTTTTCAAGCGCGCTAAGATATGGCACTAGGTGAAACTGCTGAAAGACAAGTCCGATCTTTTCACGTCTAAATTTAAGCGTATCATCGGCATTTAGGTTGCTCGCATCATCGCCGCCAAGCATATAGACGCCACTACTTGGAGTATCCATTAGAGAAAGGATATTTACAAGTGTGCTCTTACCACTACCGCTTGGTCCCATGACGCTGACCCACTCGCCCTTTTTAACCTCAAAACTTATATCATCAAGTGCTTTTACATCGCCAAAAATTTTACAAATATTTTTAAGTTCTAGTGCATTTTGCATATCATTCTCCTCTTAGTGTATCTGCCATTTTGTTATTAAGTGCCCGCTTAATCGGGTAAAACGCTGCGATCGCTGCAAAAAGAAGTGATATGACCACAGCTACTGGGATGCTTAGAATTCTAAAATCAATACTAGAATCAAATATCGCATAACCTAAAATTTGAGCTAGTAGATAACCTAAAAACGCTCCAACTAACGCTGAGATAAGCGCTGTCACAAATGTCTCAAAGCCAAATAGCCTCAATACATCTTTTTTGCTTGCGCCTATAGCTCTAAGAAGTGCGATCTCACGTGACCTTGAAAGCAAGATAGCACTAAGCGTTGTATTTACGCACATTGAAGTAATGAGTAAGATAACGAGGCTCACAAGTGCCATTAGAAGTTTGATCTTCTCTAAGATATAGCCTTCAGACTTTGAAACCTTTGCCACTGGTTTTGCGACTATTTCGTCGTTGCTAATAATCTTTGCAAGCGATGTTATCTCGTCAAAATTTCCAAGCACAACAGCTTCAGCATAGTTTATCTTGCCAGCTTTGTTTGAAATTTTCTGAGCCAAAGATAGCGACGTGATCAAAAGGGCGTCCTCTTTGTCGCCACTTGCCACTACGCCTTTTATCTTTACATTTATGCTCTCATTTGAGCCAATGGCACGAATTTCTATATCATCGCCTGCTTTAAAGCCAGCTTGACGAGCAAGATCGACGCCTATTAGCACGTTTTTGTCGTCAAAATCGACATTTATCATAGTTCCATCTCTAACATCTAAAAACGGCTTAACCTTTTTTAGATTGCTAAATTTTGTCCCCATGACGATGGCATTTGTCGGACCGATATTTGCCTGAGCAAAGAGATAACCGCTCTCGCCAAGAAGCTTATCTTTTGGCACCTTAGCGATCATTTCATTATAGGTTTTTTCGCTCATATCATCACTTGTCGCCATATCTTTTGGAGCAAAGATCATATTTGCACCATAAGTTTTTAGCTCGCGTGAGACCTTTGAGTCGATATCCAGATAGACATTGACAAATGCTGCACACACGCACGCTCCAAGCAAGATCGAGATCACGATGACCATAACCCTTGATGAGCCATTTTTTAGGCTTTTGTAGATCAGATTGTAAAAGAATTTGCTATTTGCGGTCATATAGCACCTCCGCAGGTAGTAAATTTATGACGTTTCTCATTGGCATTAGCGAGCCAACGACTGAGATGAGCAGGGCAAACGCCACGCTAATTGGCAGCACGATCCATGCTATGCCTATGCCGTGAGAGAAGATGATGTAAGACATCACGTAGCTTAGCGCGTATCCTAAAAATGCTCCCGTGATGCCCGCAAAAAAGGCAACCACAAGGCTCTCGCTAGCAAAAAGGGCGTAAATTTCAAAGTTGCTTGCGCCTATGGCTTTTAAAAGGCCGATCTCTTTTTTGCGGCGATAAATTTCACTTGTCATTAGCGACGTTATACCGATGGCTGAAACCACAAGAGCGATGATACTAACGATACCCATTAGGCTTTGAATTTTCTTTACGATATTACTCTCAGCGTCACTTACTTGAAGGCTTGCTTTTGCGCTAACGTTTGGTAAATTTTCTTCTATCTGAAATGCGATCGATCCCGCATAAGCTGAGCAGTACCATTTATCGTACTCTGCGCTATCAAGGTTGTCTAAATTTCTTCTTGCTTTTAGCGATAGGTCGTTTTCTGGGATCGTCATGGCTGAGACCTCAGCTTTTGTGTATGAGCCAGGATGCCCTGAAAGATCGCCAGCAAGTTTAAGCGAGCCTATTAGTTTATGTGCCTCATCGCTTGCTCCTTTTAAGATGCCAACCACGCTAACCTCTTTTGTGCCGTTTTTGCCTACAAGGCTAAGCTTGTCGCCAACTTTTAAATTTTTAGCCTTTGCAAGCTCATCTCCTACTAAAATTTCATCCATGCTCTCATCTTTTGGCCAAGCGCCCTCAACACCCCAAAATCCATACAAGCTCTTAACGCCTGTGCTAAATTCTGGCTCGTCTTTTAGTCCGATATTTTTATCAAAATATGTTCCTTCAAAGCTAAACTCATCGCCCTTAGCGTCTTTCACCTTTGTCTCTAAAAACGGAGCAAAAGCAACGATATTATTTCTCCAAAAGATCTCTTTTATCTTGTAGATATCAGCCTCTGGGAGTAAATTTTGTGATTTTAGCGGGGTGAAATTTTTACCCTCGATCTCGATGCTTAGGCTCTCACCGCGTGGTAAAACGACGATATTTGAACCATATCCTCTAAGCTCGCTTGCCACTTGATCGCCGATTTTTAGCGTGATATTTAGCATGCAAGCTATCAAAAGAGCAGCTAGCAAGATGGTGATAAACGCCATCGTCTTTTGCACCTTTGAGCCAGTGATCGAGCTTTTTATCATTCTTAGTTGCATATTTTTCATTTTAACGTTCCATTTGTTTCTACATATTTTTCTGGATTTGCTTCAAATTTCGCCTGAGTTTCGTTGCTCTCAAAGAAATATGTGCGTCCGTAGTATAAATATGATCTTGAATCAAGATTGCTCACCTTTTTGTGGCTTACAGGATCAAGCACCATCTTTTCGACGACCTTGCTAAAGTAGTTTGCCCCTGCGACGATCGTTTTGTAATCAACTATGATATTTTTACCATCAAAGGTAAATGCCATAGGGATCGGGTTACAACCGCCCTCTTTACCAACTGACGGCAAGAAAATTCTGACGTTACAAGAGATGCAGATAAGGTCGTTTCCTTTCTTGATATAGCCCATGTCGCCACAAATCATACACGAGTCAAAGACGATGACAGGAGATGGGCGGTCGCTAAAGCGATTTAGCAAGAAAAATCTTATCTGTTTGCCCTCATCTGTGATGTAGGCAAATCTGTGAAGTTCATTATCTTTTAACATATCAACATCAAATATAAATTTATCTCCCACTGGCTCAACCAAGATTGGCTCTGAAATTTGAGGTGGTCGAGATGCGTAAAGGTCATAATAAAGTGAGAAGCCAAGCGCTATTAAAACGCTACAAAATGCAAATTTTGCATTGTCAAAGACATTTTCTCTAATGGCTTTTGTAAAGCGGTATTTGATAGAGCCAAACGTGCTCTTATCGATACTTTTTGGCATGAAGCAAAGTGCGATGATGCATAAAAGTAGGATCACTACTATGTAAAAATAGGCACTAAATTCTGTGACGTAGATGCCTTTTGCGCTGATAGATAAAATTTGAGAATTTAGCTCGCTACTTATCTTTAAAGCACCTGCACGTAAAAGCTCAAGTGCAGTTTGTGAGCTTCTATCAACTAGTAAAAATATTAGTGTGATAAGAGCTAAAATTTTAGCTACTGATGATGGGATGCTAGCTTTTAAATTTGAAATGAAGAAAAATAAAAACAGTATCAAGATCATCGCAAAGATCATCAAAAAGAAGCTAATGACTGAAAGCGTGTCAAGCAGCTCGCCGCCAAAAAGTGGGAACAATGCGCTACTTGAGCTATAACCAAAGCCAAAGCCGATGCCTAAAATAAAAAATGTTACGATTTTTGCTATCTTAAGCTCGAAAAATATCCATAAAATGCTAATGAGTAGAAAAACTAGTGTCACAGAATCTATGAAAATTTTAAACTGATCATCAACAAGCGCATGACGAGCAGCTTTAAAGATAAGCACACCAGCAACAACGCCAAGAAATGACGGTAAAAAGATCGTTTTTAAACTTTTGCCATTGTTATTTAAGGCAGCAAAAAGCGTAAATCCAAGGAGGGCTAAAAAGACCTGATAGAAGTAAATTGACATAACTAAACCCTATGAGAATTTTTAAAAAGGGGCGAGAACGCCCCAAAGCGATTATTTAACAGGACCACCTGTCCATTGAAATTTATAAGTTGTTGTGAAAGGCTCAAACCATTTACCAACACCAGTCTCTTTGTCAGCGTGGCGACCAAAGCCTTGTTTTTCTGGATTGTCGATGTGGAATTTAAGCTCATAGTTACCAACGCCTGTATCCATTTTTACGTTAGCACCGTAGTGTGGGCCATCGCTTGCAACCATTGGCATAAATGTACCTTTTTTAGTTTTACCATTATCAAGGTTTTTTAGCTCATAGTTGATCTTTAGATATGGGATCCACTCGCCTTCGCCAAAGCCGTTTTTGTTGCCTTTTACAGCGTGGATGTCAGCTTCTAGGTGAAGATCAGCTAAGCTTGGAGCTAGATCAACGCCTTTTGGCTCCATGTCGATTGGCTCAAGATAAACTGCAGCTATCTCCATGCCATTAGCCTCTACAGGCTCGCCGATTGGGTGCTCTCCAGCAAGTGCAAAACCAGCTGCTAGGCTAAGTGCTAGAGCTGAACTAAGAATTTTATTCATATCCTCTCCTTTATATAAGATTAGTTTTTATTTTGTTTTGATTTCATGATAACAATGCCTATAATTAGGGCAAGCACCATAATGATTTGAGGTATTAAACTCTCGTAATATGGCATAAGTCCTAGCCAGTCTCTCATCCAGTCAGGAAAATTTAGTCCTTTTATGATAGTTGGGATGAAAATTTTGCCCTCAACTAGCTCGCCAACGCCCTTGCCAACAAAGACGATCGACATGTAAAAGATGATAGCTGATGTAAATATAAAAAATGGCTTAATAGGAATTTTAATAGCGAAAATTTTAAATAAGAAATAGACTATTAAAAGAACGATAAGACCTACAACAAAGCCAGCTGCGATCATTGAGTAGCCAGCTGAGTCTTTTGCGTCAAAGATAAGCGCTTGATAAAATAGCACTGTCTCAGCGCCCTCTCTAAATACCGCTAAAAATACAGTCCACCAAAGCATCGTGCTTGAGCCACTTGAGATAGACTCAGATACATGTGATTTGATGTAGTCGTTCCATTTTTTAGCGCCAGCATTTGAAAGAAGCCAGAAGCCAACATAAAATAGAAGTCCCACTGCAACAAGCATCGTGATGCCTTCCATAAGCTCTCTTTTTTGACCTGCTGCCTCGCCAAAGATGACGTTCATTATCCAAGCCATGACAAAGCTTAATATGACAGCCACGCCAACTGAGCTATATACGACCTTGCCCATAGATTTTGCATTGCCAGTTTTTACAAGATATGCAACGACGGCTGCAACGATGATAAGAGCCTCAAAACCCTCTCTTAAGATGATAGTTAGAGCCCAGATAAATAGCGTCCAAGGTGAGCTTGAACCGCTAGTTTTCTCAAGTGCAGCTGCTAGCTGAGATGACATCTTGCTTGCACTCTCTTCAAGTGTTTTTTCATCTGCACCTGATTTCATAAGGGCTACAAGGTTACCAAATGTAGCTTCGATAGCTGTTTTTAAATTTACATCTATCGCACCTACTTTGTTCTCCATGCCGCTACCTTCAAACTCATCAAAGTAGATGTCTTGGATATCGCCCATAGCTTTGGCACTATTGCCACCTTTGTAAAGCGCGATGGCTGCTTGAATTTTGTCATTTATGTTTTTAACAGTTTGAGTGTAGTCTGTGCCACTATCTTCGCTGCTATCGCTAGATGCTGCACTACTCATATCAACTTTTGCTAGTTTTACTGTTTCAGCTGGAAGTTTTGCAACGGCATCATAAGCTAGCTTTTTGATCTCTTCTAGCTTTACTTTAAAGTCATCTTTGCTTATGCCATTTGTGATGCCACTGATCGCTTCACCCATCTTTCTTTGGATATCAGCATCTATGCTTTTGCCATTTTCTATATATTGGCGAACGGCAATTTCAAGTTGAGTGTTTCTATAATCATTAAATTTAGCATCTTGGATAGAATTTTTAGCATCATCTTGTTTATCACCCTCGTAGCTTGCTATGGCTTTATCTAGAGTAGCTGATAAATTTTCAAATGCCACCTTCCACTCAGGGATAAATTTAGAAGTGTCATAGCCACTTGCAGCAGCTTGTGCTGGGCTGTCTGAATACTCACCAACAAGCTTATGACCATTTAAAATAACTGGCAAAACTTCAGCGATTTCGCTATTTATCTGATCTATTCTTTTTTGCACATCATCTGGTGCTTCGCCAGCTTTTATCGCCTTTCTGATCTCGCCAAACTGCTTCTCCATAGAGTAAGCTTTTTTCTGACCTAAATTTATTCTGATGCCAGCTTCGACATCTTCAAACAGACCAAAATAAGCATTTTGAGTATCGCTAACTGCTTGCTCGACGTTGCCAGCTCTATACTCTGTTATTACTTTTTGTAATGACTCTTTTATCTGAGCTGCGACTTGTGTGTAGTCGTCATTTTTTGCCACAAGCCAGATAGGCAGGAGCATGATAAGCATAAATTTAAAAAATTTATTCATTAGTTAAACCACCTGTGAGATTATTTTAAAGTGAAATATTACCAATGCTTTACTTTGATTAAAATAAAAACGATTATCATAAAAGAATGTAAATTGAAAGTATAAATAATATTTTTTACAATCTAATAATCAACTTTACGTAAATTTAGGGCTTTAGAGGGTTAGATCAAAATTTCATATCGAGATAAAAAAGTTATATATTTTTGCTAATTTCAATAGATAAGAAAAATTATTGATGAAATTTTAGATTATAAAAATCATAAAAATAATTTAAATTTTATAAATTTAAAAGGAGAGCAAGCGCCCTCCTTAGTGTTATACGTTTAGTCCTGTATTTCTTAGCATAACGCGTTTGCGATACACATTTGAAACTTCAGCAGCGTCGCCAACTAAAAGTGCATTTGTAGAACAGATAGCCGCACACATAGGCACTTTACCCTCAGCCATTCTGTTTTGACCGTAAAGCTCTCTCTCCTCGTGTGAGTTAGTTGGCTCTGGGCCGCCTGCACACATAGTGCATTTATCCATTACGCCTTTTATGCCAAATGCCCCGTCTTTAGGGAACTGCGGCGCACCAAATGGACAAGCATATAAGCAGTATCCACAGCCTATGCACTTGTGTTTATCATGAAGCACGATGCCATCAGCTCTAATGTAGAAGCAATCAACCGGACAAACTTGCTCGCAAGGTGCGTCGGTGCAGTGCTGGCATGCGATAGTGGTTGAGACCTCTTTGCCCTCGATACCATCGTGAAGCGTGATAACCTTTCTTCTATAAATTCCAACTGGAAGCTCGTGAGCAGAAGAGCAGGCGACTTGACATCCAAAACAGCTGATACATCTATTAGTATCTACAAAAAATTTCATTCTTGCCATTTTTCTCTCCTTACTCTTTACCTAGGGCGTCTCTTTCGCCATACTCGTGATAAAACGATGTTTTAAAGGTGTTCTCTTCAGCTTTTTCTATGCGGCAAAGACCTGCGTTAAATTCTGAAATTTGAGTAACAGGGTCAAATCCGTAGTTAGTAACTGTGTTAAAGCTCTCGCCGATAACATAAGGCTTAGTGCCCTCTGGGTAACGAGCTGAGAGATCGACACCTTGCATAACGCCAGCGAAGTTGTAAGGCATACAAATTCTATCTGGAGTTACCATGTAGCTGTGGTAGCATCTTACTTTGATCTTCGTGCCTTGTGGGCTGTGGATCCACATCATATCGCGATCTTTTATGCCGTATTTTAAAGCAAGCTCAGGATGGACGTTAGCAAACATCTCAGGTGTGATGGCTGAGAGATATTTACTTGTTCTTTCGATCATTCCCGCACCACTTAAATTTACGACGCGTTGCGTGCTAAATACGATAGGGAATTCTTTTGACCAGTCTTTTGCTTGTTGCTCTGACTTAAATTTAGTAGAAACACGGAAATTTCTAGCTTGATCATCAAATGTCGGATACTTTTGGACAAGATCCCAGCGTGGTGAGTGGATAGGTTCTCTATGTTTTGGGATAGGATCAAGGAACTCCCAAACGATAGCTCTAGCCCTTGCGTTACCATACGGCACGACCCCTTTTTCACGGCATTTTTCCAAGATGATACCGCTGTAGTCCATGCTCCAGCTAGGTCCTATTTTAGCCCTCTCCTCTTCTGTTAGAGTGATGCCTAGGACTTTTTCTATATTGTCTCTTGTGATTTGTGGGTAGCCACCTTTTATGGCTGAGCCAACTAAAGTTGCCTCTTCGCTAGCTAGTTGGCTAACGCCGTTATGCTCTAAGCCAAAGCGGTTTCTAAAGCCAGAGCCGCCCTCTGCATAAGACTTGCTCATATCGTAAAGTATCGGTGTGCCAGGGTGTTTTTCATCCCATGCTGGCCACGGCTTGCCGTAGTACTCACCTTTTACTTCGCCGCCAAGACCTATTAGCGTATCTGGGTCAAATTTATCCCAGTTTGCTTGGTGACGTCTAAACATCTCAGCAGTTCTGCCGCCATAACCGATAGAATTTCCAACCCTTGCTATCTCATTTGTCGCATCATCTGGCCATACAAAGTCATCTTTTACTTGTTTTAGCTCTCTATCTACGACGGCCATCTTCATGCCTTTTACATACTCATCGTAAAAGCCAAATTTCTTAGCAAATGCAAACATAACTTCGTGATCGCCCTTGCTCTCATAAAGTGGATCAACGACTTTTGTTCTCCACTGACCTGAGCGGTTTGTAGCGTTTAGGTGACCTTCGTTTTCAAAGGCAGTTGCTACTGGCAAGATATAAACGCCATCTTTTCTATCTGAAAGGATAGAAATTTCATTTACAAATGGCTCAGCAACTACGATCATATCTAGTTTTGAAGCTGCTTCTTGAATTTTAGCTAGGTGCGCCATAGATGTAAGACCAGTTCCTTGCACCCAAAGAACTCTTAATGCACCACTACTAAAGGTATTTTCCTCTTTTAAGACGCCTTGCCACCATTTTGAAAGCGACCAGCCTTTTTCATTTCTCCAGTTTCTATCCTCTGGGTTTTTAGGATCGTGATAATAATACTCTTCAAAAGCAGTATTTTTAACTGGTGTGCCGCCTTGTTTTGGCTCTTTGGTTGAGACTGCAAAGCGTTTTACAAACTCATCATAATCAACACCCCAGCCTTGGCAGTAGTACTTCCAAGCTGCGTCAGTTAGTCCGTAGTACATCGGCAAGCTGTCTGAGAGGTTACACATGTCGGTTGAACCTTGAACGTTGTCGTGACCACGGATGATGTTACAGCCGCCGCCTGGTTTGCCCATGTTGCCTAGGATTAGTTGTAAGATAGGTAAAATTCTCGTATTTGAGCTACCAACTGAGTGCTGAGTGATACCAAGCGCCCAGACCACTGTGCCTGGCTTGGTGTGAGCTAGGATATTTGCAGCCTCCATTAGCTTATCAACTGGCACGCCTGTAACGTCAGATGTAACCTCTGGTGTCCAGTGCTCAGCCTCTTTTGCTATCTCGTCGATACCATAAGTTCTATTTTTTATAAATTCTTTATCTTCCCAGCCATTTTTTAAAATAATGTGGATAAGACCATAAACAAGCGCTATATCAGTGCCTGATCTTTGTCTTAGGTATAGATCAGCGTGTGCAGCTGATTTTGTAAAATTTGGATCAGCTACGATCACCTTTGCGTTGTTTCTATCTTTTGCTTGCAAAGTGTGCTTCATACCGCCAACTGGGTTTGCCACAGCTGGATTTGCACCTATTATAAATATACATTTTGAATTTGCAGCCATATCTCCAAAGTGGTTTGTCATCGCGCCATAACCCCAAGTATTCGCCACACCGGCGACTGTTGCGCTATGTCAAATTCTTGCTACGTGGTCGTTGCTGTTTGTGCCCCAAAACGCAGCAAATTTTCTAAAGTAATATGCTTGCTCGTTGTTAAATTTCGCAGATCCTAAGAATATAACGCTATCAGGACCATCTTCTTTGCGGATCTGAAGCATCTTATCGCCGATCTCATTTACAGCTTGATCCCATGAAATTCTTTGCCATTTGCCATCAACTTTTTTCATAGGATATTTGATGCGTTGTTTGCTGTGTGTAAGGTCGATCTGATCGATACCTTTTGAGCAGTGTGAGCCTTGAGATATCGGGTGAAACATCGCCATATCTTGGCGAACCCAAACACCATCTTGTACCTCAGCCTCGATACCACAGCCTGCTGAGCATATAGAACAAATAGTTCTAACCTTTTTTGAGCCAGGGAAAGGATCTTTTATCTCCTCTGCGCTCGCCTGTCTGATCGTATCATTTTGTCCAAAAGCCATTGTAGTGCCAGCACCTAGTGCGGCTAGCTTTAAAAATGAACGTCTTCCTATACGTGCATCACTCATGGTTATCTCCCTTAGTATGCGATTTTATAGTAGGTTTCCCAGTTTTTGCTTTTTTTATAAAGCACCTCTTTTTTGTTAGACTTGCCTACGACAACGCCATTGTCATCAGGAGCCAAGTCATCGCTAGTCACTTTTGCTACAGCTGAGACTGCGAGTACTCCGCTGGCAGCACCGACTTTTAGAGATTTTTTGAGAAAATCTCTTCTTGATCCTTGCATTTTTTCTCCTTATGCCTCAAAAATTTTTGAGAAATTTGGTTCATTAATATGTAAAATTTGCATATTTAGAATTTCTAAAATATCGCAAATAGCCTATTTTAGGGCATTTTAGCACCCTAAAGTTAAACTATGTAAATTTAGCATATTTCTAAGTTAAGCAAAGTAAATATATAATGTTAATTGTATTTGTTAAGTATTTATTAAAAATATAGTTAAATATACTTTAAATTTAAGAAATTTATTTGTAGTAGAAATTCTAGGGAGAGCTCCCTAGAAAATGTTATTTTAGATCGCTTTTATTTACGATAAATGGTACTGATCTAACACCAGCTGCAAAGTATTTTTTGCGCAGATTGTCGATCTTTGCGACATCTTCTTTGCTAACGCTCTTATCATCTACATTGTAGTCTTCAGCGTAGTATTTTCTTAAAATTTTAACCTTATCACTGTCACTCTTAGCAGCTTTTGCATCTTTGTAGATTAGTGAGCTTTTTTGAAGTGATGAGATGTCATGCACTGGAGTTAGGACGATCTCAACGTTGCTATCTTTTAGTGTTGTCTCGATCTTTGCTAGCTCAGCTCTGCAGTATGGGCACTCAGGGTCTGAAAACATTATGATAGTTGGCTTTTTAGGGTCGCTACCAAGAACGATGATGTTTGCCTTGTCTTCATCTTTATAAATTTTAGAAATTCCCTTTGCGATGACCTCTTTTTTCACTTCAGCTAGGTATGATTTTTGCTCTTTTAGATCGATCACGTCTGGGAAGATGAAGTCACCTTTTGTAAATACTATCTCATCTTGTGAGTTGCCATCTTTGCTTAGTTTTACCACGACAGCTTCGATGTCGCCTGCCACTTTGTGACGATCAGCTACCTTTACTTTTACGCTGCTATCAACCATTTGAGAGTAGAAGTCCTCTATTTGCTTATCGCTTGCTGCCATTAGGCTAGTTGCCGCGATGATTGAGGCTAAGATCACTTTTTTCATTTTTATCCTTTTTAAAAATTTGGCGGATTATATTTGCTTTTTGTAAATGAATACTAACTGCGAAAAATCCTATCATTTCCTTGCTTCATTATGTCACTCTCAAGATCGAGCTGCTCAAGGTAGGCGATTATATATTTTCTACTTAAATTTAGCTCATCCTTCGCGTTTGTGACATTTACAAAGCCTTGATTTTTTATGATCTCTCTTAGTTTATCAAGTGCCATTTTTAGTGAATTTCTAGTGATGAAAAGATTATGCTCTAGCCTTATGACCCTACCCATTGCAGTAAGTTTTTTAAGGGCATTGTCGCCACTAACCCTATCGATCTCTAAATCATCATATATATTATATGGCGCTGTTGGGGCTAGCTTGCCACTTTCTAAAATTTCATAAATTTTCTCTTCAAGCCTTACTTTTAGCTTGCTAAGATCAACGCCTTTTTTGGTATAGACACCGCTATCTTTGGCGATCAAATTTGCACTTTCAAGCTCATCAAGCGCTTTTTGGGCTAAATTTTGGCTAGCCCAAGTAAGTTTTAGGCTGATACTTTGAGCTGAAAAGACAGCGAATTCATTCTTTTCTATCATAAATTTAATGGCTGATTTTATCCGCTCAACCGCGCTTAGATCATAGATATTTAAAGCCTTTTCATCGACAAAGACGTTTGAGACTTTTTTGGCTACGTTTATGGCCTCTTCGTGATTTAGACCAAATCTTTGATAAGAAGAGATGATGCCAAAGCCATTTTTGTGAGCCTCTTTTAAGATAGAAAAAGCTTCAACAAAATCATGCTTTAAAAGCGAGGCTAAAAAGAGAATTTTGCCAGCCTTTTTTAGTGGCTCAAGCACAGGGTTTAGCACTCTACCACCGCCTATCACACGCGCATCTGAGATGAGCACAAAGGCCTCGTCAAATTTCAAAAACATATCGCTTTGAAATTTAAAGCTCACAAAGTAGCTATCATCTTTTTGGCTAAGGATTAGCACCTTTGCAGGCACGTTTTTAGCGCCTACGCAAAATGTCACGCTTTGTGAATGTATCAAATTCTTAGCAGTTACGACCGCATCAACCTCTCTAAATCCCCTAAAAAAGCCCTTTTTGCTAAGTAGCTGACCCTTTTTTAGCTCGCTAAGCTCTATGCCAGTTAGATTAAGCGCCACGCGGCTGCTAACTCCGGCGCTATCAACGAATTTATCGTGGCTTTGCACGCTTCTTACTAGCACCTCTTTGCCAGCGTCGTAGTTAAAAAGCTTCTCGTTTTTACTAACGCTTCCCTCTATAACGGTGCCAGTTACGACATTTCCGATACCTTTTAGACTAAACACCCTATCGATGTAGTATCTAAAAACGCCCTCCTCATCGCGCTTTTTGGCTCTTAGCGTAAAGAGGTAGTTTCTAAGCTCATCGATGCTCGCCTTATCCTTTATGCTAACGGCAAAAATTTCTAAAATTTGCAGGTTTTTAAATTTAGAAATTTCATCTCTTATCTCTTTTTTTCTTAAATTTATGGTGGCTTCATCTACTAGATCGCACTTTGTAAGCGCAACGATTATAGATTTCACACCAAGGAGATTTAAAATTTCAAGGTGCTCCAAGCTTTGAGGCATGAGCCCGTCATTTGCCGCCACTACAAACAAGCACGCATCAAAGCCATACGCGCCACTTATCATCGTTTTTATGAGATTTTCATGTCCAGGCACGTCGATAAACGCGATATTCTCATCATTTTTGCTTAAATTTGAAAAGCTTAGATCGATCGTTATGCCACGCTTTTTCTCCTCTTCAAGATTGTCACCCTCAAAGCCGTTTAGCTCCTTTATAAGCGCGGTTTTTCCGTGGTCGATATGCCCTGCTGTTCCTATTATTAAACTCATTTTTCTTCCGTTTCATTTATTATTTTTATTAGCGTCTCTACGTCTTCATCAAGAAGCGATCTAAGATCAAGCATAAATTTGTCATTTTCTATGCGTCCGATCACCTTTTTTTGCCTAAATTTTAGCTCATTTAAATTTGCATCGCCACCAAATGCCAAAGCCACACTTGGGATCTTTTTATTTGGCATAGCACCACCTCCCACAAAGGTAGAAGTTCGCACTATCTCAAGCGAAGTTTTTAGGCTTTTATTTATAAAATTTGCTAAGTTTTCAAGCTCTTTTACGCTTTTGTGAAGCAACTTTTGCGTTGTGATTAGCTCAAATTCTTTGTTTAGATAAGCTTTCATGCTCTCGGCCAAAAGCGAGATGATCACTTTATCGACGCGAAGCATCCTTAAAAGCTGGTTTTTTCTAAGCTTTGCGATGAGCTCTTTTTTGCCAACAATTATGCCACACTGCACCGCGCCAAGCAGTTTATCGCCGCTAAAACTAACTAGCGAAACATCTTTTAAATTTTTTAGATCTGGCTCGTTTTTGTCAAGATTAAATGGTAAATTTCCATAAAATCCACTGCCAAGATCAAAATAATCTATCAAATTTTGCCTGCTTGCTAGCTCGCTAAGCTCATTTGCCGTAGTCTCTTCGCTAAAGCCAACGATGTCAAAATTTGAGCGATGAACCTTTACAAGCATCGCTGTCTCACCACTTATCGCCTCTTCGTAGTCTCTTAGCCTAGTTTTGTTTGTAGTGCCGACCTCTTTTAAGATGCATCCTGCATTTGCCATCACTTCTGGCACTCTAAAACTACCGCCGATCTCGACTAGCTCGCCTCTACTAACGACCACTTCTCTGCCCTTTGCAAAGGTGTTTAGCACCAAAAATACAGCGCTTGCGTTGTTATTTACAACGATGGCGTCCTCAAAACCAAAAGCTCTTGCTATTAGCGAGCCAACGTAGTCGTATCTGTTGCCGCGGCTGCCCGTTTTTAGGTTGTATTCGAGGTTTGAGTATCCTGTGATAACAGGTGTTGCTCGCTTTAAAATTTCTTTATCTATAACGCTTCTAGCGAGGTTTGTATGTATGGTCACGCCAGTTAAATTTAGCACTCTTTGAAGGCTAGCTTCATTAAATTTATAGTACTCATCTAGGATCAAATTTATTATCTCTTCGCCGCTAAAGCTTGCATTTTCATTTAAAATTTTAGCTCTAACCTCATCTAAAATTTGCCTTGCTAGCATAGTGACTAAACTCGTATCAAGCCCCGAAAATGCCTCGTTTTTTATGATCTTATCAACTTGTGGGATGTTTCTTAAATCGTTCAATTTGCGCTCCTAGTAAGTTAGTTTTACCAAGGCGTGATTTTAACATAAAAATATTATAAATTAAAACTTAGAGCAAAAAAAGAGCATATAAATTTCAGAGTCTATTAATCCCATTAATATTAGAATAAGCCCGTTTTTGATAATAGGAGAAACAATGAAAGAATTTGGCTTTTATAACGATTTTGACGACGCTTTGATGCTAAATGAGCAGATAGAGATCAACAACGAAAATGGCGACTATCTAGTCTCAAACTCTCCAAAGCTAAAAGCAAGCATCATCGCACCTGAGATAAATTTCTACCTTAAAAATACCACCGCAAGTGTCTTAGAAAAAGCCAAAAACACACTTTTACTCTACGAGGCAAGAGCGAGCGCCTTTGACATGGCAAAGGATGTGGATTATGAAAAAGAGGTCGGCAAAAATGTCGTGATAGTAAGCAACTCAGGCCGTGAAGAGCTAGCAAATTTACTAAAAGAAAATGGCTACAAAGTGATAGAGCTTACGCACTTTGAGGTTAAATTTATATATGGCGCAGCTGGCGAGCTAAGCGTTTTGGTGCTTAGAGCAAATGATGAATTTGAGGTTGATTGCGACTTTTTCTTAGTTGAAAACGCAAGGGATTATATGCTAAAGCAAAGCGGCTGCTATGAAATTTCAGGGCTAAAAGATGAAAAAGTGCTTGAAATTTTAAACGCAAAAAGCCCAAAATTTAGATACAAAAGCTTTACGCAGTATGACTCTTCAATCTGCCAATATCACGAGCGCAGGAGTGAAATTTGCGGACGTTGCGCCGAGGTTTGCCCAACGGTTGCTATCTTAAAAGAGGACGAGACAAAGCACCTCGTCTTTTCAGCGATAGACTGCACAAACTGCGGAAACTGCATCAGCGTCTGCCCTAGCGGCTCGCTAGACTCAACGCTTATGCCGCAAAGCTCATTTGCCACTATCGCTAAGCTTTACAAAGATAAAATCGCTCTCATCGTATCTGAAGAGATAAATTTAGAAGAGCTTAACGTGAGCCTACCGCAAAATGTCCTACCTTTTGTCATCCTAGCCCCGCATCTGCTAAGCCAAACGCACTTTTTGACGCTTCTTCAAGAAAGTGGCGTGAGTGTGATTTTATATAGCAAGAGCCTTGGCAAGGGCGAAAAGGACGCCATTAGCATCTTAAATCAAATTTATGAGCTTAAATTTAAAGAGACTGCGGTTCATCACGCAAAAGACAAGGCTGAGCTTGAGAGCGCACTTAAAAAAGCTAAACTAATAGCTGGCTCTCAGCACTCGATCAATGAATACGCGCTACCAAAGAGAGAAATTTTTGCCAAAAGACTTGAGTTTATCGTGGGTGAGAACGATCTTGGCGTGGTAAAAAGCGGCGAGATGATAAGATATGGCGAAGTCACGATAAATGCTGAAACTTGCACGCTCTGCCTTAGCTGTGTTGGCGCTTGTAATGTAAGCGCTTTGGTGGCTGATAAGAAGACAAATTCGATTTTATTTAACCCAAGCGTCTGCACCGCCTGTGGCTACTGCGAGCTAAGCTGCGCTGAGAAAAATACCATCTCACTTGAAGTTGGCAAACTAGCACTTAAGCCTGAGAGCTTCGTTTATAGCGAGCTTGCGCATGACGAGCTATTTGCTTGCGTGGAGTGCGGAAAAGAGTTTGCGACTAAAAAAGCGGTCGAGAAGATCGCAGCGATCATGCAGCCACGTTTTGGTAACGACAGAGCCAAGATCAAGTCACTCTACTGCTGCGCTGACTGCAAGGCAAAGATCATGGTGCAAGCCCAGCTAAACGCGATGAGAGAGGATCTGCTAAATGGATAAGAACATCACAAAAGCAAGGGCATATTTTTACGAATTTTTAGCTTATCCGCTATTTTTTCACACGAGTGATGAGAAATTTGCAAGGTGGAGAGAGCAGCTTAGCTACATAGCGCAAAATCCTTTGAGCGAGCAAAGCGCAGAGGCATTTGCAATTTTAGAAGAATTTAGCTTTAAAGAGCTTGTAAATGAGCAAAATGACGTTCTTTTTGGCTTTACAAATATCCCTTTAAGCGCCTCATTTTATGAAGAGGGTAGAGACAACGGCGCGGCTAGACTTAGGGTGATACACTGCCTAAACCTTAGCCCATATAGGCGCGATAAGGAGCTTTGCAAGGATAGCGAGGACTATGTTGGCTTTATATTTTTAGCGATGGCGACATTTTTAAGTGATGAATTTAACGGCGCAAAAAATATCAGCGACAAGCTCTTTAATGAAACTTTAAATTTATTTGTAGATGAGTTTGGCTCGCTACTTTTGGCTCATAAAAATGCAAATTTCTTCCGCTCATATGCGATCATTTTAAAAGACTTCATCGAGCTTGAAAGAGCCGTTTTAAGCCTAGAAGCACCAGCCAAGCCACAAGGCGATAGCGTCGCGGTTGCTGCGCTTAAAAAAGAGCCTTATCAAAGCAAGATGCCAACTTTTAAAACTAAGCTTCGCTGGGAGGAATTCTCCCCAGTTATCTCACACGAGTTTAAAGACTAGCTTAAATTTACTCTTAGTCAAGCTAGGAGTAAATTTAACATCCGCTTAAGTTTGTTATCTTGATATTTTATAATTATTGTCAATTTTTGTAGTAAATTTCTTTAAATTTTTTACAAAGGACTTACAATGGTAATGACACACTACATGGAGCTTTTATCGCTCAATCAACCTTACAATCTAATCCTCTTCATGGTGATACCTGTGGGGCTTACGGAGCTTTTAGTGGCGATGGAGTTTCTCACTATGTATCACATGGATAGCGGCAAAAATGCTGGCTTTAAGGCTGTTGGCAAATTTGCTGGCATAGTGCTTGGGGTCTATTTTACAGCTCTTGTGATCTATTTTATGGCAAAAATTTATCCAAGTATAAAATGGCGTGGATATGCCGATGTCATCGCTGTCTACTCATATCTCATCAGCGTCATACCACTTCTTGGCATCGCGCTTTTAGAGCTAAATTTGATCTACAAAAACGCAAGCGAAAAAGCAAAGCTAAAGCTTCACTTTTGCCTACTCATATTTGCCTTGATCGTCGCACACGTCGCAATGATATTTGGCATGGTTGATCCTACCATAACTGGCTACAAGGCTGAAAACGGTGAGATGGATATGCATATGAATATGCCGATGAACATGCCAGCAGATATGCCAATGCACGATCACCACAAGATGATGCAAAATATGGGTGAGATGCATATGAATATGATGATGCAAAATATGAGCGATGATAACTCAACTAATATGCACATGCATCACTAAATTTAAAGGCTCTAAATTTACTCTTTAGAGCTAGCTAGCAAGATCTCTCTAGGTCTTGCTTCAAGCTCTTTTATCTGCGTATCTTTGGGATTTATAGCGATCTTTTTAAATTTCTCCAGCCTGCTATCAAGCCCACCTTGTCCGCTCACGCTTTTCACGACCTCGTTGAAGTTATCATTTACCGATCTCACCGAGCTTCCAAGCCTATTTAGCTTCTCAGCGACAGTGCAAAATTTCTCATAAATTTCATTTGCACTCTTTAATATCTCTTTTGCCTCTTTGTTGCCATTTTCCATGCGCCATAAATTTGCTACCACGCGAAGTAGCGGCATGAGCGTAGTGTGCGAGACTAGCACCACTTTTTTCTCATAGCCGTAGTTAAATAAATTTGGATCAAATTTCAAAGCCTCCAAAAATGCCGGCTCAACTGGCACAAACATCAGCACAAAATCAGGGCTTTTCACAAGCGATGAGTAGTCTTTTTTAGCTAGCTCGTCGATGTGCTTTTTTATTGAGGCGATATGCTCGCCAAGAGCGATTTTGCTCTGGGCCGGGTCAGCCGCCGCAACCGCCTTTTCGTAGGCATGGAGTGAGACTTTGCTGTCTATTATCATCTGTTTGTCGTCTGGGAAATTTATGACGAAGTCAGGTATGAGCTTTTTGCCACTCACATCAAAACTCTCTTGCGTCACGTAGTGCGTGCCCTTTTCTAGCCCTGCAGCCTCTAGTGTGCGCTCAAGCTGCATCTCGCCCCAGTTGCCAAGGACCTTGTTGCTGCCTTTTAGCGCCGTGCTTAGCGAGTTTGCCTCTTTTGACATATTTTTACCAAGCTCGACCACCTCTTTTAGCTGCGCGCTAAGCTCGCCTGCGCTCTTTTGCGAGTCGCTGTGGGCGTCATTTACCCTCTTTTCAAAGCTTGTTATCTTCTCCCCAAGTGGCGTTAGCAAGAGCTCAAGCGACTCTTTGCTGTTTTTTGAGAAATTTGCACTTTTTTCTTCAAATATCTTATTTGCAAGGTTTGCAAACTCTAAATTTAGCTCGTTTTTCACCTTTTTTAAATTCTCTTCTTGCGATCTTAGGATGTTTTCTTTGGCCTCGATCTCGCTTTTTAGTGCGACGATAGCGCGTTTTAACTCGTTTTCGCTCTCGCTTGATCTTTTTAGCTCGTCCTCTTTTGCGCCAAGCTCGCTTTGTAAATTTAAAGATAGCGACCTTGCCATCTCAGCCATCTTTGTCTGACTGCCAAGCTCCTCATTTAGACGCCTTAGTTCGCGCTCTAGCTCGTCCTCTTTTTCATCTTTTTGCTTGAGCGAAATTTTATATTCGTCTAAATTTTTAGCTAGCTCATCTATCTTGTCGTTATTTGCTTCAAGCTTTGCTCTTTGCTCGATATTTAGCCGCTCGCTATCTTTTAGCTCATCTTGTAAATTTTCTAAAGCTTCTCTTTGTTTTGCATTTTTCAAATTTGCATTTATCAAAAAAGCTGCTAGTATCACGCAAACAAGCGCAAGAGCTGCCACCAAAATATATAAATTTTCTATCGTTAGCACTAAAATTTCCTTTTAAATTTTGGCTTTATTATAGGTGAAATAGCTTTAAATTTAAAGGGCATTTAAGCCCTTTTGAGAGTTTATTTGTTTAGATAGGCAGCAAGCCAGCACAAAAATATAAAGACAAAGATGATGGCTGACATGATAAGTGGCGTCGTGGTCGTAAATAGTGCTAGCATGGCTGATGAGACGATACCGCTTCCATATTGCAGTGAGCCAATGAGAGCATTTGCTCTGCCTTTCATCTCTTGAGGGACTTGATTAAGAGCGGCTGCGTTTGAGCAAGAGGCGATGATACCGTTCATACTAAAGACGAAAAACATAGGTATGATAACGCCCCAAACTCCGGCGACACCAAAAAAGGTAAGCGCTAAAAGCAAAGCCGCAGCAACAAAAGCGACTGTACTTGAGGTGATAAGAAGCGAATTTAGGCTAAATTTATTGACCAAGCTCTTGTTTAAAAAACTAAGCGCCGCCACACCAAGTATATTTACGCCAAACAAAAAGCCATAGTACTTGCTCGGTATGCCAAAATAGTCTATATAAACAAATGACGATCCCGTGATAAAGGCGTATGCTGCGATGTAAAAGAAGGTTACACTTAGAGTGTATTTCATAAATTTAGCATCTTTTATAAGCACAAAATAGCTCTTAAACGAGTTTATCACCGGCTCTTTTGAGCGCTTCTGCTGTGGCAACGTCTCTGGCAAGAAGAAGATAAGGATAAACAAAAAAGCACTTGCAGCTGCCATTAGCCAAAATATCCAGTGCCAAGTGCCAATCTCTAGTAATGCGCCACCAAGCAGCGGTCCTATGATAGGAGCTGCAGCCATAATGATGACTAAATTTGAAAGCATCTTTGCAGCTTCGCTATTTTCAAAAACATCGCTGATCATCGCACGGCTAAGCATAGGTCCCACGCACGCGCCTGTGGCTTGAAAGATACGCCAGATTATCACTTCGCTCATGCTTTGTGACATGGCACATCCGATGGAGCCAACGACAAAGAACGCCATACCGATAAATAGCGGGAGTTTTCGCCCTATCCTGTCGCTAATGGGTCCCCAAACGAGTTGCATGGTGGCAAAACCGATCAAAAAGCCAGTGATCGTTAGCTCCGCATCGCCATGAAGCTGTCGCTCCATCGTAGGCATGGCAGGCAGATAGACGTCCGTTGATAGCGAGGTACAGGCCATTAGACCGCTTAGGATGACTAAAAACCAGATAGATGTTTTTGTTGATTGCAAAATTTCCACTTTTTAGCTGTGATTAAGATTTTGTAGATATAGCATAAATTTACAAATTGGCAGCAACAAGCGCCTAAAACTAGCTTTGGGCGTAAATTTAGAAAATTTGCTTTGGTGGAGTGAGGTAAATTTATCAAGGTTTTGTTTGGCGAAGAGGTTTAAATTTAAAGGCAAAAATTAGGCGATGTGACTTTTATCTAGACGAGATGGTTTTAAATTTTGAGGCAAGAGCTGCCAATCTGGTAATGACCAAACAAAATAAAATTTAATAACTCAGGCGAAGTATCACGAGATGAATTTTGGGCTTTGCATCCCCAAAGGTCGCAACTGCTAGCAGAAGCGATGGAATTTTCATCCCAATGCTAGACATATAGCCCTTCAAATGCTTAAATTTAACAAATTTAGGCGAAGTATTTTTTGCTTAGACAAGGCGAAATTCGATTTTTAAGCAAAGCGTGTTATTAAAATTTAAATGTCACAAAGTCTCAAGCAAAGTATCGTGAGATGGATTTTGAGCTTTGCATCCCCAAAGGTCGCAACTGCTAGCAGAGGCGAAGGAATTTTCATCCTAAGACTAAACAGATAGTCTTTCAAGGTATTAAATTTAATAAATTCAGGTGCAGGATTTTTCGCTTAGACGAGGCGAAATTCGATTTTTAAGCGGAGCGTATATGTGATACGTGAGCATTAAAAATCGAATTTCAACGAAGTATAAGTAGAAAAAGACAAGCTTAATAAGTCTAAATTTTAAACTTCGTATCTCTCGCCTGGTTTCATTTCTATTACCTCCCACGGCAGCCCCTGCTTATTTAGCTCGTCCATGAAAGGTTTTGCGTCAAAATTCTCCATGTTAAAGACGCCTTTGCCACTCCAGATGCCCTTTGCGACCATTAGCGAGCCTATCATCGCTGGCACGCCTGTGGTGTAGCTAACAGCCTGCGCGCCTGTCTCGGCGTAGCAAGCCTCGTGGTCGCAGACGTTGTAGATATAGACTTGGCGCTCTTTGCCATCTTTTAGCCCACGTATCACGCAGCCGATGTTGGTTTTGCCTTTTGTGCGTGGGCCAAGGCTTGCAGGGTCAGGTAGAAGCGTCTTTAAAAACTGGATAGGCACGATTTTCATGCCGTTATGCTCGACCTCGTCGATGCGTAGCATTCCCACGTTTTCTAGGCATTTCATGTGAGTTAGGTAACTTTGTCCAAAGGTCATGAAAAAGCGAATTCTCTTTAGTCCTTTGATGTTTTTAACTAAGCTTTCTAGCTCCTCGTGATAGAGCAGATAGCTATCTTTGACACCTACTTTTGGGTAGTCCCACTTAAACATTATCTCCATCGGCTTTGTCTCGATCCACTTGCCAGCCTCCCAGTAGCGGCCATTTGCGCTAACTTCGCGTAAATTTATCTCTGGGTTGAAATTTGTCGCAAATGGATAGCCGTGGTCTCCTGCGTTGCAGTCCAGGATGTCGATCTCGTGGATCTCGTCAAATAAATTTTGCTGTGCATAGGCGCAAAATACGTTTGTCACGCCTGGGTCAAAGCCAGAACCAAGAAGCGCCATGGTGCCAGCGTTTTTGAAGTCACCATCCTTCGCCCACTGAAGCTTATACTCAAATTTTGCGGTGTCTGGGTGCTCGTAGTTTGCGGTGTCGATGTAAGGTATGCCAGCCTTTACGCAAGCGTCCATAAGGGTTAGGTCTTGATACGGCAGCGCGACGTTTAGAAGCAGATCAGCCTTTGTTTGCTTAATGAGCTCCACCACGGCTGCTGTGTCGTCAGCGTCGATTTGCGCGGTGTTTATCTGCACGCCAAGGCGATCTTTTATAAATTTAGCGATCGCGTCGCACTTGCTTTTTGTGCGGCTTGCTAGGGTGATATTTGTAAAAACGTCCGAGTTCATCGCACATTTTACGGTTGCGACTTGGCTAACGCCACCTGCTCCGATGATTAAGATATTTGACATTTTTGGCTCCTTAAATTTTAGTTTTATTGTATCAAAAAAGTTTTTACTTAGCTTTTAATCTCACTGATTGGTTCGTTTATACATAAAACTTTTGCTATCTTTATTATAGTTTACCCAGATTTAACTCTATTATGATTTGTTCTAAAAATTCATCTTGTTCTAAAAAATGAAGCCTTTTATATATAGCCGACAAGTTATCATTTGCTGGCAATAAAATATACAAAAAATTGTGTATTTCATCCTTGTATTTTTGAGATTTTATTTCATATAGCTTTTCTAACAAACTTCTCATGGCACCTTGTAGTCTAAAATCAGATTTTACATAAATGTAGTTTATATAAACAACATCGCCCTCTTTATATCTAAAAATCGCATATGCCAAAAAACCAACTGTATCGTTTTTTAAATTTTTCACTGTCAAATATCTATTTTGTTCTGAACAAAATGAACTTCCTATGCCAAAGTAATCTCTTTGATCCATATAATCAGCTATACTATTATAAAAACTACCATCTTGCTCATCAATCAAAAAAACATTCTTTGTCATCCTCTATTTCCAGTTTGATTTTATAGGCCAATGTTGACAAGATACCGTCTATCTCATTTTTTAAAGCACAATCTTTCACTCTTTCTCTTAGATCTTTAAAAAATTCTTTCTCTTGTAATATTTCTTCACTATTACTTAAAAAGCCTCTAGAATAGCTTTTTATTTTATTAACTCTTTGCAAATATTCGCTTATATCTTGTATATCGATTTTATTATCTATAAGAATATCTAGGATTTTTGCAATAATATCTGTATATTTATTTTCAATAGGTATAGCCCTATAGAGTATTTTCAATTTTTCTACATCCTTTTTATTTATAAGATGCGAAAAATAATTTTTAACATAGCTTTCATTTCTTGTATCGATGAAATATTCTGGGTCTATTCTAAGCGGTTTTTGGTTATTTTTCCATTTTCCAGCGTACTCTGAGTGCTTATTTGCAAATTCCGTCATGTCTGTGTAAGATATGGTTTCTTTGCAGTACTCATAAGCTTTATTGCACAAAAAGCGGAAATCATCATAGCTAGAGATAAATTCGCCAATCAGCTTTGTTTCATTGGGCTTTGCTGTATCTTTACTTATTAAATTAGAAAAATAATTTAAAAAATAACCATCTGTTTTTTTAAACGTAAGTTTTTGGTGTAAGATTTCAAGAATGTCTTTCAGCTTATATTCTATAACTTTATATAGTTTTTCTAACTCATAACTTTCCATAATAATATATGGATTTTTTATGAATTTTATTAGTATGTTCTTAATCTTATAAAACATATTGATATTATTTTCTTTTAATGATGGCAATATCCAAAGAGATAGAGTTAGGCTCGGAGCTTGTTTAATTTTATAAAGCAACTCTAGGCATCTGTAAATAATATTGCAAATTTCATCACAATATTCACCTAAATAACGGATATTGCTTAATATATTTTCTATAAATCTTCCTTTGTTATCCATGGCAGATGTATCAAGAATATCTAAAATAGTATTTAAATTTTTAACCATATTATTTTTATCTATAAATGAAATTCTTATTAGATGAAAGATGTCCTGGTATGTTGCACTTGGATTTATATCTTCTGAGCTTAGAACTAAAATTCCTTTTTGATAAAGCGTAAATTTTATATTCCAATCTAAGTCTTTATTTGTTATATTTTGCTTGGATAATTCCATAAATTTTACCCTATCTTTATCTATCCAAGTATTAAAAACATCATTTATGTATCTAAAATTTAATTCACTTCCTATGGAATTTAAAAAAATAGCAATATCGCTTGGATTATTATTTTCAAAAAATAGTCCTATTTTATTTTTAATTTTCTCGTTGTTAATATCAAAATCTTGCATAGCGTCAAATCTGTCTTTGGAACCTTTAATATTTGCAAACAATAGATCAATATCCGCAATAGCTTCAAATGGTATTGTTAAAATTTGATATATTATAAATTTTTCATCCATATTTATATTTTTTAATATCGTTTGCGATTCATCGGAAAATTCATTTCTTAAAAAATAGTGTAAAAATATAGTATGGATTTTTGCTTTTATGCTTAACGATAATTCTTCTTGTCTATTTGATAATAAAACAACTTTATCTATTAAGTCTAACTGAATATCATGGTATATTTTTGGAACCTTATCGTAAAAAGAGTTGATTTTGCCAATACACTCTATTCCGCACCATATCAACATCTCGCTATTGCTCGTCATAAAATCTTCGGCTATCGATTTGACATAATCTATTAGCTTTTTAATTTCATCATTATCTGTATTAAGCCTAGAAATCCCCCAACTATAACTAAAATGTGTTGAACTAGTTATATTAAAGTCTGGACTTAATAAATTTGCAAGTACAGACTCAAAAAATAAATTTATTTTTACTTTATTCTCTGGATTTTTATATACATCGGCTTTGAAAAAATCTATACACTCATATATACTTTCTAAATTTTTATTATCAATTGGGGAAAATATCATTGAAAGTATGCTCGCAAGTGAATGATTACTATAATACGACTTTGGTTTTTCTAGAGAGTGCTCGGATAATAATAACTTTAACATATCTATCATTTTTATATCTTGCGATATATATTTTGAAAGAAGATATATAAAGTTATTGAAAAGCGGAAAAATTTCATCAAAGCCTATTTTTTCATCTTTAAGGCAATCTCGCATATATACAAAACATATATTTGGAATAGTTGCTATCAGTGGAACGACGGCCTCAATGTGCCCTTTCGAAAAATTTCTATCTTTTATCCACCCACTAACTAAATTTTTAAAAAAAACTAAAATATCCTCATTTGAGTTGTTTTTATAAATTCCATGAGATAAATTTTTTATGGATCGTTTTGGATTATTTAGTATAAATTGTTCTAGTCGTGCAAAATCCGGCCTATTGCTCAAATAGTCGGCTAGAATGATATCCCCCACAATATCAGGGTTAAACCTATACTTTTGGTTGACTAGTCTTACAATACCAACCTTTTCTAGTTCAGATAGTCCATCTTTTATTTCTTTAGATTCTTTTCCATCGAGCGCAAATGGCGAAAGCATAGCCAAATTCAACAAGAAATCATTTGAATTTATAGATATATTTTTTAAAATATTCTCTGCTTCTACCTTTACTCTTTTTGCGAATCCCTCCAGGCTATCAAAGTCTTTTTTTATTGCGTTTATTATCAAGTATGGATTATTGTTAAACTCTATACATAATTTTATAATTTTTTCATCATCTGATATATCTAGCATCTCCATAATGTCTTTAATTTCATTATCTTTCCATGATATCTCTAGTTGTTGCCATTTGATTTGTCTATTGTAAATTTCAAATTGCTTTTTAGCATCATCTTTGAAATTTGTTCTAAAAGATATTAAAAATTTGCAGTCCTGCATTATTTTTGATAGCTCTAAGATATTACTTAAAGCCTCATGATTTCTATCAATATCATCATATATGATTAAATATTTTTCACTTTTATTTAGTTTTTCTATATAGTTTAGAAAATTCTTACTTTTTATGATAACAGGCTTAAGATCTATAGAATTTTTACAACATTCTCTTAAAAAATGCGATTTACCAATGCCTCCAAAGCCATAAACTGCTAATATTTGATTAGAAGAAGTTAAAAAATTATTGAAGTCTTTACTAAATTTATCATAATTAATTTTCTCTAGGCTTTTTTCTACTTTAACAAAATAGTTCTCATAATCAAAAGTAAGTGGTGTATATTCCGTACAAGCTTGTAGAATGTCATATATTGATAATGCTATACTGTCATCTGCTTTTGCTTTTTGAAGAATTTCTTCTATACCCAAAATATCGTCATTGCTGATACCATATTTGTTTAGTGTTTCTTCTTGAAAATTTGATTTTTTTAATATGTAAAAAAATTTTAGTTGATACTCTTTTTTATCATTACTTCTAAATTTCTCAACAGTATCTTTGAGTTTTTTATTATCTAGATTGCTTGTTATTTGAATTACTATTTTATTTGTGTCATCATATAAGTCTATCGCTGGGTAGTTTTTTGTGTATTCATTTGCATTCTTTAGTTTCCAGTTAAAAGCCGCATTTAAAATTTTTGCAAAGACATCCTCATAAATTTTATTTATATCATATAGCGAAATGGAATTTAGGTTTTCGATATTATGTTGCAGTTCATTAAAATATTTAACTATATCATATATTTTATTACTTTGCATAATTATCCTTTTATATATTATAATTTTAAATGAGATTATACCTTTTGTTTGCCAACTTAAGATTGATGATTAAACTTCATTACTCTCAAGGCGTATGTAATATTAAGTTTTTAGACTCTATATTTATGCCTAATTGACTTTTGACGGCAAAATAAGAAAATGAGGCAGTAAATTTTTATGAAAATCAAATAAGATTAATATGTTTTAATAACTATAATGGCGCTAATAATGCAGGCGCGTTTTTTATACTAGTAGGCGAGTCACAAAAAGTGCTAGGCAAATATGACGAGGTGCTTGCTAGTTTTTCAAGAAGCTCTAAAAATTTATGACGCCACTCCAAATACTCCGATGCACGACGAACTTGTCTGTATAAAAGGCATCGCTAACGCCTACTACCTAAAAAACGACTTTGACAAAGCCCATGAAAACCACCTTTTAGCGCTAAATTTACTTGATATCACACCAGAGTTAAGTAGCAACGAGCTTGTGTGATCAGAGCTGTTAATAGAGGTCGCTAACGACCTAGCAAAGCTTGAGCAAAAGGACGAAGCCGCCAAAAACTACAAAGAAGTGCTTGAAATTTTAAAAGGTAAAGAGCAAAACCCTCGCGCGCTTGGTCTTTTGGAGCGCGCAAAGAAGGGGCTAAAGGAGCTTAACTAAAGTTTTTCTTTAGACTTTTTAGCACGAAATTTGCAAGCTCCAGCCCCTTTGAGCGGTGAGAAATTTTAAGCTTTGTCTCGTTATCTAGCTCGCCAAGCGTCTTTGTAAATCTATCTGGGATAAAGAGTGCATCGTAGCCAAAGCCGTTTGTGCCACGTTCCTGGCTAATCGCCTCACCATACATAAAGCCATGCGTAGTGAAGTCGCCAAATTTTGAGCTAATGGCGATACAGGCGGTGTAGTGAGCTGGTGAGCTCTTTAAATTTAACGCCTTTAGCTTGCTAATTAGCTTTGCTCTGTTGTTTGCGTCATTTGCGTTTTTGCCGCATACTTTGCCATTTTCATCAAGGTCAAAGTAGCGCGCTGAGTAGATCCCTGGCTCGCCGCCAAGTGCATCCACGCTGATGCCGCTATCATCGCTAAGCGCGATAAACTCGCTATCAAGCCCCTGCTCTTTAAGCTTTTCAAAGACGGCTCTTGACTTTATGAGCGCATTTTGCTGAAAAGTGCTGCCATCTTCAACAATCTCAAATGGCTTTACAACCTCGCTTAGCGCGTAAATTTCATAGCCTTTTAAAAACTCTTTTATCTCTTTTACTTTGTCTAAATTTGATGTCGCAAGCACGATTTTCATCGCAAAAACTCCTTGATTTTTGGGCGTATTTTACAAAAAAGTAGATTAAATTTTTAAATTTAAATTAGTGTTAAAATGATAAACTTAGTCCTTTTAAAAATAAGGGAAAATTTATGTTAAAAAGCGTTTTGCCACTATCTTTTATCGTAGCTAGCAGATTTTTTGGGCTCTTCATAGTCCTGCCAGTTCTTAGTCTTTACGCGCTAAATTTAAGCGGCGCAAATGAGTTTTTAGTCGGGCTAATAGTAGGCGTCTATGCGATCTCACAGATGATATTTCAAGTGCCCTTCGGCGCTCTCTCAGATAAGATCGGCCGCAAAAAAGCGCTAACTATCGGCCTTTTGATCTTTGTGGCTGGCTCTATCGTCTGCGCGCTGGCAAGCGACATCTACACGATGCTTTTTGGTAGATTTTTACAAGGTGTGGGAGCTGTGGGAGCTGTGGCAACGGCGATGATAAGCGACTTTGTGGCTGAGGAAAACCGCTCAAAAGCCATGGCGATAATGGGCGCTTTTATAGGGCTTAGCTTCACGCTTTCGATGGTGCTTGGACCGCTTCTTGCCAAGGACTACGGGCTTTCAAGCCTCTTTTATCTAAGCGCCGCTCTTAGCTTGCTTTGCGTCGTGCTACTCTACACCGTCGTACCAAAAGAGATAAAAGTGAGCGCAAAGGCCGAGAAGGTGCCATTTGGCAAGCTATTTTTACAAAAAGACTACATGATCATAAATTTCACCTCTTTCATGCAAAAAATGCTCACAAGCATCGCATTTTTGGTGATTCCGATCGTTTTGGTAAGAGATTATGGATACGAAAGTGGCGAGCTTTACAAGGTCTATACGCTTGGCGCTGTGCTTGGCTTTTTGGCTATGGGGCTAGCTGGCGCTTTGGGCGATGGCAAGGGGCTTAGCAAGGTCATCTTGATAGCCGGCACATTGCTTTTTGCCCTAACCTACGCCATTTTTGCCTTGAGCTTTACGAAATTTATCTTTGTGGTTGGCATCGCGATATTTTTTGTAGGTTTTAACCTTCACGAGCCAATCATGCAATCAACTGCGACCAAATTTGTAAAGTCCTCACAAAAAGGCACCGCTCTTGGCATCTTTAACTCATTTGGCTACTTTGGCAGCTTCGTTGGGGGCGCGTTTGGCGGATACATCATGCATGCCTTTGACTTTAAAACGCTAGCCATCGTCTGCGTGGTGCTTTGCGTCATCTGGCTTGTTTTGCTATTTAGCCTGAGTGATCCTAGAATTTTTAAAAATATCTACCTAAGCCCTGAAGCGAGCTTAAATTTAGAGCTTCTAAACAGCCAAAAAGGCGTGGTGGATTATTACAAAAATGAGAAAAATCAAGTGATCAAATTTGACTCCCGCCTAACAAGCGAGGCGGCCTTAAAAGAGAGCTTGAAGTTTTGATCTACGATGTCATCATCGTTGGTGCTGGCGCTAGCGGGCTCTTTTTAGGAGCAAATTTAAAGGGCAAAAAGGTTGCCATTTTAGAAAAAAACAGCAGCGCCGGCAAAAAGATCTTAGCAAGCGGTGGCGGCAGATGCAACATCACAAACCGCTTTGTAAGCGCTAAAAACTACCTTGGCGAGCAGAAATTTATAGAGCAAATTTTAAAAGTACTAAGCCCAGATCAAGTTTTGAAATTTTTTAGTGAGCTTAAATTTAGCGAGCAAAAGCAAAATCAATTTTTCTGTGATAACGGTGCAAAGAGCGTTTTGAGCCTGCTTTTAAAAAGGCAAAATGCAGAGATTTTTTATAATAAAGAGGTTCTTGGAGCTAAAAAAGTAGATGAAATTTTTGAAATTTTGACAAAAGATGAGAAATTTAGAGCTAGAAATTTGGTCATCGCAAGTGGCGGACTAAGCTACAAAGCCCTTGGCGCAAGCGATATTGGCTATAAAATAGCTAGCGAATTTGGCCTTGAGCTCTCACCTCTCGCCCCTGCTCTAGTTGGCTTTAGCGTGCAAAAAGATGAGTTTTGGTTTAAAGAGCTTAGCGGCGTTAGTCTAAGTGCAGATGTAGTGATAAATACC
>NZ_ANNG01000045.1 GCF_000466685.1 Campylobacter concisus UNSWCS
TACATTTGAGCTTATGCTAGTATTTACTAGATCTTTTGTTAGTTTAGTTGTATCTCTATTTAGTCTTGTTAGATCATCAGAGTTTTCTTTATCAGCTATCTCTATGTTACCACTGCCTAGAGTTGCTAGGTTTTTAGATAAGCTGTAGCTTAAATTTCTATGGTTAGATAGATCTATTGATTTAAGACCAGAGTAGAAAACTCTATCTACATTAAGAATTTTGCTCTTTTATATATCTTATATCAACAGCTATTCATCTAGTTTGTAAATACACCAATCTTTATCCAATTTTAATTTATCCAAATTCACAAAAATTTTATCCGAATTTGATGCAATATTTTCTTGACTTTCATATGCTAAAACATATTTCTTTGACAGCACAAATGATTTTGGATAATCTATTCTAATTGCTTTTTCATCGATTTTATATTCGTTAAAATCTGCGATAATCAAACTACTAATATATCCTATATTATCCTGATCATTGTCTGTTATTTCACCATTATATATAAACAATAGTTTAATAGTAAAATTTTCCAACGCTACATATAACGCACGCATATTTTGCGTAATTTCACCTTGTAGTGCTCTTTTGGTTGACAATAGAATTTTGGTGTCCATAATTAATCCTTATCAATATTAATTTGGTTTGCTAGGCACTATGTGCGCACCATTTTACTATAATAAACTATCCCTAAAAAAATCAAAACTGCCGCTTTTATCACCCATTCTACTATTAAATCCAAATAGATGAAATCTATATTTTTATAAAAATCATTTTTGTTTTTTTAATAAAACATCCACCAATAATTTTTCATTTTTTAATATGCCTAGCACTATTTGACAATTGTTATCCTTTCAATATTGTAACTACAATCATTTAGTCTAGTGAAATAAAAATATTTTTGGTAGTCCATTTAGATATAAAACCAATTCCTATATAACTGCTCATAATACCTACTCGCTTATAAATTTTTCATACTCTTTTGGCACTTGTGGGTTTTTATTAAATAAAAGTGGCATATATTTATAAATATCGACCATTACAATTTCTTGATAAATATTATCTAATCGCCAATCTATTGTGTCGTAGCGTATGTTTGCATTCTTTACATTCTCTATTGTTAAATCTCCATTTTTTACACCAAAATGTATTATTTCGTTTAACTCATCTAATGAATAATGCCACTCATTGTGAAAAAAATTAAAAACAACCGAAATAATTCCGTCGCCTTCTATTGCCGAAGATAACAACTCTATAATATGTTCTTTTCTCATATTTTTCCTTATTTTAATGGAATTCTTACTTTTTCACTACCGACTGTTGCTTTCAGATACGGATTACCATGAATATCATCTTTTGGATTTTTATATCCTTGATTTAATTCAAACGAACCACCTTTACCATCATAATCTCACACCTTCTCCTTTTTTAAGTGGTTTCTTGGTCCAGCTCTGTAACTCCTTGCCATAAAATTTCTCCATTATCATCTATTTCGATTTCTATATTTTTGTATTTATTATAAATTTTTGGATATAAAACTTCTTTTAGATATTTTTCTCCATTTTTTGTTATGCATATCCAAGGCATATATGCAAGCCAAGTACAAGGATGTCGCCACATATCTTTCAAAAGAAATTTAATATTTTCGTATTCATCTTTATCAAATCCGCTTTTATAAATTTTCTTGTTATAAAAATAATTATTTCTAAAATAAATCCATTTTTCATAAAGCGTCATACCTAAATCTATTTTGGATAAATTTGTATCAAAATCTGTTCCTAGTTCATCCAAATTACCGTCTTCTACACCAAAATCAATAAAACCAGCCAAAAATAGTTGCCCCATAACAGCATAAAATTCACTTGCGTAAGTCGCATTGGGAGAATTTTCGCCAAATTTCTTATCTAATTCTTCGTGTATATAATAATTTCGAGACATATCTGGTTCATAGAAATAACATAATTCCAAAATTGCCAGTTCAAAATATTCTAAAATATCAATTTTTGTAATATTTGGAATTTGAATTAAAAATTTTAAAAAAATGCCATCATCGTCTAATCCAAAATTTCTAATCAATTCAACATCATCATTAAAAGACCAACCATCACTATCGCTTTTTATTATCTTGTATTTCATTTTACTCCTTATAGTGAATTTTACGAATTCCACCATTTACTGGCTCAATTTCAATAGTAGCTCCGCCACTTTTAGAGGTGGGTCTATATTTTATTATAGTTCCATCATCAAGCTCTTTTCTAATTATAATTGTCTTGTCATTGGTTAAAACTGGCTTAATATCTTTTGCATCTTTTGTTAATTTATCCCACACTAAGTTTAATTCATTATTATCTTTAACAAGTCTAACTCCTTTACTCCCTTTCCCAATAGATTTTATACCAACAGTATTAAAAATTTCTAGTACGGTTTCTTTACTTGTAATTTTATTTTCAACAATGTCTCCAATAGTGCCAGTAGCTACCTTATCTCCATTTCCAGTAACCCCAACCCCATCACTACTATTTTTATTATTTAAATTATGCTCGTTACTCTTTAACTCGGCATTAGAATTTGCAATAGTATCACTATTTACATTATTTTCTTTTAAGCTCTCATCAAATTTCTTATTTGCTTTGCCTAAATTCTTAGCTCCTTTCATAAGAGCAAATGGTCCTGAGAGTGCCAAATCAATACTAAAATCAGCTGAAACATCTGAAAGTGAATAGATAGCTTCTTTTTGTTTATCTTGCCATCCTTTATCATTTACATCAAATAAGTCTTTTGATATATAGTTGCTTATTTTGTCTTTTACTCCACCAAATAAGGTATCTTTTCCTTTTTCCATTAGCATTGACACAGAGGTTTTAACTATACCTTGTGTTGCAAATTGTGTTATTAGTATAGCAGTTGCTGCTTTTTCCTCACCTACGATTTTAACCATAGAGTTTATTGCCTCAGCGCCATCTACTAAATAATCTTGCAAATCCTTTTGTGCAATAACTTCAATACCTTTTAAAATAATTTCATTATTTGATTTAGGAGTATTAGCATTATTTCTATTCTCATAATCCGATATTAATCTTCTAACATTCTCATCATTAAGCAATAAATTTATCTTTTCGTCACTTACTCCTTCTTTTTTTAAGGCTTGTAGAATAGAATTCTCTAAACCTATTTGCTCTATTTGTTCTTTTTGCTCATTTGTAAGTTCATCTGAAATTTTATCTTTTACAAACCTATTAAAGTCATCTAACTTATCAATGATATGTTTTATCTCACTCTTTATCTGCTCTCTTCCATCAGCTGTTAGCACCCTTAAATCCATACTACCATCTACATTTGAGCTTATGCTAGTATTTACTAGATCTTTTGTTAGTTTAGTGGTATCT
>NZ_ANNG01000046.1 GCF_000466685.1 Campylobacter concisus UNSWCS
CTGATCTTCAATACCTTTTAAAGCCCTATAAATAGAGCCTTTTTTAAAGGTTTGGCTTGCGTCCTTTTTGGCCTTGTATTTTGCTTCAAGAGCTTCAAGCGCCTTTGCTGTTGTCATATAAAAATGTAGGCCGTTTTCTAGCACCTCTTCATACCCTGCTATGCCAATAGGCGTAGTACTTTCTACCGCTATTGGTCTTGCCGCCTCAGCTGAGACGGTTACATTTACACCAAATTTAGCTGCCATGATTTATTTCACAAATTTAAGCCTGCTCGTCTGGCTTCGCATAGCTTCGTTATGATCTCGCTTGCTGCACTGCAACGGACAAAACGTCCGTCTCATTTGCAAGCTCATCACGCCTCGCTCTACTTGCCATACTTTGCGATTAAATTTATTACTTCTCCTTTCTGTTTTGATTTACTTTTTTAAATGGGTTTATACACCACACCGTTTTTAAATATTTTTTGTCATCTTTCTGGGTGAACTCTTTAAAATTTAAGGCATTTGCCCCTGCTATATCCATAAGCTTCCATCCGACATAAATACGACAATAAAAGCCACTTAAAAAGCCTTTGTATCGGACTACTTTATAAAGTCCGAAACGAGTGCGACCATTTTTAAGCTTACAAGTAACTTTGCAAAAGTCACTTATCACTCCGCCGTTGCTTGTGACTTTGATATTGCCTTGCACTCTTACGCTTGATGGCTCTATCTCACTCACTTTTACGCCGTTTATTCTGCTTGAAAAATAGCCGATATGATTTCTATATAACCATAAAAGACGCGCAAAATACGTCCTATTTTTGCCGTTTGGATAGTGTTCTTTTCGCCAGCCACTATCGCCATTTATCGCCGAGTTTTCGCCGTCGTAGTAGTCGCCAGCATCCTCGAAATACCTAGCCCACCTTGGTAGGCGTTCGCTTTGTTTGTTGCAAAACGCTAGAGCGATCGGCACTATTATGTAGCCAAGTATCTCGAGCGGTAGCTCGACGGCTATAATGGCTAGGATTTGCAAAAGTTCTTTAAATTTAAGCATTACTCATCCTTTTTATCTTTTGGCTTTTCTTGCTCTTTTGCTTTATAGTTAGGGCATTTTGGGCAACCCTCCCAAGTGCAAGCACCGTCTTTGTCTAGCTTACTCGCACACACTTCGCATCTTTTTACTTTTACTCTCATTTGTTCTCCTTTGGTCTAGTTTTTACAATATCTGTAAATTCATCACCGCCCAAATACCAAAACGGCTTTTGTCCGTCTTCGTATTGCATTTTTGCAAAGTCGTCTGGGTGTGTCGCTAAGTGGCTAAACACTCTTAAAATGTTTGTCATATTGCTATTGTCCCACTGGTCGCACTTGCGTGCCCTTAAAAAGATCACGATAGGGCAAAGCAGCACGCCCAAGATTAGAGATAAAACACAGATTAAGAAATAGCTCATTTTCTTAGTTCCTCTCTTTGTGCGATTAACTCTTTGTATTCGCTTCTTAGATTTTCAAGCACTTTATCGTTACCAATGATTAGAGCGTGGCGTATATCATCCTCGCACTCTTTTATATCCGTTTCAAGCTCGGCTAGCTGCAGAGCTTGCTCGTCCTCTCCTCTACCTAGTATCTCATCTAGTTTTGATTTATCTATCTGTGTTAGCCCGTCTTGTTGTGGCTTTTCGTTGTCATCGTAGGCATAAACTTCTTTATTTTCATCTATGTAGTATTTCATTTTTTGTCCTTTCTATCTTAGTTCTGCCCATAGTTTGTATCTTGAGTTGAATATGTTCTCAAGTTTTCGTGGCGAAGAACCACCATTGCCATAGTAT
>NZ_ANNG01000047.1 GCF_000466685.1 Campylobacter concisus UNSWCS
TAAAAGCAAAACAACTAAGCGAGTTTGGGGGCGGCGCGGAGATAGAGAGCGACGAAAGATTGAGAGAAAGAGCCGTGCTTTCTCTTGAAAGATTTAGCACCGCCGGAAGCAAAAAGGCTTATGTCTATCAAGCCTTGAGCGCAAACGCGAAAGTAGAAGAAGTAAGCGTGCTAAACGGGGGAGCCGGAGTAGTAAAAATTTATATAAAAACCAGCGATATGAGCGAGGAAACCAGGCAAAGCGTAGCCGAGTATCTAAACGGCGAGAAAGTAAGACCGCTGACCGATACGGTTACGGTAGCAAACGCCACGATAAAAAACATAGAGGTTAGAGCCGAGCTGGAGCTAACCGATATGTTTTTGCAAGATAGTATAGATAAAGAAATCAAGGCCTCAAAGACTTCTCTTTCTATCGGCGAAGATCTAAATTTAAGCTACATATATTCTACGCTTCACAAAAACGGGGTATATAGAGCAAGGCTAATAACTCCTAGCACAGATACCAAAGCAGGAGACGATAGCTTCATAAAAGTAAGTTTTTCTCTAAGCTATAAAAAGGCCGAGTTATGAGTTTATTGCCGAATCACAAAAGTAAATTTGACAAGAAATTCGACGAGCTATTCGGAGTAAGACTTGATAATCTAGATTTGAGAACGATAAACGTCCTGGCCGACTCTTGCCCAGTTTCTCTTTTGCCTATACTGGCTCAAAGCTACGACGTGAATATAGAGGGGCTCGGCGAAGAGGCTATAAGAGAGCTTATAAAAAATGCCTTCGAGATACATTTTTATAGTGGCACTTTTTACGCGATGAAAAAAGCTGTGAGCGCCTACGATAAAGATGCGCTTATAATCGAAGGAAATTTAAGCCAGAAATATAACGGCGCCTTTAAATTAGACGGATCGCGCTTTTACGGAAGCAACAACCACTGGGCCGAGTATAGCATAATTACCAGTGGGCTAACCGACCGCGCAAAAGCGCAAAAACTAAAAGAGACCGCCGTAAGCGCGGCACCCGCTAGGTGCGTATTAGTAGCTGTAGAGGCTAGAACGACCGCGCTAAGATACGACGGTGCGGCAAACTACGATATAACTTACAATTACGGAGTGTATTAAAATGGCAAATTTAAAAGAAAACGCCGCTTGGGAGAGCGGAATTTATCAGTTAGAAACGACCGACCCGGTAGTCGGCGGAGTAGACGGCATAAGCAACAAGCAAGCTATTCAGCTGGCAAACCGCACGAGCTACCTCAAAGACGAAATAGAGTCGCTAAAATCGAACTCTAACGCACAGCTAGTTTTAAAGCGCGATATAAGCGACAGCTATTCAAAAACCCAAACCGCTGCGTTAATCGCACCTAAACTAGATAGCGTTATCGCCGAGGCCATGTATCTTAAAAAGACCGACAAGATCGATGCATACACCAA
>NZ_ANNG01000048.1 GCF_000466685.1 Campylobacter concisus UNSWCS
GTCTTTGCCATGTTATCAACATCGCTTGTTACTTCATTAGCCCTATTAGCAATTACAACATTCTCTTTTGTTAGATTATCTATTTGAGCAACTGATTGATTGATCATATTAATGCCTTCACTTTGCTCTTTTATTGATTCACTCATCTCATTTATTGATTGAGCTAATACATTTGTATTTGCTTCTATTTCACCAAGTGATTTTTGAGTTCTTTCTGCTAGTTTTCTAACTTCATCAGCCACAACTGCAAAGCCTCTACCATGTTCTCCTGCTCTTGCTGCTTCAATTGCAGCATTAAGAGCTAGAAGGTTTGTTTGATCTGCTATATCTCTAATGATAGTTATGATGTTTTTGATTTCATCACTTTGT
>NZ_ANNG01000049.1 GCF_000466685.1 Campylobacter concisus UNSWCS
TTTTGCTTCGGATTCGGGACTAGCAAAGCCCTTATAGCTAAATTCTTTTTCATTGTTTATAAAAAGACTATTGTATTCTTTCATGATTTCCATTGAGAGCATTTTTATATCTGGGCAAGATGTTTACTGTCCCAAGATGTTTCTTCTTCTTGCTCTACCCATGTTCCGCCATTTATGTTTTCACCAAATTCATCATATATCCAAAATACGCTATCACATGCAAATTCCGTTTGTAAAACTATTTTTAACTTTTTATTCACTTCAAACTCCTTCTATTCAATGCTACATTTTTACACCTTCAAAATTTCTAACTTAACTTATTCTTTTTGAGTTATTTTCATCTTTTAACTTTCAATAACTACTGTAATATTTAAAAAATCATTATTATTTTTATCACAGTAATTTAACATTTCACTTTTCACATCGCTGATGAAATTTAATAATTTATTTGCTAATTCGTTATGTTCTTTGTAAAATTTATAAAAATTTATAAAAATTAACTTTAAATTATCCCTAACGCCTTGTTTATTTTTAACTCCACATTTATTATCTTCTTCTTTTATCATTAAAAATTCATCATAGCTAGCCCAACCGTCTTCTGGTTTAAATTCTTGCAATTCCTTAAAATTTAAATATTGATAGAATTCTTTAAATGTATCCCAATTATGAGTTGGAGGTAAATTTAATTTTAGCGATAAAAAATATAGCATCTTTTCTTTTATATTTTCTGGAATATGATTGCCATAAGCATAGTTCAATTCTCTAATCTTATCAATTTCATCAAAATCAATTCTAACTTCTATCATTTAATACCTCTAAACATTTTATTTATCGTTTCTTTTGGCAATACACCAACTCTATAAAAAGGGATACCATTTCCATTTTGTCCATAATGGTTGTTTGAGTAATAATATGTTCCGTCTCTTCTGGCTACTATTGTATGAACATTTTTTTATTTTATCTACACTTACCCCATGCTTTTTATATTGCTACTACAGAAGTAAAAAAATAATTTTACCTCTTTAGCTTTCTCTTTTTATTTCTAGATTTTGATCTAAACAGCGGCTCGGTTTTTGGTTTTGGTCTTGTTTCATAGTGCGTGTTATAACATTTTAGCAGCTCTTGTCCGCACTCTTCGCAAGTAGTTTCACCTATATGATAAAATTTATTGCAGTCAGGGCACCACATACCCACTAGCCTTTGCACGACTGGTGGTTCTTTTCTAAAAGCCATCCAAAAACCATAGATGCTTAGCGCCAAAAATCCAAATGCTGGCAACAAATATAAATCTCCAGTATCGTCAAATTTAAAAAACTTCTCACCAACTTTTACATTTTTGTTAGCTAGCATAGAGATACAGTAAAGTAAGCACATAAACCCTATAAAAAGCCACCTATGCGATTAAACATATTTTATTTTCCACCCACAAACATTATCAAAGCCCAAACTGCAACAAATACCAATATCCACATTATAAAATTTGACCATTTATCTTTTTCATCTTTGAGGTATTTATTTTTGTCTTTATTCTTGACATAGTATTTTTTTAAATTTCCACCACATCGTTTGCATCTCTTACTACCTAATGGATAAAATTCTCTACATTTTTTGCACCACATATATTTTAAATCTGGCTTTTCATTTTTATATGATCTAAAAGCCATCCAAAAGCCATAAATACCCAACAACAAAAAACCAAGTGCTGGCAGCAAATACAAATCGCCAGTATCATCAAATTTAAAAAATTTTTCGCCTACTTTTACATTTTTGTTAGCTAGCATAGAGATACAGTAAAGTAGGCACATAAATCCTATCAAAGACCAGCCTACGCGTTTAAACATCTTATTTATCCTTGCTTTAACCGTATATGATTTATAAACTCAACAACATTATTTTCTACAACATACCAGATGTATATATAGTATAAAAGCAGTCTTTATCTATATTATGATATTTTTCTATGTAATCAATTGCTTTTTTAGCAGAATACTCATGTAGATCATATGTATATTCTTCAGAATTAAAGCTCCAATTGTCATAAGTATATTCAGCTGCTTGCCCATCATACTTTATTACATCGCCACCGACAATAACTTGCCCCTTGGCTTTCAGTACCGCGATCTTCTTTATAACATTTTCGTAGTCGTAAGCAATTTCACATATATTGCTAAAAAAGAATTCCTCTATTTTTATCACATCATTTATTAAATTCATACTATTTATCCTTTATTTTAAAAAATCTATGATTAACTGTATTATCAGGCTCTATTATATACTCAAACACTCCATCGTGATTTTTGTGGCTACCTTGAATTTCAATCTTTACTCTCTTAATCCCATCATTACCGATAATTTCCGATTTTTTGCCATATTTAGCAAAAGCATCTACTGCATTTGGAAACGAATGAAAGTAATCACTTTTGTTTGACATTTGGGTCAAAACTTTTTTGTATAACTTATATTTTCTAATGGGTTTTTTAGCGCAGTATTTTTAAAAAGGCCAAATGCACTTTTTGAAAAAATAGGCGCTGGCAAGAACGATAAGCTTCCATCCTCTAGCCCCACACTCTTATCAGGCGTATAACCGCTGTTATTATACTGCTCTTTTGTAGCAGTAAAGTAATCTTGCTTAGTAAATTCCTCTTTATATATATCTCTAAAAGATTTTTCTTTAGAATTTACCAGCAGATATGCTTTAGCGTTATTTACATCTTCTTGATTAAATTTATAAAATTTCTCATTGTAGTTTATTACACTTATTTCGTCATTTTCATCTCTTACTTCAAATTTCTCTTTTGAAGCAAAATCATTATATGAGCCTTTATCTACTAGCACACTAGCAGCAGTATATAAGATTTTAACAGCCTGCTCTTTAGAGATATTGTTTTTAGCAGCATAATCATCTGCCATAGAGTTTATAAAGTCTATCTCTCTTTGATGAAGCTGCCTATTATAAGTATCTGCACTTGTGGTTATTTTATAGCCTGTATTTGCTCCTTCATCGCCATTAGTATCATTTAAATTTAGAGAAATACCACATCCGGTTATAATAAAAATGGTAAATGCACAAATGAAATTTATAAATTTAGTCGTTTTTATATTCCGCTATCCATTCCCTAAAACATTTTTTAGCAAATAAAATTTTATTTACTAATTTTTTAGCTCATAGATGATATAAATACTATCAAATTTTCTACTACCCAAATTTCTGGCGATATACTACTAAAAAACCATCTAAATTTTGAAAATATAGACCACTTAAAACCTATACGCGTAAATGTACGCTTCATTTTATAGTTAATAATTTAATTCCAATTGGGTCGTGTTGAAGAAGGTAGTGTCGTAGGGTGGTCATTTTGCCTGCCGAATTTTATATATTTATTAAATTTAATCATTTTTAATCCTTTACCAACCATTGTAGCGGGCAAATATACTCGCCTTACGAAACTATTTTTTATCTATAAAATCAATCATTATTCTCACAAAAATTTCTTTGGAATTTGTTTTAATTGTTTTTCTAGCGACCAATTATTAGGCTTAATACTAGAACGAAACCAACTATTAAAATATGATACATTGTTTTGCCATTTCAATTTACCACTCAGCCATTGTTTTCTATATTCTCTAATAACATCTATATTGTAATCATCGCAACCAAATTCGCAACCACAACAGCCACAAATTTCAAAATTAGCAGTTTTGTCATCATCACCCCATGGTGCCTCTAGCTGCTCTAATCCACAAATTCTACAATAAAATTTATTTTTGTCTATCAAAATAATCCTTTCCTTTGGAAAGTTGCTATTAAATAATTTATACATCTTTATATACTTCTTTGTATTTATTCCAAGTAACTATGACATTTTGTGCTTTTTTAACGACGATCTGTCAATTTGGATCTTTAATAATCGCTTCATCATTATTATCATCTTCTGCAATATAATTTATAAGTTCATCCGAAAAACCTAATAAACATTTTTTAAATTTGGAAACTCTGAAATTAAAATTTTATTTAATTCTAAACTATTCATATTAGTTTCCATTTAAAGCATTATTTATATCACTAATTTTAACAAAATCTTTTTCATCATTAGGCAATTGAATAAAATCAGAGTCTCCTAATTTTAATACATCAACACTGTATAGACATTTTTTATCAATATATGCTAATAATACGACCTCGCACGATACTTTATCTATATCATAAAATGAAATTTCTGCAATCTTGGTTGAACGATTATTTTTTGGAGTAATTTTTGGTTCATAAACAAAATCAAAAACTACCACTACAATCACCCCACTCAACTACTTTATTTGAGTATTTGAAATAAATATTCTTATAATCATCTAGTTTATTTTTAAACAATACTTTAATTAATAGTTGCTCTTTTTTTGTCATATTTCTAATAATGCTATTATTCAACGGTTATCCTTCCTATATTGCAGCTTCCATCTTGCAACAGGAAACTTATCGTCGTTTATAAAATTATTTTGTTTCTGGCACATAGTAAGTTCCTATATTTATAACTCCATTATCTCGTTCTTTGGTTTTATATGTTAAGAACATTGCAATTACCTATGGTTTTATTTGTCATTTTTGTCCTTTAATGTAGTTGTTGTGGTAGGCAAATTATATAATGTTAAATATTTTTTATTTAATGTCAAAGTGTATCCAAATTCACTTATTTTAATTACATTATCATTTTCATCAAAAAACTCAACTTCACAATCTGTTGTATTATAATCCATTACGATTGTTCCCATAGTTCCCTTTTTAATAATAAAAATAACATCTTCATTGCCAATTTTACTTTTACAATGAGTAATAAAATAACCACTTTTATCTTTTACTAAATAAATATTGTATTTAGCTTTTACAACATCTAGTTCATTAAACATTTTATATCCTACTTTTTCGTCGGAATAGCTGTTATCAACCTAATATTCCCATCTTTATTTTTTATCCAAACAAATTTTACATCAATGTTTTTACTATTAGCACCAACAATAGGAATAATTTGTTCGTATTTTTGTCCATATTGTGTTAATTCAGTTTTTATTGCTACTTTTTCATCAAATTTGATTTGCCTTGCTAAATCATCGGCATTTGTTTTTGTAAAACCCAATGCTTCTTTAAACCATTGAGCCTTAGTAGCTCCTGTTTTATGTGTTGGGTCTAAAAGATAGTTATTCAATTTTATATCTATACTTTCTTTTGTAATATCATTTACAATCTCACTTCCCCCAGCAAGAACTATTCCATCATTACCATTATTGTTCCAATTGTTTGCGTTATTGTTTGAATTTGTAGTAGTTGATTTAGTATCATTTGACATATTGTTTTTAACTATGTTATTGCTATTTTTACCAATATTTGCTAGTTTGCTACTATTTTTTGCTATTTGTCCTACTTTACCAACTGCTCCAAGAGAACCTATATTTTCACCTAGTGCGTGATAACTTCTATAATTTATAGAACTTTGATCACCTAAGACACTATCTACAAAATTTTTAGCTATGAATTCTTGTATGTTTGCATTTACATTTTTAGCTGTTAGGATAGGGTGATAAAAAGCATTATCTAAACCATTTATAGCATCTACTGGGTGTAAGATAATATTTCCCAAATCAGTAAGTCCTTCAATCCCACCTACTGCAAATCCGCCTAGACCATATATGGTTGATCTTGTATAATCTAATATGCCAGGGTTTGTTTTAATATACAAATTATCTTTGTAAAAATCTGAATTATCATATGCCTTTGAAGCATACATATACCTATCCTCATATTGCTTCTTATCTGGGTTAAAGGCATTTGTATTATCTAGAGTTGTATTGTAAAAGCTACTTTGCTTTATGAAATTTGTTGCTAATTCTATA
>NZ_ANNG01000050.1 GCF_000466685.1 Campylobacter concisus UNSWCS
CTTGAAATTCTAGGGGTCAATGTATCATCAAGCAAATTTTCAATATATAGATCCAAAGTAAAACTAACACTATCATTAGTAATCAAGACACTTGAAATATAAAGCTTTAAGCCAACATCTTGATATTCAACTTGGTTGGTAGTAATGCTTTGATTATTTTGAATATCGATTGATGATTTTTGAATAGGGGTTTTTATAACGCTCTCAATTACGCTATCTTTATTATCAATAACAGTAACTCTAGGATTATAGATCAGATCAGAAACGCCCTTTTCTTTAAGTAAATTTATAAGACTGGTGACAGAATCTTTATTAACTTTGGTGCTATCGACCGTAAGAACGTTGGTAATAATTTTAAAGTAGAAATGATCTAAAGGACTTAAGATAGATTCTATACGTGGTCCAATCTCTTTAAGCTTTGTGTTATCTGTGCTAATAATAGTAAAGCTAAGCTGTCGTAATTGATAGCTAGTATCAAGCCCATTAAT
>NZ_ANNG01000051.1 GCF_000466685.1 Campylobacter concisus UNSWCS
TTTGATAATTCTTTTTTTGAAACTTATTATTCTTTTTCTGAATATGGGTTATGTGATTTTTCTAGTTTTGATGATCTTCTTGATGCTTTTGCTAAAAAATTTGATTATGATTGTTTTAAGCTAATTTAATGATTTGCAATGAGTTTTAACTATGCAAAACGTTAAATTTAAATACTATGCCGATTTATATCTTAAGCTCGGTAAGTCTGAATGGAAATTATCGACGTATTGCAAGAATAAGGGCATTGTAAAAAATAGGTTGAATTTATTTTTTGATATGGATATTTATGAAATAAAGCCTAGCGTTATTCGTTTGTGGCTTAACTCAATTCAAGATGTTTCTAATAAAAGCAAAAAACACTATTTAAATTCTCTATCTATGATCTTAAAGCTTGCCCTGGAAGATGAAATTATTGATAAAAATCCCATTATTCATATTAAAAGCATAGTTCATAAAACTCCAAGAATAGAGCCTTTTACTAGTCAGCAGGTAAATGATATTTTAAGATTATCTACTAGATATAACGATAGATTTCAAATTTTTTTATATATTGGTTTTTTTACTGGCATGCGGACTGGCGAGATATTATCTCTAAAATTAAAAGATGTCGATTTAGAAAATAGGATTATAAATATAAATTCAACTCGCTCCAGATTTGGCGAGAATACACCAAAGACTATTTATTCAATTAGATCAATACCTATTTTAGATAATTTATATACAAGATTAAAAACTTATATTGAAAAATATCCAGGTAATATCTATCTTTTGCAAACTCAATATAACGAACCTTACAGAGATACTGGCGTTTTTACTTCTGACTTTTGGAAGCCTATTTTAGACGAGTTAAATTTACCATATAGGCGACTTTATAACATGCGACATACTTATGCTACTTCTATGCTTTATGGCAACTATGTTACTCCAGTAGAATTATCAAAATTATTAGGTCACTCCACGCCTAAGATGATTTATGATGTCTATGTAAATTATCTTAATTCAAACTTAAAAGATTTTAAACGAGATATTTCGATTTATTAATTTGGGTCGGCATAGGGATTTTTTTATTTTATAAATTTGTTGTTAAATGCCGTATTTTTTGGGTTTGTGGCGGACAGAGAGGGATTTGAA
>NZ_ANNG01000052.1 GCF_000466685.1 Campylobacter concisus UNSWCS
AAACTAAGTGTCTTTAGAACTTAAGTTTTTACCTCTTAAGCTAATATTTTTAGGTCTAGCTTTGGCTAGACCTTTTTAAATTTAAACCAGCTAAATTTAGTCAGCAACCCTTTTTAATCTATCTTTATAAAACTAGTAAAAATTTGGCTTGATAGATTATATCTCTTATCTTCGCTAAATTTTTACGTTGTTTCTACTTGCAGTTGCGATCACAAGAGAAAAAACTCTTAAAAAATATTGCGATACTTTGCCTTAAATTTTTGCATTCAAATTCATAATTAAATTTTTAAATTTTGCTTACTCAACCATGTATACTAAAAATACAAACCACTATAAATCTCTAAATCCTAAGCTGTAGCGCAAGATATGGGAAGCTTGTGAGCGACAGACGATTGCAAAATGCGGATCTTTTAAGCTTATTTTCGGATATAATTGGCTCTTAAATTTAAATATCTTTTAAAAGGAATAAAGGAATGGCAAATATTTTTCTTTGCTCCTACTTCGCGGAGGTTGCGAGCAAGATCAATGAAGTGGTAGATTTTCAAGGTAAGCATGTTGCTTTTATCGATACGGCAGCAAAATTTGAAGAGGTGAATTTTTACGTAGATGAAGCGGTGAAAATTTTGGAAAAATTTGGTGCGAAGCTGACTCGTATTGATATTTCTTGTGTTAAAAACTTGGTTACGCAGATTTCTGAATGTGATGAGTTTTGTGTTGCAGATGATAAAATTTTAGCTACTATTGATAAGTGCGACATCATTTATGTAAGCGGCGGAAATACATTTTATCTGCTTAATGAGCTGCAAAAATCGTGCGCCGAACAAGCTATAAAAAACGCGGTTAAAGCTGGTAAAATTTACGTCGGTGAGTCAGCAGGGGCGATCGTGGCCGCACCAGACACGAGATATGCTACGCTTATGGATAAAAGTAGTGTAAACATGAGTGATTTTACAGGATTAAATTTGGTTGATTTTTGCGTAGTGCCGCACTTTGGCTGTGAGCCTTTTGTGGAGGCTACTCACGAGATAATGGAGAAATTTGGGGACTTGTTCGATTTGCGACCTATAAATAATGCTGAATTTATTGCGCTTTGAGATAAAAATTTATGCGATCTCTGATAAAACATACGCCAAATATTTACTCAGAGCATTTTCCCTATAAAATCACTTTTTGTCTGCAAATCTTCCTTATAAATAAAGAAAATAATTAAAACGCAAAGTTTAATTTTTAAGGCTAGAAAATTAAGCAAAAACCGCTATAATTTCGCTCTGGCACGGTAAGCGGTCGCTTTTGCACTACGCAAAAGAGGAAAGTCCGAAAATTTACCCTACTCAAATATATTTTTATGCAAAATTTCTTCTAGCACAACTGTGGCGTATGAGCCCTTTTGAAGTGTGAAATTTAAGCTAAAATGAGCGTTTTCTTCGTTGTATTTGTAGCTTGTATTTTCAAGATACGCCCAGTTAAAGCGCCTTGAGCCAGCGATCTTTGAAGTAAGCGAAAATGCCTCAGCGAAAATTTCATCCTCAAGCTCTTTTGCCACGCCGCTTGCCTCATAGGCCTTTGCACCAACTATAAGTCCAAGGCTTGTGATATCGCGCTTAGCAAATCTTTGCGCCTCTTGATCTAAATTTTCACATAAAAAGAGCTTGCCAAATGGATAGTGCCCCAAAACCTCTCCTGGCAAAAGCTTAAAAAAGCTCTCCTGCGCCTTCATCGCTTTTAGTTCATCTTTGCTAAAGTTTTTATAAATTTCACCTAGCTCACTTAGGCTAAAATCACTCACAAACCTTGAAATTTCAACCCTTTTGCTAAGATAGCGGTTGAAAAGATCGCTTTGATAGGCTGAAATCAAAAAGTCATTTAGCTTTACATTTTTGCTCTTTTTGCCATTTATCGTGCCATTTTTAAGTAGCTCAAGTCCAGTTTCAGCATTGTCACCAAATTTACCAAAACGCTGATAGCCAAAGTAGTTTGCATAGCCCATTTTATCGATGCTGACAAAGGCCTGCTCGAGCTTTTTAGCGCTACTTGGTAGCACCTTTTTTAGGCGGATGAAAAAGCTATTGCCCTTTAGATGTCCGATGCGAAGCTTATTTTTATGCACGTTTAAATTTAAAATTTTCATCTTTTCATGGCTAAAGTTTGCAAGCGCGCTCTCAAATTTACGAGGCATCGAGATAAACTGCGTCGTCATGCCCTGCTTGTCTTTTAGTCCAGCATAGCCAAAGTCGCGCATCTTAGCCCCAGTAACTTCGCTTAAGGCGTGCAAAGCGTCGCTTGTCGTCATATCTTTTTTAGAAATTTCAACGATCAAGTGCTCACCGTCGCCACTAAATTCATAAAGTGGTATCTCGCGCACGACAAAATCATCTGAATTTTTAGAAAAATATGCCTCGATGGGCGCATGAGTAAGCGCATAGAGCAGCTTAAAAGTGGTGGCTTCTTGCATTTTGTCTTAACCTTTTGTGTGAAATTTTTGCAAAGATATTGATCTTTGTCCTAGTTTTTGCGGCGATCCTTTTAATAGCGCTTAAATTTTTAGGGCTAAAGGTAAATAAAACCTCGTACTCCTCGCCGCTACTAAGCTCAAATTTGCTTAGTTTTTTTGTAAATTTAGCGCCCTTTTTGCTAGCCTTTAAAAGCTTGCCAAGATCGGTATTTAGCCCGTCTGAGATATCCATGGCGGAGTTTATAAGATGAGCTACTTTATAAAAAAATTTATCTCTTAAAACAGGCTTTTTAAAGCGTGAGTTTTTAGAAATTTGAGCCAGTCTTAAAAGCGAGTTTAGCCCCTTTTGACTGCCTCCAAGTTTGCCTGTAAATGCGATAAGATCACCAAATTTAGCATTTTTTCTAAGCACTGCCCTGCCCTTTAGCTCGCCGATCACACTAACGCTTATGTTTAAAATGGAGCTACTTATCGTGTCGCCGCCTATTATCTTTACGCCAAACTCCTCACACGCCCTATTTATGCCCCTACTTAGCTCGCTGATCTGGCGCGGCGTGAAGCTCTTTGGCAGACTAAGCCCAAGAAGGGCAAATTTAGGCTTTGCATTCATCACGATCGTATCTGAAAAATTTACGATCATCGCCTTGTAGCCGGTCTCTGCAAGGCTTAGCCAGCCAAGCTTAAAATGCGAATTTTGCGCAAAAATGTCCTTGCTAAAGACCATTTTGCCAGCAACCGCCGCGTCATCGCCGATATATGCGTTACTAAAGCATGCAATCGTGAAATTTTCTTTATCCATTGAGCTATTATAATGAAACTCCTTTTAAATTTAGGATAAAATAAGCCCAAAAAAAGGATACAGATGCAAAGAGTTGAGATTTTTAGATTTGACGCGAAAAGAGATGTTTTGGCATATTTTAAGCCCTATTTTTTAGAGATTTCAGACTTTGCAAACTTAAACGAGCTTTTTGCCCACGTAAAGAGCATAGACCCCTATTTTAGCCCATTTGATGGCTTTGTCAAGGTAAATGACGTCGTAGTTAGCACCGACCAGCCGCTTGCAAATTTAGCTCAAAAATTTGGAGACGAGCTTTGCATCGCCCCGCTTGATGAAAAAAGAGCGGTTATAGACCTTGCCATAAATGATGATGACTTTTGGGCGAAATTTGAGCCATTTGCTAGCTTTTGCAAAAGAGCCGACAAAGAGCTTTACGCTAGCTTTAAGCCCTATTTTTACGCTGATTTTGTAAAAGACTATGAGCCAAATTTTATAGGCGTAGCAGCGATAATACTAGCTCATCATCTTTATAAAAATGAGAAAAATGATGAAATTTTAAAGATAATGAGTGCTAAAAACGGCGTTTTGATAGCCTGCGAGCTTGATGACTTACTATTTGAAGGTAGCGAAATTTATAGTGAGGCTATCAATTTTTTTAAAGAAATTTTAGGCATAAAAGCTACGCAAAAATATGAAAACGAGCTTGAAAAGATAAAAAAACTTGATAAATTTAAAGATTTTAAAATAGCCATAAAAGATAGACTCCCCGCAAATTTAAGCGCATACAAGGCAAATTTTATAGAGTTAAACGCCAAAATGCCTTGTGGATATGATCTTTTAAAGGCCGATGAAGAGCTAGCTTGCAAGCTTGCTAGTAAGATTATTTTTGCTGCATTTGACAGTGGGGCTGATTTTTTACTAGCTAGCAATGAGGCGGAGTTTTATATCTTTGACACGCTAGCAAAAAAGCTTGAGAAGTCTGCTAACAGAAGCTTGCAAGACTTTTATGTCCTAAGAGCGAGCGAGCTAATGGCACTTGAAAATGGCGAAATACCAAGCAGCCTAAAAGAGCATGTTTTAAAAGTAAGCCTAGTAAATTTATAAGCTGCGTCAAAAAACAAGATATAAAAGACGCCTAAATGCTAGACTGGCAACAAAACGGACAACCGCGCAGCCTAAAAACAACCCAAAAGCACATTTAAAAAACTAAATAGTCAAGTTGCGACTATTAGATTTTTAAATTTAAGAGTCTTAAAATCGGCTACAAGACTATCAAATTTAAATCTCCTGCGCGATATTTTAAAGCCAGCAAAAAACTTGTAAATTTAGGTTTATGCCAAGACTATAGCGTCTAAAAGGTAAGACGGCGGTTGTCAAAGGTAAATTTCAAACTAGAGTTGTCAAATTTATGGTTCATTTTTACTAGCCACTTCTAAAATTTATGCTTACATTTGCCTTGCAGTTCAAAAATCAAAACAGTAGATGATCTTTAAAAAACTTGATTTAGTAAATTTTGATCAAAATTTAGGCTACGTATAAATTTACAGCAGCTTATCAACACAAAAATAGCACGAGCCTAAAAGCAGCCAAGCAGATCGTCATTTAATGGCTTCATCTAGCAAATTTATATGTCAAATTTACTGGCTTTATTTTAAATTTTGTCAGGTTTTCTTCTAAATTTGTTTTAAAGTAAAAGACCAGCAGGCAAAGTTTTATAGTTCAACACAAAACAAGCGCACAGCCTGACTTAAAAAAAACAATCTATAATTTGCTAGTTTATTTTAAATTCCACAAGCTCACTATTTTAAATTTGATCCAATACGCTAACTTTAACTATTTAAAAACTTAAAAAATACTTGCAAAAGTCAGGCAGGCAGGCTTTATATTTACATGCAAATTTACCAAAACAGGCACAACACAGCTTTATAAAAACATGCCGCCACCTACTAGCTTTATTAAAATTAAAAGTCTTAACACTTCTGTTTTTTTAAATTTAAATGTTTTCTGCACTTCTAGGTTTTTAAATTTAAAGTTTTTACACACATCGTAATAGATCAAATTTAAAATTTCCTAGCACACCACTCTAAATTTTACCTCCAATAAAGCAAAATCATATTATTTTACGTAATTTTTTATATATTATTTTTAGTATTTTTAGAAATTTGATATGCTAAATTTAAAAATTTGTGTTTTCTGGTGTAAATTTTGGTAGTTTTCAAGCCAACCAAGCCAACCAAATTTAACTAGAAATTTTCATAATAATGGCAAGAAATTTTTATGCTGTGATATAAAAATGGCCTTAAATTAAGCCATTTTTAAGCACAAAAACCAATCTTTTTTGAACTTAAAAGCAATTTTATCAAGCCAAAATGCTAAATCAAATTTAAAGCTTAATAATCAAGAGCTTTGCCTATACGGCCAAGAGCGAACTTGAGCGATCACGCTGGCTTTATGCGCCGATCGAGCCATTCTTAGCGATGAAGACGGCCAGCAAACAGGGAGGCGGCATTTCACACGACTGCGACAGGCAAGTAGCCGCTTGAATATCACTACATGGATTAAAAAAAGGGTTGGGCGACTGAGCGCATTTTCTTGCCGCTTTTGCACACGAGCGTGCCAAAGCCACTAGGCTACAACTCTACCCAAATATCTCAAATTTATGAAAAAGCTCTGGTTCATCTTTCACTATGCCTCGCTTCACAAGCTCAGCCACCACTTCGCGCTCGCAGTCAGTTTGCATAGGCCAGCCACGCGTATAGCCCTCTAGCTCGTCCTTGCTCGTCGCATCCACGCAGAAATTTTCGCCCTCTGCGTAGATATCACGCAAGGCATCTATGTTATTTGTCACGCGCCAAAGCAGCATATATTGGTTTTCTAAGTAGTTTTGCATATCGACGACAACGAGAAGCTTGAAAAATTCTTTAAAGGCTAAAAGCTTTTCAAATAGCTCTTTTACAGGGCGATCTTTTTCAAATTTAATAACGCAAATAGGCGTTTTGCTCCTGGTTTTAAACTGCCTAAGCTCCTTAACATTTGGCACAACGCTTTGAAATTTAGCCAAAAGCCCATCGTCGCTTAATACCTCAGGGCTAAATTTACAAAAGTCCTGCGTCGCGTCGATGCCTAGCTTGCCGCCAAAGCACGAGTTTGGACTGGCGTGATCGAGCTGATCGCACACGCCTTGGCTTATCAGCACACTCTCACTGCCAAATCTATCAAGCACAAAGTCCGCAAATTTGTCGTATTCTGCTAGCTCTGGTGCATCGTTACCCACAAAGATCGCATGTTTTACAAAGCTCATCTGCCCAACTCCCCAAAACGCGTGCATCGCCTGCTTTGCGTGCGCTGGATAAAGGGCGTTGATCTTGGCTAGGATAAGGTTGTGAAAGACGCCATTTTCAGGCATGTTGTAGTCTAGCAGCTCTGGCACGGTCGTTCGCAAAAGTGGCAAGAAAATGCGCTCAGTCGCCCAGCCCATGTATTTATCCTCAAGCGGCGGCTTGCCAACCACGGTTGCGTGAAATACGGGCTCACGCTTGCTCGTTATCGCCGTAACCTCCATCACTGGAAACGGCTCAACTGGCGTGTAAAAGCCAGTGTGATCGCCAAATGGCCCCTCAAGCTCGCTCTTGGCCGTATCGACAAAGCCCTCTATAATGTAGTCGGCGTCGTGCGGGACGTAAATTTCATTGGTTAGCGACTTTACAAGCTTGGCTGGCTCTTTGCGGATAAAGCCATAAAGTAGTAGCTCAAAGACTCCCTTTGGCAGCGGCGCTTGACCGCACCAGATGTAGAGTGGATCGCCACCGATTGCCACAGAGACTGGCATCTTACGGCCTGCGCGCTTATACTCGTGAAAGAAATTTGCACCGTCTTTGTGGATCTGCCAGTGCATACCAAGGCGGTTTTTATCATAAATTTGCAGTCTATACATACCTAAATTTTGCAGCGCGCCATCAAGACTTTGCGTATAGACCTGCCCCATCGTGATAAAAGCACCTCCGTCATGCGGCCAGGTCTTTAGCGCAGGTAGGCTCAAAAGATCAGCCTGCTCGCCTATAAATTTGACCTGCTGGCACTCACCCTCACCCTTTAACCTTTTGGTAAAAATTTTTCTCATGTTAAAAAGATAGGCCAAAAAGTCAAGCTTCTCTTTGAAATTTCCAGGTTTTTTGGGCTTTAAAAGCTTTTCTATCTCGGCTGCGATCTCGTCAGGCCCCACGCCAAATATCAGCTCAAGAGCCTTTTTTGAGCCGTAGATATTTGTAAGCACAGGGGCAAATTTACGCCCAGTTTTTTTGCAGACTGGATTTGTAAAAAGAAGTGCCTGTGAGCCCTCGCGCTTGACCTCGATGTAGCTAGCGTGCGCGATCTCTAGGTCGATATCTACTGGCTCATTGATCACCCTAAGTAGGCCGTTATCTTTTAAAAGCTTGATGTAGTCCATATTTTTCCCTTAAATTTTCAAAGATGATAGCTAAAATTTGATAAAAAAGGCGATGCTAATATTTTGTTATTGCACACAAAGGCAGTTTGTGCGTGTCTGTTTTTTATCGTAAAGATAATAAATTTATAATCTATCATCGTGGCTAAAAAAGTGGCGTAACAGCAGGCGAATGATTAAATTTAAAACTACTCTAGCAGCTCGCCAAATATCTCTTTGCTATATTTCATAAAGCGCTCATTAAGCTTTACGACCTCCGTATCTACGCAAATGAGACTATCTTGCACCTCAAAAATGATGCTCTTATCAGTGATCTTCACCCTTTTGCAAGCGTTATAACAAACATCGCCATTGCACTCTGCATATAGGCCGTTTATGTCGGCGTTTTCGTCGTCACCTTTTTTTAGTTTGATCGGTCTTTGAAAGATGATGTAGTTTTTGTAGTTATATTTGTCGTCTGCAAGACCGATCATATAGTAGTTGTCTTTGCTATTTTTGGTAGCACTTAGGGCTTTTGCTTTAAATTTTAGCTCAAACACGCTTATGCCATCTCTTCAGCGCGTTTTAGTAGCTCTTTCGCCCCTTTTTCTATAAATTTGTGTGCTAGCTCCTTGCCGACACTTTGAAATTTATCTTTGCTAGTCTTTAAGCTATCTTTTATAAACTCGCTTCCATCAGGCAGACCAACGATCGCATCGATAGAAATTTCATCGCCCTTTAGCCTTGCGCTTATGCCTATTGGCACTTGGCAACCCCCCTCTAAAACGCTTACGAAGTCACGCTCTATGGTCGTTTCGATGACCGCATTTTCATCATTTAGAAAGTCAATCTGCTCTAAAATTTGCTTCTCATCTCTAGCCTCGACGCCAAGAGCGCCCTGACCCATCGCAGGTATCATCTCGTCAAAGCCAAATGTGTAGATGTGTGCCACTTCAGCCTTGATATTTAGGCGATTTATGCCAGCCATCGCCAAAATGATCGCGTCAAATTCGCCCTCTTTTAGCTTTCTAAGTCTAGTTTGCACGTTTCCACGAAGCGAGATGATCTCAAGATCAGGCCTCATGATAAGTAGCTGCATCTTGCGGCGCAGGCTCGTTGTGCCAACTTTTGCGCCGTGCGGTAGGTCGCTAAATTTAGCAAATTTCTCACTTATCATCGCATCTCTTGTATCCTCACGTGAGCAAATGGCCGCTAGCTTAAGCCCTTTTGGAAAGACTACTGGCACGTCTTTTAGGCTATGCACGGCGATGTCAGTCTCACCTTTTAGCATGCTATCTTCAAGCTCTTTTGTAAAAAGCCCTTTGCCGCCGATCTTTGCAAGTGGCGTGTCAAGTATCACGTCGCCCTTTGTCTTCATGCCCTCAAGCACGACCTTCACGCCCTTGTGCTGCGCCTCGATCCTAGCCTTGATATGCTCGCTTTGCCAAAGCGCTAAGATACTCTTTCTAGTTGCTATTTTTATCTCTTTCATCATCTCTCCTAATTTACTCTTTTTGGCTCTTCGATGACCTCAACGTCGATGATCTCTCCATCATCTTTTTTACTGCCCTGCTCGCTAAAGTTTTGGAATTTAAACTCCTGATAGCTCTCATTTTTCGCTGCATTTTTCTTAAACACTAAAGAAAAAACAACCACGGCTATGCCAAAAATATCCGTTAAAATTCCTGGCAAAAACAGCAACGCTCCGCCAAAGCTAAATCCTAACTGACTAAATAAATTTCCGCCAAGAAAGCTTTTAAATGCCGCTTGAGGCGAATTTAAGCTAGAAAATCCAGCATTAAAAAGAAGTGCGATGCCCACAAATCCAGAGACCAGCACCTCAAGAAAGTAGTTTAAAAAGCCAAATTTATCAACAAAAAGATAGATAAAGACCGCTTCTATCAAAAAAAACAAAAATGCAAAAAATCTCATAAACTTTCTTTTATCTTTCTAAAGGCCTCGTTTGCCTCTATCGTCTCTTTGCTTAGCCCATCTCTTGTGATAAACTCGACCTTGCCATTTGCAAATTCTTTACCAACAAGCAGCGCATAAGGAAAGCCGATAAGTTCAAAGTCATTCATCTTAACGCCAAATCTCTCGTTTCTATCGTCGATTATGACGCTAACGCCAGCTTTTTTAAGGCTCTCATAAAGCTCAAATGCAAATTTCACGCCCGCTTCATCTTTTAAATTTGAGATGATGATCTCCACATCAAACGGCGCGCACTCTTTTTTCCAGATGCAGCCCTTCTCGTCGTGGCTAGCCTCTATCATCACAGCGATCAGCCTGCTTATGCCAATGCCGTAGCAGCCCATCAAAAATGGCTTTGCCTTGCCGTTTTCATCAAGATATGTCGCATTCATCGCAGCTGAATATTTATCGCCTAGCTGAAAGATATGACCGACTTCTATGCCTTTGCTAAGTTTTAAATTTCCGCCACAAACTGGGCATTTATCGCCCTCTTTTACCTTTACAAGGTCTTTAAATCTCTCTTCGTTAAATCCGCTAACACTAACGCCAACAAAGTGATAATCCTTCTCGTTAGCGCCGCATATCATGTTATTTGTGCCCCTTAGCTCGTTATCTATAAAAAATTTCACATCTTTTAGCCCAACTGGTCCGCAAAATCCAGCAGATAATCCAGCTTTAGCCACGTCAGCCTCACTGGCATCTACAAGCTCAAGCGCCTTGCAAGCGTTTTGCGCCTTTGTCTCTTGAAGCTCATCATCGCCCCTTACAAAAAAGACCACGACCTCCTCTTTATCCTCATAGATCGCCTTTTTCATAACAGCTTTTATGCAGTAAAACTCGCTAACTTTGAAAAACTCAGCGACATCTTTTATAGTTTTTGCATTTGGCGTTAGAAATTTAGCCGCGTCTGCCTCTGGCGCTTCAGCCTCGCTAACTCTTGGTTTGCGCCTTGCAGCCTCGACGTTTGCAGCGTATCTGCAAGCCTCGCAGCAAAGTATGTCGTCCTCTCCGTTACTTGCAAGCACCATAAATTCTTTACTGCCACTTCCTCCTATGGCTCCGCTATCAGCCTCTACGGCTCTAAAATTTAGCCCCAAACGAGTAAAAATCTTACTGTAAGTTGCCTCCATAAGGTCAAACTCACGTTTTAGATCCTCTTTGCTAGAGTGAAAGCTATAACCATCTTTCATCGTAAATTCGCGCCCTCTTAGCAAGCCAAAGCGTGGTCTTGCCTCATCACGAAATTTAGTGTTTATCTGGTATAAATTTAGTGGTAGCTGCTTGTAGCTAGTCACCTTGCCACGCACCAAAGCAACGGCTGCCTCTTCATTTGTGGGGCTTAGCACAAAGTCATTTTCTTTTCTATCTTTAAAGCGCAAAAGCTCCTTACCAAAGACGTTGTAGCGGCCACTTTGCTTCCAAAGCTCGCCTGAAGTGACCACACTAAAGCTCACCTCTAGCGCGCCAGCCTCGTTCATCTCCTCTTTCACCACGCGTGAAATTTTATCGTGCATGATCTTTCCAAGCGGCAGATAGTTATAAAGCCCAGAGCCGATCTGCTCAACAAAGCCACCTCTTATCAAAAACTGATGACTTGGTAAAGATGCATCTTTTGGCGCTTCTTTGGTAGTTGGGGCGTAAAATTTACTAAATTTCATCTATATCTCCTGCTTGAAAATTTTGTTCATCTTTTATGTCAAATAAAAATTTAACTCCGTTTGAAAGCTCGCTCGCTCTCTCCTCGTCTGCAAGCCCTTTTAGCTTCATCGTTGGTTGGTGCAAAAAGGCTTTAAAGACTTGATGAATGAGCTTTTGCGCCTCATCATAATCGCTGTGTTTTAAATAGCCCTTTTTCATCGCCTTTTCTAGCTCATTTTTCGCGCAAATTTCGGCCTGCTTGCGGATTGATTTTATAAGAGGCACGCTCATATCTTCTTTTAAAGTCTTTAAAAACTCGCTCGTGTCTTGACCGACGATCGAGTAGGCCTTTTGCGCCTGCTCTTCTCTGAGGGCTAAATTTTTACGCACGATCTCCTCTAAGCTATCGACCGTATAGACGCTGATAAGCTCCGTGTTTAAAAGATCGATGTCCCTTGGCACGGCGATATCAAAAAAGTATCTGTGAAATTCTCTTGGCTCGATGATCTCGCCTGTGATGATGGCGTGTGGGGCTGCAGTGCTTGAGAAGATGAGATCGTAGTTATTTACGTATTCTTTTAGTTTTAATATGCTATCCCAGCTCGCGCTATCTCCTAAGCTATCAACTAACTGCTCAACGCGCTCGGAGCTTCTGTTTATAATGATCACCTCTGCGCCGCTTGATATGAGGTGCTTTGCTGCTAGCTCGCCCATCTCGCCAGCGCCCACGACGATAGCCGTTTTGCCCTCAAGCGTGCCAAAAATTTCTTTTGCTTTTGCTACGGCGACGCTTGAAACTGAGATCGGGTTTTTAGAAATTTGAGTTTCGTTTCTAACCTTGGCAGCGCACTTACATGCGTAGTGGATGATCTTACTGATATCTTCGCCACATGAGTTGTTGTCATAAGCAAATTTAAAGGCATTTTTTAGCTGGCCAACTATCTGCGTTTCGCCAACGACTAGGCTATCAAGCGAGCTTGCCACAGCAAATAGGTGGTGGGCGGCACCGCTGTTTTCGTAGATGTCAGCTCTCTCATAAAGCTCATCTTCAAAAACGCCTGAAAATATCGACATACACCTGATTATATGAGCAGTGGCAGCCTTTACATCCTCCACGCTAGCTATGATCTCGACGCGGTTGCAGGTGTTTAGCACCATGCTCTCTTTTATGTTTTTGTTTGAGTTTATCAGCTTTAAAATTTGCTCTTTTTTATCGTCACTATCAAATGCAAGCTTTTCTCTGACCGAAATATCAGTATTTTTATATGTAAAACTTATGTCTAAATAGTGCATCAAAATTCCCTATCTATCATGCTTTTTATGATCCCTTCAAGCTCAGCGTTTTTATACTCTCTTATCGCTTCTATTGCTTCAGCTCCAAGCCTTTTTGCCTCGCTTATAGCCTTGCTAAGTGAGCTAGCTTTATCAAAATTTTCTTTTAGCCATGAAATTTCATCCGCGTTTAACTTCTTTGCCCAAAGCGATCTAAGCTTTGTTTTACCAGCCTCGTCCAGGCTCTTATAAAGATAAATGTATGGGAGTGTCGTTTTGCCCTCGACAAAGTCGTTAAGCGCTGGTTTGCCAAGCGTTTTTTCATCTTGAGTGATGTCTAAGATATCATCAACGATCTGAAATGCAAGGCCTAAATTTTTGCCATAAATGCCAAATTTCTCGCTATCTTTGCCAGCTAGCTTTGCCCCGCAAATAGCCGTGGCCTCTATCAAAACAGCTGTTTTATAGTAGATCATTTTTAAATATTCTTGCTCGTTTTCATTAAAATTTTCAGCCATTTTAACATCCATCATCTCGCCGATACTTAGTTTGCTGACCGCATCTGAGATGACAGCTGCGATGCTTGGATCAAATTTTGTAAGCTCAAAATAAGCCTTTGAGTAGAGGATGTCGCCTAGCATGACTGAGTTTTTACTGCCAAAAAGTGCGTTTATGCTTGGTTTGCCGCGTCTTATATTTGCCTCGTCTATGACGTCGTCGTGCAATAAGCTTGCAAGGTGGATGAGCTCGATGATAGCGCAAAGTTTAAGTGAAATTTCACTCTCTCCTGCGATCTTTAAAAGAAGTTTTGAGCGTAGCTTCTTGCCTGAGCTTATCTTTAAAAACATCTCAAACGCCTCTTTATAGCCAAGCTCGCTTATAAATTTGCTCATTATTTCATCGATTTTATCCATTTTTGTCCTTCTATTTATCCTCATGCGGATCTCTAAAACCCACATCCACACGCTTGCTCTCATCTAGCAGCGCCACCCTAAAATGCGCCTTTTTATCCTTAAAATCAATAAATGATATATAAAGGCTCACGCTCTCGTTTGGCGGCATCATAAAATCAGGCAAAACTCGCTGCATGTAGGTGTTTTGTCCTTGTCTTAGCGAAAAGACCATCTGCCTTGGATAGCGCCTAAAAAAGCTTTGCACGGTGATATTTGTGCTATCAAATAGCGTCCAGCGAAAGTCAAACGTTTCAACCCTTTGAGTTCGCTTCTCAGTTATAAAAACTCTCGCCCACTCATCTTTTTTAAGCTCAAATGTATGCACCGAGTTTGGGTCAAAATTTGGCTCTTTTGCAAAGACAAGAGCAGCAAGCAAAGCAATGAGCGCAAAAATTTTACTCATTTTGGCTTAAAATTTCTCCGCTAAGCTCGATATATAGGTCATTTACTCCGTTATAAACTTTATCTTGCTCTGAGGCTATAAAATTTCTAATCTCGTCCTCACCAACGCCATGCTTTTCGCAAAGCTCGCTCATAGCCACAAATTTCTCAAAAATTTTATCTATCTCGTTTTTAACCAAAACGGCATTTGCGTTAAACAAAATGTCATAAAATTTATCCCTCGCACTGCCCTCAAATATATCTATCATCGCTGTTTCTTTGAAAATTTCTTAAGATTATAGCCAATTAAAACTAAGTTAAAAATTTAATATTATCTCCCAAGCCTCGCTAACATTTTTGGCGTTATACGTGGCAGTTTTGCTCTCCTCGCCAAATCCCCAGCAAACTTGCACATATGGCATATTTGCATTTTTGGCAGCTAGCTCGTCTTTTAGGCTGTCTCCTACAAAGATCGCCTTGCTGGCTCCAGTTTTACTAACAGCTAGGTGAAGCATCGCAGGATCAGGCTTTTGCGGTATCTCCTTGCTAGCGCCTATGACCTCGTCAAATAGCTCATAAATTTCATTTTTCTTTAAAATTTTCTCTAGCGTATCGTGCGGTGCGTTGCTTGCCAAAACGATCTTAAATTTAGCCTCTTTGCACTTTTGCAAAAGCTCTTTTACACCATCATAGGTAGTCGCACACTCATCGTAAAATTTCTTAAATTTCTCTTCAAAACCCTCTTTTAAACTCTTGCTTGGCGTGTCTATGCCGTAAAACTCAAGGGCCAAATTTCTACCTGGCTCATTAATCGCTTTTATGATAAATTCCTTATCAAGTGGCGCTAAGCTTAGCTCATCTCTTACTTCATTTACCGTTTTATATATCGCCTCGCCGCTATCTATCACCGTGCCATCCATATCAAAAATAACTACTTTCAATCCTCATCCTTAAATTTATTTTTATGTTTTTCTTTCTTATACGTCTTTTGATTTTTTAGCTTATCAAGTAGATTTGCCGCCTTTAAAAGCTCCTCTTTTGGCGCATTTTTGATAAGCAAATTTATAAAATTTTCTAGCGCCTTTGAGTATGGCTGATCAAGATAAACAGCCTCTATTTTTTCGATGACTTTCGCGTTTTTCTCCACTCTTTGGCGAAATTCAGTCTCGTCAAAGTCATCTCTTTTTAGCCCGTTTATCGCTGATTTTGCAAATTTTTCTAGCGCACGAAGATATTTTACACGCTTAAATTTGTCCGTGACTTGGTTCAAATTTTTCCTTTTTTTTGGCAAATTATATCAAAATTTGATTTTATCCCCTAAATTTTGGCTTTGCTAATGTATAATTTACGCCAAAATTACTTAAACAAGGAGCAAAAATGAGGCAAGAAACCGCTGCGATCCACGTAGGCTACGACACTCAGGGGGGCTTTGGCACGATGGCTGTACCTATTTTTCAAAGCACAGCTTATGACTTTGGAAGTGCCGAGACAGCAGCTGCTAGGTTTGATCTAAAAGATAACGGCTACATCTACACAAGACTTAGCAACCCAACGACAGATATCTTTGAAAAAAGGGTCGCTGCACTAGAGGGCGGAGCCGCTGCGATAGCGACTGCAAGCGGTCAGTCAGCTTTGTTTTACAGCATAATAAATTTAGCCCAAGCAGGCGATAATATCATTATTGCTAAGAAAATTTATGGCGGCACGACAGTGCTTTTTACGCACACGCTAAAGAGATTTGGCATAGAAGCTAGAGTCTTTGACAGCGACACGGCCGATGATCTAGAGGGCTTGATAGACGAAAAAACTAGGGCTATATTTTTTGAAACGCTTTCAAATCCGCAAATTTCTATCCCAAATATCGAAAAAATCGTAGAAATCGCAAACAAATATGGCATCATCAGCATCACTGATAACACCGTGCCAACGCCTATCATCTTTCAGCCGCTTCGCCACGGAGTCGATGTTTGCGTGCATAGCGCTAGCAAATATATGAGCGGTCAGGGTCTTAGCCTAGCAGGTGTCGTTGTAAGTGCAAATCACCTAAACGAGAAGCTAAAAGGCAACAAGAGATATGAGCACTTTAACGTCCCAGACGCGAGCTATCACGACATCGTATATGCTGATATGACGGACCATTTTGACATCTACACGCTAAGAATGAGGCTTGCCATCGTGCGCGACATCGGCGCTGTGATCTCTCCGTTTAACTCTTGGCAGCTCATACAAGGGCTTGAAACGCTCGCTGTTAGGGTTGAAAGACACTCGCAAAACGCGCTAAAAGTGGCTAAATTTCTAAACTCTCACAAACATATAAAAAGCGTGGCATACCCAGGGCTTGCCGACAACGTAGATCACGCAAAGGCGCAAAAATACTTTAAAGATGGCATGGCAAATGGACTATTTTGCTTTGAGACTGATAGCTTTGAGCGCGCAAAAAAGATGCTAGAGCGCGTAAAACTCTTTAAGATCGTAGTAAATATCGGCGATACAAAGTCACTCATCACACACCCAGCCTCAACAACTCACCAGCAGCTAAGCAGCGAAGAGCTCATCAAAGCTGGCATCACAAAAGAGCTGATAAGAGTTAGCATAGGCCTTGAAAACGCCGAGGATCTGATAGCTGATATAGCCCAAGCCCTAGAATAAAGAAATTTCTAGCTCATTTTGGGCTAGAAATTTAAAATTTACTCAAACTTGCCATGTATCCTCTCGCACTCTTTTGCTTGCCATATAAATTTTATAACGATGTAGATGACAAGTAGCGGCACGCTTATATACCAAAATGCAAAAAAGGCGAGTATAAAAAGCATAAATAAGAATGTTGCAAAATATACTAAGACAGCAAGGATGATAATATCAAGCATTTTGCCTCCCATTTTGCTAGTGTTTTGGTGATTTTATAAAAAGCGAAATAAAACGAGACTGAACGGATTTGTTTTGGCTCTAAAATTTGAGCTAAGTTGCAAGCGAAGTCAAATTTTAGTAGGTAATTTTGCATATATGAAGCTCTGGTAAATTTTAAACTTTCATTTACTCCTAAGAATTGACTACTGATTTTAGGTCTCGCAAAGCTTGCCACTAAAATCAGAGCCGAAATTACTCGTTCATGAAATTTTAAAATTTACTTATTACTCATCTGATTTAGCAAAACAAATTTGCAAATTTTAAAACTTTGCTCACTCGCCTTAGCAACTTACCAAATTCAGGTCTCGTTGCCACTTGCCACTAAATTTGGAAGCGTGATATGCTCGTTCATAAA
>NZ_ANNG01000053.1 GCF_000466685.1 Campylobacter concisus UNSWCS
GGAGAAAAAAGCAGGTCTTAGTGCATGTTCTATTGGACCAAATATCTACTCACCTCACTCTACAAGAGAGCACTGCGAAGTAGCCTCTGCACTTTTTATAGAAAAAGTCGTTCGCGGTATCGTTAAAAAATATAACTCATAAAAAGTAAAATTTGCTAGAAATTTCTAGCAAATTTTATCTATATCACCTTATCTTTGCTCTTACAAAGATCACTTAATATGCACTCAAAACAAAGCGGTTTTTTAGCCTTGCAGGTGTAGCGCCCAAAAAGCACCATGCCTTGATGAAGCTTGCCAAGATCAGTTTTAAAGGCACGGCTTAGATCATCCTCAGTCGCTTCTGGCGTCTTTGCCTCGCTTAAGCCAAGCCTGTGTGATACTCTAAAAACATGCGTATCAACAGCCATGACGTTTGCGTTTGTAGCCTCTAAAAGCACGACGTGGGCGGTCTTTTGCCCAACTCCAGCAAGGGCTTTTAGCTTCTCTTCATCAAGCGGAATTTCTCCGTTATAAAGCTCAACCACGCTGTTTGCCATCTTAATCAAATTTACGGCTTTGTTGTTAAAAAAGCTGCACGAGTTTATCATGAGCTTTAGACTGGCTAAATTTGCACTTGCTAGCTCAAAAATGTCTTTATACGCCTCAAATAGGGCAGGTGTGATCAAATTTACCCTTTTGTCTGTGCACTGAGCTGAGAGCATGACGCAGACAAGAAGTTCATATAAATTTCTAAATTTAAGCTCGCTTTTGGCGTCTTTAAACTCTTCTAAAAGCCTCTTTTTTATCTCTAAAATATCTTTTTTTGTTCTCATTTGGCTATTTTACCTAAAATTGCAAGTTAAACGAAAAGTTACCGCATTATTTGATATAATTTTGCCCATAAAATCAATTTTTTAAAGGATTTATATGAAAAAATTTTTGTTTCCAGCGGTTTTAAGTTTAGCTGCAGCTGTCACTCTAAACGCAGCAGTAGTTGCAACAGTTGATGGCGATGCTATAAACGATAGCGATATCTCAGCTCTTTTATCAGCGGCTATGCCAGGTTTTGACGCTAGCAAGCTTCAACCAAATGAGAAAAAACGTATAATCGACGATCTAATCAACAGAAAACTTCTTTTAAAAGACGCAAAAGCGACAGGCATTGAAAAAGATGTTGATTACATCAAGGCTGTAAAAGCTGCACAAGAAGGCATCGCAGTTGAGCTTTATATGAGAAAATTATTTGACGGTATAAAAGTAAGCGATAGCGATTTAAGAGATTTTTACAACAAAAACAAAGCTAGCATGAACCAACCAGCTCAAGCAAGAGCAAGACATATCTTAGTTGAAGATGAAAAAACAGCAAACGATATCATCGCTCAACTTAAAAATTTAAAAGGCGAGGCTCTAACTAAGAAATTTGCAGAGCTAGCAAGCCAAAAATCAATCGACAAAGGCTCAGCAGCACACGGCGGCGAGCTTGGCTGGTTTGGTCAAAGCCAAATGGTAAAACCTTTTGCAGACGCAGCATTTTCAATGGCTAATGGCACAGTTTCAACTAAGCCAGTTAAAACTCAGTTTGGCTACCACGTTATCTTAAAAGAAGATGGCAAAGCTGCTGGCACTGTAAGCTTTGAACAAGCAAAACCAGAGATCGAGCAAGCTGTAAAAATGGAGAAATTCCAAGCTGCTGTTAGACAAAAAAGTGAAGCTCTACGCCAAAAAGCAAAGATAGAATACAAATAAAATTTGGAGGATAAAATGGGCGTTTTAGATATCGTAAAACCTGGTGTTTTAAGCGGAGATGATGTAACAAAACTTTATGCTTATGCCAAAGAGCAAGGTTTTGCAATACCTGCTGTAAATGTCGTAGGCAGCGACTCAGTAAATGCTGTTTTAGAAGCAGCAAAGGTTGCTAACTCGCCTGTTATCGTTCAGTTTAGTAATGGCGGTGCAGGTTTTTACGCTGGTAAAGCCTGCGAAAATGCAGCCGTTCTTGGTGCGATCGCTGGAGCAAAGCACGTTCATCTGCTTGCCAAGGCTTACGGCGTGCCAGTCATCTTACACACTGACCACGCTGCTAGAAAGCTTTTGCCTTGGATAGATGAGCTAGTAAAAGCAAGTCATGAGTATAAAAAAACTCACGGCGTGCCACTTTTTAGCTCTCACATGCTTGATCTTAGCGAAGAGAATATCAACGAAAATTTAAGCACGTGCGAGAAGTATCTAAAAGAGCTTAGCGAGCTTGGCATCAGCCTAGAGATCGAGCTTGGCGTCACTGGTGGCGAAGAAGATGGCGTAGATAACACAAGTGTTGATAACGCACTTCTTTACACTCAGCCAGAGGATGTCGCGCTTGCTTATGAAAGACTAAGCAAGATAAGCGATAAATTTAGCATCGCAGCTAGCTTTGGCAACGTTCACGGCGTTTATAAACCAGGCAATGTCGTGCTAAGACCAGAAATTCTTAAAAACTCACAAGCCTATGTCGCTAAGAAATTTAACACAAAAAGCGATAAGCCAGTAAATTTTGTATTTCACGGCGGTAGCGGCAGCGAGCTAAAAGATATCAAAAATGCTGTAAGCTACGGCGTTATTAAGATGAACATTGATACCGATACTCAGTGGGCATTTTGGGACGGCGTACGCGAGTATGAGGCTAAAAATAGAGCATACTTGCAAGGTCAGATCGGCAACCCAGAGGGCGATGATAAGCCAAATAAAAAATACTACGATCCAAGGAAATGGCTAAGAAGTGGCGAGGAGAGTATGGTTAAACGTCTTCAGACTGCTTTTAGTGACTTAAACTGCCTAAATAGGAACTAATCCTATGCAAAATCAAAATGATTTTAGTGAGCTAAGCGTGCCAAAAGAGCGCCAAGCTCACTCTTTCTTTGTCTTTTTTAAAGTTATCTTTATCCCTTTAGCTATCTATATCTTGGCGATACTAGCGTATCTTGGCGTTATAAATTTTCAGATGAAGCTTCACACCATCGTTATGATGGGCGTTATACTCTTTGTCGCTTTTATATTTTCACGCCACAGCGCTTTGGTCGCTTACTCAAATTTCTTAGCAAATGCCAAAGACTACAAGATAAGGCTAAAAGAATTTATCATCACTCACCTTTTTGAAATTTCAAGCGTCAAAAAGGCAAACGCTAAATTTGAAGATTTTTTTGAGAGCTATACAAGAAATTTTAGAAATGACAACCTAGCAAACATCGGCCAAGCAGTCTTTCCTATGCTTGGAATTTTGGGCACATTTATCAGTATCGCTATCTCTATGCCAAGCTTTAGCTCAAGCACCGCAAACGGACTTGAAAAAGAGATTGCTATACTGCTAAACGGCGTGGCTACGGCATTTTATGTATCGATATACGGCATATTTTTAGCGCTTTGGTGGATGTTCTTTGAAAAGATCGGCATTAGTAAATTTGAGAGATTTTATAGCGAGCAAAAAGAGCTAAGCCGTGAGTTTTTCTGGCAGGAAAATGAGCTAAATGCAAATTTCATGAAGGCAAGTGTAGGCTACTTTAAAGATAGTCACGATGCCTTTAAAATGGTGCTTGATGATAAATTTATAAAAGAGCTAAGCGAGCAGACAAATGAGAAATTTAACAGCCTAAAAGAGCTTTGCGAGGTTGAAAAAAATATCATCAATCAAAGCAAGGCAGAGCTTAGCGCAAATTTAAAAATGCTAAATGAATCTGGGCTAAAACAAGATGAATTTGTAAAAATCCACTCCGATATATTAAAGGCGGTTGGCGCGTTTTCTAATGCCTTTAAGGATATGGAGGTTAAAATTTTAACCGAGCATGCAAAGCTTGGCGAAATTTTTAGTAGAAATTTAAACGCCACAAAAGAGAGCCAGCTTAAATTTGAGCAGACTATCAAGAGTTTTGACGCCATTTTAAAAGAATTTTCTCTCTCTTTGATGAAAGAGCAAAACGAGGCACTAAAGGCATTTAGAACCTCGCTCGTGGAGAGTGCGACGATATTTAAGGCGGCTTATGAGCAAGAGGGCAGGAGCTTGGAGCGCGAAAAAGAGCGTGAGAGCCTCATTGCTGAGCTTAAGAAGAACATAGACGAGATCGATAAAGAAGCAAATTCTGTAATAGAAAAAATCGAAAATCTAGTGCAATGAAAATAAACAAAAATAACGAAGATCAATCGAGCTTTTGGGTTTCGTACGCGGACTTGATGGCGGGTCTGCTCTTTGTTTTTATGCTGCTAATCGGCGCTGTCGTCGTAAAATACGTCCTAACTCAAAACACCCTTGAAAATAAAGAGCAAGCCATCATCACAGCTTTAGCAAATTTAAAAGACGCCCAGGGCAGAAATTTCACCCTTGAAGAGCTAAATGACGCCCTAAAAAGCGAGCTTTCAAAGATAAGCGACGAAAACATAAATTTAAAAAAATCAAATGAAATTTTTGTCATTCAAATAGACGCCCTAAAAGAAAAACTAGCCCAGCTCATAAACGAAAACAAGGACGCAAATGCGAGCATAAAAGAGCTAAATGTCAGCATTTTTGATCTAAACCAAAAGATGATCGTGCTAAATGATGAAATTTCATCAAAAGATAGAGCGCTTAGCGAGGCAAATGCAAGTAGCGAGAAAAATTTAGCCAAGATCGCCTTCTTGCTCGAGCAAGTGAGCAAAAAAGAGGCTAGATATGACGAGCTTTTAAGGGATCTAAACATCACTCGTGACAGGGTCAAAAACCTAACTGGCATAAAAGTAAAAGTGATCTCCGCCCTAAAAGACAGGCTAGGATCTAGCATCGAGATCGACCCAAACTCAGGCGCGCTAAAGCTTAGCTCATCAGTGCTTTTTGATAAGGGCAGCGCGGTCTTAAAAGAAGATGTCAAAGGAGAGCTAAAGGCCACGCTTAGTAAGTATTTTGACGTGCTTTTAAATGATAAAGAGATCGCCTCAAATATCGACCAGATCGTCATAGAGGGCTTTACAGATAGCGATGGAAGCTACATTTATAACTTAGAGCTTTCGCAAAAAAGAGCCTATGCGGTTATGGAGTTTATAAACTCATTTAGCGACGATGCGCGCCTTAGAAAGCTGCTTGTCGCAAGTGGCAGAAGCTACAACGAGCTAGTTTTTAAAGACGGAGCCGAGGACAAGGACGCTTCAAGGCGCATCGAGATCAAATTTTCACTCTCAAACAAAGAGGCTATCAACGAGATAGAGAAATTTTTGGAGTTTAAGGGTGATTGATAAAATTCGCTTAAGAGGGCGAGAATTTTGGCTTTTAAGAGATGACTTGCTAGGCAAGTTTAACGGCAATAAAGCAAGAAAACTAGAGTATTTTCTAAAGGCTGATCTTAGCGGCATCAAAGCCATCGTATCTCACGGCTCAAGCCAGTCAAATGCCATGTATAGCCTAAGTCTTTTTGCCAAGCTAAAAGGGCTTAAATTTTACTACGTCGTCTCACATCTAAGCTCAAATTTAGAGCAAGATCCAGTTGGGAATTTTAAATTTGCACTTGAAAATGGCATGGAAATTTTTGTGAAAGAGGAGCGTGAGAAATTTGCTAAAGAGCTAGCTAGAAGCAAAAATGCACTCTTTATAAATGAGGGCGTAGCGCAAAGCGAGGCTGAGCTTGGCTTTATCACGCAGGCACGAGAGATAAATGAGTGGAGCAAAAAAAGTGGTATAAAGCCTGATATCTTCTTGCCATCAGGCACTGGCACAAGTGCATGCTATCTGGCAAAACACACCGATCTTAGGGTCTTTACAGCCCCTTGCGTAGGGGATAGCGACTATCTAAAAAAGCAAATTTATGAGCTAGATAAAAACAGCAAAGTGCAAATTTTAAATCCCCCAAAGAAGTATTATTTTGGAAATTTATACAAAGAGCTTTATGAAATTTGGCTTGAGGTTTGTAAAAGTGGCGTGGAGTTTGAGCTGATTTACGACCCAGTGGGCTTTATGACGCTTTTTGCAAATTTAGACAAGCTTGGGAGCGAAATTTTATATATCCACCAGGGCGGAATTTTGGGTAACATTACACAGAAACAAAGATATGAGAGAAAACTAAAAATAAAGGATCATAAATGAAGTTTTTACACAGCAGCGATGCTGACTTTGAGAGTAAATTTTCGCAGCTTGTTAGGCGAAGTGACAATGATATGAGTGCCGTGATGCCAGTGGTTACAGGCATCATAGACGAGATAAGAAAAGATGGCGATAGCGCACTTTTTACCCAGATAAGTAAATTTGATAAATTTAGTGTCACAAGCAAAAACGACATAATAATCGACGTAAAAGAGATGGAGGCGGCCTACAATTCGCTAGATAACGCTCTAAGAGTGGCTCTAAATTTAGCACACGACAGGATAAAAAGCTATCACGAGCGCACAAAACCAAGTGACTGGACCTATAAGGACGAGCACGACATCTTACTTGGCGCAAAATACACCCCAGTTGATCGCGCTGGTCTTTATATCCCAGGCGGCAAGGCGGCATATCCTAGCTCGCTTCTCATGAATGCTATCCCAGCAATCGTAGCTGGCGTAAAGGAGATCGTAGTTTGCACCCCAGCGCCAGGCGGCAAGGTAAATCCTCTGCTTCTTGCGGCGATGCATCTATGTGGCATCAAAACAGCCTTTAAAATAGGCGGTGCAAGCGCTATTGCAGCGATGGCTTACGGCACAGCGACCGTGCCAAAGGTCGATGTCATCACAGGACCTGGCAACATCTACGTAGCGACTGCTAAAAAGCTAGTTTATGGCGACGTAAATATCGATATGATCGCAGGTCCAAGCGAGATAGGCGTGATCGCTGATGATAGTGCGGACCCTCGCCACATAGCGATCGATCTACTCTCACAAGCCGAGCACGACGAGATCGCAAGTGCCTTTTTGATAACGCCAGTGGAGGCCTTCGCAAGGGCGGTGCAAAGACACGTGGAGGACGAGCTAAAAACTCTAAAACGAGAACCAATCGCTAGTGCTAGTATGAGAAATAAAGCCGCTATTATCGTCGCAAAAGACCTAGAGGAGTGCTTTAAACTGATGAATGAGCTTGCAGTGGAGCACCTAGAGATCGCTACAAACGACGCTTTGAGCTATATGGACGAGGTAAAACACGCTGGAGCGATATTTTTTGGACACTTCACACCTGAAGCGATGGGCGACTACATCACTGGACCAAACCACACCTTGCCAACTGGCGGAAGTGCGAGATTTTACTCGCCGCTTGGAGTTGAAAATTTCATGAAGCGAAGCTCTATCATATCAGTTAGCAGAAAAGGTATCATGCATCTTGGCAAACCATGCATGCAGCTAGCCGAAGCCGAAGGACTAACAGCCCATAAAAGATCAATCGCCGTGAGATTAGAGGATTAAAAAATGAAATTTGATTTTAGAAAATTTAAAATTTTCTAAAATCTTTTTAAAAATATTTTTTGCTTTAAGAAATATTTTTGCAACTTTTTATGAAATTTATAGTAAAATCCATCACGAAACTACTAAAAAAGGAGTTGATATGAAGTTAGGAACTTATACTGCAAACCAGGCTTCAGGAAACTATTATTTAGATCAAGCTAAAAATAGCGAGAAAAAGGCGCTAAACGCCATCTCTGCAAATAGCGAGATCAAAGCATCAGGTGCAAATTTGCAAATCGCAGAGAGCTTACTTTCACAAACAAATGTCCTAAATGAGGACATGGCAAATGCAAACGATATGATCGGTATGCTTCAGATCGCCGACTCAACGCTTTTAAATTTAAGTGAGAGTGCGGACAAGATCGGCGAGCTATCAAGCAAGCTTTCAAATCCAGCTCTTTCAGCGAACGAGCAAAAGGGCATAAAAGGCGAGATAAATTCGCTTAAAAATGCGATGAGCGACAGTGTAAAAGAGGCTAAATTTAACGGCAAAAACGTTTTTGACGCCGAGCTTGGCTTTTTTACAGGTGATGGCACAAAAAATATAAATTTAAGCACAAATGCTCTTTTAAATGTTAAAGAGGATGGCTCAAATTCTGGCGATATTTTGAAAAATATAAATTCACTTCGCTCAGAGATCGGCTCGACACAAAATGCTGTATTTAAGGGTATGAATGCTCTAGCTGCTAGAAGCGTAGCAAATGCTAATAGCGTAGAAAATCTTGATAGCAGCGACATCGCAAAGAGCTTGGAAGAAAATTTACAAGCAAATTTAAAGCTACATGCTGCCTCTTTGGCTAAAGCTCACGACACTACGAGCTTGGCTGCAAAACTAGATAAACTTCTAGGTGAATAAATTTTTACCGGTCTTGTGCCGGTAAAACTCTCTTTTTATTTTTTATGCTTTACTTTTTGATTTTAGAATATATTTGCAAACCAAAAATTTGATATTTCTCGTTTGAAATTTTATAGCAAGTGTGTCCTAAAAACGAAGGTTAAGTTAATTATTCTTTAAGATAAGAGCTATATGTAATATTTAAAACAATTTTTGGGTATAGATGCTATAAATTTTTTCAAAGAAAAGCTGTCTAAACAAGAGTATATACACCAAAATAGGGCAAAACGCTATACAAAAACATTAAATTTTTACTTGTATCTTTTGGCGCTTTGGTCGCAAGGATAACTTAATTATAGACTAGGATATAAATTTAAAGAGTTTAGGGCAGATGCCCAAAAGGGTAGGGCTTGTTAGCCCTCGATGTAGTTTTTAAGTTTTCTACCAACTTTTGGGTGTTTTAGTTTCTTGATAGCCGAGCTTTCTATCTGGCGGACACGCTCACGAGTGACGTTTAGTGCCTTGCCGATCTCTTCAAGTGTGCGGTCGCTCTCATCTTCAAGCAAGCCAAATCTCATCGAAATAACCGCTTTTTCGCGCTCATTTAGCTGTGAAAGCACATCGTCGATCTGCTCTCTAAGGTCACTTTTTAAAATTTGATCTATCGGTGATAGTGAAGTTTTGTCTTCAACAAAATCTCCAAATTTACCATCCTCTTCGTTTGCGATTGGAGCTTCAAGGCTGATAGGCTCTTTTGTGATCTTGATCACTTGTTTTACTTTATCAACGCTTAGTCCGACCTCTTTTGCGATGACGCTTACGTCAGGCTCTTTGCCTTCTTCTTGGAGGTATTTGCGGTTGATTTTGTTGATGCGGTTTATCGTCTCTATCATGTGGATAGGTATCCTAATCGTCCTTGCCTGATCAGCGATAGCGCGCGAGATAGCCTGGCGGATCCACCATGTGGCGTAGGTTGAAAATTTATATCCTTTTCTATATTCAAATTTATCAACCGCCTTCATAAGGCCGATGTTGCCCTCTTGGATGAGATCAAGAAATGGCAAGCCCCTGTTTGTATAACGTTTTGCGATACTTACGACTAGACGGAGGTTTGACTTAGCCATTCTAGCTTTTGCTTCGTCTGAAATTTTCTTTCCGCGTTTGATCTGCTCTAAAATCTCTTTTAGTCTTGCTGGCTCAAGGTCAAAGCCTTGTTTGCTAGCCTCTTTTGTCGTAAAAAGCTTTTTGATCTCGACGTAGGTTGAGACCATCGTAGCCTCTGGCACGCGGGCTGCGATCTCTTCTTTGCTAAGTTTGATGATATCTTTTAAGATGCTTTTGTGATTTTTCTTTAGCTCGTCACTAAACATCGGCAAGCGATACTCCAAGCGTTTTAGCTCTCTATCAAATTCATCGTCGCTTTTTAGCGCTGTCTCCATTGATTTTACGATTTCGCTTATGAGTTTGCTTGTTGGACCAAGATCCATCAGCTTCTCTTTTAAAATTTTCTTTTTAAATGCAAGAGTCATCTTTGAAGCTGTGTCGTCGCTTTCAACTTTATCTTGCTTATTTGCGGTCTTTAGCCACTCTTTTTTAGCCTTTTCAAGGGCTTTGAAGCTCTCTATAACTTTTTCTGCACGCTTGTCGTTTTTGGCTGATTTCTTAGGAGTTTCGTTCTCTTCGTTCTCCTCATCCTCTTCGTCTATATCCTCTTCGCTCTCTTCATTTTCATTTTCGCCCTCATCCTCAAAGCTTTTAAAAAGCTCTTTTACGCGGCGCTCTCTGTTGATAAGCGGCTCTTTGTAATCAAGTATAAAATCGATCAAAAACGGCACTGAGCAAAATGCATCGATGATGATATCTTCGCCAAGCTCGATCCTCTTGCTGATCTCGACCTCTTCTTCTTTTGTGAGAAGTGCTATCTGGCCCATCTCTCTTAGATACATCCTTACTGGACTATCTGATCTTGACCACTCTAAAAGATCGCTTTCACCTGAAAGATCGAGGTCTTCGTCGATATCTTGGTCGCTTTTTTGAGCATTTTCTTGACGTTTTTTAGCGTCAGCTAAATTTCTAAGCTTTGCAGCCTCAGCAGATGTGATGAGCTGGACTTTGTTTGTTTTTGCGAGTTGTTCTATCTTCTTTACTATCGTAGCCGTCGGAGCTTTGTCTAATAATTTTACTAATTTTTCGTATGTCAAAAAGCCTTTTGCATTTTCAACAAAAAGCTCTTCTATCTGAGAAAAAGAGTCTTTTGCGGCGCTCATAAATTTCCTTTCAAATCGTATCATCGTGATTTAAGTATTGGTTAAAAGAAAGTGGATTATACCCAAAATTTTTTAAATGTCTATAAAAAGAAAGTTGGAACGATGATTGCTTAGTAATTCTAAAAATCAAATTTTGATTAGGAAAATTTATGCAAAATGGTTATTATCAAGCCACTGCTGGCATGGTAACTCAGTTTAACAGACTAAATGTCATCTCAAACAACCTTGCAAATGTAAATACGATCGGCTACAAGCGAAACGACGTAGTTATCGGCGACTTTGCGAGAATTTTTAAAGAGACGCAAGATGAGCTTCCGCTTAAAAATCACACAAAAGACGGAGCTAAATTTCTAAATAGAACGCTTGATCGTGTGCCACAAGTGAGCGAAGAATATACCGACTTTAGCGCTGGTGGCTTTAAATACAGCTCAAATACGCTTGACTTTGCGATAAAAAGAGACGATGCTTTTTTCTTAGTCGATACTCCAAATGGCGTAAAACTAAGCAAAAATGGCTCTTTTAGCCTTGACGCGGACGGCTATATTGTCACAAAAGAGGGCTACAGGGTGCTGCCAAGTGGCTATGAAGCGCAAAATCCTGGTCAAAGAGGCATCCAAGTGCCACAAGGCGAGGTGCTAACCGTTGATAAAAATGGAAATTTATACTCAAATAACAATCAATTTTCTAAATTTTACATCGCTCAGCCAAGAGAGATAAGGGATCTAAAAAAGGTTGGCGATAATCTCTTTGAGAGTAGAAATTTTGACGACATAACAGAGCTTGACGAGGCTGATAGCGTGATGCAAGGCTACGCTCAAATGTCAAATGTAAATCCAGTCTTAGAAATGGTGGGTCTTATAGAAACCCAGCGCTTAGTTGATATGTATCAAAAGGTTATGACAAGCCACATGACTGACCTTAACCAAGATGCTGTTCAAAAACTAGCCCTAAAAGCTTAATAAAAGGATAAAACTATGATGAGATCACTTTACACTGCGGCTACTGGCATGATCGCCGAGCAGACGCAGATAGACGTAACCTCACACAACATCGCAAACGTAAATACCTATGGATATAAGAAAAATAGGGCTGAATTTGCCGATCTTATGTATCAAGTCATGGAGTACGCAGGCACGGCTACTAGCCAGACTACCACAAGCCCGACAGGCATCGAAGTAGGTCTTGGTGTGCGCCCAACAGCGATAAATAAAATTTTCTCTCAGGGCTATTTTAAAGAGACTAGCAACAACCTAGATATGGTCATAGCTGGCAACGGCTTTTTTCAAATTCAACTCCCTGATGGCACGACGGCTTACACTAGAAATGGCGCATTTAAGCTTGACGCAAACGGCACGATCGTAAATAGTGACGGCTACCAGCTCATCCCGCAGATCACAGTCCCTGCAAATGCGACGCAAATTTCAATAGGCACAGACGGCACCGTCTCAGTTTTGCAGGCTGGCGAAACCGATATGGCTCAGATAGGTCAGATCGAGCTAGCAAATTTCATAAACCCAGCCGGTCTTCACTCGATGGGCGATAACAACTACCTTCAAACGAGCGCTAGCGGCGACGTGGTGGTAGGTGTAGCTGGCCTTGACGGACTTGGCACCATTAGACAAGGCTTTGTCGAGATGAGTAACGTGCAACTTGTTGAAGAGATGACTGATCTCATCACTGGTCAGCGCGCGTATGAGGCAAACTCAAAGGCGATAACTACGAGTGATTCGATGTTAGAGATAGTAAATGGACTTAAAAGGTAGGTGATATGGACGCGACTTTGGCTATTGTTGGACTTATACTCGTTGCTTTTACGCTTGATGTTTTTTACTTTTCGGACAGGACCCCAAAGGGCAAGGGTCCAAAAGGGCAGGTGCATTAAATTTATAGAGCATTGTAAATTTGGCAGTCTTCGTCGTTGCCTAGCTCGCAGGACTTGCCAAAGTACTTTTTAGCTAAATTTTTATCTCCTTCTGTTTCATAATAAATAACCCCAAGGTTGTGACAACCATCTCCAAAGCCCATTTCGCAAGCTTTTATGAAGAGTTTGCTAGCTCTTTTTTGATCTTTTTCTACATATTTTCCGCTATGAAGCATCATGCCAAGGCTATTGCAGCCTGCTGGAGCGTCTAGGTCGCAGCTCTTTTCAAAGAGCTCTTTTGTCTTTTTGGCATCTTGCTTTACGCCATTTCCGTCATAGTATAAAAGTGCAAGGCCGTAGTATCCGTCGCCATCTTTTAGCTCGCAAGCTCTTAAAAAGAGCTCTTTTGACTTTTTATAGTTTTTATCTAGCGTATAGACAAAGCCGAGCCTTGCGCAGCCAAAGCCATCTTTTAGCTCGCAGCCCTTTTGGTAAAATTTGGCTGCATTTTTGTTATTTACATCTTTTATGTAGTCCATGTCGTAGAGCACGCCCACGCTACTGCAAGCACTTGCGTGTTTTAGCTCGCAAGCTTTTTTGTAAAACTCGCCCGCTTTTTGGTAGTTTTTGCTCTCTTGAAATTTATTACCAAGCTCGTAGCAGCTTATGGCATCAGCCTTTTCGCACTTTGTCTCAAGCGCTTTTTGGTCTAAATTTGCACTCCACAAAAGAGCTGCAGAAGATAAAAGTAAAACGATCTTTTTCATTGCCTACCTTTTTAAAAATTTAAATAAGTTTAGATAAAAAGGTTTAAATTTATAGTAAATATGCTTTTAGGATTAAAATTAATACCCAAGCTTATCTAATAAATTTCTCATATCGCAGCCCTTTTTAAAGCCTAGCTCGCATGATCTTTGAAAGTAGCTTTTGGCAGTCGTTTTATCCTCTTTTTTACCGCCACCCAAAAGCGCGTAGTTAAGAAATCTAGCGTATCTATTTAATATGATAGTTTGATTAAGCTCGCTACTAACGTCATTGTAGCTATTTTGGTAGTTGAGCGCAGCGCTGTAGCAACCCTCTTTCATATCATTTTCGCAAGCTAATAAAAATATCTCTTTTAGCTTTTTAAAATCTTTATCATCGCTTGAAGAGTTATAAATTTTTGTAGCAGCCTTGTAACAGCTCGTTAAATTTGCTCTTATCTCGCCCTCGCTTTGGCACATCTCGTCTAAATTTTCTGCATTTAAAAGCATAATGAGGGATAAAAACAAAATTAGCTTTTTCATAAACGCTTTTTAGTGAAAATCTCTAACTATCTCGCAAGCCTCTTTAAGGCCTAGCTTGCAAGCTTTTTTAAGCTCTTTTTCTGCCAGCTTTTTATCCTTTTTTGTCCCTATGCCATGATAGTAAAAGTATGCAAGATGTTTGCACCCACTTGCGCTATCTAGCCTGCACGATTTGTTGTAGTATCTAAACGCCACTTCATCATCTTTTTCTACGCCAAGTGCGTCGTCGTAAAGGCTGGCTAGGTTATTGCAAGCATCGGCAAAGTCAAGCTTGCAAGCTTTAAAATAGAGCTTGCTGGCCTTTTCATACTCTTTTTGCTCTTGATATAAACTCGCTAGGTTGTAGCAAGAGATGCTAAAGTCGCTATCACAAGCTTTTTTATAAAGCTTTATCGCTTCTTTGTAGTTGCGCTTTACGCCAGGGGTGTTGTGGTATAAAACGGCTAGGTTGTAGCACCCTTCATAGAAATTTTGCTCGCAAACTTCTTTGTAAATTTTAGCAGCCTTTTTGTAGTCTCTTTTTACGCCGCCGCCGTTATTATATAAAACTGCGATGTTAAAACAGCTTTGTATAAAAGCTAGATCGCAACCCTTTTTAAAAGCTTCTAAAGCCTTTTTGTATTCTTTTAACTCTTGATACTCAACACCAAGGTTGTGGCAGGCAAATTTATTGCTCTCATCGCAAGTTTTGTTAAGAATTTCTAGTGATTTTGTCGCGTCTTTTTTTACGCCAAGCCCACTTTTGTAAAACTCAGCCAGATAGATACATGCGTCTAAATTTTTAACCTCGCACTCACTTTTGTAAATTCCAAATAACCTTTTATACTCATCATCGCTGTATCTGCGGCTAAAATCAATGCAGTTATCCTCGATATTACAGCTATTTGCTTGAGGGATTTTGATCTTTGGATTTGTTGTTAGAGCTATTAAATTTAGTGTTAAAAATATTAGTAAAACTATCTTTTTCATAGAAATTTTCTTTATAAATTTTGTTGTTATTTTATAAAATTTAGTTTTAAAATGCGAGTAAGCAGTTAAATTTATAAAAGCAAAAACGCCTCTTTAAATTTAAATTTTTAAATTTTTGCTAATATTTTGGCTTTTTATGAAGGTAAAATTTGACATTTAGCTACGTTTTTAAACTATCCATTCCTATCTTTATGGGCTATTTTCCGCTTGGTGTCGCCTTTGGCGTGCTGGCAAAAAGCATGGGAGTGAGCGCATTTATCGCCATGGCGCTTAGCATGCTTGGATACGGCGGAGCAGCGCAGTTTATGATGCTCTCACTTTTTAGCGTGGGCACGAGCTACGTTGAGGTCTTTATCATGAGCTACCTTGTAAATTTGCGTCACACTTTTTATGGAATTTCACTTTTAAAAGAGTATAGCGGGATCAAATTTAAGCTCTTAAACATCGCTTTGCTAACAGATGAGACCTTTGCGATATTTAAAAATTTGGGGCTAAAAGATGCAAGTGATCGAAGTTTTGTCTTTACCTGGCTAAATCTTCTTTCTTGGTCATACTGGGCGGCTGGAACGCTACTTGGTGCGATACTTGGCGATTTTATAAAGACCGATACAAGGGGACTTGAGTTTAGTTTGACCTCGCTTTTTATAGTAGTCGTCATTGAGATGTTTAAAAATGATAAAAACTACCGCGTGCTCTTTGCGGCGGTCTTTTTTGGAGTGCTTGGAGTGAGCCTGTTTCCAGCTAAATTTGTGCTTGTTGGCTCAATGGCGCTTTGTTTTGTATTTTTACTTTTGTTTAAGGATAAAATTTGATAAGTGTAAGCTCAAGTGAGATGGTGCTTTTTGTGGCGGTGCTTTTAAGCGCCTTGGCTACTTTTATAACGAGGGCGACGCCGTTTTATGCGTTAAGAAACTATAAGTCAAACCCTTATCTAGACGCCATTGAAAAGCACATGGGTATGATGATAATGGTCGTTTTGGTCTGCTACGGGCTAAAAGATACGAAATTTAGCGAGTTTCCATACGGCTTAAGCGAGATAGCGGCGGTTTTTACGGCTGTTTTGGTGCATTTGAAATTCAAAAACGCCCTTCTTAGCATAGTCGTTTCAACTGGAATTTATATGCTTTTAATAAGAATTTTTTAAATAAATATAAATTTTGAAAATTAATAAATTTTTTAAATATATGACGTTATAATGCTCTAGCAAATTTTAATGCAAAGGAGCTAAAATGCGTTTAATCTTTAAGGCGGTGTTACTCATGATTTTAGGTGCTACTTTAGCGGTTGCTAAGCCAACCATCTATATCCTAGCTACTGGTGGAACGATAGCAGGAAGCGGCTCAGGCTCGCTTGACTCTAGCTATACTTCTGGAACTGTTACGGTCGATAAACTAATCGCAGCCGTGCCAGATATCAACAAGATCGCTACCATAAAAGGCGAGCAAATTTCAAATATCGGCTCACAAGATATGAACAACGAAGTTTGGCTTAAGCTTGCAAATAGAATAAATGAGCTTCTAAATAGCGGCAAAGCTGATGGTATCGTCGTTACTCACGGCACAGATACTATGGAAGAGACAGCTTACTTCTTAAATTTAGTCGTTAAAAGCGACAAGCCAGTTGTGCTTGTAGGTGCGATGAGAAATAGCGGCTCACTAAGTGCTGATGGCCCGCTAAATTTATTTAACGCTGTAAACGTTGCTATCAGCAAAGATAGCGTAGGCAAGGGCGTTGTAGTTGTTATGAATGATGAAATTCACGCTGGTAGAGAGGTGACAAAAACTAACACTACAGGCGTTGATACATTTAAATCACCAAACAGCGGCAAAATAGGCACTGTCTTTTACGGCAACGTAAAATACTATATGAATCCGCTCAGAAAACACACAGCAAGCTCAGCTTTTGACCTAACTGGCGTAAAAGAGCTTCCAAGGGTTGATATCATCTACTCTCACGCAAATGACAATCCTGACTTTGTAAACATAGCTGTTAAAAATGGCGCAAAAGGTATCATCAGCGCTGGCCTTGGCAACGGCAACCCTTACTTTAGCGTGTTAGAGGCTCTTGGCGAGGCTTCAAAAGCTGGCGTAGTGGTAGTTCGTGACTCACGTGTGGGAAGCGGCGAGACAACTATGAACGGCGAAGTTGATGACGCAAAATACGGCTTTTTAACAAGCGACAACCTAAACGCTCAAAAAGCTAGAGTGCTTTTGATGCTTGCTCTTACAAAAACAAGCGACAAAGCTAAAATTCAAGAGTTTTTCTTAACTCACTAAGCTTAATTTTAGCGGAGATATCGCGAGTGCTTTTAAGTGAGCTTTGATTTTTCTCATTTGGTAGAAAAATTACGTGTAATATTTAAAATCATCTCACGATATCCGCTTTTTATTGTGCGGAGCTGTTAAATTTATAGCTCCGCCCTCTCTTTTTTAAATTCACATTAAATTTAAGGCTCTAAAATGGGGATTAGTGCGCACTACTACGCCTACTTGCAAGATGATATAGAAAAGATCAAAAATGGCGGCGACGGCGAGCTTTTGGACGAATACGACTTGAATAATTTTTGGGACGCGATGTGTAAGATGCTAACTGGCAAAAATTTCAAGCAGAGGCTTAAGGCTGGTGATATTTTTAGCTCAAAAGAGCCTTTTAGCTGGACAATTTTTGGGCGAAGTGCCTTAAACAAAGAGCTAAGCGAGATGATCTCTTACACAAATGCCACGGATGTAAAAGAGGTGGCTAGGGCGATGAAAAATGTTGAGATTAGCGCACTTTTAGCAAATATAAATTTAAAAGAATTTGCTAGTTCAAACACTTATCCTGATATCTTTGGGAGCGAGAGCGAATTTGAAGATATAAGGGCGAGTTTAAAAGAGCACTTTGCTGGGCTTTTAAATTTTTACCAAAATGCCGCCAGTAAAGGGCTTGGTGTGATAACAGTAATAGCCTAAATTCTAAAATTTATAAATGAAAGGTGAGCCATTTTGCTCTAAATTTAGCCAGCTTTAAAGACAATTAAATTTATAGAGTGCCTACGTGGCAAAAGATAAATTTGCCATCTAGGCTGCGAAACACATATAAAGCAACCTTGTTTTTGCGCTAAATTTATTAAATTTATATGCCTAGCGCCAAAAGTCAAATTTCTCACGTCTAAAAGCAAACTAAATTTGCTAATAAAGCGCTCTTTTATCATAAATTTATAGATTTTGATTTAGCATTTCATTAAAATTTCAAGGCCTCTTATGAATTTCTTGCTATTTTTTATCACCCTTGCGCCCATCTCGATGATGCCAGGCATCAACATGACCTACGCTATGAGCGTTGGTATGAGCTTTGGCTACAAGCACTCGTTTTTTGTGATGGCTGGGCAGCTTTTAGCGATTGCTTTTGTATCGTTTAGCTGTATGCTTGGCGTGGGAGCGGTGCTACATCATTTTGAGTACGCATTTAAGGCGCTAAATATCATCGCAGGCCTTTATATGCTCTATCTTGGCGCGATGCTCTTTTTTGGCAAGGGCGAGCTTAGCATCACAAATGTCTCAAATTTGCCAAGCAAAAAGCAGATGTTTATAAATGGCCTCATCGTTAGCGTCTCAAACCCAAAGGCGTGGATATTTTTCTCAGCCTTGCTGCCTACATTTTTGGATAAAGATGATCCTTTTAGCCTCACTCGCATGTGCGTGATCACCGTAACGCTCGTTTTCATCGAGTTTTGCGCGCTAAATATCTACGCACTTGGCGGAGCTATGCTAAAGAAATTTTTACAAACTCACCTAAGGCTACTTGAAATTTGCACTGCTATCATCGTCTGCACGATCGGCGTGCTCTTGCTTTTTAGATAAATTTATCCCCTTTTTACCTAGCTTGGCTAAAATTTGTCCAGTTTGCACTACATTTTTAGCAAAAGGATAAGAGATGAAAAAATTTCTATTTATATTTACAAATCAGCCATATAATGGCACGGATAACGCTTACAACGCACTAAGGCTGGCTAGAGTGCTAAAAGAAAAGGGCGAAGAGGTTAGGATATTTCTCATGAACGACGCGGTCGATCTTGCGCGAAATAGCACCAAAAAGCCAGAAAACTACGACGTTGATCTAGTAGCGATGCTAAAAGAGCTATACGCTGGTGGCGCGATGCTTAAGGTTTGTGGCAGCTGCCAAACAAGGTGTGGTTTGCATGTGGGAGAGCCTTATTTTGAGGCTGAGGTGAAAGGCAGCATGGATATCTTGTCCGAGTGGGTGAGAGAGTGCGATCAGGTGATGACATTTTAGAGCAAAAAGGAGAATTTATGAGTTTGACATTTAGTGTAAAAAATAAAAAGAAGCTACTTGGCGGATATGCAAAGGCGCTAAGCGAGCGTGAAATTTCAGCTCTTGTTGATGGGCTTTTCTTTTTTAATAGCGAGCAAGAGGAGCCAAGCGCAAATGAGCTGGGTGCTGACGTGATGATAGCAGGCGTGTGGCAAAAGAGCGCTCGTGGCTTTGAGCTAAACTACGAAGATGGCGAGTATATCGTGCGCGTTTATACTCCAAGTGGCGTCGGAGACTGGCAGATCGCACTTGAGCTACTCTCAAAGCTCTCAGCCCAAACTGGCTCAAAAATAGAGTGCGATAACGAAAAAATTTATGATAGCGAGCAAATTTTAAAATTTGACTACGAGGCTGACATCGCAGCTGGACTTGAAGCGTTAAAAGATATAAAAGAGAAAAATCAAACGCTTTATATCTCTGGCGTGGGGCGTGATGTGGCGTTTGACGCGGTTATGGTAGATGAAATCTTTGCTAGTGCCAGCCCTGCGGCTAAATTTGATGAGATGATGAGGCAGGTGCAGTATCTTGACGCATACAGCGCAAAAGAGCACCTCTATCAAGACAAAGACGGCAACGAAATTTTTGGCGCATACACGCTTAGTGAAAATTTGCCGACCATCTTGCCTTATGCTCCATCTCCGTCGTGGCAGGCACAAGAGGCGCTTGGAGATCGCAAGGTATCGCGCTGGGTGCTTACGCTAGTTGTGGGCGTGGATGATAGTGACGCTCAAGTGCTTGATGAGTGTGAATATGGAGCTTTCATGGCAAATTTACCAAAAGAAAAATACCACTTCATCGACGCTGCAAACGTGCTTGTTGAGCCACTTAGTGAAGATGAGATGAAAGAAATTTTGCAAAAGGCTAAGGCTTAAATTTAAAGCTTTAGAGGCTAGTATTAAAATTTGCTTTATAAATATTTTTAGTCAAATTTTCATAATTAATGTGAGGGGGTATAGAAAATGAGAGTGAGAAATTTTAGCGGAAGATTTTTGAAAGCACGTAAAATAGGCACTTTAAAAAGCTTC
>NZ_ANNG01000054.1 GCF_000466685.1 Campylobacter concisus UNSWCS
TTAAAATTTCATGAACGAGTAATTTCGGCTCTAAAATTTGAGCTAAGCTGTAAGCGAAGCCAAATTTTAGTAGTCAATTCTTAGGGGTGAGTGAAATTTTAAAATTTGCAAAGAAAGCTTGATTAAATTTGTAAATTTCTTTTTATCCAAAAGGGAGACAAGGGGACTTGAATTACGGTCTGCTTGCAGTTGCGAGCTTGCGAAGCAAAGAAGCTCTCTTCCCCCTTAACGATCCCCCTAACTCCGACGACGTTAGAGGTGCATGCTTCAGTGCTTCGCACTGCATGCGGTTTATTTTTAAGAAATTTCTAGCAAATTTTAAAATTTCATGAGCGAGTAATTTCGGCTCTAAAATTTGAGCTAAGCTGCAAGCGAAGCCAAATTTTAGTAGTCAATTCTTGCGAGTGAGTGAGATTTTAAAATTTGCAAAGCAATCTAATCAAATTTAAAACCCATAAACTAAATTTTAACCCCAAATTTCACTGCAGCTTCTTGCAGTCTTCATCTTTTATAGTGTATTCAAAGATTAGTTCGCCGTTTTCTGAGTAGAAAATTTCATCCAAGCTAACGCCGATGCTTAGCATATTTAAAATTTCTTTATCCTTGCAGGCGGTTCTTAAATTCTCTTTTTTTATGGCCTCGATAAATTCCAAAAGCTCTTTTTCTTCAAGCCTTTTGATCTCTTGCTTTCTTGCATGTTTGACGGCGTATCTGTAGATGAGCGTATCGCCCACGTTTAAGATATCATTAAGCGTTAGCGTCGGCGTGCAGATAAATGGGAGCTTTTTTTTGTAGTATATTGCGTGATTTTTCGCTGCCATATCTGGCGTCAGAGCCAGAGCTAGCGAGCAAAAAAACAGCGCAAAAATGGCTACTCGCAACTACTCTTATCCAGCTTCAAATCAAAAAGATGTCTGCCCTCAAAACCGTAGCTACCACTTAGTGTGATGCCGCGATTTAGCGCAGCTCTTGCCATGCCTGAGTTGCAAAGCGCCTCTTTTCCGTTTTGATAAAACTCATCCTTTAAAGCCGAAATTTGAGCCTTGTTATAGCCTTTTAGCTTCTTTGTCTTGGTCTCATTTAAGACAAACTCGCCATGTATGTTTAGCCCGTCGCTGCTTACATCTTTTAGCGTGATCATCTCATCGACCCTGCTTGGCAAATTTGGCTTTGCAGTTTGGACGACAAAGGCTGGGATCTGCTTTGTATCAAGCTGATTTAATATCTGCTCATAGACTTTAAACTCACTCTCTTGCACACCAAAAGCAAGGCTTGCAAGAGCTAATAAAACGATCTTTTTCACATATTACCTTTATATAAATTTTCTAGTGATATTTGGCGAGAGTTTGACCAAGATGTCGTAGTTTATCGTGCCAAAAAAGTTAGCCCAAACGTTTGCGTCCTCAAAGACACAGACCCACTCGCCACTATCTTTGCAGCTAAAACTATCCATCGAAATTTTGCCAAGTACCATCTCGCCGTTTGCAAGCCTTAGCTCGCCATCTCCGCCATATCTTAGCAGTCCGTCGCCATATCCAAGGTCGTAAGTAGCGACGTTTATATCATCTTTTGCTATAAATTTAGCCCCATATCCCACGCTTTGACCACTTTTTAAGACCCGCCTGCTAACGCGCTTTGCCCAAAGTGAAAGCACTGGCTTTAAATTTAAAGAGCTATTAAACTGAGCATATCCATACTGAGCGATGCCTACGCGCACCATCTCATCTTTTATCTCGCTCGCTCTTTCAAGGGCGGCTGAGTTGTGAGAGTGAAAGATCGGTTTTTTTATACCAAACTCATCACAAAGAGCTAAAATTTTCGCTTTTGCTGCGTTAAAGTTTTCTCTTTGCACGAAATAATCAGCATTTAGTTCATCACTTGCGCGAAAGTGCGTATAAGCGCCAAGAAGCTCTAAATTTCTTCTGGCTAAAATTTCAAATGCATAATCAAGCTCGCTTATATCAAGCCCATTTCTATGCATGCCAGTGTCGATGGCGAGGTTGATTTTTGTATTTTCTTTTATCTTTAAAAGTGCCTCTATGTCGTTTATGGCGTAGGTAAATTTAGCGCTTTCATCGCCTGTTGGGATGTGCGAGAGGATCAAGATATTTTCAAAGATATCAGCAATCTCATCTGCTTCAAATTCGCTCTTTACAGCGCAGTTTTTTATGCCAAATTTCTTAGCCTCGCTAGCTATGAGCCTTGCGCCGTGTCCATAAGCGTTATCTTTTAGCACAACGATCACTTTTTCTTTTCCGCCAGCTTTGTCACAAATTTTAGTTAGATTGTGGATATAAGCTGCTTTGTTTAGGCGTATCTCAGACATTGAAATTCACATCATAAGCTTTATAAACGTCAGGCAAGAGCTTTCTTACGTTGTAGTCAAATGCATAAAATTTAGCGTAAATTTCTTTTAGATCGGCCTCTTTGACCTTGCTAAAGTCAAAGACGTCAGTGCCATTTTTCTTTGGCACTTGGCGGTCTAGCTCAGCAAAAAATGCAGACCTTGCCTCTAAAATTTTCTCTATCTTCTCTTTTACTTCTTGAGATTTTTCCACTTCTACTCCTCTATAAAAATTTTCATCTCATCGCCATAAAGCTTGACATAAAGGGTCTTTTGACCTGCAAATTTATGCGTATCAGCAGCATAATCCTCATAAAAACTCACACGAAAGAGCTTGTCGTTTTTAAGGTTTGGATAAGGCGTGATGAGAAAATTTGAAAATGCGATATGTTTTTTCTCTTTTTTAGAAAAGATCGCTCGTTTCATCTTTTTAAAATTTTCTAAGCTCATACCGTCATATCGCTCAAAGTCTTTATCATAAAATTTCAAATAGCTATCGATGTCACTCTCGCTCCAAGTCTTCTTCCAGTTAAGAATTCCAGAGATGATCACTGCTATGTCGTTCGCGCTTGCTTCTGGACGCTTGTCCTCGTAGATAAATGCGAGCGTTCTTTTGTGGTCTATAACTTCGTCAAATTTCATCAAAATGTCATTTTGCATAGCCACGCAGCCTTTTGTCTTTAGCTCATCTGTCCTTTGACCATCGAGCGGATAGCCATGTATCCAGATGCCGCTGCCATTACGTTTTGCAAGTTTATCAAGTAAATTTGGATATGAAAGAGAAAAAGCAAGAGGTCCAAGATATCTGTCATTTGGCGTAAATCTACGTGTGAGCTGATAGACGCCAACTGGCGTTTTTAGGTCGCCCTCAAGCAGTTTGTCGCCATTTTTGCCAACGATGACGCTTGAGCTAAAGAGTTTTTTTGTAACTCCGTCTTTATAAGAGATGACCTCAAGCTCTTTGTCAGTCTTATCAACCACGCTTAGAAGTATCTCGTTGTCGTAATATCCGTATCTAACGTCCTTGTCTTTGAGCTTGTTTAGCCAGTAGTCCTTACTTAAAATGTTCTTCTCAATGGCTTCTATGACAGCAGATGGGCCATTTTTTAAGTAAATTTCTTCGTAATTTTGGGCAAAAAGACAAGGCGCTAACGCGATGAAGAAAAATAGTATCTTTTTCAAGTGAAGTGTCCCAAAAAGTAAAATTTAGTGCGTAATTATAGCCTAAAAAATTTCAATTTTTAAATTTTAAAGGGAATTTTAGTTTCTTTATATGTATAATCTGAAAACCATTATTAATTTACCACAAAGGAAAATATATGAAAAAACTTGTTTTTGGTGCATTGCTTGCAGCATCTACACTAATGGCAGCTGACATCAGCCTAGAAAATGTCAGAGCAAGAGACACAAAGCCTGGCACAAACAACAGCGCTATTTTCATGAATATCAAAAATGCTTCAAATGCCGATGTAAAGCTAGTTGGCGTTCATTCAAGTGTTTGCAAAAGCACTGAAATTCACACTCACAAGATGGAAAATGGCATGATGGCCATGGTTCAGGTTGAAGACGCCGTTATCCCTAAAAATGGCGAGACAAAGCTAGCACCTGGTGGCCTTCACATCATGCTAATGGATCTAAATAGGCCTATAAAAGATGGCGACAAGGTTGATCTGGAGCTTAAATTTAGCAACGGCGAGAGCATCAAGCTTGATAATATCGGAGTAACCAAAAACTTTAAATAATGAAAAAAATTCTAATCCTTTTTTCACTCATATTTATCGTAGCAGGCGCTTTTTGGATAGGTCATAAATTTATGATCAGCAAAGATGATCCGCCTGAATTTGCCGATGTAAATACATCGCTTGATCCTCTAAAATGCGATCTAAACAAAGATGCTTGTGAGGTGAAATTTAATGGCGTTAAGCTAAAGATAGACATCTCGCCAAGACCGATCTTTGCGATGAGGCCGTTTGGCTTTAAGATCATTAATGGCAAAAATTTAGGGCTAAAAGATCCAAACCTTGTAATCGATGGCATAAATATGAACATGGGTTCTATAAAGGCAAGGCTTGATCAAAGGGGCGATAACCTAATAGCACAAGTCGTGCTAAGTGCTTGCGTGGTCGATCTTATGAGGTATAGATTTAAGCTGCTTGATGGCGAAAAAGAGACTGGATTTTTTGTCGATCTTGATCTAAAAATGTAAGGGCAAATGATGAAAAAGACACTTTGGGGCTTGATAATAATCTTAATATGCGCAGGTCTTGCGATGCTTTTTATAAAGCCAAACAAGTATGATTTTAAGGCGCTTTCAGAGCATGGCGAAGTGAGCCTTAAAAACTATAACGGCAAGTATAAAGCGATATATTTTGGTTATCTTTACTGCCCCGATGTCTGCCCTACTACGCTCTCTCTTGTGGGCGATGAGCTAAATAAACTAAAAAGAGACGACTTTGAGCTACTTTTCATCACTCTTGATCCTGATCGTGACACGCCTGAAAATTTAACCCTAATGGCAAAAAATTTCTACAAAGATGCAGACGGGCTAAAACTGAACGACCTGCCAAAAGTTGCTAAAAACTACGGCGTAAAATACCAAAAAGTGCATCTTAAAAACTCTGCTATGGGCTACTCTGTCGCTCACAGCTCCGCTATCTATCTGCTAGATAAAGAGGGAAATTTCTACGGCGAAATTTCAAATTTAACTAACGAAAATATCAGAGAAAATCTTTTAAATTTAATAAAAGATAGACCTTAAATTTATCTTTTAGATCAGAAATTCTTACTTTTAAAGAAAAACTTCTTAAACAGCTATACAATTCTTTTTAAACTAGCAGATATTGCGACAATGTAAATCATATGTAAAGGAATTCGTGTGAAGTCAATCACCAATAAAATAGCACTAATGCTAATAGTTGCTCTATGTATATCGTTTGTGGCTA
>NZ_ANNG01000055.1 GCF_000466685.1 Campylobacter concisus UNSWCS
AGGTAAGCTAAATTTAAACGAAACCCAATGCTTTAAAATAGATAAAATTTCACTTCTTAGTGAGAACGAAGTTGCTAGCTTTAACGCTAGTAGTGGTGCTGATGAGGCTATAATAAGAAAAGCTTATAATGCAAACTACTCTAAATTTAACTCTATTTTAGAGGCTAGCTTAAACAAGCTTGATTTTAAAGCTGGCAGCTGTCTTGGCAAAAACTCTATCAATCTAATCATAAACTCTTTTAACAACGAGATAATAAAAAGTGGCTATATCACTTCAAGTGC
>NZ_ANNG01000056.1 GCF_000466685.1 Campylobacter concisus UNSWCS
AAAAATTTCGTTAAATCCAAGTAAATTTAGTGTGCTTAAATTTAGCATGCCTTGATACTTGCCGCTTTGTTTTGAGCCAAGGTTGTCAATGCTTATAGCAGCTTTTAGAGGGAAGCTATCAACTCTAGTTATTACTATATTTGAAAAGCCGGCCCTATTTGAAGGTAAGAATTTAATGCTAACATCATTTTTCGAGACGTTTTGCAGTGACTCAAGAGCCTGCTCGATATCTCTTATATTTGCTACTTTATTTTTATGAGAATACTCACCAAATGCGCTAAATAAGCTCGCTCTATTTCTTTGGCTATCAAGCTCGTTTATGCTTATGTTATCTATTAAGCCAAGATTTATCACAAACTCTAGCTTGGCATCTTTTAGGCTCTTTGTAACTAGGCTCGCACTTGAAGTGATATAGCCACTTTTTATTATCTCGTTGTTAAAAGAGTTTATGATTAGATTGATAGAGTTTTTGCCAAGACAG
>NZ_ANNG01000057.1 GCF_000466685.1 Campylobacter concisus UNSWCS
TGGACATAGATGACGACGGCACGCTTAGGCTATGGTTTGATTAAAAATTTAAAGGGCTTTAAGCCCTTTAAAGAGCGTTTTAAATTATTTTAACGCTCTTTAAAAGGTTTAATTTAAGGAAAGACGGTTTGACAACTAAACAAAAAATTCACCTCAATAATCTACACGCAAACAAGAGAGCATTGTATCAAGCTAAACTTAATAATGTTCTAAGCTACGATCTTAGTTTTTACCGCTTTAAAAACGGCAAGCTAAACGTATCTAAGCTAGCTAGGTGTAGTGGTTTAAGCCGTGGATTTTTAGAAAAACATTTATGGTTTAGAGGCTTATAAAATGAGCAAAAAAGAAGAAATTTATAGAAAGCAGCTTTTGGCGATCATCCATACGCACCCGTTTTATAAACACGCAAAACAAAATGACGCATGGGAAGAATTTTTAAGTGCTTGGGACGTAAAAAGCTGCGCGCAGTTAAAAATAAAAGAGCTTATAAATTTAATAGCCGTTATGGATGGTAAAGATAATCCAAAGTCCAGCACAGCAGAGTTTGCAACGCAAAGTCAAATATATGCCATAAAATCTCTTTGGCAAAGAGTGGCTAATGATAAAAGCGACAAGGCCTTGCTATTTTTCATAAAGCGGATAACTAAAAATTTATACCTAAAAATAGAGTATATAAAAAAGAGAGAGGCCTCAAAAACGCTTATAGTTTTAAAAAAGATGGAGAATAAATAAAATGCTTTGTCCTAAATGCGCATGCGAAAAAACGAGCGTTTTAAAAACGATTAAGGGACTAAAAAATATAAGAATGAGAAGATGTGAGGGCTGTGGATATAGCTGGATGACCGAAGAAAAGCCCATAAAAGATAAAGAACTAATAGAATACGCCGAATATATAGAGCGCATCGAAGGTAAAATGGTAAAGTAAAAGGAAAAATCAAAACGGGAACCCGCCGTAAGGCAGGGTTTTAGGGGTTTTGAAAGGGCGTAGCCCTTCATCGAAAGGCGGAATTACTTCCGCCGCGAAGTAAAGAAAGCAAAGGTAAAAAATGAGATTTTTAAAAGCCTTAACTAGATATAAGATATTAAAAACAAGCGATCAAGCGGAAATTTTACTACAAAACTATACCGCTGCGCAGATCGAAAAGCTAGAAATCATAACGGCCGAAATTTTAGCTATTAGCACCGAAAATACGGACAAAGAAACCCTAAAAAAGCTACTTTTAAATAAAGCCAAAAGTGCAAACATAGATGTGCTTCCTAGCGATCTTGAAAATTTATATATCATCTTATCCAAAAGAGCGCTAAAAAAAGTGGCCGAAAGCATGAATAAAACTCTAGCGTTCGTATTTGACGAGATAGATGCGGATGCAGTGGAGGCGATGAGAAAGAGCTTTTACTGGATGGGCAAAGAGTATAACGAAAATCTGCAAAGCAGGCTAAAAGATAAGATCGAGGGCGTTTTTAAAGGCGAGATAGAGCTTGATGAGATCGGCGCAGAGCTAAAGAGGGAATTTGGCTCTATAATAAGCGCGGATGAGAGTTATTTTAAGGGAGTGAGCGATCATATAGCATTGCAGGCTAGAAACATCGCTACCGTAACGCAGGGGACTAAATACGGCGTAAAATATTATAAAATTTTAGCTATTATGGACGCTAGAACGACACAAATTTGCCGCTCGATGCACGGGCGCATAATCCCAGCCACACATCTTGAAGCACAAGCGGAAAAAATACTAAACGCAAATAGCCTAGCTAGCAAAAAAGCGGCCGCAGCGTGGAGAAGTGAAGCGTATTTAGGCAAAAGCGATAAAATGGATAGTAATTTTGGACTTCCACCTTATCACTTTCGCTGCCGCACGGAAGCCATACCGGTATGGGTTGATGAAGAAGAGATAGATGGCGTAAAGATGAGAAATACGCAACCGCTTTACGAAAACGAGATTATAAAACATATAGATAAAATGGGTGTTGAGAGATATGCAAACAAAAAGACTTACAATCACTCTGTAAGTTCATCAAAAAGAAACGTAAGCCCAGCAGATACTATAAAAGCACTCAACTCTATCTTAAAGATAGCTCCACACAGAGGACATGCAAACAGAAGCGTAGCTGTAAGCCAAAACGGCTATTTTATGGTGTTTGATGGTGATTATTTATATAATATATTTAAACCGAGCGATAATCTGGAAAGATATTTTAAAAGAAGCGCGGTTTTAGATAAAGCGGAGATTATAAAATGGAAATTTGCAATATTTGCCTAGGTAACGGCTGGACGATAGAGAGTGCTAAAAACGCCAGTTTGGGTAAAGGTATGGAGATTGAATTTTTTGCTCAATTTGAAGTGCTTAATGATGATATTACCTGGATTTATGACATTGTCCTCCCAAGCGATGAGGCTATAAGTGAATGTAAAAAGATCGCTATGTTTAATAAAACTTGTAAGTTTGTTGTCTATGATCTTGATAAAAGTGGCGACAATTGGATAAAAAAAGAGAGTTTTAGCGGTACTTTCATAGACGCATTAGAATACATAAAAGAAAATTTTAAAGTATAAAATGAAAGATATTGACAAATATTTAAAAGACTTCCTTTTTAGAGTGGGTTCGGGCGTAGCGCAGGTCGCCAAAGAAAAAACAGCACCTATAAGAACAGGCAATCTCAAAAGAGATATAAGGGTGTTTGAGGCAACCGCCAGCGAGGTAACAGTAGGCAATACCCTAAAAGCAAAATACGCCAAATACGTCCACGGCGGCACGAGAGCGCACGTAATAAAACCCAAAAATAAAAAAGCTTTAGCCAATAAAAAGGCGGGGTTATTTTTTGGTAAAAAGGTAAAACACCCCAGCATAAAGGCAAATCCATATCTGTTAAACGCTTGGAATATCTATAAAAACGGCGGTTTAAAAAGAGCAAGCGATGAGCTAGCGCAAAATGTAGGCAAAGAGATAGTAAAAGAGATAAAAGTGATTTTAAAAAATTAATAAAACATAGTTACTCTGTCGCATCTCCAACAAAAAGACTTTGTTTGATATATTCGCCTTCAAAATTTTGTCTACTATCTATAAGATTATGAATTTCAACCAAATCTAACCATTTCGGTGCAGGTGCAGGCAGTATTTTTAAATCCTCAAGCTCCTTGTTTGCGCTTTTAAGCATAACACTGCGATGCGTTATGGCCTTTCCGTTTATCGCATAAACATCAAAGCCCCCGAATTTATTCGTCGCGGTATCGTCTACGACGTAAACTCCGCCTTGCGTATGATCGCCCCCCGCTTCAAAACATTTTATAAACAAATAGCCCTTATATTGCGTGTGGGCACACCTTACTGGGTTGTATTTTTTGTAATAAAATATATACATATTTGTAAGAAGCTCTTCGTATTTTTCTATATCTGCCTTAATATTTTCATCTTTGCTTTCACATCCGCAAAATACAAACATACCCATAAGTAAAATAACCAAAAACCTTTTCATGCCACCCCTCTCTTTTGTCAAGTAAGCTTATTTTGGTTAAAAAAATTATATCAAATTTTTAAATAATATACGCCTTGCCTCTTTTGTCCCTTACCTTTTCAAAGTAGCTAAGCGCGAGAGCTAGCGCCCAAAAGCGGTCTGCGTGGCCGTGTTCGTTTCGGTCGCTATCGTAAATAAAGCTTTTAGCGCCCGCTTTTCGCTTTATAGCGTGAAGATCGGCTATTAATGCCGGGTCGTTTGGGATGATTATGCTTTTATCTTCAAAGTGCTTTTTTAAATTTAGCGCCATAGCCTCTTTGCTACTTTGCGTAAAATAGACCCCTTGCACCCTTGAAGGAAAGCGCCTTTTTACCTTTTCGGCTACGCTCATGCCAATACCGGTTTTATCTATCTTTTGCATAGCCAAAGGATTGAAACGTAAAAAGTCGATGAGTAAATTTTCTTGCGCTTCAAAGCTTGCTTTGGCGATAACATCTAGCACGCTTAGCTTCTTTACACCGCCTTCGTCGTATACGGCTATATGAGCCGATCTATCTTTCGTGCGGCCGACGTCAAATCCCGCATATTGCGGGACACTTTTAGCTGGAAGTGCTGGCGCATAGTCTTTTATACAACTTTTTATAAGCTCCACGCTTAAAAGCGCATTTTCGTCGTCTATGAATTGGCACTCGTACGCGCTAGCCCACGTATCGGCGTCAAAAAGATCCCGCATAGTTTCAAGATCGAAATTTAGTCCGTCCTCTATGGCTCTATAAATATCTACTCTATGCCTCGAAAACATATAGTATTTTGTTTCGTTGTCGAATAGCTCGTGAAATAGCGAATTCTCTTCAAACGGCGTAGATAGGATAGTGAGGCGACCTGCTACCGCACCGATTGAGGGCACGAAAGCATGCCAGATTCGCTTTTGATTTGGATACCACGCAAACTCGTCCATCCAAATATCGCCCGTAAAACCTTGCACTGTGCGGAAGTTATGAGCCATAACTCTAATCGTAGCGCCGCTATCTAGGCTCTTTTCGTATTCGCTATTTTTAACGAAAAATATACCGAATTTCTCGGCCCATCCGTCTAGGTAGTTCATTAAAATCCTAGCTTGCTCTTCGCTCGCGCTCAAAAACAGCTGATTACGACCCGCAACGGCTCCAAGCAGTGCATCAAGGCTTGAGGCGTATGAAAAACCTATTTGGCGGGATTTTAGTACGATACGAAACTGAGACGTGTCATTGATAAAATCTTTTTGATAACCGTAAAGCCCGCCCTCATCCATAGCTTTAGCCTTTAGGCTTTCATAGTCTGCGTTCATTATAGTGGTAGGCTTTTTCTTATTTTTTACCTTAGCCTCTTTTGCCTTTTGGCCTTCAAGACGAGATAAAGACGCGGAGAGCATCGCTATTTGTTTTGCTTTGCTGTCGCTGCTTTTGCCTTTGCTAAGCTGGGCGATTTGAGCTTTTAAATTTTGAGTGGTTAGGCGGCCTTGTTTATCCTCTTTGCCTTTCCAACGCGACAGAGTAGATACGTCGATCTTGTATTCTTTACTAATTTCAGACAACGAGTATCCAGAGGAGATTAAATTTAAAACGAGTTCTTTCGTCTGCTTAGAATACGCCATTTATTCATCCTCCAAACAAGAGCGCATAAAATCAAGCGTAAAATCAAAATTTAGTATATCAACGCCCCGCTCATCCGTGGCATCTACGCTTGAGTTTTTAAAATTTAAAAGAGGAGTTAGACCCATAAGCTCTTTTAATACAACCTCTCCGGCGCTAATGGGAACAATAACGGTCAAGACGGCTTTATACTGCGCATGATTAAGTGCGCTTCTTTCGGAAACGAAAATTTTAAAATCGTCCTCGTGCTTTAAAATTAATTTTTCGCAAAACGCAATTAGCTCTTTTTCGGTCTTGATATTCTCTACTTCCATACTCTCTCCTTAAACAGCGGCATAAAAATATCCGCTCGTATTTTTCTTTGTCGTAAGTTTGTAAAATTTATCCATCCAATACTCCTCCCACTGCTTAACGTCTTTAAAAGTGTCTAAGCTTTCGTCGTATTCATTTGCGCGCTGCTGGATTTTAAGCCAAAGCTTCTGTCCTAAAAGCGCTAAGGTATAAAAAGCGGCGGCTTTTGTTTTGCTCGCCTCTTCTACGGCGTATTTGCCTATCTGAGACTCTGCCATTTCTATATACGGTATTATCTCGTCGTCGGTTATCATTTTTAATTTGTTATAGCGTCTAATTTCATCTATGATATTTTGCATCTTATTTTCCTTATTTATTTTATACTCTGCTCTGCTTTGTTTGAGCGATTAAACAAGTTCTAAAATCATATACACTTCGCTCAAAGTCGCAGAGTCGGATACATCGCTCGCATCGCGTTGATATGCTCGCTCACTGGTTTTTGGCATAAACGCAAAGCAGTTTGCATTTATGCTTCGCCTTTGGCTAGCAACCAAAAACCACCTTCAAAACGCTTCAAAACGGCTTCAATTTCAAAGAACGTATTTTAAAGATACGTTTGCATTGTTTTAGTATTAAAACGGCTCAAAACGCTTTATTTGTTATAACCCAAAATTCCGCGCGCTTCGTTTAGACTAATTATGCCGCTGCTTACCAGTCCGGCTACCAGCTCTCCGTCGTCTTTAAAGTTGCTTACATCGATAGGCTTAAGCTTGATAGGATAGCCGATACTATCGAAAAACCACTCTATTTGCTCTTGTTTTGGGATGATCGTAAGCTCATTAAAGCTGTGCAGCTGTCCGGTTACCTCTCCGCTGCCTCCAAGCTGTCCGGCAGTCATTACTCCTACCATTCTAGGTGGTACTCCGTGCGCGGCTATAATTTCGTCCCTATTTAGGTTTTTAAGCTTTTCAAAACTAATATCGCTTACCTTGCTTAGATCCTCGATACGCACTTTCGCATTCTCGCCGTTTGCGGTTAAAACCAATGTTTTGTGCGCATTGCCCGCCCCTTTAAAATTTGAGCCGAAAAATTCTTTAAAGGCGTTAAGCTGCATCTCATCAGGCTCTGAATTTTCAAAGATTATGGCCGTATCGGCTCGGGCGGAGTTTTCAAAAAAGGCGTTATTAAAGCTATCGGCTTTTTGATTGGTTAGAATTGAGAGCATGGCTGCCAAATAATCAGGCTCTCCGTAAAATCTAGAGTTTGGAGAATAATAATATAAGTGTTTTGCGTTAAGCGCTATTGATTTATTGTTTTTTACTTGAAATATTTCTTTGTTTTCGTTTACTCTAGCTTCGATAGAGGGAAGTATATAAAGGTTTTTACCCGCAATTTCAACAAAAGCATTTCCAAAAATTTCAAGATTTAATATAAACGCATATAAAAAATCTTTGGGCGTCATAACGCCACCTTCAAGCTTTGAGCCATCTTCTATATTAGACAACAGTGATGCTTTTAATTGCACGGCTCGCCTGTGATAGGTATTGGCGTAAAAAAGACTTAGCAATCTATCAAAGCTAAAAAACGGCTCTATTAAGCCTTGTGAGTCTTTGCTTTCTTCAGTAAGCTGTGCGCTACCTTGCGCTGCTTTAAAAATTCTATCCATATTTATCCTAAAAATTTTTAATCCAATTCTACGATAAAGATTTTTCGCTTTCTAGCAAGATAAGACATATATGTCTTATTTAGGTTTTTTAAAATCTTATTTTTGGCGAAAATGGCGGAAAAAATAAGGAGTAAGCAGTGGCTAGAGAGATAACCGATATGCAAATCAAGTTAATTTCGCTGGTATCAGCAGGTGCTAACAATAAAAAAATTATCTACAAAAATGAGAATTTTAACGAGCTATTAAGAGTCGATTTTAAAAAGAGCGATGCAGAACAAGGAGTTGTTTATGGGATAGTTTATGCCCCAGACGAAGTGGATACTCAAGGAGATTTTGCAAATGCTGATGAAATCAAAAGGGCTGCTTATAACTTTATGAAGAGATCGGACCTTAGCTACTGTATAGATGTAAATCATAATTTTAATATAGCAGACGCCTATATATGCGAAAGCTGGATAGTAAAAAGCAAAGATGAATTCTTTAATGAAGAGGGAGCGTGGGCGGTAGGCATCAAAATAGAAGATGAGGAGCTGCGAGAGATGATAAAAAACGGAACGATAACTGGACTATCAATGTATGGCAGTGGAGTGATAAAGGGGAGCGAAAAAGAAGATGTCACAAAAGGCGGCGTGATAGCGGCGCTAAAAGAGTTTTTCGGCTCAAGCGAAAATTTTAAAAAAGAAAGTTCAAACAACAAAGGAGAAACGATGGATGAAAATAGAGTTGCCGAGCTTGTAAAAGCTGGCATTAGTGCAAATGAGGCAAAACTTGAAACGCTTGAAAAATCGGTAAGCGAGCTAACCGCTAAACTTGACGCGATAACAAGCGAGTTAAGCAAATCAAAACAAGACGTAACGATCGAAAAAACGCAAAATCACGCAAGCAAAGGAATACTATAATGGACGGATTAAACGATATTTTAAAAGGCTCTATGAATGCCACTAACGTTACTCTCTCGGGCTCACTTACACCTGAGCAATCGCATAATTTTATAGACGTTATTAAGCAAAATAACGGCTTTTTGCAAAAAATCCATACTGAAAAAATGGGTAGACTTACTAAAGAGCTCGACGCATGGGACGTAGCAAAAGGAATTTTGGTGCGTGTAGCCAGCGGCGAAAAACCAAATGACTCACAAAGATCGGCTTTAAGCAAAGTAGGTGCAAAGCTAGATGCCAAAAGCGTTCAGCTATTTTCTCGTATCTTGCAAGACGCACTAGAAGACAATAAGTCAAATCCTAATTTCGAAAAAGAGACTTTTGACGCGTTTGCTAAGGCTTTCGGTAACGATTTGGCACTTCTTGGCTTTATAGGAGAGAGCGATACTTACGACGGAACTTTTAAGACGCTACATAAAGGCTGGCTACAAGTAGTCAAGGACTCTAGCGACGCAGTTAAATTAACCTATGCAGCATCAGAAAAGGTATCAAATAGACTGAGTGCATTAGTTGGATCCATAGACCCGGACATCGTAAGCGAAGCTAGGATTTTGATAAACCCTTCCGACGTTCAAGAATACAACAAAGAGCTAAGCGCACTAAATTCGCCGCTTCATCTCGTTCAAGGCGGAGCCAACCAAATACTTGGCATTCCATTTGAAATAACTCCTCTTATGCCAAAAGGCACTTATCTAGCTACTCCACTTAAAAACTTAGTTTTAGGAGTAGTTTTAGACATCCGTCGTAACCGCTGGTATGACGCTGAAGAGCGAGCCTTAAAATACGTATTTGATGTATTTACTGATTATGAAGTAGTCGTTAAAAAATGGGCTAGCCTTATGAGTAAGGCATAAAGGAGCGAGCATGAGGTATATAGCAAAAGGCAATATATGCGTAAAGGGAAATTTCGTTAAAGAGGGTGAGACAATCACCCTTAATCAAAACGAAGCTAAAAAGTATTTGGACTCCTCAATGATAGAGGTTTTTGAAGAAAATGACTCAAATACACAGTTGCAAGATCAGGACAAATCCTCTGATCAAGACGATAATTTGGAGTCAAAAGAAGAGTGATCGAGGTCAAAATGTCATTAAAAGAAAATATAAAAGAGAACGAAGGCTTTAAAAGCTACGTATATAAAGATACTTTGGGCTTTGATACTGTCGGATATGGCTTTAAGGTTTCATCTCTTAGTAAAGACGAACTCTTTTTAAATGGCGGCAAGGCTGAGCCTATGAGTAAAGCGGCAGCAGATCAAATTTTAGAGATGAAGCTAATTAAGCTTGCCTCTAGCGTTTGTGAGGCATTTCCTTGGCTAGAAGACAAGCCAAAAAATGTCCAAGACGTGGTAATAGAAATGTGTTATCAAATGGGCGTACCAGGCGTGAAAAAGTTTGTTACCACTCTTAATTTCATAAAGTCTGGCGAATATGAGGCAGCCTACAAAAATGGCCTAAATAGCCTTTGGGCAAAACAAACGCCAAACCGTGCAAAGAAGGTGTTAAGTGGGTTACTTAACTTCGCGGGCGAGTAAAACCCGCCCTTGCGAGCAGGGTTTAGCACCCTGCACCCGCACTGAAGACATACATCGCTACTCGCGATGCGAATTAAGGAATAAAAATGTTTGCAAATAAATTTCTCTTTATGGGTTTTGCATTAGCTGCACTTTTAGGTTTTGCTTGCGTAAATTTGTTCCTCGAAAATTCAAGGCTAGAAGGCGTAAATTCCGTCTTGGATAAAGATATTAGGGATCTAAAAGAGAAAAACGAGCGACTAACCAAGGACTACACTACAGTCAAAAACAATCTAAGTGCCTGCGATACAGCTCTTGCTTCACAAAACGAAGCTATAAAGGCTGCTACGGTAAAGATCGACGATACCCCATCAAAAGAGGCCGAGAGAATAAAGAAGATCTACGTCAAAGATAAAAGTTGCGAAAGCGAGCTTGCAGCATATAAGGAGCTGTTTAAATGAGAATATTAGTGTTCTTTATGGCGCTCATTCTACTTTTTTCAGGCTGTGCAGATAAACAAGTGCCTGAGCCTAAGGTTGTATATAAAGAAAAATACATGCCCATAAAATGCAACGCCAAAATGCCACTAAAACCAAAAAATGATGGCACGTTTGAGACGGACAAGAAGATTGCTGTTTATTACCGCGACTGCGAAAGAAAACTAAAAAAATGTCTTGGAATAAAGGAAGAAGATGGAAAATAGCCTAGATTTTGGCAATGAGATAAGAGAGACAGCTGGATTAATAAATTTAGCTGGATCATGGGGGTTAAATGAATTTATCGTCTTTATGGCGATTTTTGGTTTTATCGGTTTTGTGGTGGTCTTTTTGCTGCTTAGTAGATATACGAGCAAAAACACTGATTTGATGATCGATGTGGTCAATAAAAATAGTGAAGCGATAAATAAACAAAGCAGCGCCACTGAAAAGCTAAGCGATATTTTAGCAGCAAATTTTGCCATAAATAAAGAGAAGCTTAATGAAATACATGAAGATGTAAAAGAGATCAAGCATAGCGTAAAGTATACGAGAATGCCAAGAAATAAAAAATTTAGCGAGCATATAAATGATTGAAGTTGGAATTATAAGTGAAGTAAGAGCAGACCGTGCAAAAGTTGCCATTGGTTCGATGGTAACTGATTTTTTGCCGGTATTTCAAGCACATACCAACTCTTATGCAGTGAGCTTTTCACCAATACGCGTAGGAGAGCAAGTGCTAGTGCTACCTGTGCATGATGAGCTAAACTCAGGTGTGGTGCTTCGTGGGCTTTATCAAAGTTCTCACAAAACTGATGCAACTGATAAGAAAGTACATATAAGCTTTGAAGATGGCATAAAGATGAGCTATGACAGCTCTAGCTCTTGCCTTGAAATTTCATCTCCAAAGCTTATAAACATAACTTGTGGTAACGCAAATGTAAAGGCTAAGAATGTGATGGTGGAGGCCAGCGACACAACTATAAAAAGCGGGGATATCAAGCTGCTCGGCAATACACTCATTGAAGGGTCAATAAATACAGCAGGAAGCGGTGGTGGTAGTGGTAGCTTTGAGATAAATGGAGATGTAAGGATCACTGGCTCAATCACAGCAGGTGGTAATGCAAACTTTGGCGGCAGTGTAAGTGATGGGCGTGGTAATCTAAGCGATCATACAAATAACGGACTTGCGAGGGATTAATGATGAAATATCTCATTGATATAGAAAATTCTATCAAAGACATACTCCTAACTCCGCTTGGCTCGCGGGTTATGTTGCCGGAATACGGCAGTCGCTTGTTCGAGCTAATAGACCGCAAGGTAGACGACGAGTTTAGGGCC
>NZ_ANNG01000058.1 GCF_000466685.1 Campylobacter concisus UNSWCS
GATACAACATCTTCTTTGGAAATATGCTTAAATTTTATTATATAGTCTTTTAAAACTGGCTTCTCTTCAACAGTTGGATTATATATCAACAAAACACTATCTTGAATCAAATAATCAAGACCATTAACATTTAAAATATCTTTAAGCAACTTAGAAAAAGTATCAGTATTGCTTAGATCAAGCGTAGGCAAAAATACATCAAAGTTGGTATCAACATTACCACTAATAACAATATTTTTACCAGTTATAGAACTAATCTCACCCAAGAAATCATTAAAGGTAATGTTACGATATTCTAAGGCAGATAAACTACTTGAGAGCAGGAAGCATAGGACTAGAATCAGTCTTTGGAGATTTTTCATTTGCAAACCCTTGTGATGAATTTTCTAAGCTTTTTAAAACCCTTTCAAAATCTGCATGGCAAGAAACAAAGTAATCAATGTAGTTGCCTGACTTCTTATCTTGTAAGAATATATGGCAGTTTGAGAAAGAAAGGAGTTCTAAGAAGCTATCTAAAGATAAATCAATGGCGTAATTTCTAAATTTACAACCGCTTGGAAAGCAAGTTACCCTTAGATAGATTCTATTATTATTAAAAATAGTGGTGTTTATATCTGAATTATCTACACTATTTGAAATTGTTTTAGGCTCTTTAGAATCAGAAGTATTTAAATCAACAAATCTAGTATCTTGAATAGTTGATTGAGCTGGCTCATGTTTAGGCTCTAAGAATTTATATATAGCGTAAGAAGCTACAATAAAAATTATTAAAAATAAAATCTTTTTAGTTGCATAGCTTTTATAAATTTCTTTTGAACCACTACTATATAAATCTGAAACTTTTTGATTAAATTTTAGATTTTCAGAACGAATAAGATTGTAATTAAAATTAGATGAAGTGCTATAGACTTTATATTTAAAAAGACTACTAAAGAGCCTTTTGCCACTAGGCTGAGCCATATACATTAATTCAGTATGAACTAAATACTCTCTATTTGTTTGACGTTTAGACTGAAATAAAAAGATAATATCAATCCCAAAATGTCCGTGATAGCTTAAAAATCTACCCAAGCTATCATTAAAGTTTTTCGTAAAGGTGTTGTAAGCTTCATCAAGAACTATTAAACAATGATGATAATTTTCGTAAATTCCATTTTTCAAGGCATATTCATCATAATTATCTACATTCTCTAAAAAGCCATTTTCGTATTGAGAACTAAGCGTATATTCTTGACTAACCGCAGTAAGAAAATCATTTTTATCATATTGTTTTACAAAGCCGTTAAAATGATCAAATTTCAAGCCATTAATATTAGTATAGATAAATCTATACTTTGATTCGCCTTTTAAGTGTAATTCGTATTCATCATTTATTAGATGAACTGCTTTATAAGTTTTTCCAGAACGTGGCGGACCGATAATTAAACTAAGCATGCTATCTACTCATTAAAGTTAATAGATCAGTTATGATCTTTGTCATATTAGCCCTAACATATAAGATAACCCTATAAAGCTGGAGAGCAAAGAAAAGGCTAAGAATAGATATAAACAAAGTCATAGCAGTAGAAAAAGCAGAAGCTAAACCACTTTGATGCAAAAACTCCATAGCAGAGTTTAAAACAGTCTGATTAGGCAAGCCACCAAAAGAACCACTGACGCTAGAGCCATAATCAAACATTTTAGGGATATACTCCCTTAGCAAATTCCAAATTTTCATAATAAATAAAATGGCATATCCAGCAAAAGCAATAAGAAAAGCTACAAAAGAAGCATAAATAGGAACAATAAAAGCTAAAATTGTATTTCTTATGCCAATTTTCTTTACAAGAAATTCAATAAAATTAACTATAAAACCGCCAACCGCACCGATTAACCATTTCATGATTCACCACCTACCCTAAAGAGATATTTCAAAGAAAACATAATAATCTCGAAACTAAACCAAATCGTGAAAAATAGAATAAGAATAGACCTATAAGGAGTAACAATACGACAAGGATCGATATTAAATAAATTATTTTTACCGCTACCAGGAGTTGGACCACTAATAGTAAAAGGACAAGTTCCTTTAGGAATATCAGGGGCATCAATACCTTTATTAATAATATCAAGCGACTCGTTAAAGTTATTCATCAAATTATCAATATCGCCTTTAAAATTGTTAAGAAAATTAAAAGCATCATTAACAGAAACATCAAATTTAGTAAGCTCGCTTTGTAGTGCCGAAAAAGAAGTAGCAGTATTAACATTAGGCTCATAATTCCATTGCTCTAGCTGTTGATTTTTAATAGCTGTCAAATTTTCATTAATAGAATCAAGCTTTGAATTACTTTGACTTATAGCACGTTCCAAAGAACTTAAATCAATAGATTGCGACGGAACTAAAGCTGTAGATGAACCACTACCACTATTACCAGAGCTAGAAGAACCATTTGAAGGACTTGTAGAAGTGCTATCTTTAGGAATAGAATTAGTAACCTTATTATCAGAACTAATAGTATTAACATAACCAGTTGAAAATCTACTATTGCCTTTTGGAGTCTTATAATTATAAGAATAAGTTACATCTTGAACTTTAGAGCCACTTGGATTAGTAATTTCAATAATTTCAACATCAATAACGCTATTATCTGGAGTAACAATATTGCCTTTATAGGTTACCTTACCGCCAACATTGCTAGTTTGCTTTATTGTCATAGGTAAATTTGGAGTTGGTTTATCAGAAGACCTAAACATGGTATTTAAATCATAATCAAGGTTTATGTTTTTAACTTCATTAGGAACAGTTATATCTTTTGTGGGGATAGGTTTAGAGGTATCTTTTAGCTTCGCAGTAACAATAAGATTATTCTCAACATGAGAAGCAGAAGCATCCTTAGGAAAATCAAACTTTTTTAAATTTGGAGAAAAATCAGCCAATTTTTGCGGAGATCTTACAATATCAGGAGAAGTTGATAAAGCAGGATCAACTTTACCAGTTTTTCTAAAAGTATCATTTAAAATAACAGCTTCATCAGTAACAGGCTTAAAATCAAAAACTGGCTCAGGACCAGACTTAGTAGCTTTAATATCAACTATTTCAGGTTTATACTCAAGCAAATTTATTTTAGGTGGTTTAGGTCCGCTAGAAAACAAATCCATAAAAAATTTAGATAAAGAACCTAGACCATTTTTTAAAGATTTAATAGGCAAAGAAGCACTACCAAAAACAAATAAACCAAGGTCAAGCGATTTATCAGAAAGAACTTTATTAACAGTTTTAGGTGACCAACAACCCACAGGAAAACTCATGCAAAAAGCAGTTTCAACAAGACCATAAGAATCATGACAACCATCATGATACCTTAAACCCATTTTTTCACAATTAGACTGATCTATTTTAGGATCAGGAACACACTCTTCAACAGTTTTTGTTCCAAAAAGAGAATCTAACTTTATTTCATTATAGATCATAGGTTCAGGACACCAATCAGGGCGTTTATCAGGCTCACATTTTCCAGTCTCTTGATTGAAAATATTATCTTTTGGGCAAGATACACACTGTTTAGTTTTTAAATTTAAAAATTGATCAGCAGAACAATTGTAAGGATAATACCTAGAAAAAGAAACAGAACTAGCAAGAAAAGCGTATTCATCAGTAGCTTGATAAGTAGTAGAACCAGTTACATTATATAATTTTCCATTTCCAATAAAGTGATCACCACCAGAAAGTTCAGCACAAGTAGGAATAGGACTTTGAACAATCTCTGAATCAACAACATAATAAGACGAACCATAAACAGAAAAAACTTTATAACCACCTTTATCATCAAGAGAAGGAATTACACGAGCAAAAAGACTCATAGGAAGACACTCGGCATAAGAAGACAAAAAAGAAAAAAACATAGAGAACAAAAGAAAAAATAATTTTATTCTTTTCATGAATTTAAACCTTTAAAAAATTTAATACCTGACGCCCTGCGGTTGTCGCTTCATTTTTATTCTGCGAAAAAAAATGAAGTGCAAAACGCTTCGCGTGCTATAAAAAACTACTTAACGAAAGAGAGAGCTATGACGTATATAAAAATAGGCACAAAAAAGAGAGCAAAAATACTTAAAAAATAATTAAAAACATCATTATTCAAAACTTCGATCATCGTGTAGCTCCGACTATTATCAAACCAATAAGAAAAGAAAATGCTATAAGTATCGCAGAAAGACCCATTAAAAAATTAAATTGATATTCATATATACCTAAATTTGGAAGTAAATCATTTTTTTGAATGTAGCAAATATTAGTTTCAGTGTTAAATACATAGTTTGTTTGAAAATTAGAAAATGAGTAATCAGAAGTAGAAACGCTATCATCAAAATTTACTAAAAATACTTTTTTATCTTTTATGTAGAAATCTTTAACGCAGATATTTAAATTAGGGATATATATAGCATTTTCTTTCATTATTTTAACCTTTAAAGGGGCAAGAAGCCCCTAAAACTACTTGATGAAAGACTTAACTCTGCTAGCAATCATAAAGATGAAAGCAACAGCGATAACGCCAGCAAATACGTAGTCAAATAAAGCATAGTCAGCTTTTAACGGCGTAGTTGGAACAGTTGGAGCATCTGCCGCAAAAAGAACAGGAGCTGAAAGCAATGTAGAGCCAACAGCAGCAACTTTAACCTTAGTAGATTCTAGAAAATTTTTAAATTTTTCCATATCTAACTCCTTTTTAAAATTTAGAGAACAATCTCTACAAAATTTAAAAAATAAACTTTGTAGAAATTGATATGAGCGGGAGAGTGGTTTGCTACTCACATTAAGGCATAGCCCCCGCTTTTAATTACTTAGATGGTTTAGTAGTTTCTTTCAAAAAAGGATTTTCATTGAAAACTTGGAAACTCAAACTTTCATCAGGGAACATATATGAACCGTTTCGAGTATTTAAAAAGCGATATGGAACAGCGATATATTTGCCTTTAACAGAATCAAATTTTGGCTTTAAAGAAAAGTCATAGTTGATAGTTTCAGTTGATTTGACAAGATAGCCATGTTGATCACGACTTTCAAAAGTGATAGTTACGTCGATAGACGATGCAACTTCACCAGTTTTTTTGTCGATGCGAGAAATAGGACGAACTTCGTCACAAAGGCCTAAAAGATAAGTGTACATGTGTAGCTCCTTAAAAAATATTTGTTTGTAGCTTAGTATTTTAGGGGCAGAGCTACACCACCCCCAACAGTTTTACAACGTATTAAGGTTGTAACAAACAAGCCCCTAAACATCTTTACTCTGTTGCGGGCGGTAAGTTAAGTTATAAAT
>NZ_ANNG01000059.1 GCF_000466685.1 Campylobacter concisus UNSWCS
CGAGCTTATGCCAAACTCAGTCTCGAGCGATATACCGCCTACTTGTTTCCAGTTAAATTTAAATCCGCCCAAATTTAAGACCATCTCTACTCCCTGATCTCGGTATTTGCTTGATTGAATTGATCTCTTTGTATAGCACGTTTGACGCTTTGAGTGAGCGCTCTTTCAAACTCGCTTAGATCAAATCTACCTTCGCTTGTAGCTATGTTGAAGCCACCGTTTAAATTTATAGTTATATTACCGCCGGTGGTAGCCAATGCCTTTGCAGTTTGTTTTATCTGTGGTACGTCTTTTTCGCCAAACATCGAGCCAAAAAAGCCCTCGTCATTTTGTCTGCTCTCTTGTTTCGGCTCTTCATCCCCAAAGCCAAAAAATTCCTTTGTGCCTTTCCACGCACTACCCAAAGCATCGCCAACCGTGCTCGTGATGTCACTGATCCATGCAAATTTTTCTCCTATCCAGTCAAAAAAGCCGCCAAACAGCTCGTTCAACCATGCCACTACGCTATCAAATATCGATGTGAAGAAATTTGCCGTAGCCTCCCAGTATGGTCTAATGGCTTCCCAAAAATCGCTGAAAAAGGCTTTTACCTTGTCCCAGTTCATTATGATAGCCGCTGCGGCCGCGGCAAGGAGTGTGAGAATCAGTCCGATCGGGTTAGATATGAGTGCTAGACTCATCGCTTTTATACCGAGCACTAAAATTTTAAGCGCTTTGCTGACTCCGCTAACAGTGAAAGCAAACGCCTTACAGACCATGTTCCAAGCAGCCGTGAAAAAGGCTGCGGTCTTTGTGCTCGCCGCTACCCAAAGATAAGCGGCATTCAGCTTTAATGTGAGGAGAGTTTTCTTCTTGAATACACTTGCCAAAAACGAAAAAGCGGTTGCCATTATCTTTATTTGACTTATCACTATCCCCATGCTCCACCACAAAATTTTAAGCATAGGAGCCACGGTAATAATAGCAAGCATACCGCCTACAATGCCAAATAGTGTTTTTGACAAATTTGGAAATTTCTCGGTAAACGCGGCTATAGAATTTGTCACTTTTGAAAGTCCATTTACGATTAAATTTAACGTTGGCAAAAAGGCATCACCTATCGTGATACCTAAGCTTATGAAGCTTTGAGTAAGCCTTTCTAGTCCGCTTTTAGTAGTGGCTAGTTTAGCCTTCATCGATTCGTCCATACTGCCGATCGCTCCCTTATCGTTTACTAAATTTACAGCCTGGTTGTATTGACCGATCGCATTTACTAGCGAACCCATATCGTCGGCAAATTGAGTACCGAATAGATCGGTTAGTACGCCCATTTGAGCCTTTTTATCGACTTTGGCTAGAGTGTTTAAAAACATATCAAGCCCACCGCTAGCATCGCGTGCCATTGCAACCTTTAAGTAGTTTGCATCCATTCCAATGCTTTGCAGAGCTTTTTTAAATTTCTCGTCTTGACCGTCGATATTTGCAAGTTTATTAAATAACGAGTTCATTGCCGTCGAAGCCACTTCTGGAGCTTTGCCTAGAGACAAAAAGCTACTAGCAAGAGCCGAAATTTTATCGCCTTTAAGTCCAAGTATCGAACCTGAGCCTGCCGTACGACCGATTACGTTTATAATATCTCTTGCTTTTACCATAGACATTTTATCGTCAAGATAGTTTATTTTATCGCCCAAGGTGGCTATCTCGTCTATACCTAGTTTTAGGTTGTTCATCGTTAGCGCAATCGCATCGCCTGCATCTTTACCGCTCATATCAAACGCTACGCCCATTTTAGAGACGAGCTTTGTAAAGTCTGCAATCTTTGAGCTATCAAGTCCAAGCTGTCCGCCAGAGGCTGAAATTTGCGCTAGCTCATTTGCGTTTATGCCAAGTTCGCGACTTAGCTGTTTTATCTGCTCTCCTAAATTTTTTACCTCGTCCTCACTTTTAAAATCGACGTATTTTTTAACTTCCGCCATCGAGCTTTCAAAATCTACGGCAAGTTTAACCGGTACCACAAAGCTAGCAGCCGTTGCTAGAGTGCTTTGCCATTTACCCAGCTCACTACTAATCTTGCCTACATTCGTATCGATGTTTGCTTTAAGTGTGCCGATCTTAGCTATTTTTTCATTTAGCCCAGTAACGTTTTTGCCAACTTTTTCAAGCCCAGCACTAAGCTTGCTAAGTGAGCTTATATTGCCAGATAACGCACCAAAGCCAGCTGTTTTTAGGCTAATTAATATACCCACTTGCGTACTATCCATTTTTATTCTCCTTTTCTTGACTTTACTGGTTTTTTGGCTTAAAATATCCGTATGAAACGGCTCATTTTTCTTTTATTTGTCCTATTTTTAGGAACTCTTAGCACCTATATGATCGAGGGTAAAATACCAAATAGCGATAATGTCGCAGGTGGACTATTTTTCGGAACCATCTTAGCAGTGCCGATTTTTGCTCTACTTAATGCTTTTAAGTTAGCTCCATCCACCAAAGATTGTCCTACGCCTAATATAGATTTTCTTTTTGATGAAGGAAAAGACGGCAGCGTTAGCATTTTTGCGGCTTTGGCTCTAATTTTTTCAGGGCTGATAGGCCTTTTTAGTATTGAATTAGCTCTTGCTTGCGCCTTTGGCTCCATACTATTTCAGGGCGTTATTAAATTCTTAATAAGCTATATCTTTTATGCCAAACTTTGAGATTTAGCCTTTAAAATTTCCATCGCTATTTTTAAAAAATCCTCATATTCGTCTACGTAAAACTCCATAATTTCATCAAACGAAAAATGAAGCGCGTGTCCT
>NZ_ANNG01000060.1 GCF_000466685.1 Campylobacter concisus UNSWCS
TGGACATAGATGACGACGGCACGCTTAGGCTATGGTTTGATTAAAAATTTAAAGGGCTTTAAGCCCTTTAAAGAGCGTTTTAAACTATTTTTAACGCTCTTTAAAAGGTTTAATTTTAAGGAAAATAATTGAGAATTCTAAATTTATTCGCAGGTCTTGGCGGAAACCGAAGACTGTGGGATAACGTAACTGACATAAGAGTAACGGCCGTCGAGCTTGACGAAGCCGTAGCGCACGCTTACGCTTTTCGTTATCCAAATGATGAGATTGTTATTGCCGATGCGTATGATTATGCAGCCAAGCATTACGACGAGTTTGATTTTATATGGGCATCGCCACCGTGCCAAACGCATTCAAAACTAAATTTCGGTAATGTTAGATGGAAAAATTCAAGAAAATTACCTGATTTTAATCTATACTCTTTGATAACATATCTTCAAAAAAGATGTCAGACAAGGTGGGTGGTCGAAAATGTAATACCTTTTTATACGCCCCTTATAACTCCTAATGTTTTACTCGGTAGGCACTATTTTTGGTGCAATTTTCATATTGCTAAAAAAGATTTTAAGCCTAAGGTCGCCATAGCGGACGTTAAACTAGGCGATTTTAAAGACTTTGATATAACGGTTTTTAAGGACATAAAAAATAAGCGCCAAATACTGCGAAATGAGGTTAATTATGAGCTTGGAGAATATGTTTTTAAGTGCGCAATAAACAATGAAACAAAAATCCAAAAAGAACCCGACCTAGGATTATTTAATGACAACTAAACAAAGAATTCATCTTAATAATCTACACGAAAAAAAGAGAGCATCGTATCAAGCTAAACTTAATAATGTCCTAAGCTACGATCTTAGTTTTTACCGCTTTAAAAACGGAAAGCTAAATGTGTCAAAACTAGCTAGATGTAGTGGTTTAAGCCGTGGATTTTTAGAAAAAGAACTATGGAAAAAAGGGTTATAATGAGCGAAATTTTCGAGTTTTTAAAAAGTTCTAGCCTAACTAAGGATAGTTTCAACGAAAAGGTCGAGTTTTTGATAGAGGGCTTTTTAGTAAAGCAGCTAATCACACTGATCTACGCGGACGGCGGCACGGGCAAAAGCTACATGGCCTTTGCTCTAGCTAAAAAACTTTGCAAAGAGGGTCAAAGGGTGTTTTTCATAGACTATGACAACCCTGTAGGTGTACTCAAACAGCGCGGCGTAGATAGGCTACTTATAGAAAGCTACGAGAATATGAATTATATCCAGCGCAGCACGCTAGAGCTTTGCGGATTTGAGCTTGTTTTAAAGCTAGAAGAAAACGCCGTAGGTAAAGCTTACAAAGATTGTGTTTTTATCCTGGATAGCTTGCGGGATTTCGTAGATATCAACAACGACAACCGTATAAATAGACTATTTGGCGCGCTTAAAAATTTACGCGAAGCGGGAGCTACCGTGATCATCCTGCACCACTCCAACAAAGACGGCAAAAACTATCAAGGCAGCAACCATATAAGAAATTCTCTCGATGTTATGTATCATCTACTAAAACGCCCTAGTAAGGAAAACGAGTTAAATTTCTTACTTGAAGTAGCCAAAGAAAGAGCCGGAGTAAAAGATAGTGGTTTTTGCGTAAAAACGCTAAATTTAGAACTAAACGAGCTTGACGTAGAAGTAGCTAGAATGAGCGAATACGAGCTAAATTTTACTACTCTAGCGCAAAAAATACTAGCCGGCGGAGATCTAAACAAAACCGAGTTACTAAACGCTATGAATTACGAAAAAGACGATAGAACGGCTAGGGATTGCCTCGATAAATTCGACGGCAAACTATGGTTTAGCCGTAAAACTGGCAAGAGCGTGATATATAGTTGTAAAGCGGAGACTACAACTGATACAACTATTACAACTATAAGGGAAAATACCTTAAATTTGGCGGTTTGAGATGAATACGAGGGGACTAAAAAAATACTATATAAAGATGATACAAACGTTAAAGCACAACTATTTCGTGGACGACGAGTGCAGGAAGGTGTATTTACGGGCGCAATTTGGCAAAGATAGCTTGACACAACTAAGCGTTGAAGAGCTTAGAAGCGTGCTAGAAGTCGTGGGATATAAGCCCAATAAAGGTGCAAATTTTAAAAGACCTGCACGAAAAAGCAAAGCAATCCACAAAACCAAAACAAGTAAAACGTCTAGCTCGTCCTTTATGTCTAGCGAAGATCTAACACCAGCTAAAGGCAGCCTATACGCTACCAAAAAGCAGCTTGAAACTATCGTTGGTATCTGGGAAGAGATAGCCAACGTAAAAACGGGCATGGCTTTAAGAGAGTTCATCTTTAGGATAGTTAAAATCAGGCCTTTACATCTTAAATTTCTATCAAGGAGCGATGCCGCTGACGTCGTGCAAGCCCTTATTCAAATGAAAGACAAATACTACAAATGATAAATAGCTTCGATATATTCGCCGAGTTCTACAACCGCGTCAAAGAGAGCGAAAGCATGGCCGACATCATCAAAGAATACGGCGGAGCAAATATTTACGTGCCAAGCTACAAAGGTACGTTTAGAAACTACGATATACTCAAAGAATACGAAGAAGGCATAAGGCTAGGCAAACCAAGCCCGGTAGTCATTCGCAAGATCGCTACGAAGCATAACTTGAGCTATAACAGCGTTTGTGCCATAACCAAAGAGTTAAGAGAGCCTAGTTTGTTTTAATATAGCCATAAGAAGTAGCATAAGTTGATGATTTAATGTGATTTTTGGTAAAATAACAAATTGACTTCAGCCTTGGCTATCAAAGGAATATTGGTGGATATAAATACTATCGATGATATAATGCAATTAGAGCAAATGCTATTTAATGGCGAAAATGTAGAAATTAGAAATGTTGGTAATATAACACATACTATAAAATTAAGTGGTGGTAGATTTAGCGATTATGATATAAACTATATCAATGCTGATATAGCAAAAATTGTATTATCATATCAAGATAGTTTTTATAAAATCGTCTCTATTTTAGAGAAAGATTTTGACATTAAAGACATAGACAAAAATCAATTAATCAAATTTAAACTCGAAAGAGGTAGCTTGGATTTGATTGGTGATTTTGTTAAAAATATGTTAGAGGCAATGAAAAACATGGAAAGCAAAGATAAAAAACAAGTTCTTGTTGCAATAATAATTGCTATATTGTTGGGTACTTCATTTGCAACATATATTTCATACCTTAGAGATATAAATAATACAGAAGCTGAGAGAGAAAATCGCCAAATAATAGCAAGATTGGCGTCAAATCAAGATATGCAAAAAGCTGTTAATGCGCCAAAAATAACTACCGCTAGCATCTTAAAAGACGATGAGAGTGCCAAATTTAATGCCCAAGAACAGGTGATCACAAATTCAAACAAGCAGGATTATAATTTCAGAGAAATCATAGACACTACAACGACTCAAGATACTATTGATGAATTTGTAATACTAGGTTACGAAAAAACTCTCGGAGGTGATAGAAAATTCAAAATGAGCGTGCATGGCACTATACGACAAGTAAGTGCAAATCTAATAAGTGCTGATGATCGCATAAGGCTAGCTATGGCTATTGAGCGTGGGGATAGCATAAAATTAAGGATAAGAACTGTAAAGGAATATAACAAAATAACAGAAGTAACTATCCTTGATGTTATACAAACACCAGCAACTTCATCGACAAAAAACTAAGCTACAGCTTAGTTTTTTTATTTCAACTTCTCTACCATAAATTCTATCGTTGCATCTTCGATAGCCTGCTTCGTCCTATTTGGCAAATGTCCACTTTTATCTACCGGCAAAAACGGGCGAGCCGCGATTCTTACGTTTTTACTTCGTCCCGCCTTATTGGTGCCAAATTGATGAACTAGCCCATAAGCAAAGCCGTTTTTATTCGTATTATTAGATACCGTGGCTTTTTTATCATCTGCTTTAACTATCCACCTATCTGCTAAATTTCCATCTGATCTTAAAATATTAAGAGATTTTCCACGTCTTTGTTTTTGCCTAATCGTGCTAGGTTTTAAGGCTTGCCATTTTTGCCCAAATGGACTGCTCTCGTTTTCAAAGCTATCTTCTATCTTGTTTTGTAAGATATTGCCTAGCGTTTGCATTAGCGGCTTGGTTTTTTTCTCGATATTTTGCAGAGATTTTAGCTTCGTTTGTAGCTCTTCTAAGCCTTTAACTTCTATCATTTGCCTTTATTCCTTGAGAGTGGTATAATTAGTGCTAATCAGATGATTGATGATCGCAACGTAGTAGCCGATAGGTGCTCGCCTCGCGAGATCGGACCTGTATTGCGGGTGCAACTCCCGCCGTCATCTGATTTTAATAAACTGCGCTTCTTTCTCGTTCGTCTTATCTACCTTACTTGCCGTTGCCATATAATTAGTAAGCCCAAATTTCTTCAATTTGTAGTTTAGGTCTATGACGATCTTGTTTATCTTGCTCGCATCTTTTTCATCCTCAAACCAAAATACGATGTTTTTATTCACGGTATCTACGCTTACGGGAGTTTTATCGTCGGCTAAAATTTTTACTATCTTTTTTATCTCTTCTATTCGCAAATCTTGCCCGTATTGCCCTTTGCGCTCAGGTCTGACGTGAAGTATGCCGTGTTTGTCCCCTGCTATACACTCAGTCTCTATTTTAATACCTAGCAGTTTTTCGCTCTTTTTTATAACGTCTTTACCTAGTTTTCCGAGCGCAAAGGCGACTATCGGAGCTTTTAAATTCTTATTTACTAAAAGCTCATCTACTGCGTCATCTAAGCTTTTTTGCCAAACATAAATATCCCTTTCGTGCTCGAAGTTTTCTAATGTCTGCTTTAAATTTTTCTTTGCAAGACTTGAAGTAATGGCGCCCAAGGCCTTATTTTGCTTATCTTTTAAAATTTCGTCTGTTTTATCGACTTTACCTGGGTTATATCTAAAATCTTTTTCTGCAGCTTGAGGTAAAAAAGAGCCATCTGCAAGTGGCACGATACCTCTGGCTATACACTCAGCCTCAGTTAGCACCTGCACCTTGCAGCGACACCCCCAGCCATTTGGCGGATAGTTGGTATCCCAAAATTTATCAGTTTTAGGTAGCGTCTTGCCGTGAAGCTTTCTATGAGCTTCTCTTGTTCTGCTATCAAGCACTGCTGTATAGCGGAAGTATTCGCCTAGGCTTTGCATCTGGCTTTCATACCTAGCCTTGGCGTAGGCCGTTCTCATATTGGTGTTAAATACAGTTCTTAATCTTCTATTGCCTACGTAAATTTCTTTTTCTTCGCCAGTCTTTGGATCTTTTACTTTGATATTTCCCAGCCAACCTTTCTTTGCCAGCATAGGCTTTACACTATTTTTCCACTCGTCAAACCCGACGCCCTCTTTAAAGGCTTTTGCGAGTGAAGCCTGCGTATCTTTAAGAAGATCCAAATTCATCATCTTTGCGACGGTAAAAGCCTTTTTGTGGGCATCGTGCACGATCTCGTCGTAATCAAAGTGCGCTTGGGGCTTTTTGCTCTTTAAATATTCATAAACCGCCGTAGGCTCATCGAAAAAACTAAATTTCATCTAGATATCCCAGCATCTGCGCATTGGCTACGGCTTTAAACATCAAGGGCTCAAGCTTTTCAAATGGTAGATCGTAAAGTTCGTAAAGCTTATCAAAAGCCTCTTCGTAAGTCTCGCTGCTTGCGATTAACTTGTTTAAGGCCGCTTCTATCTCGCCGTCTTCTATATCCATCTCGTCAGTGGCTTTATCAAATCTATCCATTGGCTTCGCAGACGAGCCAAGCCCGTCTTTGCGAGCGGG
>NZ_ANNG01000061.1 GCF_000466685.1 Campylobacter concisus UNSWCS
TGATTTAAGACCTGTAAATTTATCTTCTTGATTGTTATTTGATTTGCTATCTTTATTGTTTTTATCTTCTAGGATATAGTTAGCCCCTATACTAAGAGATGACCCTTTGTTATAGCTTATATTTGATAGGTTCTCATAGCTTAGGGTATTTGTTTTTAAATTTAGGTTGTGGTTATCTATAAATTTATTGTTTTCATCGTAGTTTCCACTAGCTAGTAGTGAGCCTTTTAAATGGGTGTTTTTGCCTACCTCTACATTCAGCTCATTTGCTGTTATAGATGAGAGAATAGTTTGTTTAGTTATAGTATTTGAGCTTGATCTAGAGAAATTTGCATTGGTGCTAGATTTATCTATGGTGTTAATATCTACG
>NZ_ANNG01000062.1 GCF_000466685.1 Campylobacter concisus UNSWCS
GCTTCGCAGACGAGCCAAGCCCGTCTTTGCGAGCGGGAGTTTTCAACTCCCTGCACCCACCTAAAGCACACCGAGCCGTGCCAGGCTCGGCGTATTCATTGAGTGATAGTGATATTTGCTTATTTACCTTTAAATTTCGGTCTTTTTCATGCACTTGCTCGCTTTCGTCAAGTTCGATGTTATACGTAGAGGTTATATATTTTTTGGTCGGAGCAAAGCCCATATCGTATAGCGTCTTGTCTCTTGTAGCGCGCTCGGTATTAGGAGCGTCTTCGTCGAATAGTTTTGCATAAAACTCGCCGTTATAGCCGTTGATTTCCTTAAAAAAACTTATAGCCTTGTTCATCACGAAGACTAAAATTTTGCCGTCGTTTGCGGCCAAATCCTCTCTGATTTCATTATGTGTCTTTGCCGCAGCATAGCTGCCTTCTTTTACGTCGCTGGCTAAATTTGCACCTAAAATAGCCTTGCTGATTTGATTGTCGAGGTATGCGGGAAGTCTCGTAAAATCTACGTTTGAGGTAGGCTGCACCAGCGTGATCTCCTCGTCTGTGTCTATGACCGCGCTATCGCCGCTAAGCATAGCTTGCACTTCCGCAGCCATTTCGTCGGGCTCGTAGCTAGTTTTTGCTATCGCCCAGGGCGATCCGAATTTTTCTAAAAACCTAAACCAAAACTTCAAGCTGGCGTTTTTCATCTTGACGGGAAAATACAGCTTTTTTAGTAGCCCGTCTCCGTATACCTTTCTAAAATTCGCTCTGTTTAATGCGTATATAACTTTTAAAGGCGGAATACTCTGCTCGCTTCCGCCGGCGTTAAACACGAACTCGCCCGCGTCGTTAAATTTAAACTGCCTAAAATCGCGCTGCACGAGTCTCGGGTATACAAGACCTTCTTTTTCTTTGTAGTTGATCTCAAATACGTTTAGTCCGTAAAGATAGGTCTCTAAAATTTGGCTGACGACGTCTGGGTTAAAAATCTTTTTAAATTCGTCCTTAATTTTTTCATCGTCGCAAACGATTTGGATCTCTTTTTTCTCGGTCACGGACTTGCGGCTCACGTCGCACTGCGTAACGGTAAGATCGGCTAGTATCATATCCATATCGTCGTCGCCAATGCTGGAAACTCCCGTATTTATCAGCAAATCTATAAGGGTACTGTTTTGGGCAATAACGGCGCTCTTGCGCTTTACGATAGGCGTCTGAATTCTATCGTTTCTGTTCGGTTTTATGTATTTAAAATTCAGTCTTTTCTTGTTCATCTTATGCGCCTTTTTACTTTCTTTTTTAGTTTTGTTAAGTCGTATGCGCCCGCTAAACTGTCGGGCGCGTCGTCGTGCTTGGCTTCGGGATACTCCGTAAGCTGTTCTATAAGCAGGCTTTGGCTTTGATGAAAGAGTATTTCGCCGTCCTCTATAGGCACCTCAAGCTCCTCTATTCTTTGCCCTTTGCTTGCGGTATTATTCACGCCTTTTAAAGGTAGCTTAACGCCTATCTCAAAGGCCTTTTCTCTGATCCAGCCCCTAAAAAACTCCTGCCCGCCGTTGCTCTCTATCGCGCAAACGCGGCATTTATAGAGCTGATTAAGCCTAATGATCTCTTTGATGGTATTCTTGGTCTTCATGACCTCTACTATGCTTTCTGTTACGTAGATCTTGGCTTCTGCTTTGCTCACTCCTAGCACCGTGATCGCCGTGTAGTCTGATTTTTTCTTTTCGCCTGCGGGGTCGATATACATCACGAAATAATCGCACCTCGGAAGCTCGCGGTAAAAATGCATACTCTCTTTGGTGAAAATTTGAGTTTCGATACGCGGATCGTTTTGCTGCTCTTTGTTAAAAGATTTCAGGTTTTCGGCGCGCTTTTGCATGAGTTTTAAAATCGGTAGTGCATCCTCCCAAAGCACCCGCGCCCCATCGTCCATAAGGGTTTTGTTTTTTAGATAAAACGTTTCGCTAGCCTCTTTTGAAACATTTTTGTAAAGCTCGCTCCATCTCTCCCATAAATCCATACGCTTTGGGAAATTTACGATGCTTTGGTACTTTTTGGCATTCCAAAATTTAAGCTTGAGCTTCCTAGCTAAAACGCTATCTGCGTGAAGTATGGTGCCGATATAAAGCACGTCCAGACTTCCGTCTACGCTGCCCAAATTTAAAACCGCTTCGTCTAGCCACTCCTCGAGCTTGTCGCGTTGCTCTTTACTGCGCACGTTGGTGTCGTTTTCTAGGTCGTCTAGAATTACAAGATCTGGGCGGTATACGCCGAACTTTACACCGCGCAGTCTTTTACCAGAGCCAAACGCCTTAAGCTTGACTCCGTTTTTAGAGACGAACTCGCCTATCTTCCAGTTCTTGCTTGCGCCGCAGACGTGCGGGAAGTCCATTTTTAAATTTGCGTTGTCCTCAAGCTCGGCTTTGATGGCTTCAAGACACCCCTCAACGAGCTCCACGGCATCTGAAATTTCGACAATGAAGCGCTTCTTGCTAAAACAAATACACCAAAGCGGAAGAAGCTGCGAGCAGTACGTGGTCTTTGCATGACCGCGCGGCGCGGCACGGGCGTATTTGTCTCCGCTTGCGTTTTGCGTCATAGCTTCAAAAATCTGCGCTAGATCTTCGTGAAGCGCGCAAGAGCTGCTAATGCTAAAATAGTGTGGGAAATAAGTCCTTGCAAAAAACATAAAATCGTGCTCGGCGCGTTTTACCCTTGCAGCCCTATCTTTGGGAGATAGAGGACTATTTAGATGTATCTGCTCTTTTAGCTCGCCGCTAAGCTCCTCTAACCAGCCGTAAAAGTCTTTGCGCGTGAGCTTGCTAAGTTCGGGTTCTACGGCGCCGGCTTGCTTGTGCGTTTCTCTACTGTCCTCTAAAAAGCTATCCAGTTCGTCTTTTGAAAAAAGCATGTATTCTCCCTAAACGTCGAGTTCTTCGATAGCTTTGACGAATTTTTCGCTCTCGATGAGCTCTACGAGTTTTTTGATACACTCTTTGTTTTCGTCGTCTTTAAATTTATCGACTACTAGCATAATGACCTTTTTAGCGATGCTTAGACGGTATGCCGCTGGATTTTCGTAGCTTGCTACCTTGGTCATCTTGACGAAGCTATCGCCTATTTTTGAAAGCGCCTCGGCCTTTTTGCCTGCAGGCAGTTCGCTCTCTCTGATGTCCTTAACCGCAAGGCGCATCTCTTCGATGAAGTTTTGATAGATGTTTTGCTTATCTTCGCCGCTCTTATTTAGATAGCTTGCGGCTTTTAGTTCGTCCCAGTCGCCGTTTTGAGATTTGTAGTTTTTTATGGTTTTTACGGTTTTGTTTAAAATTTCGGCTATACGTTCTAAACTAAAGCCTTTTAAGTAAAGTTCTTTAGCCAGTTCTTTGATATTTGGTTTTTCAGCCATTTAAATCCTTTAAGTCCATTTTTTTCTCGCTGTGCCTAAACGCTCTTATGCCGAGCTTGGGTGCGCTGTCGTCTTCTAAAGTAATGGGAAGCTTTTTGCTAGCCATTTTTAAAAGTAAAGCGTCTAGCTTTGCTATTTGTTCGTTTAGCGCCTCTTTGGGGAAGTTGTTTCGCTTTTTTAGCTCGATAATAGTCAAATTTACGCCGATGTCTTTTAATAGCGGTGTAGGGTTTTGCGGAAGTTTGATGAAAGAGGAGATATAAGCCAAGGCATCGTTTACGCTATCGTCTATGACGCCTTGATTAATGGCGCCACTTCCTTCAAAATCGCTAAGCTCAAGCAACTCTCTAGTAGAAACTTCTTTTAGCAAATCGTCATTAGTTATATCCATCTTATCTCCAAATATTTTAAGCCTTTTAACGAGCGTTAAAGGCGCGTTAAAACGTTTAAAATATTTTTTTAGTATATTCGGTCATTTTTAATTTAAAAGGGCTCTAAGCCCTTTTAAATTACATTTTTAGCTCGATGATCGCGTCAAGCCTATTGCATATCGGAAGCGGTCTACTTTCGCTAACTATGCCCCAGCCCATACCTTTGTCGAGCACCTCGGGAGCCGCAGCAAAGAATTTAGTCGGAGCTTTGCCGATGGCAGACGTATGGTTTGCTCTCGTATAAACTACCTCAAAGATGTCGTCCATCAAAGGCACTACTACGCCTTTTTTGCCGCTCATGTAGCTCGTATCTTTGCCCTTCGTATTTTTGTACGAGGCATCATACGGCATAAAGGTCTTACCAAAAAGTTTAAGAGTTAAAACTCCGTTACTATCGACAACTTCGCAGGATTTTAGTTTTAGAAGCTCCTGGGCTTCGGCTAGTTTAAGTAGCTCGCCAAAAAGCTCTCTAGTTACTAACGCGATATACGGCTTTGCAACGCCTAACACCTCTTTTTGAGCAGCCTCGATATCGCTTAATAAATCTAATAACTTAGTCGCATTCGTGATAGTTATCTCTTTTCTATTTGCACTAAGTTCAAACAGCACCTTTCCTTTGCCGTCCATTACCTTACCGAAAATAGCGCCTATGGCCATATACTCTACGGTGTTGGTGATCTTGCTCTTTTGGCTAGCTAGTTTTTTGCCGATAGCCGCAGACAATGATTTAAGCTGCTCGCTTTGGGTATTGAGCGTTCTTAGTAAATTCATCTCGCTAGCCGGGAGTGGATCATACTGTGGGAAGCGAGGAAGCGGCACGGAAATAATGGTTTGGTCAGGGTTTTTTGTCACCAAGTGCTCTCCGTTTTCGCTAACGCTTTCAAGGATTATGCCCGCACCTTTTTCGATGATAATGTTATGGGTATTGGAAAGCGTCGGAGTCCATTTTTTGAAAAACGTATCCGTTATAAAATTTTGATCGGCCTTAGTCTGATTTATGATCTCAGTCATAGCCTCGACCGTAAATTTTTTTAAAAGTTCATCCATTTTTATCTCCTTATCTCACTATAATTTTTTGTTTGAATAGCGCGGTTTTTAGCTCCGCAGCAGTGCCTTCCAGCATTACCTCGCCAAGTACTAACACATCCGCTTCTTTGGTGGTTTCTACGTTGTCGCAAAGCACGCCGAATACCGCCTGGGCGTTTGCGATGGTCGTAGTTTGGTTGTCGCTAGTTACGGCCGCAAAACTCTCGCCGCCGTTAATACTAAATAACACCGTTCCGCATTCCAAAACCTTTGTAGTCTCTACCTTGGCGTTAACGCCTAGCACCTTGTTTACGACCACATCCCCGATAGTCTTTGGCTTTTTTTGTTCGTTAGACATTTTATTCTCCTCCTAATGCAAATTTAATGACGTCTATTTCTACGTCAGATTGGCTTTTGTTGGCAAACATATCGTTACCGGGCGCGCTCGTTTTTTGCTGCGGCGGCGTAACGCCTTTTAAAAACTCTTTAAAGCCATTTAAATCGGCTTTTGCGTAACTGAGTGCCCACTGCTTTTGACTTTCTTGCAGCTTATTTGCGATAATAGCTGTGTCTACCGCGCTTTGAGCCAGTTGTTCTTTTAGCGTAGCGACCTCTTGTTTAGAGGCATCAAGCTGATTTTTAAGCTCGACTATCTGAGCCTCATAGTTCGCGCCGTTTTGTGTAGCAGTCTGAGCCTGCGGCTCGCCTTTTGGATTTTTAGTATCATCCATGTTCGTCTCCTTAGTAAAATTTTTATTTGCTCTTACTTCGCCCAGCTCGTCAAGAAACGGCTTATTAGTTAGCGCCGCCGAGTGCAACGTGCACCCCTGCCAAGCTCCGGTTTTTTCGTCTACGCCCATAAAGTCGTAAACTGGGCTAAGATATTTATATTCGCCGTTTTTGATGAAATCCTTTGCTTTAGCCGTCCAACTTACGCGCCCGTAAAGCGCGCCGTCTTTTATAAAAAGCTCTTTTATCCAGCCCGCGGCAGGCGCTATCTCCCCGCTTAAAGTTTGGTGTTCGTAGTCGATCACTATATCTAGGCTGCGCTTGTCGAAATTTAGTTTCATCTTTTCGATATCGGCGGCGTCTATACTAAACGTTCCTCCAGCGTGTCCTTGCCAAACTCCGGTTACGGCTAGGCAAATTTCGCTTAAAACTTCTTCTTTATCGTTCTTTAGCGCGATTAAGTCTTTTGTTATGAGCATAAGAATTCATCCTTTTCTAAAAATTGCGTTTGTATCTGCCTGGTGAGCACGTAAACGTAGCCATAGTCTGTAATATCGTTTAGCGACGCCTTAGCGCTTTGGGGCTCTATCCTAAACTCGTTACATAAATTCGAGTTTCTTAGTCTTTCATCTATCGCCTCGCATAGAGCATAGGCTTTAAATTTATTGGCTTGTCGGTAGTTTTGATTTTTGTTTGAAGTGCAAGCTAGTATATGGATATTATATGTCGCGCTTCGCTCTACTACGTTTTCGTATTTTTCATCCACGAACTCTACGAATACGAAGCTCTCGCCGCCTTTTATCAATAGCTCCATCTCTTCTTTATTGTTAAACTCGCCCAAATACGCTCTAATCACCGAGTTTTTAGGTTCGGCCACTTCTCTAATCGTATTTATAAGTTCTTTTTCAAATTCTTCCAGCATTTAGCGCCTTTGATTATTTTTTGTGCGAATTATGGGCTGTTTTGGGCCGAAAATCTATTACAGAACTTTGACAAAGTTTTTTGACAAAAAATCGTGATAGATTTTGGGGCGGGTATGGCGTAATATTGCGGCAAAAGTTTGGAGGATGCCATGACCTTAATAGAAAAAATCAAAGAAAACGAGGGCTTTAGTAACAAGGTATATGAAGATACTCTTGGCTACTCTACCGTGGGATACGGCTTTTTGCTTGCCGCGCTTACGGCCGACGAGCTAGCGCTAAACGGCGGAAAGGCGGAGCCTATGAGTAAAGATGTCGCAGATAAAATTTTAAAACTCAAGCTTGAAAAACTTACTCCTGCAGTCTTTGCGACGTTTGATTGGCTAAAGGAAAAACCGCAAAACGTCCAAGAAGTGGTGATAGAAATGGCCTATCAGCTAGACGTTTCAAAGGTTAAAAAATTCGTAACCACGATGCACCATATAAGAATGGGCGAATACGAAGCCGCCTATCAAAGCGGCATGAGCTCTCTTTGGGCGAAACAAACTCCAAACAGAGCAAAAAAGGTATTAGGAGGCTTATTGTGAAGTTAACGATAACGCGCTTTAAAAATATAAGTGACGGTACGATAGGAAAGTTCGAACTGCGCGAAGCGGACGAAAAGCCGCTACTTTCAGGCTATACTCTTGAACCCGCGGGTGAAGACTGCGTAACGCCGGGGCGAGATCTACGCGTGCCGCAAGGAGTATACGAGACGGCATGGGAATATAGCCCGCGCTTCGGACGGGTTCTAGCAACGCTTTTTAACGAAAAGGTAAGCAAAAACCGCCGTATACTTATCCACGCGGGAAACTACCCCAAAGATACACTAGGCTGCGTTTTGATAGGCGCCAAAGCGGATGAAAGAGGAATTTACGATAGCAAAAAGACGCTTGAAGCCTTTATGGAGCGAGCCAAGAATAAGCCGCTAACCGTAGAAATCATAAACAAAGGCGTTTAAATGGGGTTTTTAGCAACTAAACTTCCTATCGTAGGCTTTGCGTTGGCCGCGCTTTTGGGTCTTGCTTGCGTAAATTTGTTCCTCGAAAATTCAAGGCTAGAGGGCGAAAATTCCGTCTTGGATAAAGATATTGGGGATCTAAAAGAGAAAAACGAGCGACTGACCAAGGACTATGCTACGGTAAAAAATAATCTAAACGCCTGCAACTCCTCTCTTTCTTTACAAAACGAAGCTATAAAAGCCGCCGCGGTAAAGATCGACGATACTCCGTCAAAAGAGGCCGAGCGGATAAAGAAGATCTACGTCAAAGATAAAAGCTGCGAGGCGGAACTAGCGGCATATAAGGAGCTGTTTCGTGATTAGGATTTTGCTTTTTTGTCTATTTGCTTTGATATTTGCGGGCTGTGCGGCCAAACCTCAAGCGAGCGAGCCGCATATCATTTACCAAGAAAAATACGTGCCCGTAAGGTGCAATGCCAAGATGCCCGATAAACCAAAAAACGACGGCACGTTCGAGACGGATAAGAGGATTGCTATTTATTACCGCGATTGCGAAAGATTTCTCAAACAATGCCTGGGGATAAAGGAATAAAATGGAAAATAGCCTAAATTTTAGCGACGAGATTAAAGAAGCTACGGGACTTATCAACTCGGCGGGAGCTTGGGGGACGAATGAGTTTTTGGTCTTTATGGTGATTTTCGGCTTTATCGTCTTCGTGGTGATCTTTTGGCTACTAAACAAAACCGCAAACAAAAACGCCGAAATTTTGGTGGATATTTCCGTAAGAAGCAACGAAGCTATAAATAACAACACGGTCGCCACCAGAGAGCTGGTAGAAACGCTACGCACCGAAAACGGCGCAAACCGCCAAAAACTAAACGAAATTCACGACGACGTAAAAGAGATAAAACAAAACGTGAGACGAAGGCGGCCTATTAAAAATAATAAATTTAGCGAGCATATCGGCGATGAGTAGGGAATATTTTATAGAAGTAGCAACGATTAGCGAAGTTCGCGGCGACAAGGCAAGAGTAGCCGTAGGCTCTATGGTTACCGATTTTTTGCCCGTGCTGCAAGCTTTTTCAAACTCCTTTGCCGTGAGCTTCTCTCCTATCAGAGCGGGCGAGCAGGTGCTGGTCTTGCCGGTAAGAGGCAACCTAAACAGTGGCGTCATACTTCGCGGACTCTACCAAAGCGCGCACAAAGAGGAGCCGACGGATAAAAAGGTGCGCGTAAGCTTTGAAGACGGCGTAAGCATGAGCTACGATACGGCTAGCTCTACTCTTGAAATTGCGGCACCGAAACAAATAAATATAACCTGCGAAAACGCAAATTTAAACGCTAAAAACGTAACTGTAACGGCAAACGACACTACTGTAAAAAGCCCAAATATCAAGCTACTAGGCGACACGTTCATAGAAGGCGCTATAAGCACGGCCGGCGACGGCGGCGCAAGCGGAAGCTTTGAGATAAACGGAAACGTAAGAATAACCGGGTCTATAACGACGGGAGGCGACGCAAGTTTCGGCGGCAGCGTAAGAGACGGCAGAGGTGATCTAACCAACCATACCAACAACGGACTAGCGAGGGACTAATGGCAAAGTATCTAGCGGATATAAAAGAAAGCATAAAAGACATCTTGCTTACACCCCTTGGCTCGCGGGTTATGTTGCCGGAATACGGCAG
>NZ_ANNG01000063.1 GCF_000466685.1 Campylobacter concisus UNSWCS
AGACAATCAAACTGACACGCAAAAACAAGAAACCTTTAAGCCTATGCAAGTAACTAAGAAATTTAAAACTTATGATATGCAAGCCGATGAGAAATTTAAAGAATTTTACAAATTTATAAAAACTGAATTTGATAATGGCGAAAGTATATTTGAAATTTTAGAAAAAGTCGCAAATAAAAAAGTGGATAAAACCGTATAGAGGGTCAAATTTAAAGCAATCACTACTTTATACAATAAATAAGATAGCTATTTTTTATCCATTAAACCATCTTATTTAAAATTTGCTTCTTATCTATCTTTTGCATAAGTTCTAAGACATCTATGCCTCTTTTTTCTTTGAAATTTAAAAGTTCTCTTGCATAGAGAAATTTCTGATCCTTGTTTATATCATAGGTCTCATACTTCTTCTTAACCTGCATAGGTTTAAATTTCTTCTCATTTTGCTCTTTAGCAAAATTTGCATTGTATTCTTGCTCTTCTTTGATTATCTGCTTTCTTTGCTCCTCAACATCCTTTGTTGCTTTCTCTCTTGCCTTGGCAAATAATGTTTTAAATTCATCTATGCTTAGATCGGTTCTATCTAAAAGACTAAGCGACTCCTTGTTGTTATTTGGATATAGAGAAGACATGCTGTCCATAAATGCTCTTAGGTCAGCCTCCTCTTCTTTTGTGCCAAGACCTATCATCTTACCTTCTATTGTTGGTTTGCCGTCTATAGAGTTATCCCTCAGAAAATCCATATAGCCTTGAAGTTCCCAATCTATCGCTTTTTCTATGGTTTCTGGGTATTTTCCGTATAGAGCTCTTCGCTCTTCTGGAGAGTATTTGTTTGATAGCATACTATCTATTTTATCTATGGTTTTTGTTATCCAGTCTTCTGTTCCTTCTTCTATACCGATTATCTTATCTAGTCCAGCACCAAATGGTCCTTGCATATAAGCATCAACTTTAGCTTTCTCATCTTCTGCGGATAAATTTTTATTGCCGTGAGCTATGTAGTCATCTAAAATTTCTTTATATTGCATCGATCCATTATAGGTAGTAATAAACATTTCAGCTCCTTTGAAATCAGCAGCCTATAAAAAATTTATATTGTAGGCTGCTTAAATTTTACCAACCACCTAGGTCAGATTCCATTCTTCTTTTAAAAGCGTCTCGTAATTGTCTAACAATAGAAAAGGACATCTCATGTTAATTAATTTTTAATAGCCTTTTTCGTTTAGCTTTCTGTAATTATCACATCCTAACTGAAGTCCTAAA
>NZ_ANNG01000064.1 GCF_000466685.1 Campylobacter concisus UNSWCS
ATTTAGGTTATGGTTATCTATAAAGGTATTATCTTTATCATACTCTCCTGCTGCTAGTAGTGATCCTTTTAGATGAGTGTTTTTGGCTTAATTATATGGTATATTATTATTCAAGTCTGATCTATTTTCTTCTACAAATCATTAATTAACTCTAAAATTATAGTGGATTATAAACCTCTAGCTTTCAATAACTACTATAATATTTAATAAATCATTGCCATTATCGGTTGAATATTTGGCTGTTTCACGAATGACATCATTGAGTAAAACCAATAAATCATTGGCTATATTTTTATATTTCTGTTTAAATTTATTAAAATTTAAAAAATGTATTGTCATATCATCTCTAATACCAAATTTATTTTTTAACCCATATTGTGAGTTTTCTGATTTTTCTTGCAGATATTCTTCATAGCTCCCCCATTCATCTACTTCTCGATATTCTTCCCGTTCTTTATATCTAATTAACCAAAAAAAATCCTTAAAACCATCTGGTCCAAAACGCAATGGCAAGTTTAATTTTTTTGATAAATAGCCATAAACTTTTTCAATTATATTTTTTGGTTTATATTCACCAAATTTATCAGCATATATTACATCCTTTTCTAGTTCTTCAAAATCAATTTTTACATCTATCATTGTATATCACCAAAAATTTGTTTTATCGTTCCTTGTGGTAATTTGCCAGCTTTGTAAAAAGGAATTCCGCTACTATATTATTAAATTTTATGCTCGGCTATCAATTTAGCATCTTCATCAAAGTCATTAAGAGAATAACCTAATAAATTTAGTAAATTTACAGAACTTATAACTATCTTATTCCAAATTTCTGGCATTTCATATAAATCTGTATCCGTATTATTATTTTTACAAATAGTATCAAGTTTATTTTTATATTCTTTTATAGCTAGGAGCTCATTGTTATCAAATAAGTACTTATTTTCTGGCTTTTGTATAAGTTCTAATGGATTTATAATCTCATTTACTAATTCATCGCCCCAAGTATATTTATCAGTAGTAGCATTGTCTATATATTTTTTTTGATACTCAGTAGAAGCTAACTCAAATAGCCTTTCTAATAATATTTTTTTTAGTTGATACATTTTTATTTTCCCATAATAGCATTAAGATTTCCGTAAATTCGATTTTGTTATTTTATTTACCAAACTCATTGCGGTCTATATTATCTATTGTATTATAATCAAAATCTTTTATTTGATAACCCAAAATATTTAAAAATTTTTCTGCGTCTATTTTTAATCCAGCCCATATATTTGTTCCGTATATATCACCATTTGGCAGGTTGAGTATTTTATTTCGCAATATATTTGCAAATTCTAATTCTCGTTCTGAAAAATTATTTTTGAAACAATCTAATTGTGCTTCTCTACAAAAATTTGTGACCTCTTCAATTAAGTCTTCTGGCGCCACATACTCGTAAATAGTAGAATTATCAATATATTGTGTTTGATAATCTGTTGAAGCAAGTCTAAACAAAGACTTTGCCAATAATTCCCTTATTTTTCTCATTTTAATTTCCCGTAATAGCATTAAGATTTCCGTAAACTCGATTTTGTTATTTTATTTACCACTTTATTTTTCCTACACCATTGTATGTAAAAAACTGCGTGCTAGTATCCTGAGCGGGCTATAAACCGCAATAATAAAACTTTGTATTTAATGCATTTGCCATTTTCTTGCAAAAATCAATAAAATTTTGTAAGGGGATTTTATTTACTTCATTAAAATCAAAAGATAGTGTTAGTTCGTTTTCATTATTATATATTAGAATATATAGTTCAAAAAATTCAAATTTTAAATCAAAAATTTTTGAATTTTTGAGTTGAAAATATATATACCCATTTTGTGTTTCATCAAATCTAAAATTTTTATAATTTTCTTTTGATAAATTAGGATAAATAGTGGAATTTACATTTAATATTTCCTCAGAATTTTCTATCAATACTTTTGTTAAATTTAAGGAATTTTCTAATTTTACTTTATCTAATAACAATTCTAATATTTCCATCAATCTATAAAACCTTTAAATTTTCCATTTAATTCTAGTCTAACACCACGACCATCTGGTAATCTTTTTTCCAAAAATGCTATATCTTTACTATTTGTAACTTTCTTAAATTCAATATTAGAATTTAGAATATCTTTCAAATGCTTCATGCCTTGCAAATTCCAAGTATCCATACTACTAGTTGTTTTACCCCAAATTTCAGGTTTTCTGCTGAAGTATGTAACTATAACAATTATTACTAGCTATTCATTCACAACTTCTATCCCGCTTGGACAAATTTTTGCAAGTGGATTGTTATACTCTTGGTGGCATTTTTCACACTTTATGACGCCTAGCCCTGCACTTACCTGCTCTGCGTTGTAGCAATGCGGACAAACGACGTAGCCATCTGTTTGCGTATCTATACCAATAGCTTTGATACTTGGGTCTTGATAGTCGTTAAAGATTTTTCTAAATTCTCTTTTATAAATTTTAAAATCAATAAAACCAGCAAACTCAATCAGATAATTTCTGAATGCAAAATAGTATCTCTTATCTTTTTCTCTAAAATTTAGATCATCTTCAAAGATTTCTTGTAAATCCGACCAAAAATTTTCATAATTAATATTTCTTGGGGCAATACTTAAGACATCGTTTATCCTAACAATATTCCATCTATTTGGGATACTGCCATCAATAATATCAAAAAGCTCAGCACTAAATCCGCAAATGCCATCAAAATCATCCTTGTCATACACAATGATAAATTTTACCTTCCCTTCATACATCTCCATCAGCAAGACATCATAAATAGTATCTTTTTTAAGCGCATCAAATGCACTTAGCTCGCGAAGCTCAAGCGATGAAATATCAATGGTTGATTTTAGTTTTACTTTCATTTTTTACCACCAAATTTTGTTTTATAATCCATTTCATAGTACACTTCATTGGTTTTTAAATTTTTATAAAAATGGACTTCATCTTTACCTACTTTTACCTTTGCTTTAACCCAATCTTTTATATCACCACGTTTTGATAGTTCTGCAATAAGCTTTTTATTGCCTATCTTCTCCCCAGAGGAGGAATTTATTATTTTAGATGCTTTAATAGCATTTTCGGTTAAGGTGCCATCGGAATTAAATGTCTCCAAGAAATAAAGTTCCTTCTTATATTTTTCATACAAAGCAACATTTGCGGCACTATCTTTGTCTTTTACTGCCTCTATGGCTGGATTATCTATTTTAGTAACATCACTAGTTACATCACTAGGCTTTTTACCAAACCTATCCCAAGCTGCTTTTCCAGCTTTGTTTGTAATAGCACTAGGACCAGTAAGTCCAGCTATAAATTCAGTATCTCTTGCAGTTACACTCTCATAGTCACCCAATACTATATCTAGTTCGCCTTTATCTATACCTTCTTTTATTTCACTTGGTATATTTGGGATATTAGCCAACGCATTAACAAATTCTTTTGGGTTGCTTACTAGATGATAAACTCCTGTTATTGTATCTTTTACAAGATTTATTCCACCTTTTGCAAATCCTGTTGCAAAGTTTGCTATATCATTACTAAGCTTTGTATCTACTTTTAGATTTTTATCATAGAATTCTCTATTGTTAGTAAAACTATCTAGATACATATACCTATCCTCATATTGCTTTTTATCTGGGTTAAAGGCATTTGTATTATCTAGAGTTGTATTGTAAAAGCTACTTTGCTTTATGAAATTTGTTGCTAATTCTATA
>NZ_ANNG01000065.1 GCF_000466685.1 Campylobacter concisus UNSWCS
GGTGCAGCGGTAGTTCAGTTGGTTAGAATGCCGCCCTGTCACGGCGGAGGTCGCGGGTTCGAGCCCCGTCCGCTGCGCCATCTACTTTTAAATTTTTCATTTTTGTCTTTATTTTTTTAAGTTTAATGCAATTTTTTATAAAAATATTTTGTTAAATAATATGTAAAATAATACATAAAATAGTGTCTTTAAAAAAATTAAAATATATTTTTCTCTATTAAAAATTTTTAGTTTTTATAGCAAAAATAACAATGAAAGCCCAATTTCCACTAGATTTTCTAAACAAAGAATATTTAAATTTTAAAATTAAATTTAATATAAAATTTCTATTATATTTATAATGTTATTAACGAATCAAAATTTATTTTTTGTCTAAAATTTAAGGCATATTTTAAAATTTAAAGTCAAAATTTATTTTATCGCACAAACATACATTTAAATTTTATGCCTATATGAGATAAATTTATCCTGCCAAGTGGCTAATATCAACCTCAAAAGCTTAAATTTTGGTGTAAATTCTTTTTTCTCAAAAGTGATTACCGACAAAGAAAAAATATTATTTTTATCTTTTGATTATCAAAATATCAATATAATCGTAAAAATTTATAAAAGGACAATTATGGCATTTGAAAATGTATTAAGAGCGATTGATGATATAAAAAATGGCAAAATGGTCGTCATGGTCGATGACGAGGACCGCGAAAATGAGGGCGATCTAGTCTTTTCAGCAGCTAGTAGCGACATGCAAAAGGTAAATTTTGCCATCACTCATGCAAAGGGCGTGCTCTGTCTCGCGATGGACGAGGCGAATGCAAAAAGGCTTGATCTGCCGCTAATGGTAGCCAAAAACACATCTAGCCACGAGACAGCTTTTACGGTTACGATCGACGCAAAAGACGCAACAACGGGCGTTAGCGCATATGAGCGCGATATGACGATCAGGCTTGCGGCAGAGGCCAGCTCAAAGCCTGAGGATTTCGTGCGCCCAGGACACATTTTCCCACTTATCGCCAAAAATGGCGGCGTGCTTGTTCGCACAGGCCACACAGAGGGTTCGGTCGATCTTTGCAAGCTTGCTGGCGTTAGCCCGATGGCTTCGATATGTGAGATCGTAAAAGAAGATGGCACAATGGCAAGACGCGATTACTTGGAGGAGTTTTGCGAGAAATTTGGGCTAAATATGATCAGCGTTTCTGACCTGGTTGAGTATAGGCTAAGTCATGAAAGCCTCATAAGAGTTGGTGAAAAAAGCAACGTGATGATCGCAGACTGCGCGGCTACAAGACACGATATCACCGATCACAAAGGCAAAATCCACTCAGCTTATCTTTTTGGCGAGCCAAAGAGCAAGGCAAATGTCAAATTTCAAAAGATCCTCGCCGATCACGAGCTTTTGAGCAGTCCAAAATATGAAGAGCTTTTAAAAACTATCAAATTTCTAAGCCAAAATGGTGGAATTTTGATCTTTTTAGATAGTGACAACTCAAACACTAGCAAAGACTACGGCATCGGAGCGCAAATTTTAAATCACTTTGGCGTAAAGGATATCGAGCTTCTAAGCTCAAATAAAAATAAAGAATTTGTAAGCTTAGCCGGTTTTGGACTAAATATAGTCGGCTATAAAGAAATTTAAATATCACCAAATTTAGCCAGTTTAGCTCGGTCTCTGGCTAAATTTTATAATACTTTCTACATCATTTTTTTACAGATAACACGCATTTAAATTAGTATTATGCATTAAATTTAAGAAGTTTCTATTTTGTTTAATGTTATCTAGTATATTTTTAGTTTATAAACCAGTTTTCATGCTAAAAATTAAATATTTTACTTCAAATATATTTTATAAAATAAATCAAATTTAATTAAAAAATTTCTAATATATCGCTAATTTACGTTATTTTATAGATTTAATCACTATTTAATATAAAATATTATTTAAAATAAAAGATTAAATTTATATTTTAAATATTATAATTCTACTAATATTTCACAAGGAGGATGAAATGAGGTCTATTTCAAACAAGATCGCATTGACGCTTATTGTTCTTTTGAGTGTATGCTTTGCTGCGATGTCGGCTGTTAGCTACTTTAACGCAAAAGAGGAGGTGGTGAAGCTGATCAGCCAAAACCAAGATCAAATTCTATCTGACATAAAGTCTGTGACGCAAAGTTTTATTGATGACTACATGGAGGACTCTCAAAAGCTAGCTAGCAAGCTAGTAGGCAGTGTGGATAACAAAGACGAAATTCTTGCTCGTTTAAAATCTACAAAAGAAAATTTAAAATCAATAGTCATAGGCGCTTATTTTGCAGCAGAGAGCAACGGCTATACCTACGGCTCAAATGGCAAAACCTTAACCCCAGAAAAAGATAAATACGAACCAAGGGGCAGGGGCTGGTATATCGCTGCAAAGGGTAGTGGAAAAACCATCTTTACAAAGCCATATATCGATATGGTTGCCCCAGAGCACGACTTATGCATGACTTTCTCTACTCCGATAGTGGAGGGCGGCAAGCTTTTGGGAGCTACATTTACTGATGTTAATATCAGGCTTTTAAGTAAAAAGCTTCTAAAGATGGGTAAGACCGAGTTTGGCTATGTCTATTTTATGGACAAAGATGGCGTTATCTTGCTACATGACGATGAAAGTCTTATAAACAGTTCTGTTGAAGCGACTAAGACCTTGGCTGCTAAATTTGCAAATAAAGACTTTGATGAAAACGGACTAATCTCTTATAAAAATGCGAAAAACGAAAATGTCTTGGCTAAAATTTTACCTATAAACGACGATGGTTGGCTCGCAGTTGCTGCGATAAATGCCGATACTTTTAGCAGCCAGACTATGCCCCTCCTAAAGATCCAGCTAATCCTAGCAGTGCTATTTATCGTTATCCTTTCAGCATTTGTCTATTTCTTACTTAAAAAGTCCCTTAACCCTATAAAAACTATCCAGTCTAAGCTTGATGATCTATTTAAATTTGTAACTTACGAAGCAAAAGCACCAAGCAAGCTAGATGTAAGATCAAATGATGAATTTGGTGAGATGAGTAAAGCTATAAATGAGAACATCGACAAAGTCGTAGCTGGTATCAAAAAAGATAGCACTATGATAGATGAGCTAAATAAGGTAGCAAATCTAATGATCAAAGGAAACCTTGGAGCAAAGATAGGCTCAACTCCAAACAACCCATCGCTAAATGAGCTAAAAGAGCTACTAAATA
>NZ_ANNG01000066.1 GCF_000466685.1 Campylobacter concisus UNSWCS
TTAAAATGATAGTAAACCAAATTTTATCCTTATTCCACTCTCATTTTAAATGTAAAATACTCTCATTTTAAATGCGCGCGGATACTTCTAGTTAGTAAGACGTAAATTTTTCTATAAAAAAGCGCCCTTTCATTTTTATATATGGTCTGCAAAAACGGCAAAAAGTTGTAGATGATGACATTTTGCGCTTCAAGACCTTTAATAGACTGCATCGTCAAAACCTCTATATTTTTGCCCTCTGGCAAGACGCTCTCTTTTATAGCATTTACAGCGACCTTGCTATTACTTAAAACGACACTTGTTTCGCCATCTGGTAAGACACATTTATTGCCTTTTGCTCTTTAGTGTCAAGGTAACTTTTGTATATTTTCATCCAAGCGTTAAATTTACTTTGTTCTCACACTTTTTTGAGACTAAAATTCTGCTATTTTTAGCTTTTCTAAGAACACAGTTTTTGCCACAATTTAACATGGATCATGTTTATATTAAGTTATGTTGAGCCCAAATTCTAAAAAATTAAAAATAAAAAGTGATTTTAAATTTGAAGTGGCCGGGAGATAGGGATTCGAACCCCAGGAGGCTTTCACACCTCAACGGTTTTCAAGACCGCCGCTTTCGACCGCTCAGCCATCTCCCGAATTAAAGATTTGTGATTATAGCCAACTTTGCTTAAAATTTGCTATAACCACTTTGAATTATTCTGTTTTTTCTTTGACGTAACTAGCGCCGCTATTAACCTTTTCTTTAGTCCATTCTTTAGCATTATGCGTATCTTCTTTTACACCGTGCCAAGTGTTTGAACAACCTACCGCGAAAAATGCCATGCATACTATTAAAAGCAATTTTTTCATCGTTATCCCTTTATGTAGTTATTTTTGAAGTTGGAGGCGACACCCGGATTCGAACCGGGGATCAAAGCTTTGCAGGCTCATGCCTTACCACTTGGCCATGTCGCCGTTTTGGTGGTGCCCGAGACCGGACTTGAACCGGTACGGTAAAAACTACCGAGGGATTTTAAGTCCCTTGCGTCTACCATTCCGCCACTCGGGCAAATTTAATGGAGCGGGAAACGAGATTCGAACTCGCGACCCCAACCTTGGCAAGGTTGTGCTCTACCCCTGAGCTATTCCCGCATTAAAGGTTGCAATGTTACCCAAAAGTTGCTTAAAAATTTATTTTATAAAAACGACTTTCAAAAAAATGTAAGCCATAAAAAGATAAAATACCAAATCTTTTGGGGTTATAGCTCAGCTGGGAGAGCGCTTGAATGGCATTCAAGAGGTCGGCGGTTCGATCCCGCTTAACTCCACCATGAATTTAATCTCTTTTTTGCTAACAAATATTTTCACGTTTTTCATGAAATTTTACGTCAAATATATATAAAAATTTAGAATTCTTTCGCTACATTAACAAACATGCAAAATTTAAAACAATATATAAATGAAATTTTAAAAGATCACCGCGACGAGCGTGTATTTAGCTTTGAATTTGATGGGCAAAAATTTTGGTTAAAGCGCATTGAAAAGAGCATTGAAGGCAGCTTTTTAACTAAAATTTTTAAACCAAACCCTTATAAGTCATTTGCTGCTGAGATAAAAAAGATTGAAATTTTAAACGAGGCAAATGCCCCTGCTCCAAAGCTCGTGCTAAAAAGTGATGAATTTTTCGTTATAGAAGATGTTGGCGAGCCAGTTTCTAGACTATTTAAATATAGTACCGATGAAAATTTTAAGCATGAAATTTTACTAAAAGCAGCCCGCGCATTAGCTGGACTTCACGCACTAAATTTCGCACACGGACGCCCAGCGCTTAGGGATATCGCCATAAAAAATGATGAGATAAATTTTCTTGATTTTGAGTCAAAATTTTTTAGCGATGATCTAGAGCTTAGAAAGTGTCGTGATCTGCTAGTTTTCATCCACGAGCTCTACCGACAAAAAATTTCAAACAAGCTTGTAAAGGAGGCGATTGACGAGTACATTAAGGCTAATGGCAGCGAAATTTACGAGCACTCTTTGCGCTTAATAGTGAAATTTAAGCCACTTTTCTACCTGCTAAGGCCGTTTAAATTTTTAGACAAAAAGGATCTAAATGCGGCTATTTCAACATTTGAGCTACTTTTGCCAACTGCAAAATCTAAAATCACATCTAGATAACTAAAAAATAATCTTCTAAATTTTATCTCTACTTAACAAAAAATAAATTAATATTCGTTATTAAAATTAAAAGGAGATATATGCTTTTCAAGCGTAACAAAATCATTTTCAACATCCACCTAATAATCGGTCTGATCGCGACTATACCGCTACTTATCATGACACTTGCAGCGCCATTTGCCTCTTATAGAGAGGAGATCAAGTCTGCGATAAATGAAAAATATATAAATTTAGCGCCCAGCGAAAAGCCAAATTTAAGCTTAAGCGAGATCCTCGCCAAAGCAAAAAGTGAGATCAAATTTGACACGCTTGAAAACGTACAAATCGGTGGCGAAAACAAAGCTTATAGCATCAGCGTCACCAAAGACAAAAAACTCCAAAATTTCTTTGTCGATCCACGCACCGGCGAGGTGATCAGCGAGGACTGGGGCGAGAAATTTCGCGTGGTCACACTTAGCCTGCATAGAAATTTAGGCCTTGCCCTGCTTGATAGCAAGGTCCCAGCCAACATCGGCAAGCAAATAGTCGCCATTAGCTCCATCATCATGGCGCTTCTTGCCATCAGCGGCCTCATCCTCTACGCACCAGCGATCAAGCGAAATTTGCTAAATTCGCTAAAGATCAAGCCAAGTGCAAAGGGCTACGCCTGCTTTTACAACCTCCACACGAGCCTTGGCACCTACGTGGCGATCCTACTTGTCGTGATGTCGCTAACTGGCCTTTACTGGTCTTATGGCTGGGTCAGAAACAGCGTAAATAGCGTATTTTTCGAGCTAAAACCAAGCCAAGCGCAAAGGGCAATGCCTCAAAGAAATTTAGTCCCGATAAGCGATGATAAATTTAAAGAGATCGAGACTGCGGAGCAAATTTTTAAAGACAATGTCACGCTAGAGCTAAAATCACTCACGATAAACGTGCCTGAAAACAACCAAAGCACCTACACTATAAACTACGAAACTAGCGAGAGCCAAGTGGGCAAACTAAAACTTGACGCGAGCGCTGGCAAGATCAAAGAAAACAAGCTTGTTAGCAAGGCTGAAAGCATCCCAGAGGCTAAAAAAGCGGGCCGCAAAGTGCTTAGCCTGCACACTGGAGAGATGTTTGGCGAGATCGGTCAGATCGTCTTTGCCATCTCTTGCATGATCGCGGTTTTACTAATAATAACTGGCTTTTTGATGACCATAAAAAGGAGCAAAGCCATCTAAATAAAAGTAAATTTTTACCTTGCTTTGGGTAAGATTTTAAGAAATTTTTACCACAAATAAGAGAGAAATTTATGAATAGAAAACGCATATACAACCCAAGTTCAAATGAAAATTTGACCGACAGAAGAGTCTTTAACGGCAACCCACACGGCATTTTAAATTTCACCAAGGCAAAATACGAGTGGGCGTTAAAGCTTTGGGACCTCATGGAGGCAAACACCTGGTTTCCAAAAGAGGTCGATACCACCGACGACGTGCGCGACTACGCCTACAATCTCACAGAGGCTGAAAAACGCATGTACGACCTCGTCTGGAGCCAGCTCATCTCGATGGATAGCTTCCAGACAAACAACCTAGCTGACAACATCAACCCTTACATCACCGCACCAGAGATCAACGCCGTGCTAAGCCGCCAAGCCTACGAAGAGGCAAACCACAGCAAGTCTTACGCTGTCATGGTCGAGGCGATCTGTGACAACACCGACCTCATCTACGAGATGGAGAAGCATGACGACGTCTTGCGTGAGAAAAATAACTACATCTCAAGCGTCTATGAGGAGCTTGCAGGCGAAGTGACTGACGAGAAGCTACTTCTTGCGATGGTTGCGAACCAAATTTTGGAGGGTATCTACTTTTACAGCGGCTTTACAGCGATCTACGCTCTAGCTCGCGCTGGCAAGATGCTGGGCTCAGCGCAGATGATACGCTTCATCCAACGCGACGAGATCACGCACCTGCTTTTGTTTCAAAACATGATAAATTCAGTCCGCAAAGAGAGGCCTGATCTTTTCACGCCTGAGACTGAGGCAAAAATTTATGATATGTTTGAAAAAGCTGGAAATTTAGAGATCAAATGGGGTAAATACATCACCCAAAACCAGATAATGGGCTTTACAGACGATATCATCGAGCAGTACATCCACTATCTCATCGACCAGCGTCTAGTTGCGATCGGCCTAAAACGCAAATACAACGTCGCTCACCCGATCAAATGGGTCGATGACTTTGCTAAATTTAACGACCAAAAGTCAAATTTCTTTGAAGCAAAGGTGACAAACTATAGCAAGGGAAGTATCAGCTTTGATGACTTTTAAAAATGGCATCTTAGCCCTTGCCTGCGTGCTTTTTGTGGGGTGTGCGAGCAGTAGCAGCCAGAGGGCGATCGACATAGCAAATAAGGATCTATTAAATAGTTTTAACCCTTACATACTTGTCAAAACAGACGAAACCAAATATGTTATCATCTACCAAAGCATGCCAGCTGGCGATGTCCGGCCAAGTCTGGCACCTATCGGGTCGGCTCTTTTTGTCGATGTTTTAAAGCAGATAAATAGGGTATGTAGCTTTAAATCCACCGACCTAAAAGAGACTAGGATGGTATATTTTGACGATAAAACCTCGTTTTCTTATGAAGTCTGGGTCTTTAACGACCAGCTCTCACATCGCGATGATAAGATCACAGCTATAACTGTTTTGCTAAAGCCAACGCCTGATATCGGCGGAACGGATATGGATTTTAGGATACCAGCAGATTGTCATGCACCAAAGCAAACTACATTTGTATTTGGAAAATAAATGAGCGAAAATTTAAACCTAATAAGCCTAACTTTAAAGGCAAAAAATGCTACCGAGCGGCTAGAAGAGCTTGCAAATTTAGTTGAGGCTGCACCTGAAAACTCTCTCCTGCTTGCAAGTGAGCTTTGCATCAGCGGCTATGACTTTGACGGCTTTTTTGCTGGGGCGAACAAAGCTATGCTTGGTGGCATGATAGGCAGCTTTGATGCGATGCTACTTGAGCGCTTGCAAGAGGCGCTTAGCCCAGATAAATTTCTTGGTTTTACGCACCTTAGCAGCCTAAACAAAAGCGCAGGGCTCGCTCAAATTTCAAATCTAAATCCGCACCAACCAAAAATCTATAACGAATTTTTACTTCTTAACTCAAACAACGTCTTTCATTCGCAATTTAAGGCTGAGCTTTTTAGGCCAAATTTAGAGCATGAGATCTTTGCCGCTGGCGAAGTGAGCGATATAAATGCATTTACATTTAAAGGGCTAAAGCTTGGCGTGCTGATATGCTTTGAGCTGCGTGATAGCAGGCTTTGGGCAAAGCTAAAAGGGTGTGACATCATCATGGTGCCAGCCATGTGGGGCAAGGCCAGAGAAGAGGCCTACCTTAGCCTTTGCAAGGCACTTGCGATCGCAAATAACTGCTACGTCATGATCTCAAGCTCGCTTGATCTTGAGCTCGCTGGGGTCTTTTTGCCAGATGGCACGCTAGAGCAAAGCGCGGTTTTTGACGCAAATTTGATAGCGCAGATAAAGAAAAATTTAGGGCTTTTATAAATTTTAAGATAAGCTTTAAATCGTATAATAACTATTTAAAATTTGTTTAGGATAGAAATTTTGACCCAATTAGAAGCGATAAAATGCCAAAATTTAGCTAGCGACATAGCCGATGAGATCACGCTAAGTCCGCTTTTGTTTGACGCGATATCAACAACCGAGCGTGAAATTTTCGTGCCTATCCCTGCACATGCTTATAAACTTGACGCGCAGCCGATACTGGGTAATCAATGGATCAGCTCGCCGCTAACGGTGGCAAAGATGACGATGGCGCTAGAGTGTGAAAATGTGGATAACATCCTAGAAATAGGCTGTGGCAGCGGCTATCAAGCAGCGATACTAAGCAAGCTCGCACATAGAATTTTTAGCGTCGAGCGCATAGAAAAGCTAGCCATGGAGGCCAAAAAACGCTTTGAAGCACTAAAGATCAAAAACGTACACGTAAGATATGATGATGGCAACAACGGCTGGCGAAGCTACGCGCCGTTTGATAGGATTTTACTCTCGGCTGCTGCTGATGAGATCTCGCCAAATTTATTCGCTCAACTAAAAAATGGCGGCATCTTGGTCGCTCCGATGAAAAAAGATGGCAAGCAGTTTATCGCTAAATTTAGAAAAGACGAGAGCGGAAATTTAGAAAAAGAGTTTTTAGACGAGTGCCTTTTTGTACCACTTCTTGAGGGCAGAGAGTAGAGGCTTTTACCTCTACAACTACCACCTAACCAGCCACTCACCGCTTGGCTGTTGCGTAAATATAAGATCATCAAATTTTGTAGTTTCTTCGCCATCTGCCGTGATAAATGTAACGCTAAAGCTAAATGCGTTTTTGGCGATAAATTTCACATTTTCTATGCTCAAGATATCGACGTTGTCGCTACAAGTGCCACTAGTCCTTTTTAAATGGCTATCATCTCTTCGTAGTGCAGGTGCCCTTGTGCCGCTTTCCATAAATTTATCATTTTTATTAGCCTTATAGCATGTCATATTTGCTAAAAATTCCTGCATCCTAGGCTTTGCACTATCAAATTTGGCTTGATACTCCTTTGACACCTTAATGCCCAAAATAGCGCCTGGCACCGTCTGACCAACTAAATTTCTACTTTTTGTTAGCGTTGGCTCGCTTTTTGGTTCGCAAAAGGCAAGGCTACTAAAAACGGCACAGAGCACAATGGCAAGAAGCGATTTGGTTTTCATTTTTCTCCTTTTTAGATAAGAGCCATTCTATCTTGTGCCACTTAAAAGTTGCTTGAGTTATAAATTTAAAGAATAAATGTGAGTTTTTAGGAGAGGCAAAGCCTAAGCCTTGCCATAAAAATAGAATTTATTAGAATTTATAAGTGTAGCCTGTGTAAATTCCAACACTTGTATCTCTTAGCTGAGCGCCACTATTTTTCTTATAAAATGTCTTATCAGCCTTTAAGCCAAACTCAAGCGCGCTGTGAGCGTCAAATGAGTAGATACCGCCAGCTTTTGCACCAACCAACAAACCTTTGAAATTTTTCTTGCTAGTTTCGTTTTCAAAGCTTTGTCTAACACTTAGATAACCAAGACCAGCGTAACCACCAAGCACAGCTTTAAAGTTTTCTGTGATGTTTGGAGTGTAGTCAGCATTTCGATTTTAAAGATATTTGGTCATTCAATTTCAAACGACTAGGCAAAATGCTATAAAATTTCTCGTATAAGAAGCTGCGGCGTAACAAGACCGCGGAACGAATTTTTAGATACGCAAAAGATGATATCTATCATTTCGCCTACTCTAACGTGCCTTGTAAAGTTAAAAAACAGCGCCTCAAGCGTTTTGTTGTCTTTTTGCAAGATAAGTTTTAAGTGGTTTTGATCCCTGCCTATGAGCCTCTCGTTTTTCACGACAGCGTTTTCTATCTTAAAGACTGGACGTGGATTTTTCTGTCCGTACGGCTCATAAAATTCCAAAATTTCAAGTAGTTCAAAGTCGATCTCGTTTGGCATTATGTCGCCAAGTAGCTCGTCTGAGCTTTTGCACTCTTGCATATTTAGGCATGAGCAGCTTTTATTTATCGCCTCTTTAAATTTTTCCAAATTTTCAGGTGCAAGAGTTAGCCCTGCTGCACCTTTGTGACCGCCGTAGCTTGTTAGCAGATCTTCGTGGCTTGCGATGAGTGATAAGATATCAAGCTTGCCAACACTTCTAGCACTGCCTTTTGCGCGGCCTTTATCGATGCTAAAGACGATAGCTGGCTTTGCAAAGTGCTTTGCCAGGCGGCTAGCCACGATGCCTATCACGCCCTCATGCCACTGCTCTCCCCAAGTGATGATGACCTCATCGTCCTCTTTTACGTCCTTTAGCGAGCACTCAAAGAGTTGGCGCTCCTCCTCTTTTCTGGAGTTGTTAAACTCAATGATCGTATCAAGGTAGTTATAAGCCTCTTCGATGCTCTTTGCACGCAAGAAGTTAAATGAATTCATCGCATCGTCCATGCGTCCAGCTGAATTTATAAGAGGCGCTATAAGAAAGCTGATATCATCACACTCAAATTTATCCTTGCCGTAAAACTCTTTTATGACGCAAAATGCCGAGCGCTTCGAGGCATTTAGCTTGCAAATACCCATGCGAACGAGCATCCTGTTCATATCTCTTAGCTCCATCATATCAGCGATTATCGCGATGGCTAAAAGCTCTAAAAACTTGCTCATATCGTAGTTTAGCTTGCAAACATCCTTTAGCGCTCCAACCAAATACCAAGCCACTTCAGCACCGCAAATTTCGATATTTGGAAAGTTGCAGTCCTCTTGTTTTGGATTGATTATGGCGTAGGCTTCTGGCAAAATGGCTGGTGGCATGTGGTGATCTGTGATGATGAGATCTATGCCTTTTTCTTTGCAGATAGCGGCGGCGTCATTAGCCGAGATGCCGTTATCGACGGTGATTATTAGACTCACATCGCTTGCAAGCTCGTCGATGATCTCAGGGTTTAAGCCGTATCCGTCCTTAAATCGGTTTGGGATCTTTACTAGGTAGTTTTTTACGCCAAGATCATCAAAAAACTCGGCTAAAATCACACTTGAAACCACGCCATCAACGTCATAATCGCCAACAATAGCGATATGTTCGTTTTTCTCGATCGCTTCTTTGATGCGATTAGCGCCTTTGTAGATATCCTTTAGAGCGCTTGGCGTTGGAATTTCACTAAGTTTTTTGTGTATGTCGTTACAAAATCTACGTGCTAGTAAATTCCTAATATCCTCTTTAGTTAACATAGCTTTGGCAAGGACTTTTTGACGCCATGCCAACTTTTACTAATGCTATTTGCTCACTTAAATTTACACCCAAACTGCCAAAAATTTGGCAACAAAAATGCTTTTTTTTCATCGTAATCTTTCGTCTTTATTTTGAATGCTTTGATTATATCTTTTTGAAATTTAATTTCTTATAATTTTCATTGAAAGTAAGATTTTTAGGGCAAAAAACTTTTATTAAATTGATACTCTTTATAAATTAGACATTGTAAATTTGAAGTAAAAAATGAGAGAAATTTAAAGAAAAACAAGGGGTCTTAAGACCCCAAAAATTAAAATTTATATGTGTAGCCTAGATAAGCGCCAACATCTGTCGATTTAAAATCAAGATTATACGCTGAAGGATACCAAGTTTTATCAGTTTTTAAGCCGAATTCAAGTGCATTATTTTTATCAAAACTATACTCGCCACCTACTTTAGCACCCAATAGCCAACCAACTTTTGTAACATCATACATCTCTATAACAGCACCTTTATTATTATATGCATTAAAATTTATTGTTGAAAGACCAGTATAAAGACCAGCAATTAATTTCCAGTCTTCAGTTATGGTTGGTGTATAGTCACCACCTACTACAAATTTATGATTTGTCCATTTTGCATCCACTATACTGCCATGGCTATCTTTAGCTTTAGCGTGATAGAAGTATCCACCATAAACTCTAGCTATATCAAAGTCATAACCACCCTTTATTCCTATGTTTGGTCTATTATCTTTTAAACCACCAGTTAGCTTTGAGTTAAAATCATAGCCACCTTCAACTCCAGCAAATCCACCTTCAGCCAATGCAAATGAGCTAGCAAGTGAAAGTGTTAAAACACCTTTTAAAACACAATTTTTCATGTTAATCCCTTCAATAGTAATTATGGTGCAATTTTATGTATCATATACTTTATCTTTACTTAAATATTTTTGCAAATTTATCATTTTACGTGATTAGCCAAGCTTGCTTTTATAAAGCCTAGTATCACAGGGTTTGGTCTAGTTAAGCGGCTAGTAAATTCAGGGTGACACTGCACGCCTACAAACCACGGATGTCCTTTTAGCTCGATCGCCTCTACTAGTCCGTCGCTTTCGCCACTTACTATAAGGCCAGCCTTTTCAAAGACCTCTTTATATTTTGGATTTGCCTCGTAGCGGTGGCGGTGGCGCTCTTTTACGCTCTTTGCGTTGCCATAAATTTCAGCTAAAAGCGTCTTTGGTTTGATGTCACAGTTATAAGCACCTAGCCTCATCGTGCCGCCAAGTGGGCTTGTGTGCGTTCTTATCTGCTTTTTACCGTGGGCGTCAATGAAGCTATCTATTAGATATATGATAGGATTTTTGCACTCTTTGTTAAACTCCATAGAATTTGCATCTTCTAAGCCCAAAACATCCCTTGCAAACTCGATCATCGCTAGCTGCATACCAAGGCAAATTCCAAGATATGGGATCTTGTTTTCACGAGCAAATTTTATGGCCTGCATCTTGCCTAAAACGCCTCTTTCACCAAAACCGCCAGCTACCAAGATGCCATCCACGTCTTTTAAAAGCTCATTTACATTACTCTCCTCTATCTTTTCGCTATCTATCCAGCGTAAATTTACCCTAGCGTCTAAATTTGCTCCAGCATGGATGATGCCCTCAGTTAGGCTCTTATAGCTCTCTTTTAGATCGATATATTTGCCTACAAAGGCGATTGTTGTTTCATTTGTTGGAGCGATGATCCTTTTTACTAGGCTATCCCAGTTTGCCATGTCTGGTTTTAGCTCACCAAAGCCTAAATTTTCAGCGATCGGCACTAGGATGTCTTGCTTTAAAAATGAAAGTGGAATTTGATAGATACTTGCGCTATCAAGGCTTTCTATGACGCAGTTTTTCTCTACGCCACAGCTTGCTGCGATCTTATCTTTTAGCTCGCGGTTTAGTGGCATTTCAGACCTGCAGATGATGATATCTGGGCTTATGCCGATGCGTCTTAGCTCGCCTACACTATGCTGAGTTGGCTTTGTTTTTAGCTCACCAGCTACTTTGATAAATGGCACAAGCGTTAGGTGGATATTTAATGCTCTTTTTTTGCCAACTTCTACTCTTAAGGCTCTTATCGCCTCTAAAAATGGTAGTCCCTCGATGTCGCCAACGGTTCCGCCTATCTCAACGATAAGCACATCTTTGCCCTCACCTGCTTTTTTGATACGATCAACGATCTCGCCAACGATGTGAGGGATCACTTGTATAGTCTTTCCAAGGTAGTCGCCACGGCGCTCTTTTTCGATAACCGAGCTATAAACTCTGCCCGTTGTGAAGTTATTATCCTGACTTAGGCTCTCATCTAAAAATCTCTCGTAGTGACCAAGGTCTAGGTCTGTTTCAGCGCCATCGTCTGTGACAAAGACTTCGCCGTGTTCTAGTGGGCTCATCGTGCCTGGATCTACGTTGATATATGGGTCAGCTTTTAAGACGCTCACCTTTAAGCCAGAATTTTTAAGTAATGTCGCGATAGACGCAGCTGCGATGCCTTTTCCAAGTGAGCTTAAAACGCCACCTGTGATAAAAATATACTTCGTCTCTTTTGCCATCAAAATTTCCTTAACTTTAGTTATTTTTTAATCTGCCGATTATACCCCTTAAATATTTAGTAAGGCATTAATCGTGCAATTTTTAAAAATTATTCTTTAAGTTTTTTTGTTATAGACTTCGACATCATGATTAAAAACTGCTTAAAAAACATCGCCTCTTTATATATAGACGGCTTTAAAAATATGAAAATAGGCAAGAAACTATGGCTTCTCATAGCGATAAAGCTTATCATTATGTTTGGAATTTTAAAGGTCTTCATCTTTGATGAAACTCTTAATACCAAATTTCAAACTGACGAAGAAAAAAGCGAATTTGTAATTCGTAATTTAATAAAGGAATAAAATGTCTGAGATGGATTTTGTTGATTGGTCTAGGGCTCAGTTTGCGCTGACTGCCATTTACCACTTTTTGTTTGTCCCGCTTACGTTGGGGCTAAGTTTTATCATCGCCATTATGGAGACGATATATGTCAAAACTGGCGATAAGGCCTGGCTTGAGATAACGAAATTTTGGCTAAAGCTCTTTGGTATAAATTTCGCTATCGGTGTGGCAACTGGCATCATCATGGAGTTTGAGTTTGGTACAAACTGGGCGAATTATAGCTGGTTTGTAGGCGATATATTTGGCGCTCCACTTGCGATTGAAGGCTTGCTAGCATTTTTCATGGAGAGTACATTTTTTGCCATTATGTTTTTTGGCTGGGATAAAGTTAGCAAGAAATTTCACCTATTTTCAACTTGGCTTGTCGCGATCGGTTCAAATTTAAGCGCACTTTGGATCTTGATCGCAAATGGCTGGATGCAGTATCCAATAGGCATGAAATTTAACCCAGATACCGCTAGAATGGAGATGCAAAATTTCTTCGAAGTCGCACTAAATCCAGTTGGTATCACTAAATTTTTACACACAGTAACTAGTGGCTACACTATCTCAGCTCTTTTTGTGATAGGAATTTCTGCTTGGTTTTTGATCCAAAAACGCCACATCTTGCTTGCTAAAAAAAGCATCGTCGTTGCTAGCGCATTTGGCCTTATCACTTCGGCATTTTTACTACTTAGCGGCGATGAGAGCGCATATCTTGCGGCTCAAAAGCAGCCTATGAAGCTAGCAGCCATGGAGGGACTTTACAAGGGCGAGAAAAACGCTGGCCTAGTTGCTGCTGGTATTTTAAACCCAGCTAAAAAGCTTGGCGATGAGAGCAATGCCTTTTTGTTTGAGATAAAGGTACCTTACGCACTTGGCATCATGGCAAACAGAGAGCTTAATTCATTTACACCAGGCATAAACGACCTACTTTATGGCAACAGCGAGCACAATCTAATAAGCGTAGAAGAGAAGATGGCAAAGGGCAAAGTAGCTATCGAAGCTCTTAAAAACTACAAAGAGGCTAAAAAAGCAAATGACGAGAGCTTGATGAAAAGCTCACTTTCAAATTTAGAGAGCAACCTAAATTTCTTAGGATATGGCTATCTTAAAGACGCAAAAGAGGCAGTGCCGCCAGTTGCGCTTACATTTTATAGCTTCCACATCATGGTAGCACTTGGTACATATTTCATAGCTCTTTTTGCTATTACGCTCTATCTAAATCTTTCAAAAAAATATAAATTTGAAAACATAAGAGTATTTTTGTGGGTCTGCCTCTTTACCATACCGCTTGGCTACGTCGCAGCTGAGGCTGGCTGGATAGTAACAGAAGTCGGCCGTCAGCCTTGGGTAATTCAAGATCTCATGACCGTTGGCGTTGGAGCTACAAATTTATCGGACTCAAATGTCAAAATTTCATTTACATTATTTGCTGTTTTATTTACACTCTTGCTAATTGCCGAGATCAAGATCATGCTTAAGCAAATAAAGATAGGATTTAACGACCATGCATAGTTTAAGCTTAGAAAATTTACAAATTTATTGGTGGTTTATAGTTAGCCTTCTTGGCGGACTTTTGGTCTTTATGATGTTTGTTCAAGGCGGCCAGTCGCTCATCTTTAGCCTTGGCAAGGACGAGCTTAAAAAAGATATGCTCATAAATTCTATCGGTAGAAAATGGGAGCTTACATTTACGACGCTTGTTATGTTTGGTGGCGCGTGCTTTGCGGCGTTCCCGCTATTTTACGCTACTAGTTTTGGTGGCGCTTACTGGGTTTGGCTGGCTATTTTATTTTGCTTTATCGTCCAAGCTGTAAGCTACGAGTACCGCAAAAAGCCTGATAACTTCTTAGGCGCTAGAACTTATGAAATTTTCCTTTTCATAAATGGCTCACTTGGCGTTATCCTTATCGGCATGGCGGTTAGTACATTTTTTAGCGGTAGCGACTTTGTGCTAAATGAGCATAACTTTGTCGAGTGGAAGACTCCGTTTCGCGGCCTTGAAGCGTTGGCAAATCCTTACTTGTATTTGCTTGGCTTAGCGATGTTTTTCTTATCTCGCGTAGGCGGCTGCTTATATCTTATAAACAATATCGCTGATGGCGAATTTATACAAAACGCTAAAAAACAGCTAATTATCAATACTGTGCTATTCTTGCCATTTTTCTTAGGCTTTCTTGCTTGGATACTTACAAAAGATGGCTTTGCATACGACGCAAACGGCGTAGTTAGCCTTGTTGCTTACAAATACGCCATAAATTTGATCGAGATGCCTGTCGCTGGCGTGCTACTACTTGTTGGTGTGCTTTTGGTGCTTGTTGGAATTTTCCAAGGAGCATTTACAAAAAGCATCCGTGGAATTTTTGCTTACGGCGTTGGCGTAACGCTTGCTGTGACCGCGCTATTTTTGATAACAGGACTAAATGGCACAGCATTTTATCCGTCATTTAGCGACCTCTCTAGCTCGCTAACTATCAAAAATGCAAGCTCTAGCCACTACACACTTGGCGTTATGGCCTATGTTAGCTTGCTAGTACCAGTAGTGCTTGCCTATATCTTCATCGTCTGGAGAGCGATAGATAGCAAGAAGATCACACAAGATGAGATCAAAAACGATCAACACGCATACTAAGGATAAAAGATGTTAGAAGCAGGAATTTTTTTGATACTTTGGCCAGTAACGCTATTTATTAGCTACAAATTTGTTCTTTTTTCTCTTAAGAAATTTGACGCAAATAACTAAAATTTAGGGGCATTTGCTCCTAAATTTATATAGATAAACAACTCTTACAAAAATCCATGAAATAAAAATTATATAAGCATAATATTTGGTGTGAGACCCCTCTCTCTCACACCGAGTGTATTAGTTATTATTTTGAAATTTATAAATTTCTTCTTTGACGCTAGTTAGGTCAAAATTTATCGCTCGCTCTAGCTCTAGCAAGCTTACATCTTTGTCTATCTCAAGAGCCATCGCTATCTCATTTAGCTCTTTTGCTTCCTCATTTGCAAGGATCGCACTCTTAAAACTAGCCTCATCTATCTGGCCAAATTTTAAAAAGATCGATTTAAATTTATCTTTTAAAATTTCTCTACTTAGCTTTTTATCTTCTAAAGCCTTCTTTGTGCCACCATTTCTGTTACATGTTCTAAATATAAAATCTATTGTTTCATTTACTTCATCGAGTAAATTTTTTGTCTTCTCGCTTTGCATGGAGCCCCTCTCTTCAGTGCAAACAAATTAACAAAATATCTTCTTGATATAAAATTAATTTCAATAATATTTTATGATTAATTTTTTGATTTGTATATTGTACCTAGGTACGATATAGTTATATTTATATATTTTATTTTGACCCTGTTTTAAAGAGAGTTTAGACCCAAAAGTGGGTCTAAATTTTATATTGTGGGAATTATATTAACTTCTTCTATTTTAAGAGTAAATGTCTGATTGCCATCATGCACTTCATATGTAGTAGCATTACCATCTGCTTCCCTAGAAGTTGTAATTCCTGATGTGCCATCTTCAAATCTGCCAACACCTTTTATACCTTTTACAGTTAATGATGTTGCGCCCTCGCCACCAACATTTTTTATAAAATTTGATATATCTGATGCTTGAAAAAATCTAAATACTCCATCAAATTCAGACATATCAAGTATCTCAAAGCCACTTATCTTACCAGCATTTGTTGTCTTAAACGAGTCGTCATGGATTTTTAGCGTATCTTTTGTGCCTTCGCCACCTGTTATAGTGCTATTATCTAGAACCACACCCTTACCAAGATCGACCTTGTCATTTCCATCACCACCAGTGACAGATGAATTTTTCATATTTATTTCATCGCCTATTTTGATGGTATCGTTACCTTCACCTGAATTGACAGAAGTTTTATCTAAATTTGTATTTTCAAATTTATAGTTGTCATTGCCATTGCCACTTTTGATCTCTGAATCTCTTATGGCAGAGCTTATAAATTCTAGTGTATCACCATATGGCTCTTTGCTAAGATCGCCATTACCAGAGTCAATATCTACTCTATTTAAATTTGCGCCAGTTACATTTATAGTGTCGTTGCCTTCGCCTGTTTTTATAAAGCCATCAGTTCTACTTCCCGCATACTCTGTCTCGTTAGTTGTTCCGTCATTATCCGCATATGCCGAAAGATCAGTTTTTATATTAACTACATCATTGCCTGAGCCAGTATCTACTTTTGTATTTTTTATTCTTGAATTTTCCTCAAAATTTACAGTGTCATTGCCATCGCCTGTTTTTAACAAGACATTGTCAAAATAAGAATTTTCTTTAATCGTAAATATATCATTGCCATTATGACTTGTGATCCTTGTAGCAACTAGAATAGCGCTATTTATATTTACTGTGTCTTGATTGTTCTCTCCACCAGCATTACCCATATCTATTTTTGTAGAACTAACATCAGCATCTTTTTCCATATTAAACACATCGTCGCCATCACCCATTTTTACAACGTCATCAGCATCTTTATTTAGCCAATTTACGCCACTTGAAAAAACCACTTCCTCTTTGATAGTTATCGTATCATCGCCATCTTTTGTGTCTATGATAGTTTTCATACTATCGCCATTATTTGGGTCAGAATTTATAAGAGCAGGGTTTAAGCCCTCTGTAGTCGCATCTATATTTTCTGTGATATTTACATTATCATCATTATCAATGATCTTACCCTCAGCCTCACCAGATGTGATAACTGCGTTGTTTGTAGTCACGCTAAGAGTTACGCCCTCTTTATAAACGCCGTAGTCTTTTATGCCAGGAGCGATATTTGCGCCTAGATCCTCGCTGCTTGCGCCCTCGTTTTGGTTGCCAGCTGTTTGACCGTAGTCATCTATCACTTGCACCCTAACCTTTACATTTGCGATATCGCTTGGTGCCACACCACTTATCGTGCCGCCATTTTGTATCGCTATCCAGCTATTTCCGCCATCAAGTGAATACTCCATAGCGTTTGAGTAGTCTCTGCCTGCACTTGCACCGCTTAAATTTAGCGTTAGATCAGTAGGTGTAGTCGAGCTTGTAGCAGCTGATAGGCCTAAGTTATAGACTAGATATTCGTTTGGAGTTGCCTCTCTTGCCTCGCCACTACCATCAAGCGATATCTTGATAGCCACTGGAGTGTTAGCTGCTGATCCGCCTATATCGCCAGCACCTGCGTCATTGCCGTCATTATAACCGCCGATTGAGTTTTCTGGAGCTTGAAAAGCCCTGCTTGAATCAGGTAAATTTCTATAATCATCAGTA
>NZ_ANNG01000067.1 GCF_000466685.1 Campylobacter concisus UNSWCS
GCTGGCTTTATGGGAGCTGATTTTAACAAGGCTGCAGGCTTGCCACAGGACTTTAAAATCCACAAAAGCACGCTTGATGAGCTTAATAGATTTGCCGAGCGCAACCATGTGCTAAACCGCATCAAGGGCAAAGACGAGCAGATAAAGATCTTTGATAATATCGATATGGCTGACACCATAAAGCACTACTACAGACTATTTGATCAAATGACCTCTGCTTTAGGTGATGATAAAAAGAGCTACACCCTTGCAGATATAGGCAAACTACCAAAAGGCTACAGCACAAAAGGCACTCGCTATGATGCCAAAGGACATTTGCTAAAAGATCTATCAAACTCTACTATCTCAAATATCTACTCTAGCAGCGATGAGCTAAATAGCGCTAAATCTCTTAGCAAAGAGCTTTCAAGTGCAGGAGTTAGGCTCATAGTAAAAGAGGTTGATTTTACGATGAGCGAAGCAGGTGATGAGTTTAGTTTTAACCCTGATATGTCGGTATATCAAGCAGATGAAGGCTACAGTAAAGAAGCTCTTTTCATGGGATTTTTGCGCAGCTATAGGCCTCTACCTAGTGATAGTGCAAAGACTAAGCTAAGTAGCGCTGCCTTAAATGATATCTCAAGCACTGGAGAACATAAAGAGTACTTTGTGGATTTTGAAAAAGTGGGTAAGGATAACGAGAGCATAAAAGCGCTCATAAAAGAAAGACTTAAAGAGCTAACCTTTTTAATGTATGTAAGATCAAAGAACACTAGCGCAGAAAGTGTTACCTCAAACGAATATGAGAAATTTAAACCAGCTGGCGAGGATATAAATTCTCTAGCAAATTCTTGGAGCAAGAGGATAAACTCCATTAGTAAGACTTTTGTGTAGAGATAAGTTATATATAAACTAAATTGTTGAAAGGTCGATTTAGTTATTGATTATACTCTAGCCCATAAAAGCATTAAACCTAAGTAGGTTGAATTTATATTCTTTAGCTGAATGTGTGTTAGTGTATAAAACAGCACTGCTGGATAGGTGGTAATATGCTCTAATGCAAATTAATACCATAAAAAAGAATTAAAACCTATGAAAGAGATGCTGGAATATCTAAA
>NZ_ANNG01000068.1 GCF_000466685.1 Campylobacter concisus UNSWCS
CTTAGTTACTTGCATAGGCTTAAAGGTTTCTTGTTTTTGCGTGTCAGTTTGATTGTCTTGTTCTTCATGATCGCTTTTTTGATCCATTAGCCCATAGTCACCAACCTCTTGTGGCATACTTCTATTTATAACTTTAGAATATCTCTCAATAAATTCATCTACACTTATATTAGACGATTCAAGAAGCTCACGACCCTCATTACTAAAAGACACACCAAATCTTTCTAAAGTTTGACGTATCTTTTGTCCTTCTAGATCATCATCTGACGTTTTGCCCCAAATGGTTTGTTTATCATCATTGTAGGATTTAAAAGCTCCAGTAAAGTTTGTGCTATTGCCCATCACTTTCTTATAATTAACTCTACTCGCAAATTCTTCTCCTTCAAATAGCGAGTTGTTATTTAGATTTGGCGAATAGGTTATATTATTAAGCATTGTTAAGGTCTCGCTTTGTTTAGATATTCCAGCATCTCTTTCATAGGTTTTAATTCTTTTTTATGGTATTAATTTGCATTAGAGCATATTACCACCTATCCA
>NZ_ANNG01000069.1 GCF_000466685.1 Campylobacter concisus UNSWCS
AGGACACGCGCTTCATTTTTCGTTTGATGAAATTATGGAGTTTTACGTAGACGAATATGAGGATTTTTTAAAAATAGCGATGGAGTTTTTAAAGGCAAGGAGCGCTTATTAGCTTCTTATGCCATCTATCGCGCCGCCGGCTAGAGCGCAAGCGATCATGACGCCGAAAGGATTTATATCAAAAAACGCCCACAAAGAGGCTCCGACGATAATCCCTAGGTTTACGCCTAGTTCTACGAAGTCTGTTTTTTGAGAGCCGATGTTTGTCTTCATGTTTTTATTGTAACTCGCGAAAATTTAAAAGTCAAGAAAAAGGGCAAAAATGGATAGTACTCAAATAGGTATTTTTATCGGCCTTAAAACGGCGGGGTTTGGCGCGCTTAGCGGCAATGTCTCAAAACTCAATGCCTTATCTTCAAGCCTTGAAAAGGCGGGCAGAAACGTTACCAAACTAAACGAAAAAATATCTAAAATAAAAGATTTGAAGCTTGGTATCGACTCTAATATCTCAAAAATCGGCGGCGAGCTTAGTAATTGGCAGTCAAGGCTAGCCGGCGCGGCTGGCTTCGCGTTACCAGTAAAACTTGCCATTGACGACGAGGCCGCTTTTGCGAACGTCAAAAAATACGTAGACGATAGCGAAGAGAACCTACTAAAACTCAAGCACGAGATGAAGACGCTATCAAACGAGCTGGGAGAAAGTTTTTCAAATTTATCGAGTATCGCCGCGGGCGGAGGAAAAATTAATTTAGCAGGCGAAGAGCTAGTGAAATATACGCGCTTGCTAGCTACCGGTTCTACGGCGTTTGAGATGAGTGCCGACGAAGTGGCTACGGCCGCAAACAATATGAAAGTGGGTTTTAAGCTAGATAAGGTAGACGGTCTAAAAGAGTTTTTCGACGTCGTAAATTTGCTTGACAACAAAGTTACCAACGCCGGAGCGGCCGATATACTTACCGCCACCTCTCTAACGGCGGGTAACGCAAATCTGCTAGGCCTAAACGAAAAAGCCGCCAGTGCGATCGCGGCAAGCATGCTAAGTACCGGCAAGGCCCCGTCGGTCGTAGGTACGTCGCTAAATTCTCTTTATACCAGACTGGCCAACGTGGATAATCAGGGCAAGAAATTTCACGAAGCGCTAGCTACCATAGGCCTTGACGCGGGGTATTTAAAAACGGCTATCGGTAAAGACGCCGCGGGAGCCGTGACGCTATTTTTAGATCGTATCGCCGCCGCGCCTAAAGAGCTTCAGGCGGGACTGCTTTATGATTTGATGGGCGGAAATTTTAGCGACGAAATCGCAGGCTTGATTACGAATATGGATGCCTTTAAAGCCAATATGAAGATGGCTTTTTCGGACGAAGCCGCAGGAAGCATGCAAAAAGAGCTACAAGTCAAGCTAAACACTACCAAATCGAGCCTCGAAAGACTAGCGCAAGCCTGGAGAAATATAGGCTCATCTATAGGCGAAGCGTTTTTACCGACGCTAAAACTTCTAACCTCGGCGTTAAATTCTATCGCGAGCGGCATGTCTTGGTTTATAAAAGAACACCCTGAAATATCTAAGTTCGTATTCGGTCTAGCGGGCGGCCTTTTGGCTTTCGTGACCTTGGCTCCGGCCGTTAAAATTCTAGCTTGGAGTTTAGGTATAGTTTGGCAACAAGCCAAGATACTGGGCACGGCGTTTAGCCTCCTAAAAGAGGTATTTAAGCTCAAATATCTAAATACTTTAAAGCTAAACGCTGCGTATTTGATTACCGCTGCTCGCATGAAAGCCGCGACAGCGGCTACCTGGATAGCAAACTCCGCGGGTAAAGCATGGACGGCGACTATGGCTGCAGTAAGAGGCGCGTCTCTCGCGGCTGCGGCCGGCATGAAAATAATGCGCCTAGCCCTCATCTCTACTGGTATCGGAGCCCTGGTAGTAGCTTTAGGAGCGGGCGCGGCATGGATTATAGAAAACTGGGACAAAGTAAAAGCCTTTTTTGGAAATATCTGGGAGAGCGTAAAGCCCTATTGGGAGGCTACTTCAAATTTCTTTAGCTCTATATTCGATTCGGTAGTAGAGTGGTGGAGATCTATCTTTGGAGGCTTTTTTGATTGGGTATCCGAGAAATTTCAGTGGGTCGTAGATATCGTTAGCTCTATCGGCGATGCGCTCGGTGTGGCTACTGATTGGACGAAAGACGCTCTTGGTATAGGAGACGGCAAAGAGAGTAACTGGTATAACCCTTTTTCGTGGTTTAACGACGAAGAACCTCAAAGCGCGCCGGTAAAGGCCAAAGAGGTCTTACCCGCGGCGTCTAAACCCGCTTCCCCGCAAGTCGCCGCGTTAGCGGCTACCGCAAGCGGAGCGAATATAAATATAAACTTTAACGGCGATTTTTTGCTTAATTCAAATAACGGCAAATTCGATCTTGAAAGCTTTAAGGCTCAAATAACAAGAGGAGTCAAAGAGGCGCTTAAAAGAGATGAATTTAACAGCGCCAACACCGAGATAAGAGAGCAGAGGTAGCGATATGGTCTTAAATTTGGGCGGATTTAAATTTAACTGGAAACAAGTAGGCGGTATATCGCTCGAGACTGAGTTTGGCATAAGCTCG
>NZ_ANNG01000070.1 GCF_000466685.1 Campylobacter concisus UNSWCS
GCTAGCAAATGTTGATCTGGATAAATTCTCTGAGCCAATATTTAATAGTCCAATCATCAAAAACCTAAATAGAAGGGTTAAAAACCAAGGGTATTACTACAGCCTTGATAGTATAAACTCAGCCTACATAGCAAATATCCTTGACGCTTTATATGAAGCAAGAAATGAGAGCATAAGTAAATTTAAAAAGGAAGCCAAAGATAAAAACGTAAAAGCCTCAGCTCTTGTAATGGCTAATAACATAGAGCTAGACGCCAAAGGCAACATAAGCCTAGCTGGCAGCGTAGTGGC
>NZ_ANNG01000071.1 GCF_000466685.1 Campylobacter concisus UNSWCS
AGCAGATGCTGAGTTTATATTTGAAGAGATGATAGAGATATCTTTATTTGCATTTAAATTTATGTTGCCACTATTTGTTAATAGTGATGAAGAGGTTAGGTTTAACTTTGATAAAGAGTGCATATCAATAGACCTTTTAAGCCCACCAAAGCCTCTTTTATTAGTTTGAGAATACTCCAAGCTCTCATATGCGCTATGATTTATACTTATATTATTCGCATCTATATTTATATCATTTTTGGCACTTAAATTTGAGCCAGTTACTATTGCGTTACCGCCAGCCTTTAGGCTGATATCACCTGCGTTTAAATTTGAACTAATTACCTTTTGATTTATTGCCATTAGATGAGACTCTTTTTTAGAGAAAAAGCCCTTTGACTTCTCTTTAGTCTCCGTGCTCTCGTTTGTATTAGCTCCAACTACATATATATCTTTTCCAGCTTCTACGTTTAGCTTGTTAGTAGCTCTTAAGTTGCTTGAGCTTATCTGTGTGTTTGACTTAGAGTTTAAATTTATATCTTTTGCGTCTAGGTTTGCACTATTTAGCGTTTGGATGCTTTGTTTAAAGCTTATGCCCTTTTCTTTTGCGCTATGGCTGTAGGCAAACTCTTTAGCGTTTATGTTTATATTATCCGCGCTTAAATTTATCTTGTCAGCCTCTAAGCCTCCGCCAGTGATGTTTAAATTTTCTTTAGCGTTTAAATTTAAGCTCTCGTCTGCTTTTAAATTTGAAGCCTTGCTAAACTGAGATGACTCTTTGTCTAAGCTTATATTATTGGCATTTACATTTATATTTTTAGCTGAAATTTCACTTGAGTTGATATTTGCTGCGTCTGATTTTAAATTTAGATCTTTAGAGTTTAGCTCTAGGTGATTTAGGTTTAAATTTTGTGAATTTAGATTGATATTATCGGCCACTACGCTGCCAGCTAGGCTTATGTTGCCTTTGGCGTCTAGCTCTATGTTATTAGCCATTACAAGAGCTGAGGCTTTTACG
>NZ_ANNG01000072.1 GCF_000466685.1 Campylobacter concisus UNSWCS
TTATCTGGGTTAAAGGCATTTGTATTATCTAGAGTTGTATTGTAAAAGCTACTTTGCTTTATGAAATTTGTTGCTAATTCTATATTATATAGATCATTTGAGCTTAGACTTTGTCTATAGGTTTCATTAAATGATTTATCTGTTAGAGATAGTGCTGCTTTTGCTAGGATAGATTTTGCTTCATCATCACTATAAATTTTATTTGTTGTAGTTTGAAGCTTTGATTTAAAGCTTGCTATATTGTTTTTATTGTTTATAAAGTCTATCTCTCTTTGATGAAGCTGTCTATTATAAGTATCTGCACTTGTAGTTATTTTATAGCCTGTGTTTGCTCCTTTATCCCCATTAGCTATACCTCCAGCTATTATGCCTATTAGCTGGGAGACTAATAGGCGTTTGTTGTTATAAGCTTCTATCTCTTTAGTGCTCATATTTGATGTATCTTTATGTAGCGCAGAAGATATTGCTTCATTTACTGCCCCACTTAATGCACCAGCTGCAACGTTTTCATGAGATAGCTTTGCTGATAGTGCTCCTACGGCTGAGTGTAGAGCTATCTTGCCTAGGCCTGATTCTTTAAATAGTGAGTTAGAGTTTATATTTGCTTCACTGCTTGAGTAGCTTCCTACTGCCTTGTAAGCATTATCTGTTGCTTTAGAGATTAAATTTGATAGTAGTGCATCTTTAAAGTTTGTTTTATAGATGGCAGAGTTTATTGCTGCGTTTGATGTAGAGCTTAGCAGGTCTGCATAAGAGAAAGTATAAGTTGGTGTGTTTATGATATTAGTATTACTTAGAGTGCTTATGCTTGATATGTAGTTACTAACATATGAGCCTACCCCTGCACTAATGGCTGATTTAGCTAGAGATGATGCGTCAAATTTAACCTTACCATGAGATAAGAGGTTGTTTGTTAGTTGGACTGTTGAGTTTGCTATGACAGCTGTTGTCATAGCTGATATGGCTGCACTTGCGGTTGAGCTAGCAGCTGCTCCAAGTGCTCCAGCTACAGCGGTTCCAGCTCCTGCTGTTAGAAATGTAACTATGGCTGTTATTATTAGCGCTCCCATTCCACTAAGAGTAGTTGTCTTATCTTCCCACTCTTTAGAATTTAGAACTGCTTTTACTTGATTTATCGTCTCTTCATCTATTGGGGTATCTGAGTTTGATCTTAACTCTCTTATAACTCCCTCTTTAAATTCCTCTGAGTTTAAAGAGTCGTTTATCGCTTTAAAGGTTGTGGCATCTAGTTTATTAGTTATATCCTTGCCATTTAGTGTAAATTTATCTTTTACCTTGATGATAGCTGGGATCTCTACCTCTTCTATCTTGCCCTTATTTTTCACAGTAGCTGTTAAAACTCCTGCGTTGTTACTTAGGCTTGTATTTACAGATGTGCTCTTTGATGAGACTAAATTTAAAAGCTTTGTATTTACATCTACATTAGTAGCCTCTATGATAGAAGCTAGAGCGTTTATGGTATTTGAGTTTAGACTTATATCTTTTGCCGATAGTGTGCTTATGGCAAGATTATAGTTTGAGTTACTCTCTTCGCCATTTGACTTCATTAGATCGCCAAAGCCTGAGTCTTTAAATTTAGATGAGCTCTCTAAGCTATATGAGGCTGGGAGTAAATTTATACTATCAGCTTTTATATCTAAGCTCTCATCTGCGCTGATATTTGAGCCTATAAGTGTAGTATCTTGGCTTGAGGCTATGTTTATGTTTTTGGCGTTTAAATTTGAGCTAATGACCTCTTCATTTGTTGAGCTTGCTGATGCGCTTTGTTTGCCAAGGATCTTTCTAGATGTAGATTCTGATTTGGTATTAGATATGCTATTTGCCGATGAAATTTCTACCGCTTCATTAGCTTTTAAACTTAAGTTCTCTTTAGCATCTACATTTGAAGCAACTATGTTTATATCTTTATTGGCATTGATATTTATATTTTTGCCAGCTTTTATGTTAGAGGCTTTAGCTTCTAGGCTGTTGCTTTCAAATTTGGTAGATGTTTTTCCTATTACAAATGTAGGTGTGCTAAGTGAGCTAAATTTATCTTTTGCTTCTTTTAGAGGGTTTAGCTTTCTTTTTAGATCAACAACGATATCTTTTAGCACTTCATTAGGCTTTAAGATACCTACTCTGCTACTCTTATGCTCCTCTTTATGATAGCTTTCATCATTTGTGTTTGATATAGCTATAAGCTCTGCGTTTAAATTTGTATCATTGCCAGAGTTTAGGTTTGCACCTTTTAGGCTAAGAGCACTTTTGGCATTTAAATTTATATC
>NZ_ANNG01000073.1 GCF_000466685.1 Campylobacter concisus UNSWCS
GCTATAGTGGCTGGAGCGATCTGGGCATATTCGTTTTGCACAGTGATGGAGAGTGCAGCCTGTGCCTCTTTTAAAGTGGAGGTGGTGTCATATCTTAAAATTTCATGAATCCACTTTTAATCTTAAATCCTATCCGTGAAAACAAGCTTCATTGCTATATATTTATTCCTTTTAAGTCGTTTAGATAGCTTAGCATCTGCTTTTGTCTAGCTTTCTATGCAAATAAGTATTTGCTGGTTTTATCTTGTTTATTTAGTAATATAAAGATCTTTCATATTGTCAAGTATATTATAAGTATGGCAATTATGGTCTATATCCACATACTGCACCATCTTTTTCATGGTCTTGACATATATATTCTTTTTCAGCGCAAGCCGTAAAAACAAATGCCAACAAAGCAAACATGATTAATTTTTTTATTTCCATTTTATCTCCTTTGATTTTGTATTAAATAATAACCCATGCTGACGCATCTTTTGTCTATCCATATTGATTTTTATATTATAAAAAATTTCTTCCGTATCTTGCCTAAATTGTCTTGTTATTTTATTTAACTTTTCTTTTTCTGAGAGGGTGCTTTTTTTAAATACCTCACTTGATAAGTTAAAACTATACTCAGATCTTATACGAAGCACCTTTGGCACACCATTGGCACCATAAAAGCTACAATATGTCTCATACTCTTGCGTCTGAATTATGCCATCACCCTTATTTTGATGATTATATTTTTTATTTAGTTCTTTAGGAAAGCTTCTGCATTTTATACCATCTATGATATTGACAAAAGCCCTATCATAATACTGTCCAAATGTTTCATTTTCATATTTTATATTTGGATTATTAGTATTTAGCTCAAAAGAATTTATATTTTTCAAATCAAGATACTTTTCCCCATCGAATGTATCTATCTTATCTATTTCAAGATAAAATATCTCAACTATCTCTCCGATGATACGGCGCTGCAACACTGTAAAATCATCATATTTGTCTAAACCCTCAAATAAAATACCTCTATTTATCGGCGCCTTTACTGAAAATGTTTTATTTGAGCTATAAAGTGTAGTGTTTGCATCCATTTTTATATAGTCGCGATCATATATATCACTTTTATATGTATTATCAAAACTACATCCTGTTATGAAAGCTATTAAAAATGAAATTATTAGTATCTTCACCTTACTACACTCCTTTATGTATAGCCACTATTTTTATCAAATTCTTTGCATATCGTTTGCAGTTGTAATTTTACCTAAAACTGAACCCTATATGGTTTATCAAACAAAAGCCCCTCTTTTCTCATCTTTTCTCTATCCATGCCAAGCTTTATGGTAGAAAATATTGCTTGTATGTCTTGCCTAAATATATTGTGTATATCATTTAAGACTTCCTGCTCTGTTTTGTTGCTATCTGTAAAAGCTTTTGATTTGCGATTAAAACTATATTCATATTGTAGTCTAACCATATTTGTTGGTTTTTTAATGTTTTTTGGCTGATAAAATGAACAATATGTATCATAGTATTGTGTATAAGTCTTTTCACCATCTATTACATTTTGATAAATCTGTCTCAAATCCGCATGGACAAATGTCCTGCATTTAACTCCATCTATATAATCAAGATATGCTTTTTATATATAGCACTAGTAGTAGTATTGTAAAAACTCTCTTTAGTTTTTGTCTCTTCTTCAAAAATTTTAAGATTTTTTGGATTGAGATATTTTGCAGATTCAAAAGTATGCCCAGGATAAGACTCTGTCGAAATAATAAGCTTTGAAGCCATCATATTTTTTACAGCCCAAGTCAACGCCATGCCTTCCTCTACTTTATATACTCCATAAAAAACGCCTATATCCTTATGTATAGGTGCCATCAAAGAGAGCAATCCCTCTTTGGTAGATATTCTTTGATCTACACTCAAAATTTTAGATTCTTTATTGTCATCATCTACACTCGTAACAATACCGCATCCAGACAAAAATAAGATAATAAATAAAAATCTTATCTGTAACCACATACTACTCCTCCTTCCTTATCTTTTCCCACATATGACTCACATATATATTCACTATGTGGGGAATTATCTGTAAATAATTTTATAGCATTTAAGATGTTTAACCTATCAGTCAAACTAGCATCTTTATTATCTTCACTATTGCCACCAAGCGCCTCTCCGACAAAATCACCCTTTTTAGTATATGAGCCAGAATATACAAATTGCTCGTTTCCTGCCTTGCTATTTGCAAGGTCAATAATTTTTGACATTTCTTCACGACTTATTGGCGAGCCAAAGGATACAATAGTATGTTTGCCATTATTGACATTAAATCCACCATTGTTTATCTTCCATTTTATACCGCTTTTTGCTAAACCGTTAGCCTGTGAATGGTTTTCCTTTATCGCCTCTAGCGCCAACCACATCATTGTAAAAATTGCCAGTTTGCTTAGCTATTCCGGTTATTCCACCAAATTTATCTACTGCAGATTCTAACAAATCACCCAAAAAACCATAAGATGGATTATAATTAACAGTAAGCTCTACTTTTCCGCTCTTAGTATTCCAGAATCCAGTTTGTTGAAGACCATTTTTTATAGCTTCTGCTTCATTATTCATCATACCATTTGTAAAATTTTGAAAGGTTGCTGTTTTTTTAGTAATTTCATACGGATTTTTTGAAATGTATAAGTCTTGTTGATCTTTAAATTTCTCCTTATCGGCATCACTGAGAGATTTAAAAAATTTACTATCTTGAATTTTTTCAAAATCTTTTTCAGAGTATTTGTCACTTTCCTTGTTAACTACTAAGTATTGTCTGTTAGAGTTATCGAAGATACCCGTTAAAACTGGTATATTAGCCAAAATTCCGCCCCTATTCTCTTTTGATGGCATTATATCAAGACTTATATAATTCAATCCTTCAAATATATTACCGAATACTTTTTCGATAACATTATCACTATTTTTGTCAGGTAATGTAGAGGCTATTATATTCATATTTTTATTTAAGTCTTTATACTCTTTTGCTATCTCCTTTTGCCCACTCTTTGTTAGCACCCTTAAATCCATACTAGCATCCACATTTGAGCTTATGCTAGTATTTACTAGATCTTTTGTTAGTTTAGTTGTATCTCTATTTAGTCTTGTTAGATCATCAGAGTTA
>NZ_ANNG01000074.1 GCF_000466685.1 Campylobacter concisus UNSWCS
TCCTTTAGGTTACACACTTATATTATATATAGCCAAGAGCGCACGCTCATTCCCCACTACGTGGGGCCCCTTTTGCGTTGCGCGCTGCGCTCGTCAAATAGCGTTCTAAAGCAATGTGTTTATCTGCTGGATCGTAATAAAACTCTGAAAAAATATCTTTCTCAGATGGTAACATAGTGATAAATATACTAAAGCTATAATCGTTTGTTTTTTCGCTTTTATATGTAGTTATATCGCCAAGAATAGGAATATTTTCAATAAATGGAATAGTCTTTGTTGATTTAATCGTTTCTTTGCTATTAATACCGCCTATAAGAAATGAATTTGTATCAGTGAGATAAACATTTGTCTTTAGATGCCTACTTGAAATTCTAGGGGTTAATGTATCATCAAGCAAATTTTCAATATATAGATCCAAAGTAAAACTAACACTATCATTAGTAATC
>NZ_ANNG01000075.1 GCF_000466685.1 Campylobacter concisus UNSWCS
AAAATAATTTAGTGACATTATAAAGGATATAATCTTAATCTAATATTAAAATATAATGAGAAAAAAGAATTTTTATACAAAATATTTCAAAAATGAAACTTTTTAGCCATATAAATGTCAAAGGCAAATTTATTTTGATTCGTTCCTTTTTAGGCAAAATTTAATTTTATATTGACAATGATTATTATTTTGATATAATTGCGCAACTGATTTATATTTCGTAATTTCAGTGATTAAACTATTTTTATAGACGTGCTGTTTTTATAAATTTTCTAAAAATTAGCAAAATTTAGATCTATAAAAATTTAACAATATTTTTGTGACATATATTAGAAATAGAAAAATATACAATTTAATCTGAAAGGATAGGTAATGAATAAGCATTTATTTGCACTTTTGGCTTTGGCAGCATTTAGCAGCCACTCTTTAGCTCACGAATTTTGGCTTTTTGGAAGCAGCAAGGACGTAACTAGCGTTGATATCGGCTATGCAGACGACTTCCCGACTGTTGAAAAGATCCCAGATAATAGGATCGCTCTTTTTGAAACCCCATACATTATAAACAAAAATGGCGAGAAACTGAGCCTAAAACAAAGCGGCGAAAACTACCATTACGAAAGAGCCAAACTAGAAGACGGCTCATACCTTATAGCTGGCAAGTATAAGCCTACGTTTTGGACAAAAGCAAGCGATGGCACATGGCACATGGGCAAAACCAAAGAGGACATCAAGGACGCCAAATACTGCAAAAAAGCAAGCATGAGTGCAAAAGGTATCATAAACAAAAACGCGAAAGATGGCACAGTCACAAAGCCTTCCGAGCAGCGCTTAGAGATAGTCCCACTTGACAATCCAGCAAATTTCAAAGTTGGTGTGCCATTTAAAGTGAAAATTCTATTTGAGGGCAAACCTTTAGAAAATGCTACACTTGATGGAACATTTGATGGATTTTTAAAAGAAAAAAGTGCATTTCACGGCCAAACTGAGCCAGACGGCACGATAGAGGTGCTAGCACTAAAACCTGGAAAATGGCTGCTACAAACAGTGCACAAAATGCCATTTGCCGACTCAAAAATTTGCGATGACGAGACGATTGCTGCAACGCTTGCGTTTGAGATAAAAGAGTAAATTTAGCAGTGAGCGTATCAGTTTGGTGCGCTCTTTTGGGTATTATTTTGTTGTATTTGAACTACTAGAGTATAAATAAAATTATCCTCATTGTTTTTATAATAATTATTGATATATTTACTTGCTTTTTCAAAAGATTTTATAAAGTTGCTCCCAGAAAAGCTCCAGCTGTCATATGTAATGATGATTTCATCACCATTTAACTCATAAACATCTCCACCAAGCACTGTCATCTCTTTTTCTTTGATAATGTCTAAAACTTTTATAACATCATCAAATTTCCAGCCGATCTCATAAACACCGATTTTTTCTCTTAGAAAAATCCCCATACTTAATAGTGATTGAGGTAAAATATTTATAAAGTCTAAATCTATAATCATAAATTTTTCATCATATCCGTCCAAAACGGCACATTTTTATATTCACTTATATATTTTGGAATATCAACACCACAAAATTCATGCAACAAATACTCTTGCAAATTCCTACCATAATAGACTATATCGCCATAATATATTGACAAGACTGGCGGATCGTTATCATCATTCATCTCTGGCATAAATCTATGAGAATAGACTGGTATGATCTTTGGTGCATTTTTATATAGCTCAGCCACAATTTTAACTCTTTGCTCTCTTGATATCTTACACCATCGATCCGGTGAATAAACACTATTTGGTATATATTCTTCAAAAGAGGCGCTTTTTACAAATTCATAAAAATGTTGCATCATATTTTTTATTTTCGTGACATTTCCACTTGAAAAATCACGCCAATCATAAAAGCCGTCTAAAACCGGCAAAGCTGTAGTCAAAAATGACTTTAAAGAAAGAGGAAATTTAATCTCGTAAATTTCATATATTTTTTCAAGCTCGCTTTGAGTAAGACCAGCGTCAAATTTAATACCCTTTTCTTTTAGAAGCTTGATAATTTCTAAATACACTATTCAATCCCAATAAAATTCTTATAATGATTTAAATAAATTCCAAAAATTTAGAATCACTCCTATTGTATTAGTAACTCGGTAATCACATCTCTAAAGTATTTAATTTATATTTACATAAAAGTGTATGTATTTTGACTTACAATAATATACAAACATTTGAAGCTTATAAGAAAATACAGTTTTTATTTAAGAATTTAAAAAATGGTGACCCATACGAGACTCGAACTCGTGTTACCAACGTGAGAGGCTGGTGTCCTAACCGCTAGACGAATGGGCCAAAAGATGGTGCCCCGTGTAGGTCTCGAACCTACGACCCCATCATTAAGAGTGATATGCTCTACCAACTGAGCTAACGAGGCAAGATTAAGTATCAATAACAAATCATAAAGTGTTATCTTAGAACTTATAATCTTAAAATTTAATTTGACACTCAATAATGGGTGCTTTATGAGACACAACCTTAACCTAAGGTTTAATAGATGGCGCAGCGGACGGGGCTCGAACCCGCGACCTCCGCCGTGACAGGGCGGCATTCTAACCAACTGAACTACCGCTGCACC
>NZ_ANNG01000076.1 GCF_000466685.1 Campylobacter concisus UNSWCS
CTCTGCGTTTAAATTTGTATCATTGCCAGAGTTTAGGTTTGCACCTTTTAGGCTAAGAGCACTTTTGGCATTTAAATTTATATCACTTCCTGAGTCTATAGTGCTATAAACTGCCTTTTTACTGCCATTTGCCACAAGGTCAAAGCTACCCTTATAAAAGGCATTTGGATTTAAAGATATTTTGCTCTTTTTAGAAGCATGAGAGCTAGCCTCTACGTTGTAGCCGTTTTCAAAGAGGATATTGTTGTTTGAGTTTAAATTTATATCTTTGTCTGATTTTAGCTTAGATGATACTAGATAGATATCGTTAGCTGAGTTTAAATTTATATTATTGCCTGATTTTAGGCTAGTGCTTACCACCTCTGAGCTTACAGCGCTATCTATGGTTTGTTTTTTAGAAAGGAGCGATTTAGAGCTATTTATAGCTGTTGCTTCGCTACTGTTTGACTGCGCTGCTAGTATGATGTCGCTAGCTTTTAAATTTATATCTTTTAGCGAGTTTAGATGTGATGATGAGACTACAAGAGTGTTTTTAGCATTTAAATTTATGTCGCTGTTAGCGTTTAAATTTGCAGAGCTTACTCTTTTTACACTCTCGTCAAATTTCATACCTTTAGAGCTTGCGTGATGAGTATAACTAAACTCATCTGCTTTTATCTCTATATCATTGCCTGAGTTTAAATTTATATCTCCACTCGCATCTAAATTTGAGCCAGAGACTTTTATATCATTGCCAGCTTGTAAATTTATATCATTTGTGGTCTCTAGGTTAGAGACTTTGCTAAACTGAGACTTGCTTTGATCTAAGTTTATATTGCTCTTTGCATTTATGTTTAAATTTTTAGAGTTTAGGTCAGAACTATCTATCTCTATATCATTAGCCGCAATGTTAGCATCGCCGCTAGTTGATAGCTCCGCACCTTTTAGCTTTATCTTTTTATCCGCATTTAAATTTAGACTGTCAGCCACTACGCTGCCAGCTAGGCTTATGTTGCCTTTGGCGTCTAGCTCTATGTTATTAGCCATTACAAGAGCTGAGGCTTTTACG
>NZ_ANNG01000077.1 GCF_000466685.1 Campylobacter concisus UNSWCS
CAAGGAGTAAGCTATGAAAGTCTCTTATAACTCCATCTTAACAAAACAGCACTACCAAAAACAGACAAAAAGCGAAGGCTTTGCCAATTTCTTACCTAACACTCCAAATATAAATTCGATCAGCCAAACCACTACTCCTAAAAATGACTTTGTTTTATCTAGCAGTATCGACTCTCTTTATCAGGCCAAATTTACTTCACAAGAGGGCTATGGATATAGTGTAGATGCTAAAGGCTTTATGGGAGCTGATTTTAACAAAGCTGCAGGTTTGCCACAGGACTTTAAAATTCACAAAAGCACGCTTGATGCGATAGTGCTACACAATCAAAAGCACCCAAACTTTACAAATTTTTCAATGAATACAAAAAAAGATAATGTGCTATTT
>NZ_ANNG01000078.1 GCF_000466685.1 Campylobacter concisus UNSWCS
ATTTAGGTTATGGTTATCTATAAAGGTATTATCTTTATCATACTCTCCTGCTGCTAGTAGTGATCCTTTTAGATGAGTGTTTTTACCTACCTCTACGTTTAGCTCATTTGCTGTTATAGATGATAGGTTTGTCTGTTTTATCTTTGTGTTAGAGTTTGACTTACTAATGCTAGCTCCAACAGAGCTTAGAGAGCTATCTCCAGATGCAAAGTTTTTAGCATTAGTTGCTCCAGAGTAGCTTGCGCTTAAATTTATACCTTTGCTTTTAGAGCTAGCATCTTTTATATCTCTGGTGCTTTCTAGACTTAGGTTGTTTCCTACTTTTAAATTTAATCTCTCATCAGCTCTTAAATTTGCTCCCTTGATGGTTGCGTCATTAGCTGTGTTTATATTCATATCTTTAGCTGAGTGAAGATGAGAGTTGTTATTTGTTAGACTTTGTTCGCTCTCTTTGGTGTCATTTAGACCTAGGTCTAAAGATTTAGAATTTCCACCATAAAATGTAAAACCAAATCCTGTTGTGAGTGATTTGGTGTTTGATTTATATTTTAAACTATCTTCGCTAGAGTTTATATTTAGGTTATTTGAGTTTAGGCTCATATCCTCTTTTGATGCTAGGTCTGAGCCAGTGATAGATATATCTTTAGTCGAGTTTATATTTATATGTTTAGCATTTATACTAGACTTATTTGAGCTAGTTTGCTTTAAAGAGCTCTCTTGCTTAGTGGTAGCAAGATCAGCTCTTACTCCTACGCTAAATCCATATGTTCCTGAGCTTGCAGCTGCAGCTGATGCTATATGCCAACTTTTTTTATTTATCCTCTTGTGGCATTGTAAAGAAGCCAAAATACAAAAACTAAAAAAGAGTGGATTAAAGCGATACCACCTCTTTTTATTTCCATTTTTTGTATATATTCTTTTTTAAAATCGCTCTTTTTTATACCGTTTTTTATCATAAAACATACATTTGCAAATATTAGCAATACCGCCATGGCATCAATATAGTATTCTCCAAAGAGAAGTTTTAGGATTGCTATAAAGCCGATACATAAGATGCTACCAAAAAAAATAATTAGAAATTTTTTCATTTTTTGTTATCTTTTTTGTCTTTGTCATTTTTGCTTTTTATGCTATCGGCTACTGCTTGACCTATTGCTAGCACAACTGATACTATACGCCAACTTTTATGTTTATCATCTTGTGGCATTGTAACCAACCCACATTATAAATACAAATATAGCTTGCACCAATATAGCTTGCACCAAAGAGACGCTACCTATTGTAACGTCCATTGTTTTAAAATTCTTTTTTTGAAAGTCACTCTTTTTTATGCCGTTTTTAATTATGTAATATATATTGGTCAAGATTATCCCGGCAAAAATAATATCTCCATAGTATTCTCCAAAGAGAAGTTTTAGGATTATTATGCAAATAGTACCTACTATAAAAAATGCTATTGACCCAAAAAATACAATCCAATTATTTTTCATTTTTATCTACTTTCTTTATTCTTAGCTTTTTACTATTTCTATATAAAAATTTTGATTTTATAATATTTTTTTAGATATTTGTGTGCTCTTTTTTAAATATCCTACAAAAGGTTTGATAAATATAAATATGTATATTGGATAATACAAAGTTGACAAAATATCCCAAAAAAGATGATCGCCTGGCAATAGATCTGCACAACTACAATCTATATAGCCATGTCTACGTAAATACCCATACCCATCCATACCACATAGAATTGCATTTATTATAAGTCTTTCCGCCATTACAAAAATAACCATAAAAATAGCAAACAAGAGTATGCTAAGAAAAACAGTAACAATTTTTAATGGGTCATCTCTAAAATTTATAGTGTTAAATACTTTTAAGAAAACAACTAAATTAAACAAACAAAATAATAGTAGAGAAATCTTGTAGGAATAGCCAAGATATACCATTATAATCCCAGAGTATATAACCAAAAAATACCCCAGGATGATCATGTATTTTAACTTATCATTCATCTTTATGCCCATTCATGATATATTCTTTTATTTCGTGATAGTATGTACTAAAAGGATGATATGTTTCTACGTCATTTAAAGACTTAAATTCGTAATTTGCATCTGAATTAAGAATACCATTTGCTACCGGATCATTTTCATGGTTAACTTGTATTATGAAATTTGCCCCCACACCATTTGCACTTTCTTTAAGCTTAGTGGCTGATTTTGGCGAACCTACACTTATTAGATTGTAAGGCGTATTTACCCCCAATACTTTGTTTATTGAATTGGCCTTAAATATATCTTCATTTCCAGCACTGTGAGTTATTAACGTTGTACCACTTGAAAGGTTTTTTAGTTTATAGGCATTCAAAACATCTTTAGTTGTTTTATAGTTTGGCAACCACTCTATAGCATCTTCTAAAATACCTAAATGCTTGCCAGTAGCATTGTTTATCAACCCAATATTTTTACCAAAATCTTCTTTTATTAAATTTACGCTTTTTTTAGCTTCTTCTAAAGTATTATCCATACCATTCATAAAAACTATTTTAGTATCCTTATTTAAATTCTCATATGTTTGATCCGTAGTTGCTCTTAATTTTTCAAAATCTTGTTTATCTGATAAGTCATATTGCGTTTTATATTTATTTGTATCAGGCTTCTCGTTTATCAATACGTTATCTGGCAATATGCCGTTTTTATAAAAATTAACCAATGTGAAAACTGGTGGCATAAATATTTGATCTATGTCGTTTTTTAAATATCCATTAGACAATGCTTCCCAAAAAGTTAAATCAACTAATTGATTGTCGTTTAAACCTTTATCTATGCCAACGACTTTATTATAATATAAATAAACTCTATTATCCCCCTTACTCTTATCTAAACCATTAAACATATAAGAATTTAAGAGTAGAGCATTTAAACTACTTTGATTTTTAATATAGTTTATCACTGCATCTTTGGTATTGATGCCACTATCTTGTAAATTTAGAGCTTTGCTTAGATAGTCACTAAAACTATCTTCTTTTAGTTTTG
>NZ_ANNG01000079.1 GCF_000466685.1 Campylobacter concisus UNSWCS
AGAAAAGTCCTGAGTGCTTCCTACTATGTTATTGCCCGCTGCAAAGACTGCTGGCAAGCCAACATCAGTGTATGAGAAGTTAAAATTCGTGCTTTTTCCACCTTTAGTTTTCCATCCTCCGCCTCTATACCATTTCTTTTTCTCTTTCCATTTATAAACGCCATAGCTATTTACATTGTTATTTAGCATTAGAGCTATGTTTTCTACATTATCGCTATTTAGCTTTAGATCTCCTCCAGCATATATAACACTCTTATCGTTTAAGACATCATTTACATTTAAATTTATATCATTGTTAGCTATTATGCTGCCTGGGATGAAGTTGGCTTTATCATCTTCATTTAGAACATCTTTTACTATGCTATATGTGATGGTTCTTTTTTGTTCATTATTCTTTGCTCTACTAGTATCAACTAGAACTTCGTTTGTATCATAGTCTAGTCTTAGGTTGTGAAATATCTTTTGACTGGTGCCGTATAGATATGAGTCTTTGTGTAAATTTAGAGCATATAGAGCGCTATCTTTATTTATAGCCTCTTTTAACACTAGCTCATTTACCTCGTTTTCATCTAGCTCGCTTATGTCTTTGCCTAGCTTCTTAGCTAGTTTGGTGCTTATTTTTTCTTTTAGTTCTTTTAAATTTACGCCAAGCTTATATCTATTGGCACCCTCTTTTTTTAGGTGCATAGTGCCTTGTTTATGCACTGTATCCACCCTAGCCTGCGAGCTTGAGTTATTTACCAGCTTTTTAGCCTCTACATTTATATCTTTAGCATAAATTTGGCTTGAGGTATTTAC
>NZ_ANNG01000080.1 GCF_000466685.1 Campylobacter concisus UNSWCS
AACCTTGGCTCAAAACAAAGCGGCAAGTATCAAGGCATGCTAAATTTAAGCACACTAAATTTACTTGGATTTAACGAAATTTTTAGCTTCTCACGTGGCAAAGATATATTTAAAAAATATGAGGTCACAAATAAATTTAATGGCGCCACTGATCACGGGGCTTCAAATAACTATTATTATGGCTTTACTGTCCCATTTGGCTACTTCATGCTTGAGTATGAAAAGAGTAAATATGACTACGCTCAGATCATAAATGCAGCATACAACCTCTACACATATAAAGGTAGAAGCGAGAGTGACTCACTAAGCCTTGCTTATACATTTTATAGAGACTCAAATTTTAAAAATAGCGCTTATGTAAAGCTATTTAAGAGAAAAAATAAAAACTACCTAGAGGACTACGAGCTAGATAACCAAGCTAGAAGAAATGCTGGATATGAGGTAGGTGTAAAATCAAGCTGGAGCTCATACAACCAAGCTTTTAGCGCCAAGCTAGCTTACAAAAAGGGCACTGGTATATTTAGATCACAGCCTGATCCTTTGGAGGATAGCGGTGAGGCTACATCTAGGTTTGCTCTAATAAATTTAAACCTAAACTACAAATATAAATTTGAACTTCCACTAAGTTATGATCTAAATATCAACGCAAGATATGGTCTAAATAAACTAAGCTTGCAGGATAAATTTAGCATCGGCTGGTATCACAGTGTTAGGGGCTTTGACGGGGAGAGCTCGCTTGTTGGAAACCACGGAGTAAGCGTAAGAAATACCCTCTCATATAACTACTATAAGAGCAACTCTGTCTATGCAGGGCTTGACGCTGGCATGGTAAGAGCAGCAAGTAGCGGCATAAAGGATAAAAACACCCTTGCAGGATACGCCATAGGTCTAAGAGGCAGCATAAAAGCCTACAACAACCTAAGCTACGACATATCTGTCTCAAAGCCTCTTTATAAACCAAAGAGCTATGAAACTAAATCAACAAATGTAAATTTCATCATAAGCTACGAATTTTAAGGATAAAATATGCTAAAGAACAACCAAATTTCAAATGCACAAAAACCTAGCCTTTTAACCATAGGCTTAAATTTCTACGTAAGTCTCTCTTTGCTACTTTCTACCGCGCCAGCATTAGCAAATGAGCCAAGTATCATAGCTGACCCAGGTGCTAGCAACCGCCCTGATATACTAAAAGCTCCTAATGAGACGCTAATAATAAACATCACAAACCCTGATAGCAAGGGCGTTTCTATAAATGAATATAGCAGGTTTAACACGCCAACCACTGGCACCATCCTTAATAACTCTAATAAAAACATAGACACTAAGATAGCTGGCCAGATAGATGCAAACTATAGGCTAAATAAAGAGGCAAGTCTTATTATCAACAAGGTAAATTCAGCTGAGAAATCATCTTTAAAAGGAAATTTAGAGGTAGCTGGAAGCAGGGCTGATGTGGTCATAGCAAACCCAAATGGCATAAGCGTAGATGGTCTAAATATGATCAACTCTCGCTCACTCACACTAACAACAGGTAGTATCAATAAACTAAGCCCTAAAGAGATAGAGCTAATATCTAATAACTCTATCGACATCGTAGGGGACGGCCTAAACGATAAGAGTAGCGACTACACAAATGTCATCTCAAATGCCATAAATTTAAACTCAAATATCCACGCAAATGAGCTAAATATCATCGGTGAAAAGGCGGTTGCTTCAAGCAATGGCAAACTATATAACGACGTAAAAACTAAAAACCAAGAAAACAGCTTTAGCCTAGATAGTAGCGCACTTGGCGGTATGTATGCTAATAAAATCAAGCTAGTTGGCACAAGTAACGGCGTAGGTGTAAATAATAACGGCCTAGTTATAGCAAATAACAACATAGAGATAAGCCTTGATGGCGACATAGTTAATGCTGGCGCTATCGCTTCTAATAAAGAGGCTAAGATAGAGGCAAATACTATAACAAACAAAGATGAAGCGCTAATAGCAGCCAAAGAGAGCCTTAACATAAAAGCAGACACTTTGGTAAATACCTCAAGCCAAATTTATGCTAAAGATATAAATGTAGAGGCTAAAAAGCTGGTAAATAACTCAAGCTCGCAGGCTAGG
>NZ_ANNG01000081.1 GCF_000466685.1 Campylobacter concisus UNSWCS
AAACTTAAACACATCTGATGCGACTATCACAGCAAATTTAAGCTCAGATAAAAATATAGAGGTAAAAGCAAACCAAACCACCATCCTAAACGCTACTAATACCCGTGAAAGCTACAGCATATCTAAAAGCAAGAGTATAAGCATAGCTAGATTGCAAGATATATTAAAAGATATTAAACCAAAAAGTCTAAGCGAGCTTAAAAAAGATACTAGCATAAAGCTAAGAGTAGCAGACGCTAAATATAAAGAAGCTACTAATAACACCTCTTCT
>NZ_ANNG01000082.1 GCF_000466685.1 Campylobacter concisus UNSWCS
TAGTCCAAGCCGTTAAGTTTTACGGCAAGGTTAGTTAAAAATATACCTTTTATATCCCTTTTAACTTATTTAGTGTAATATTTATTGACTACACAAAAAAGAGAAAGAGGCTAAAATGACTACTATTTCAGCGGTAGATACGGCTAAATTAATTTTGGCTAAATTAAAAAGCGATGATGAAATGGCTGAATATACGAGCAGGCTAAAGCTTTTAAAGTTGCTTTATTATGTTCAAGGCTACCACTTGGCTATGTTTGGAACTCCTATCTTTGATGAAAAAATAGAAGCGTGGCTGCACGGTCCAGTCGTGCCTGAAGTTTGGAAATGGGCTATAAACTACGGCGACGAGCAAATGCAAAGCGAAGCTTTAGACAAAAAACAGATAGATGGGCTAGGATTACACCCGCAGCAAATCAAGCTAGTAGAAGAAGTTCTAGAAATTTACAACAAATATTCCGCTTATGGATTAAGAGACAAAACCCACACCGAAATGCCATGGCTTGCGGCTTATGAAAAAGATAAGAATAACGAGATAACTAAAGACAGCCTAAAAGATTTTTTTGCTCCTCTCGTTGAAAAATGAAGCTAAAAGAAACTAAACAAAAGCATGCGCTATCTTCAACTTTAAAAGAGAGCGAACCAAAATCGTTAGACGTAAGCTTCACTAAAATAATCAAAGATTGCAATTTTGGACTACTACCTAGCTCACACAACCACATCAACGATAAAGCCAAAGTCCAAAAGATAGTAAAAACCCTAATGCTTATAAGGGAGAAAAAGCCGCACGAGCTGATACAAATACCCAAGCAACAACAAATAGGCGGTTGTGAGAAGTGCGAAATAAGTAATTGGCAATGGAAAGAACGCAAAGTAAAAAATTTCTTAGAGCAGGTTAAAAGCCAAATTTTTATTATCCGCGCAGGCGATAGTAGGATATTCGGCAGCATAACGAACAACTGCTTTTATATCCACGCTATCGAATACAACCTACAAGACATCTACAAACACTAAAACAAGGACGAACAATGACCGCAGACGATAACATGGCTAAGCGTGTATGCAAAGAGCTTGGTATCACGCAAAGAGAGTTGGCGGAGAGGACAAAATGAGCGAAAATATACAGATTAAATTTCGTATCGAAAAAGACAATCCGTTAGATATTACGACCTTGGCCACTGCTCTATTATCTTTTAATAATTCTATTGATGAGTTTGTAGCCACACAAACTGGCGTAAGTGGTGCAAGAACAACATTGCAAAGCGTAGAAAAAGGTAGCGATATTTTTAATATGGTAATTTTTGCAGCTTCTGGAGCACTTGCTATTGGCGAGCTTTTACCTACCATTAATGCTTATTTTGAGTTTTTTGGCAACATTAAAAACATAGGTAAAAAAAGCGTAGATGATATTGTCTGCGATCAGTTTTTAACACCCACTTCACTTCAAAATTTAGAAAATGTAGTAAAACTTGCCGACAAAGACAGAGTAAGTGTAGAGATTACAAGCCCAGTTTTTAACCATTGCGTTTTTATCAATCAAGACAACAAAGAAGCCTACAAACAAGGCATCGCAACAGCTAGACAAATAAAAGATTTTGAAAATAAAGAAGCGGTTAAAAAAGTCTTTGAAAAGATGTCTATCACGCTTTATCAAACTACCAACACAGATAAAAAGGTTAAATTTAAAGCCTACTGCTACGAGCTAAGCGATAAAGCTATACCGATATTAATAGATGATGAAACATTAAAGGCAGAGATTTTAGAAAACCCTTATAGCTACCGCTTTGTATGTGATATTGAAATACACAAAGACGAAAAAGGCAAAATAAGCCTTTACCGAGCGTTTAATTATGTAGATAAATTTGAGATTATAAAGGAGTAATAATGGCAGAAGAAAAAGAAATATATTATGACAACGAAATAGACCATGTAGTAATTGTATCTGGCAAATATGTCGATAAAATAAAGCTAGATACAGAGCCAAAATACTCAAATTATACAAAAATAGAGGAAGAGCTAACACAAAAGGTTTCAGCACTATACGGGTCACCTATTAGTCCGTCTAAGAGCGGCGGTAGGCATATAGTGCTGAAAACCGAAAATGGCGATGAGCTTTATGTGTTAAAGTGGCATTACGAGAAACAAAACATAGTTAAGCGTGTATGTAAAGAGTTAGGCATCACACAAAGAGAGCTGGCGGAGATTTTAAAAGTAAATGAAGGCACTGTGCGACAATGGAGCAGTAAGGGGGAAGTTATGCCAAACGTCGAAGTGACACTAAATTTGCTTTTAGAAAATCATCAATTAAAAATGCGACTTGATAAAATAAAGGGCTTTGCGGAACTTATACAAGAGCTTCAGCAAGGGGTATGACAATTTGTCACAACCCTCAAAAGTGATTTTACTTCACTTTTTTATATAATTTTGTTAGATTAATTCATAAAATACTTGATAATTGTTATTTAAATTGCTATAATACGCTCATATATGTGATTTTAATTCACATAAGTTCTTTTAAATAGGGTTGTTAAGTTTTAAGTGTTGTGCTAAAATACGAAAATGAACGAATTAATCAAAAACATAGGTTTAGGGCTATTTGTAAATGGCTCTTTCGCTTTACTAAACGGCGACATCGGTATAATGCCTATCCTAATAACGATAGGTAGCGTGTTTATAATGTATGGCGCAATCAAACTTGAAAAGAGGAGTGAAAAATGAGCGGTCAAGCTTTGATTTTAACTTTTACTCTTTTGTTATCGGCTTACGTGGCATATAAGCTAATCACTACAAAAGAAAAAACACAACACTAAAACTTTACGCCCTATTTGAAAGTAAATTTTCAAACAAAGGGCGTAAAATGCAACTCACAAATCAAAACAATATATACAAGGACAAGCAATGACTGCAGATGATAACATAGTTAAGCGTGTGTGTAAAGAGCTAGGGCTAACGTATAAACAACTGGGCGAGGCGATAGGGTATAGCGAAAGCGCGTTAAATAACGCCGCTAGGCAAGAAAAAATCAGCGAGCCGTTAAAAAGAGCGGTTGAGCTTTATCTCGAAAATTTAAAACTACAACAAGAGTTAGCAGACTTCAAAACTCTAAAAGCCATTTTAGCGCGTTAATATTCAGCCAGCCAAATTTTGGGCTGGTTGAATCCGCCAACGCAAAAATGCGTCGGCTAAAATCTCACAAAAACATAAATAAAGTGTCTATTTTTTTAAAAAATTACTTATTTTATGCTAAAAACTCTTGACTAAACTTATTTAATGTGTTATAATATCTGCATAAAACACAAATAAAGTGTTTTTATAGAAAGGAGTAACGCAATGAAAAGGTTAGATTTTTTAATCAAACTCGCGATACTGATTTATCTAATCTCGAAAATAATCCAAATCTGGATTTAACAAAGGGGCGAAAGCCCCTTGACCTAAAACATTGCGTTGCTCATATTTTAGCTAAAGGAGCTTAAAATGAGTGAAATTTTAGAAGTCTTGCAAGTGCTTTTACTTGCTTATATTGTCTTACAACTTACAAGGGGGCAAAAATGAAAGCCCCTACTAAACAGAAATTTGCCGAGTATTTAGAAGCTTACAAAATAGAGCCAAGCGATAGTAACGAGGAAGTAAGCTACAAGGTGCTTGACTGCGCTTATGATTTATTTTGCGCTTTGGACGCGCTATCGAAAAATCACAACGCGATGAGAGCCAAAATTTTAAACATACTTCAACTAAAAGAAAAGGATAAATGATGGAAAATCTAATCATCAACGACCAAGAGATCAAGCTGGAAGTAGCCGACGGTCAAATCTGGACTACTTCTCTACAAATTGCAGACGTCTTTGAAAAAAGACACGACCATATTATAGCTAAAATAAGGGAGCTGCCACAAGATGAATTCACTGCCCCTAATTTTTGGGTGAGTGAATACGCAGATAGCACGGGGCGTAAATTACCGATGTATAAGATGACCCGCGACGGCTTTTCATTACTTGTTATGGGTTTTACAGGTGAGCGTGCCTATCAATGGAAAGTTAAGTTTATCAAAGCGTTTAACTTAATGGAGCAAAAACTAAAAAATCCGTTTAACGTTCCGCGTAACTATAAAGAGGCTTTAGAGCTAGCGATAGCCCAAGTGGACAAAATCGAAGCACTAGAAGCGCAACGCCTTGCCGATATGCCAAAACTTATCTTTGCTGAAGCAGTAGAAGCTAGCGCCACAAGCGCACTAATAGGCGACTTTGTAAAAACTCTTTGTGATAGTGAGGTAAGAGTTGGACGCAATAGGGTCTTTAAGTGGCTAAGAGATGAAAAATACCTAATGAACGATAACTTGCCTTACCAAAAATGGGTAGAGGCTGGATATTTTGAAGTTATCCCACAAATCATAGTGACACCAAAGGGCAATAAAGAAAAATTCACAACTAGGATAACGGCTAAAGGGCAAGTTGCACTAAGTGTAAAAATAGTAAATGCTTTTAAGATAGCAGCATAAAAGGATAAAAAAATGAGAATAAGTATAGACGCCGTAGCCGATGTGGAATTGGCGGATTTATTAGAGCGTTGCAGTTTAGGG
>NZ_ANNG01000083.1 GCF_000466685.1 Campylobacter concisus UNSWCS
TAATCATAATAGACTGGCTCAATCGATCACTTGTTTAGATTTCAAAGATTGACTAATAGTTTAACAATTGTAAGTTAAAAGAACTTTCTGCTCTGCGTTCTGCAAAACAGAAAGTGAAGTATATAGAAGTGATGCTTAAAAGTAGATAAAAATTAGGCTATTTTTTAAAAGCCCATAAATAAATTTTGAAGTCCAACCTTTTCATTAAAAATAATATCTTTTTTATTTGGATCGTACTTAAATTTACTTACTACTTTTTTGCCATCTTCTTTTAAATATCCAGCAGATATAAGTGTTGGCTCGATAAGAGTCATTTCAGGGAAGAGCGTATCAAAAAATTTAGCCAAAGTCTCATCCACGCTTAGCTCACCATTAAGTGATAGCTTATCAAAGATCGCAAGCTGACTTTCTCCGCTTTTAAAGCCATTGATAGCAGCATCTAGTTTTAAATTTATCGCATTATTGCCATTTTTAAAGCTTAATGTATCCACTTTCACGCTTGGATTTTTCTCTAAAATTTGACCCATTACTTCGTCCAAATTTAACCCAGCAAAGATGCTCTCATTTGTATCAACATTTACATTACTTAGTCTATCAAGTATATTATTTATAGTTGGCACGTTGATATTTGCTATCTTGCTATCTAAGATAAAATCTGTAAATTTCACTTTATTAACAGCAACTGCACCTATCTTCACTACATCATTTGAGCTACCAAGATCATTTGAGACTTCAAATTTCGAGCTATACTCAAGATCATCTAAAGCAACATTGCCATCCTTTTCATCTAATAATGCTAGTTTTTTAATCTTAGCTTTTGCTATGTAAGGGGCTAGTTTGCTCTCAAATATCTTTGAAATTTCAACTGGCACAGTGTAGCTTGTATCTATATCGACGCCTTCAAGATTAACTTCTGCTTTATTTTCTTCATTAAGATCTTTTAATGAAACTTTCTCAAGACCCAAGTTTGCGCTATTTACATTATCTTTTGCGTCCAGTTTCAAGCCAAATTTCACATCCTTTGTATGAACGTTCATAGTTTGCTTGTCGCTAAAGTCGATATCACTAAATTTAACATTTACATCTTTATCACCACTCACGCTAGCCTTTGTTTTTGCCGTTGCGACGACGTTTGATCCAAGAAATGAAGCTACGATATTTTTTATAGCCTCATTTTGTATAGAAATTTTTGAGTCGATATCAAAGCCATTTACAAATGCAAGCACTGAGTGAGAAATTTCATTTTCTACCTTAAAATTTAGATCCTCATCTACATCTTTGCCGGCTAAATTTTTCAAAAGATCCTTTGAAACGATAAGATCAAACGATCCTTTTGAGCCAAAAAAGCCTTTTTGATAGCTATTTTCTGAAACTTTAAAGCCATTCACATCATTTAGTCTATCAACTATCCTTTGATAGTTCTCCTCGACCTTGTTTGAGGCGAAATAAACAGCGCCTGCAACGATCACGATAACTACGATTAGAGCAGATATCACCTTTTTCATGCTTTTCTCCTTTTTGTAATGTGTTGTAAAAATAACCAGATACCTAATAACAAGCCAACCATGGCAAGTGGCATGATATAGCCATGCTCGCCAAGATAATTGCTCACACTCATAAAATAATCCCCTGTTTTATAGCTAGCAAGACCTACGATCACCGCCCAAAGCACTGAAGAGATCAAATTTATAACACTAAATTTATAAAAAGAGTATTTTGTAAGCCCAAGTGCGATAGGCACCAAAGTTTTGACGCCGTAGATAAATTTTTTGATAAATATTATCTTATCGCCGTGCTTCTTTGCCAAAATTCCAGCGTAGGCAAGCTTTCTTTTGTGATTTTTTACATAAGGCATAAGTGAGCTTTTATTAAACCTTGCGACGTAAAAGATCAAAGTATCGCCGATCGTATTTGCCACGGCAGCGACGATTATGCTAAGAGAGATGTCCATTTTACCAGCAAAGCTTAATATCCCAGCGGCGATAAGCGCGACCATGCCACCACCAAGGCTGTAAAAAAATAGCACGATGTAGCCGTAAGTTGAGATTGAGTTTATAATATCTTGCATCATTGCCCCAAAAGTTTAGAAGCTGAAGATATTAGTTGCTCGTATGCGTAGCCACTTTGTTTTAAAATTTCATCCTTTGCGCTAATCACTGCTCCGCCAAAGCTAGCTCCAGCGAAAAATCCATCATTTGCAGCATACGCGTAGATGTCGCTTGAAAATTTAAAGTCGCTTACTTTATTATAATTGCGTCCAATATCGCCAAATGCCACTGAAAGCTTCGTATCAAGCGTGATCTTGGCGTCTTTTATGTCGTAGATGATGCTATCTTTAAATATAAATAGCACAAGCGAGCTATCTTCATAGCCAAGCTGTATGCCGATGCTGCCGCCACTTATACTAACTGGCAAAATTTCACTTGGCGAGTTGATGTTGCCAACGACCATGATGCCATCTCCGCCCATGCCACCGACCACAAAACCGACTTTTTTTACACTTGGAAAGATGATCGTCGCTTTTGACTGCTCGATGAGCTCTTTTATAGGAGCATTTCTAGCACCTCTCATCGTCGTTATAAACGAATTTGCCGAGTCTAGCACGAGCTCCTCGCCAGCAAAGCCAAGCGAGAAAAGCATTATTAATGATAAAAGAAATTTCATATCTTGCCGTTATTTCGCAAAATCAACAGCGCGAGTCTCTCTGATGACACTTACTTTTATCTCACCAGGATACTGCACCTTACTCTCGATCTCTTGAGCTATCTCTTTTGCTACAAGCACCGCCTCATCGTCATTTATAAGTTTAGCATTTGCGATGACACGAATCTCACGGCCAGCGTTGATCGCATAAGCTTGCTTGATGCCCTCTTTGCTTTTTGCGATGTTTTCGATCTCTTCGACACGTTTTAAGAAGCTCTCAAGCACCTCACGTCTAGCTCCTGGACGAGCTGCGCTTAGTGCGTCAGCTGCGCAAACAGCAGCACTTTCTATACTTGTAGCCTCTTCGTGGCCATGGTGAGCATAGATAGCATTGATGACGACTGGATGTTCTTTATAGCGTTTGCAAATTTCAGCTCCAAGATCGACATGGCTACCCTCGTACTCGTGAGTTAGCGCTTTGCCGATGTCGTGAAGTATGCCAGCTCTTTTTGCTAGCTTCTCATCTCCGCCACACTCAGCTGCGATGATGCCAGCAAGGTGAGCCACTTCAAGGCTGTGCGCAAGGGCATTTTGACCGTAGCTTGCTCTAAATTTAAGCTTGCCTATTAGTTTTACTATCTCTGGATGAATTTTATTTAGACCAAGATCCATGACGATGTTTTCGCCCTCTTCTTGTATGCTTTGTTCAAATTCTTCAGTCACTTTTTTATGAAGATCTTCTATCCTTGCTGGCTGAATTCTGCCGTCCTCCACCAAAAGCTCGATCACTCTTGTTGCAATCGCACGTCTGTAAAGGTTAAAGCTGCTTAAGATGATAGCGTGTGGGGTATCATCGATGATGATATCAACGCCAAGCACCATTTCAAGGGTTTTGATGTTACGTCCCTCTTTGCCGATGATCCTACCTTTTAGCTCATCGTTTTTGATATTTACGACATTTATCAGACGTTCAGCCGCAAATTCTCCAGCAAATCTTGACGTAGCCTGCGCCAAGATGTAATTAACCCTCTTTTTAGCCTCTCTTTTTGCCTCTTCTTCGTACTTTCTAACGATGTGAGCGATGTCGGCGCGTGACTTCTCTTCGACCTTTTTAAGCACGACCTCTTTTGCCTCTTCTTCCGTTAAGCCAGCAGCGTGCTCAAGCACTCTTATCGCCTCTTCTACTTTGTTTTGATAAGTCGCTTTTAAATTTAAACCCTCTTCGTAAGTGACCTTTGCATCTTGCTTATCTTTTTCAAAAAGCTCTTTGCTCTCATTTAAAAGCTCTTGCTCATTTAGCAAAATTTTCTCTTTTTTGGTTAGCTCATCAAATTTACTTGCATACTCTTTTTGAAGCTTTGTTGTCTTGTCGTCATATCTTTTTTTAGCCTCAAATTCAGCCTCTTGCACTGAAATTTTAGAATTTTTAAGCGTTAGCTCAGCTTCATACTCAATAGCTTTTGCCTTTGCTTTTGCTTGTTCTAAGAATATATTGTAGTTTGCATCATTTATCTTTTTGGCGTAGAGATACCCTACTCCAACGCCCACCACACCGGCTCCTAAGCCTATTAAAACCTCTATCATTTATTCCTCTTTTTATATAATTTTTGCTTGGGGTTATATAAAAGTCTGCTACCGCATCGTGCGCCTGCGAGAGCACATCTTTGGTGTAGAAGTCTTTTACCTCTAAGAAAACTATCAGTTTCGGCTTAACGGGCAAAGTGTCAAAAAATCTATCGTAAAATCCTTTTCCGTGCCCTATCCTTGCCATAGCTCCATCAACCCCAATCGCTGGAACTACCGCCATATCGAGTTTAACATTATTAATTTTTTTGCCAGATGGCTGTCTGACATTAAATTTATAAGTTAGAAATGGCAGTCGTAATCTTACCATCTCTAAGCTAAGACCTACCATAAAAGGGGCAAAAATTTCACATTTATGTGATAAATTTCGTCTTATTTTAAGCACATCGACTTCGTAGTTAAGCGGCAGATAAAAGAGCACCTTTTTAGAATTTGTATAATTTATCAAATTTAAAAGCGTTTTTACCGCCTTATAATGCGTGCATTTTGCTCTAAATTTAGCAAGCTTTATCAAATTTGCTCTTGCATTTTTTCTAAATTCGTTTTTTTCTAAATTAACGCTCATTTTATGCTCTTTCTTGTATAATCCTGAAACATTTTTCAAAAGGAAATTTATGACACTAAAACGCGCAATTATAACATCACTTTGTCTTTTTGCATTTTTCGGATGCGGCGACGACAAAAGCCAAAAGAGCGAGCAAAACAGTAGCGAACCAGCTGTGCAAAGTAAAAATTTAGAAGAAAATGCCAGCAAAGATGAAAATTTAAGCAAAGATACGCTCACACCAAAGATAAGCGAGAGCACACAAAGTGACGAAGTAAAAGATATAAGCCTAAAACTACTTAACGGCACAACTATGCAGATCACAAAAAGAAGCAACGGCTTTGACGTAAAAGATGGCAAAAAAGCGACACTTTACGTATTTTTCGCCACTTGGTGCCCACCTTGCAAGGCTGAGATCCCATCTTTAAACAACCTAAGTGAGAAATTTAAAAACGAGCTAAACATCGTTGCTGTCTTGCTTGAAGATAAGAGCGAGGACGAAGTTAAAGAATTTGCTCAAAAATATAAGATCAAATACGACATCGCAGTTGGCGAGGGAAATTTCTTATTTGAAAAGGCGATGGGCGGCATCAAAGGACTCCCTGCATCTGCACTTTTTAAAGCAAATGGCGACTACGCTCAAGGCTACATCGGTCTTGTGCCTGAAGAGATGCTTGAAACTGACATAAATAGGGCCATAAAATAATGCTTGAGTTTTTGAAAAGAGGCTTTGAAAAGACCTTTGGAGCGATAAGCTCGGCTAAAAAGTCAAAAAAGATCGACAAAGAGAGCTTAGAAGAAATTTTACTAGAGGCTGACGTGGCTTACGAGATCGTGGAGGAGATTTTATACTACTTGCCGCCACAAGATGAAGTGAGCAGAGCTGATCTTAGACGCGTTATGAGTAGCTATTTTATCTACGAAAATGAGCGCGTGATCGAGCCTGATAAGCCATTTGTCGATCTTATCCTCGGCGTAAATGGCGCTGGCAAGACGACAACCATCGCAAAGCTGGCAAATTTATATAAAAATAACGGCAAAAGCGTCATTTTGGGCGCTTGTGATACATTTAGAGCTGGGGCGATCGAACAGCTGCGCCAGTGGTCACTTAGACTAAATGTGCCAATAGTCGCCACCCAGCAAGGCCACGATCCTTCAGCCGTGGCCTATGACACGATCAGCTCAGCCCTTGCAAAAGGGATCGACCGCGTCATATTAGACACAGCTGGCAGGCTTCAAAACCAGACAAATTTAGCCAACGAGCTTGATAAGATCGTTCGTATCAGCAAAAAGGCCTACGAAAAGGCGCCTCACCGTAAAATTCTCATCCTTGATGGCACGCAGGGCAACGCTGGCGTCGCACAGGCAAAGGCGTTTAACGAGATCGTCTCGCTTGATGGCGTCATCATCACAAAGCTTGACGGCACTGCAAAGGGCGGAGCGCTATTTGGCGTGGCAAGGGAGCTTGAGCTACCTATATTTTATATAGGCGTTGGCGAGAGCATGGACGATATCATCAAATTTAATCCAGACGAGTTTTTAGACGAGCTGATGGACGCCATTTTTGAGTAGGGTCAAATTTCTTAGTAAAATTTGCTTTTTCGCTGCTCTTTTGGCGATTGATATTCTTGCATTTACTCCAAAAAGTCCCGCTATCATCGAAAATTCGTGGGACAAAGCAAACCATTTTTTAGCTTTTTTCGTCCTTTATATCCTGCTCTACCTTGGTTATGAGTTTAAAATTTTAAAAAATTTAGCCCTACTTTTAGCCTTTGGTGTGCAGATAGAGCTCGTTCAGGCATTTTTACCAAATAGGAGCTTTAGCCTGCTTGACATCGTAGCTGACATGATCGGAGCGGGATTTGGAGTGATAGTAGTTGAAATTTTAAAAAGGATATATTATGGCAAAAGCAAAGCCAGTTTTTGAGTGTCAAGCCTGCGGTAATCAACAGGCAAAGTGGCTAGGCAAATGCCCACAATGTGGGGCTTGGGATAGCTTTGTCGAGCTTAGCCAGCAAGAGATAAAGATAAGCAAAGAGATAGCAAAAAGTAGTGGCACACCTAGCAAAGCCATAAGCATCGACGAAGTCGAAATTCAAAATTTTACGAGATTTAGCACCAAAGATAGCGAGCTAGACCTTGTTCTTGGTGGTGGCGTGGTCGAGGGCTCGCTTGTGCTTATAGGCGGCAGTCCGGGAATTGGCAAATCAACTCTGCTTCTAAAAATTGGCTCAAATTTAGCAAAAGATGGCAAAAAAACGCTCTATGTAAGCGGCGAAGAGAGCCAAAGCCAGATAAAAATGAGAGCTGACAGGCTAAATGCGGTGGATAAAAATTTATACCTGCTAACTGAAATTTGCCTAGAAGATATCATGCTAGAGGTGCAAAAGAGCGACTACAAGGTGCTAGTCATTGACTCCATACAAACGCTTTATAGCCAAAATATAACCTCCGCACCAGGCTCGATCACGCAGGTTCGCGAGATCACTTTTGAGCTGATGAGGCTTGCAAAGAGCCAAAATATCTGCGTTTTCATCATCGGGCACATAACCAAAGAGGGCTCAATTGCAGGGCCTAGAGTGCTTGAACACATGGTCGATGTGGTGCTTTATTTCGAGGGCGACGCGAGCAGAGAGCTTAGAATTTTGCGTGGGTTTAAAAACCGCTTTGGCTCGACTAGCGAGGTTGGCATATTTGAGATGAGCCAGCACGGACTGGTGAGCGCAAATGAGGTCTCAAGCAAATTTTTCACGCGTGGCGGGGCGATGAGTGGCAGCGCGATCACCATCATAATGGAAGGCTCAAGGGCGCTTAGCATCGAAATTCAGGCGCTTGTTTGCGAAAGTGCCTATCCAAAACGAAGCTCGACTGGCTTTGAGAGAAACCGCCTAGATATGCTGCTAGCCCTACTTGAGCGAAAGCTTGAAATTCCACTTGGGCACTACGACGTCTTTATAAACGTTTCAGGTGGCGTTAAGATAAGTGAGACTGCGGCCGATCTAGCCGTCATCGCAGCGATCATCAGCAGCTTCAAAAACCGCCCTATCAGCAAGGACAGCGTCTTCATCGGCGAGCTAAGCCTAAATGGCGAGATAAGAGAAATTTTCAATCTCGATCAGCGCTTAAAAGAGGCAAAAACGCAGAAATTTAAAAATGCGATCATCCCAAACAAACCGCTTGACACGCAAGGTCTAAAGTGCTTTTACGCCAAAGATATCACGCAAGTGCTTGAGTGGATGTAGGGATAGTTTCGGTATGCTTTTTGCGCAAAATGACAGTGATCTACAAAGTCACAAAGAGATAGTTTATACTTTTGTGTCAAGAGATAAAAGATTTTTTAGCGAATATCAAAAAGAACTCACGCGAAATTTACCACTTTATCCTAGCTTGGAGTTGTTGCTTATCGATTTTGCGGTTATTTAGGACAAAGCCGTCCTAACTCAAAGAGATTGTTTTAAACTTATAGCTTTATTTGATTTAGTGCATTTATTGTGCTATTTTTTAATGCAATCTCATCAATTTCACCAGCATTTCTTAGTTCTTTAATTGGGCAATATTCTTCCACATCATAAAATAAACTTTGCATAACGTCATAATAATTATTAAAAAAACCGTCATCTTTATGCAATAACTTAAAGAATTGAGTTTGATAAGTGCTTGCATCTATTTTATCTTTGGCAAAATCTTTCATTAAAGTCAAAAAATTATTATAAATCACAAAACTACTCCTATTTATTGCATCTAATAACATCATTATACCGACCAATAAAAATCATTTTAATACCCTAAAATAAAAACCAAACCATATAATGTGGCTACTTGATATATGATAAAATTTATATTTAGCAATACTTAACAATTATTACCTTTACGATCTCACAAGCCTCTACTTTTTCTCAATATAATATATTGTATATTTAAATTTACTCATCAACCACTTCTATCCCACTTGGACAAATTTTAGCAAGTGGATTGTTATATTCTTGCTTGCATTTTTCGCACTTTATGACGCCTAGTTCTGCACTAGCCTGCTCTGCGTTGTAGCAATGCGGACAAACTACGTAGCCATCTACTTGTGTATCTACTCCTATAGCTTTGATACTTGGATCTTGATAGTCGTTAAAGATTTTTCTAAACCACTTTTTTGAAAATTGATTTTGCACAATGTGACTAAATCGCTCACAGTATATTTTCTCTTCTTTTAAACAACCATCAACATAATTGTTCCAAAAATTCTGATAGTTTATAACACTCGGTGCCATAATTATTTCACTATTGTTATGTCTTATAGTCCAGTCATTATCTATTTTATCATCCACTATTTCAAATAAATCAGCGCTAAAATATGCTCCGTATTTATTATCATTACTTATGATCATATATGTGCAATTACACTCATTTTGCATATCTTTTATATTTATCTGAACTATTTCATATAAAACATTTGGTCTCAAATACTCATTAAATTTTTCGTCCAAACATTCTACAATGGGACACAGCCTATTATCAACACCTGCTTTTAGTCTTACTTTCAAATTTTACCCTTTTTATAATCTGGTAATTTTATTACAAACAGCTGCTACAATTTTAGACCAAACGCAAAAAATCATATACATCTTTATTTATACCAATAATCTTTGCTGCTTCTTTTATCATTTCAAAATCCTCGTCAGACACTTTTATGCCATATTCATATAATTGAACGCATAAATCCTCCAACACAACTCCATACTCACCGTGATCCATATTGATCATCTCATTTTTAATAAAATCTGACATTTTCAAATTTATAAATTTTTCTTCATAGTTATTTAACAATTTAGACAAAATACTATGTATAAATTCTAAATTATTATCTTTTTTTATCATTATTGCATCTTCCTATTTAATCAAATTAGCATAACTATTTATGCAAAAGCCGCATCAACTTACTTTTCCACTTTGTAAATCTACAAAATATTCCAAGCCATCCATACATTTTATAAACAGCTGCTTTCCTATGATTTTGTAATCACACAAAATATCTTTAAAATATGCCTCCCATATTTGTGTAGAGCCGATGTAACATATCACACCGCATTCACATATAACAAATACATATTCGCTTTCATTTTCAGTAAGAATTTCATAAAACAAAAAAGATAATTTGCTATTAAAAACTATACTTTCCTTTTCTATATCGAAACAAATAAAATTTTGACCAGCACCTATGTAAAGTAAATTTTGTTTTGAGTTAAAACTTATTTGCGGCTTAATCCCATAATCACAACAAGCTACGCCATAATCTTTATGTGCAAATTTAATATATAAAAAGTTATTGTATAAATCATCACCACAATATATAATATTGTCGCCAACATTCTCTTTTAAACTCTTCAATGTTTCTAAAAAGCGAGTTGTAATAAACATAGTATCATTTACCTCTTTTTATAATTACAGTAATTAGTCTATTTTCATCCAAAGCAAATTCTAGTTTTATATCAGGCAATATTTTAAAACTTCTTTTTCAAATATATCTATAAGTCTTTGTATATTATTGATAAATTTTCACCTTGCCTTCATGCATCTCCATCAGCAAGACATCGTAAATAGTTTCCTTTTTAAGCTTATCAAATGCACTTAGCTCGCGAAGTTCAAGCGATGAAATACCAATTTTTGATTTTAGTTTTACTTTCATTTTTTACCAAATTTATTTTTATATTCCAAATCATGGCACGCTTTTAATAACACTAGCGTTAAAAATTTCTATAGCTATTCTTACCTATATTTATTTATAACAATAATGTATTATATTTATCATCTCATTTTTAAAAAAAATTATGTTATTAAAATTATTTTGATTTTTATCTACGTTATGTTCTAAAAACTTCAAATACAGATAAATTTCACACGATCATCACTGCAGCTACGGCAAATCCGCCGTCGTGAGTTATACTAAGGCTTGCTTCTTTGATATTAAAATTTGTATAAATTCTTGGGCTAAATTTTATTTTTGGTGCATTTTTTGCGTCTTTGCTGAGCATAATGTCTAAAAAGCCACACTCTTTGCTAATGCCCACACCAAGGGCTTTGCTAGCTGCTTCTTTGGCCGCCCAAAATCCAGCCAAAGTCGCATCATTTTTTGCTAGCGCGATCTCATCATCGCTTAAAAATCTCTTTAAAAAAAGCTCGCCGTGACGAGCCTTCAGTCTTGAAATTCTATCTATCTTAACGATATCGATGCCTATCATTGCACCACAAAATCAGTAAAAAATATGTTTTTGATATAGCCATCATTTAGCACTTCATTTAGCTTGCCGACGATCTCGTCTTTTAGCCTATCTTTGCCCTTTGCAGTGCTTACTTCTTCGTATGTTTTAGAAGAGAGCGTTCTTATGATGATATCTCTTAAAAGTGCTTTTTTCTTATCAAGCTCGGCAGTTAGTAGCTCGTCGCTTTGCTCTAAATCGATCTTAGTTTTAAGAAATCTTGATCCATTTTCACTAAGTAAATTTACGACAAACTGATCAAGCGGATATATCGGTCCCATATTCGAATAGTCGTTGCCACCGCGTTTTGCTTTGTTTTGAGCGGGTGCTGGTTGAGTTTGAGTCTGAGCTGGTGTTTGCGCCATATTTGCCTCTTTTGGCTCGTCTGAACTAAGCATCAAAAACGCCACTAGCCCTCCGATAACTAGCAATAAAACAAATATCGCGATGATGATTATCATCAAAGCGCCATTGCCACCTTTTTTTGCTTTTTTCTCTTCAACTTCTTCAGCCATCTTTCCTCCTTTAAGTTTTGGCTATAATTATACAAAAAATTCACAAAAATGAAAAAAGATGATACATAAAACCAACGCCGCTAGGCTTTTAGACAAGCTAAAAATAGAGTATGAGATACTTGAATACGAAGTCGATCTAAACGACCTTTCGGCCGTTCATGTCGCAGCTAGCACCAAGCAAGATATAAAGCAAATTTACAAAACTATCGTCTGCCAGTGCGAGCCTAAAAATTTTGTCGTTGCCTGCGTGCAAGGCGATCTGGAGCTTGATCTAAAAGCACTTGCTCATGCGTGCGGGGCCAAACGCTGCGAGCTTATAAATTTAAAAGATCTAGAAAAGATCACCGGCTACATCAGAGGCGGCTGCTCGCCACTTGCTATGAAAAAGCACTTTTCCACATTCATCGACGAGCGAGCAAAAGAGCAAGAGTACGTGCTAGTAAGCGCTGGAGTAAGAGGCAAGCAGATAAAGATAGCACCAAATGACCTTTTGAAGGCTTGTGAGGCGAGTTACGCTGATATCGCCAGACTAGCTCTTTAAAAACTCTATAAATTTAAACTTCTCGCCCAAAAACTCGGGCGAGAGTAGAAATTTCGCTTGTTTTGCGGCATTTTCGTAGGCTTGCTTGCTGCCTTTTTCAAGCACCAAAGATAAAATTTCATCCACGCCAAAGTCGCAAACTAAGGCATCATTTTGTTTTTTAAATTTAAGCATCAAAAAGCCAGCTTCGCAAAAAGCCTCTTTTACCTGCTTAAAACAAAGGCTATAAGTTAGATCCGAGCTTTTAAAATATGGCTCAAGGTTTGAAATTTCAAACAAAGAAAAAACTTGATGATCTTTAAAAACTCTTAGGCTAAATTCATTTTTTGGCTCAAATTCGCCGTAGTCAAAGCTTAAAAATCTCACCTTTTTTGCCGCATTTGCAAGCTGAAGCGCAAATTTAGCGTAGCTAGTTGAAATTTCACCCCTTTTTATGCCAAATTTCTTTGCAAGAGCTAGCAAATTTTGATCTGCCTTTTGCCAGTGAAATTTTAAGTCACTATCCACAAAAAGCATATTTTCCCCCTCTATCACCTCGCAGCTAAATGCGTCAAACAGCTCATTTGAGATGACAAAAATTTCATCAAACACACACTCGTCTAAATTTTCATAGTGCCCTACTCTAACCTCGTCACCAAAGCGATTTTTAAAGGTTTCAAGCTGTTTTTTACGTAAAATTTCATGAGGTTCGATAATGATAAACTCTAAATTTGACAAAATTTCTGGCTCAAGAGTAAAAATACCCTGTGCGAAATCAGCCAACATATCGCCTGAGTTTGCGCCGATCTCCACGACCTTGCATGAGCTAGAAATTTCGCCATTTTTAAGTAGCTTTAAAAAGTAGTTTGCAAGGCAGACACCAAAGAGGTAGCCAACGCTTACATTTGTGTAAAAATCGCCCTTTTTGCCGATATCCACGCCAAATTTATAGTAGTTTTCATTGACCCAGATATCAAAAAACTCGCTAAATTTCATAGATCAGGCAGCTTCCAGCCTCTATAAAATGCAAACATCCTGACCGTTATGCCAGCAGCTAGTAAGAGCATAGTAAAAAATATGTTGGTAAGGCCTAGATGATAGAGGATAAAGTAAGCAAGCCCCACGCCAAGGCTTATCGTGCCGTAAAGTCCGGTGCGTAAAAACCAAGGAACTTCATTTAGCAAGATATCTCTTAAGATACCACCGCCAACACCGTTAAAAAAGGCGATCATCATAACGCCAAAGATGTTATAGCTATACTCGATGGCAACCATCGCTCCAACGATAGAAAAGCAGATAACGTCGATCGCATCGGCAAAGATAAAGACAAATTTCTTCTCCAAACCATCTCTTTTTATATGTAAATTTGTGATCCTAGATGCGACAAGCATAAAGATGACGACGCTTACTGGCATGTAGTGAGTAAATGAATAAACTGCCCTGCCAACGAGCATATCACGCACGATACCGCCTCCAAGTGCGGTCAAAAATGCAGACAAAAAGACGCCCAGCCAGTCACACTCTCTTTTTACTGCAAACAAAAAGCCACTAAGCGCAGCTGATGCGATACCGACGTATTCGACAAAAAGTATTAAGCTCATATTTTTTCCTTAAAAATGGGCATTTTATAATGAAATCTCATAAAATTTCATTAATAAATTTTTAAATAATAGTTTATTTTAGGCTATAATAACAAAAATTTTAAATAAGGAAATTTGATGAAAAAAATTCTAACTTTGCTATTTTTGATCGGCTCATTTTTTGCGTTAAATTTAAACGCTGATGTGATCCAAAATCAAAAATTAAAAAACGCGATAAACATTTTAAACGCTTTTGGCACTAGAAATTTAAAACCAAATACCAAATTTACAGGCATCAAAGCCATCGCCATCATCCCAGACGCAACAAAAGCAGGTGCGATCATCACTGGCTCAAAAGGCAAAGGCGTATTTATCGCTAAAAACGACGATGGCGAGTGGTCAAGCCCATTTTTTGTAAATTACACATCTGGCAGCATCGGACTTCAGCTAGGATATAGCTCGGCTGATATGATCATCTTGTTTAAAAACTCAGAAGCCTACGCAAGCTTATTTAACGCAAAAGATACGATCAGTCTAAAAGCAGAAGCGACTGGCGGCGTTGGTAACGAAGTGGCGATAGCTAGTGATTTGCCTGAAATTTCAGCATTTGTCGAGGAGCGTGGTAAAACAAGTGGAGCTTTTGTTGGCGTTAGCTTAGATGTGGCAAGACTTAAGATAAATGCGCAAGATACAAACGACTACTACGATAGAATGTATGAATTTGAAGATATCTACAACAACAGCCCAAAAGCTAGCAAATATACAATCAAATTTAAAGAGATAATCTCAAAATACTTCTTATAATAACCTCATATCTTGGCTCTTTTAGAAGAGTCAAGCTCTTTTTTGGCGTTTTAAAGATTTTTGAAATTTAGTTTATAAATTAGCAAGATTATGGCTTAGCCTTTTGCTAAACCATAAATAGTGATACAAAGCGTTTTTTAGGGATCGGAGAAAATTGAGTCATATATTCAAACGCCTCTTCGTAGTCGCCGTCAGTGTATTGCGCGACTTGCTCGATAAGCTCATAAAGCTCTTCGTCATCCATCGAGTCAAAGCTGCCTCTATTTTCCAAAACCTCTAACAAAACGGCGTCTAATTCTAGCTCGTCGTAAGTCATTTCGTTCCTTAATTCTGATTTAAAAAATGCGAAACTATACCAAAAGAAGCTTATAAAATACTTTACTTAGAATTTGTAATAAATTTTATGCATTTTTTAGTAGAAAAGTTGTAAAATCTTTACATTCATTATCAATTTGATAGGGATTTTGTGGAAGACTTTGAACTATTTTACAAGCATTTTAACGAGTTTTTAAAAGCTTTTAATCAAAAAGGCTCTGAGATAAAAGAGCAAATTTTGCGTGTGCTTTTTGCAAGCAAGTCACATCTAAATGCTCAAGAAATTTGTCAAAAAATTTATGAAACTTACAAAAATGAAATTTCAATGACTTCTATATATACCTTTTTAAATTTTCTTGAAGAGCACCATTTGGCAAATAGTTTTGAGCAAAATGGTGTTAAAAATTACGAGTTAAATTTAAAATCCTCTCATGATCACTTGATATGTGAAATTTGCGGAAAGGTGGTTGATTTTGAAGATGAAATGATAGAGCAAAGGCAGGAGCAAATTTGTATCCAAAGTTCATTTAGCGCAGAGTCTCACAAGATGATACTTTATGGAATTTGCAGTGATTGCCAAGCAAAAAATGGGGTTTAAATTTATCATTTCATTTTGCTTTTTGATAATGAAAGACAAAAAAATTTCAGATTTGTTTAAGTTGCAGGTTAGATAATACGCAGACAAAATAAAAGGATGAAAATGGATATAAAAACACAAACTTTAGCACAAGTTGCAAGCTATTTTTCGATGATAGCTCACACAAATGGCAGACTAAGAGTAAGGGTTAGCCCAAAGATCAAAGAGCTAAGCAGTAGCGTAAATTTAGCTAGTTTAGATGATATGATTGCTCAGATAAATGGCATAAAAAATGTTAAATTTAACAAGATAATCGGCTCTGTAACGATCGAATACGACCATGAAATTTTCCCTAAAAATCTCTGGGAGGATCTCTTAAAAGGGCAAAATTTAGAAGAAATTTCAGCTAAAGTAAATGAAGTAGCAAAAGAAGTAAAATATGCTTAATGAGCTTTTAAACGCCTCTTATACGAGCGAAAAAAACGCACTAAGGTTATATGAAGGCCTAGCTTCGTTTGGTGAAGTATTTGATCAAATCGCAAGCGTGAGAAAAAATGCGACCATTTTGATAGAAAAATTTGCAAGCGCGCATGAGTATGAGCTTGTTTGTGAAAATGAAGCTATCTTTTTGCCAGCAAAAAATAAAGAAGATGCGCTGATAGAAGCGCTAAACTATGAAAATGAGCTAAACAAAATGTATGAAAAATTTTGTGAAAGCTTAGATGATGAGGAGCTAAAAGATCTATTTTTTAGACTTTGGGCTACTTCAAATAACGAATACATCGCCTCTTTAAGGCATTGCTTAAAAGAAATTTATAGCGGAGCTGTGGCAAAAAATGAGCTAAATTTAAATGAAATTTCACAAAATTTTGAGCAAAATGGCATAACAAATATTTTAGAAAGCTATCAAAATGACTTTAATGAGATAACTAAAAGCTTGCAAAATATCGCAAGTGGTAAGGCTGATAAAAACGAGTTGGCAAAGATCACAAACAACCCAAATTTCTCGTTTTTTAGCGGGCTTGCGCTTGGGGCATTAGGCATTTCAGTAGTTAGCAAAAATTTAAATAAGGATGGAGAAGATGAATAATTTACAAAATCAAACAAAGAAAGGATTTAAAATGGCATTACCATTTTTAGCAGGTTTAGCAGTAGGCGGTTTAGCAGTAGTTGCTTGGAGTAAAAGAGATAAGATCAAAGAGTGCGCAAAAGATGGCTTAGACAAAGGCAAAGAGGCTGCAAAAGATCTTTACAAAAAAGGTAAAAACGTCGCAAAAGACGCAAAAGACTTCATGGTAAAAGAAGAGAAAAAAGCAAAACGTGGCGCTAAAAAAGTAGAAAAAGAGGCTGAAAAAGTGGTTAAAAAAACAAGAAAACCACGCGCTAAAAAGCCAGCAGCTCCAAAAGCTATCACACCAAACGATATAGCTTAAGGATAGAGAATGCAAGAAAATAATCTTTTTACGCTTTCAAACACAAGGCTTCCGTTTGATCACTTCATCAGCGGAGCCTTAATCGCTGGCATGGGTGCGGCTGCGCTTGGTTTTAACGACTATCTAAACAACAGAGCAACTAAAAAAGATGTCGCTAAGAAGATAGTAAAATACGCTGTAACTGGCGGTTTTGTCGGTGCTGTTGGCATTCACGCTTCAAATTTGATAGCGCAAAAAAAATATCTAAACGCAGCAGCTTTTACTGCAGCTGGCATAGGCGGTCTTTTGATAGCTGAAGAACTAATAAAATTGGAGAGTAAATAATGAATAACCCTTACATCAATGAAGAAAACGCAAACGAAGTAGCAGCAAATGACGCAGCAGCAACTCAGCCAAGTGCAGTTGATAATGCAATAAACAATGCAGCTCAAAATTTACCATTTGTACCTGAAAATTTTAACGCAGCTGGCTTTGTAAAAGGCCTACTTTTAGGCGGCATAGCAGCTTATGTGCTAACTAATCCAAAAGCACAAGAGTGCGTATTTAAAGCGATCATCAAAGGTGGCGAGCTAATAAACGCTGGCATAGAAGAACTAAAAGAGCGTTTTGAAGATGTCAAAGCTGAACTTGACTCACAAAAATAAGGTCACTCTAGCTCATAAGAGCAAAAATAGAGCAAGGTTTATTTGCGAGAGCCTAAATGCCAGAAGCGATGTCAGCGCTATCGAGGCTGCGATCTCAGAGCGAACCGATGCAAGAAGCGTGCGTGTAAATAAATACGCAAAAAGTATCGTCATCGAGTTTGATAAGAGCTATGAGAAAATTTTAGATTTTATAAAAAGCTATGATTTTCCAACCAAGCCAAAAGATGAGAGCCTGCCTAGCAAAGCAAATATCTACAAAGCTGCTGCTGCACTTGGTGTAACGCCGTTTATGAGTAATAAAACTCTAAAATCAGCCGTAACTCTTTACGCAACAGCTCCAAATTTAATAGAAGGTGCAAAAGAGCTAAGGTACGATGGCATCACCTCAAAGGTGCTTGAAGCAACTGCTATTGGCACTAGCCTTGCTATGGGCGATCATTTGGCTGCAAATAGCACAAATTTAATGATAAATATCGGCGAATACATGGAGGAAAGTGCTAGCCACAGAAGTGATGATCTAATAAAAGAGCTAGCTAAACCAAACATCGAAGAGGTATGGGTCGAGCGAAATTTAAACGGTGAAAAGACGCTTGAAAAGGTAAAAACCGAAAATTTAAAAAAAGGCGACATCGTAGTCGTGGGAGCTGGCGAGACGATAGGCGTTGATGGCTACATCGTCGAGGGTAATGCTGATGTCAATCAAGTCTCAATGACTGGAGAAGCCGAGCCTGTGGCAAAAGCTAGAGGCGACCGCGTCATAAGTGGCACTGTTGTCGATGAGGGCAGGATCAAAATTTGGGCTGAAAACGTAGGTAACGACACCGCAACCGCAAGGATCAAAAAGTACATCCAAAGCTCGCTCAATGAAAAGTCAGCCATCGGCGTAAAAGCTCTAAAACTAGCTGATAAACTTGTGCCAGTCACGCTCTCTCTTGCTGGGCTTTCGTATGTTATAAATAAAAATATGAACAGCGTTGCTAGCGTGCTTCAGGCTGATTACTCTTGCGCGCTTAAGCTTGCTACGCCAGTTGCGTTTAAGTCAAGCATCTCAAAGGCTGGCAGAAACGGCATCCTCATAAAAGGCGCAAAGGCGATCGAGGCTCTAAGCTCGGTTGATACCTTTGTCTTTGACAAAACCGGCACTCTAACTCACGGACGCCTAAGTGTGGTTGAAATTTACTCTTTTAAAGATGGATTTTCAGAGGCTGATATCTTAAATTTAACAGCAAGTGCCGAGGAGCACTACTTCCACCCAGTAGCTGAAGCGATAGTCGAGGCTGCAAACAAGCGTGGATTTAGCCACATTCACCACGACGAGGTCGAATTTATCGTGGCTCACGGCGTAAAAACTGCGATGCACGGCAAAGAGGTGGTCATCGGCAGTAGGCACTTCTTAGAAGATGACGAGATGATAAGCTTTAAAGCTCACGAAACGCTCATAAATAAGGCTTTGCAAAGCGGTCTAACCTTGCTTTACGTGGGATACGACAAAGAGCTTGTTGGCGTCATAGCCATGAAAGATGATATGAGAGCAAACGCTAAAGATATGGTGGCAAAACTACGAAATCTTGGCGTAAAAGAGATAGTTATGCTAAGTGGCGACATCAAGAGCAAGGCTGAAGAGGTAGCGCGCGAGCTAGGGCTTGATAGGGTCTATGCTGAGTGCTTGCCAACGGACAAAGCAGCGATCATCGAAGAGCTAAAAAATGAAGGCAAAAAGGTCGCCTTTGTCGGAGATGGCATAAATGACGCGCCAAGCTTAACAAAAGCAAATGTTGGCATAAGCATGCACAAAGGTGCAGATATCGCTAAAGCAACGGCTGATATAAGCCTTTTAAAAGATGACATTATGAGCGTGGCGCTTGCAAAAGAGCTCGCAAATAAGACAATGAAGCTAATAAGCTCAAATTTCCGCTCAACCGTTGGCGTAAATACAGCCATATTAAGTGCCGCAACGCTTGGCATGCTAAATCCAATAGCAACTGCTATGCTTCACAATGGCACGACGATCTGGCTTCTGCTCAACTCAATGAAGGGCGTGAAGATCAAGTCAAAATAAATTTGAAAGGATAGATGGTGTTTGAGAATTTCTTAAACTTTTTAAACGGCAAAATGGATGTAGCCAACGACTTTTTATATGGATATTTTTTGGTTATCATCCTTGTAGCTTCAGGAATTTACTTTAGCTATCTTACCCGTTTTGTGCAGTTTAGGATGTTCTTTGAAGCTTGCAGAGTTCTGGTAGAGAAAAAGGACAAGTATAACAAGCACCATCTAACGCCATTTCAAGCGCTGATGATCTCGACTGCTTCACGCGTTGGCATAGGCAACATAGCTGGAATTTCAGCGGCCATCGTCGCAGGTGGCCCTGGAGCACTTTTTTGGATGTGTTTGATGGCGTTTTTAGGCTCAGCTTCAGCCTTTATTGAGAGTACTCTAGCTCAAATTTATAAGACCAAAGATGTTTTTGGCTTTAAAGGCGGTCCAGCTTACTACATCAAAAACGGGCTTGGCATAAAGTGGCTTGGCTCTTTGTTTGCTATCATCCTCATCATCACCTATGCATACGGCTTTAACGGGCTTCAAAGCTACACCATGACCTCTGCCTTTGAAATTTACTACGATCAAGCAGGCAGCAACATCACCTTTGCGCAAAGCGGCTTGCCTATTGGCATCGGACTTATCCTTACAGCATTTACGGCTGTGATGTTTTTTAGCAAAAGTCACATCATCGGCAAAGTTAGCTCATATATAGTGCCTTTCATGGCGCTTACTTACATCTTACTAGCTATCATCGCGATCGCTTTAAATTTCAAAGAAATTCCAGCCGTTATCAAGATGATCATAGAAAGCGCCTTTGATTTTAAAGCGATCTTTGGCGGTTTTGCTGGAAGCGTGATCGTGATAGGCATAAAAAGGGGACTTTTTTCAAACGAAGCTGGCATGGGTTCAGCGCCAAATGCAGCGGCTGCGGCGCACACAAGCCACCCAGTCAAGCAAGGACTAGTTCAGGCAATGGCGGTCTTTATCGATATGACGATATGCATCGCCTCTGGTATGATCGTGCTTTTTTCTCAGGCATATCTTACAAAACAAACTGGAGTAAGTGGCGAAGTGCTAACCGCCCTACCTCTCGTTCAAGCAGCGATGAAAGAGTATTTTGGCGACTTTGGGCTACACTTTACGACCCTTGCAGTAGTGCTGTTTGCCATCACTTCACTCATCGGCAACTACTACTACGCCCAGGCAAATATGAAATTTCTAACTAAGAGCAAAAATTTAACGCTAGCATTTAAGATCACAGCAGTGATTATGATATTTATAGGCGCTCAGATGAACTTAAAGCTCGCTTGGAACATCGCTGATATCACGATGGCAGCCATGGCTACGATAAACATTATCGCCATTTTCTTATTATCAAAAGTGGTGATACTAGCGATAAAAGACTACGAAGCGCAAAGAAAAGCTGGTAAAAACCCAGAATTTGACCCAGAGAGCCTTGGCATCAAAAATACAAGCTGCTGGAGCAAAAACTAAAGGAGAAAATTTGGGAAAAGATATAAAGATAAGCGGCAAACTATTAGATCTAAACACTCATAGACAAGTAGCAAAGGTCGGCATGAGCGTCACTTTAGCATCTGTTTGCCTAAGCGCACTTTTTATGAAAAATAGATCTGTTAAAAAATTTCACGTAGTTTCTGGCATCGCATTTACATGCTTTGCGCTTTACCACGCTGGACTTTACGATAACGGCATCTTTAAAAAGATGATCGTAAAAGCAAAAACCGCTTCAAAAAAGGCATAAAATGAGACTAAGCGACGCTGAAATTTTAGACTACATAAACGAGGACCTACCCTACTTTGACCTCACAACGTCGCTTCAAAATATCGATAAAAACGCCTCGCTTGAAATTTACTCGCGTGATGAAATTTGCGTTAGCTGTGTAGATGTGGCAGCAAGCATAGCAAGGCTACTTGACTGCAAGAGTGAAATTTTTGTTAAAAACTCTCAAATTTGCAAGGCTGGCGATGTGATCATAAAAATTTATGGTGGCTACGAAGATGTGCATAAGGCTTGGAAGCTGGCTCAAGTCGCACTAGAGTACGCCAGCGCCATCGCAACCTACACAAACAAAATGGTAAAAGCTGCAAAAAGCGTCAATGAAAAATGCGAAGTCTTAGCAACCAGAAAGAGCTTCCCATTTGCAAAGAAATTTTGCGTAAAAGCCGTGCTTGAAGGTGGTGGCGGCATGCATAGACTTGGACTAAGTGACAGCGTTCTTTTCTTTAAAAATCACATAAAAGCCTACGCTAGCTTTGATAAATTTCTATCGCATTTGCCAGAATTTAAAGCCAAAATGGTCGAGCGAAAGATCTGCGTAGAGGCTGAAAATTTGGATGAAGCAGGCAAGCTTTTAAAAGCAAAATGCGACGTCGTGCAGTGTAATAAATTTAGCCCAGAGCTTATCAAAAACATACTAACCTTAAGAGATGAAATTTCACCAAATACTATGATACTAGCAGCTGGCGGCGTAAATTTATCAAATGCAAAAGATTATGCAAATGCCGATGCGATAGTCACTTCTGCGATGTACTCAAAAGGTGTTGCTGACATCAGCGCAAGACTTGAAATTTTGTAAAATTTTACATATAAAAATACATATAATTTATATATAAAATAATAAATATCTCTAATTCTGCTAAGTATTTTAGTAAGCGTCTATCAAATTTTAAAATTTCATGAGCGAGTAATTTCGGCTCTAAAATTTGGGCTAAGCTGTAAGCGAAGCCAAATTTTAGTAGTCAATTCTTAGGGGTGAGTGGAATTTTAAAATTTGCAAAATAATAATTTTCTATTTTTAACAATACAGATCTTAAATTTAAAAACTCCTTTATTCAAAAGGGGGATAAGGGGACTTGAATTACGAAGCCGTCCCCTTATCCCCCTTTTTAAATCCTCCAATCCCCTCGCACGTTAGAGGTGGCATGCAATTGTGCTAAAGCACTGCATGCATTTTTGTTTAAGCTTTTTGATTATTAAAT
>NZ_ANNG01000084.1 GCF_000466685.1 Campylobacter concisus UNSWCS
GCTAGCAAATGTTGATCTGGATAAATTCTCTGAGCCAATATTTAATAGTCCAATCATCAAAAACCTAAATAGAAGGGTTAAAAATCAAGGGTATTACTACAGCCTTGATAGTATAAACTCTGCTTATATAGCAAATATCCTTGATGGCTTATATGAAGCAAGAAATGAGAGCATAAGCAAATTTAAAAAGGAAGCAAAAGATAAAAACGTAAAAGCATCAGCTCTAGTAATGGCTAATAACATAGAGCTAGACGCCAAAGGCAACATAAGCCTAGCTGGCAGTGTAGTGGCTGATAATATCAATCTAAACTCACAAAATTTAAACCTAAATCACCTAGAGCTAAACTCTAAAGATCTAAATTTAAAAGCAGGCGCAGCAAATATCAACTCAAGTGAAATTTCAGCCAAAAGTATAAATGTAGATGCAAATAATATAAGCTTAGACAAAGAGTCATCTCAGTTTAGCAAGGCTTCAAATCTAAAAGCAGACGAGAGCCTTAACCTAAACGCTAAAGAAAATTTAAACATCACTGGCGGAGGCTTAGAGGCTGATAAGATAAATTTAAATGCAGATAATATAAATATAAACGCTAAAGAGTTTGCCTATAGCCATAGCGCAAAAGAAAAAGGCGTGGAATTTAACCAAAACATCCAAACGCTAAATAGCGCAAACCTAGACGCAAAAGATATAAATTTAAACTCTAAGTCAAATACACAGATCAGCTCAAGCAACCTAAGAGCTACTAACAAGCTAAATGTAGAAGCTGGAAAAGACATATATGTAGTAGGTGCTAATACAAACGAGAGCACGCAAACTAAAGAGAAGTCAAAGGGCTTTTTCTCTAAAAAAGAGTCTCATCTAATGGCTATAAATCAAAAGGTCATTAGCTCAAATTTAAACGCAGGCGATATCAGCTTAAAGGCTGGCGGCAACACAATAGTAACTGGTTCAAATTTAAGTGCCAAAAATGATATAGACATAGATGCAAATACTATAAGTATAAATCCTAGCGCATATGAGAGCTTAGAGTATTCTCAAACTAATAAAAGAGGCTTTGGTGGGTTTAAAAGATCTATTGATATGCACTCTTTATCAAAGTTAAACCTAACCTCTTCATCGCTATTAACAAATAGTGGCAACATAAATTTAAATGCAAATAAAGATATCTCTATCATCTCTTCAAATATAAACTCAGCATCTGCT
>NZ_ANNG01000085.1 GCF_000466685.1 Campylobacter concisus UNSWCS
CAGCGAAGAGAAATTTGATTACTCAAAGTATATGTTTAGACCCTGGACTGATAATGTAAAAGAATTTATTGATATAGACCAAAGCAAAGAGGGCTGGATAGCAGATACTATAAATCGAATTGATAATATGCTATCTAATTACACCATTCAAGAAAGACGGGCTTTATCAGCAAAAAGAGAGCCAGAAAATATGGAAGAATTTAGAGTTCGCGAACTCCAAGATTACATGGACTGGTTGCTTACAAACTCTATAGACGGCAAACCAACGATAGTTGGTAAAATGGTTGGTCTTGGCACAGCAGAAGAGGAGGCGGAACTAGAAGCTTTTGTAAATTCATTTTCTGAAGATACGATGATGAGTAATGATGGTGCTGCTTTGTTTGTTAGAGCAGATCTAAGCATAGAAGAGTTTAAGAAGCTTTATAAAGAAGACGTAGAAAAAACTACAAAAGAGCATAAAGAATTTCTGGCCAAACTACACAAAGAAGAGCAAGAATACAATGCAAATTTTGCTAAAGAGCAAAGTGAGAAGAAATTTAAACCTATGCAGGTTAAGAAGAAGTATGAGACCTATGATATAAATAAGGATCAAAAATTTCTCTATGCAAGAGAGCTTTTAAAATTTAAAGAAAAAAGAGGCATAGACGTCTTAGAGCTTATGCAAAAGATAGATAAGAAGCAAATTTTAAATAAGATGGCTTGATGGATAAAGCAGAGTTAGGATCATTCTCTATCTTGTCATAGGATGATTTAATGGCGGCTTGCGCTAAATACAAATATGAAGTTAAACCTTTTTATCGACAACCTTTTTACCATTTTCTTCAAGCTTTTGCATGATACGAAGCACATCGATACCTCGTTCTCTCTCAAGTTCTTGAAGCTTAAGTAAATATGAAAATTTCTCATCCTTAGCAATGTCATAAGTTTCAGTATTTTTGCTTTCAGCTTGGATAGGAGTAAATTTTTTCTCTTTGGTGTCGTCTTTTTCTTCTTCAACGCTCTCTATATCCTGAAGACCTTTTTCATTCATCTCTTTTAGTATATTGACAGCATTTTTAGCATCTTCGCCAGATAAAGTTATATTAAACCGCTCTTTTAATGCATATTTAGCCCACTCCTCTTTAAACTCATCAACGCTCATATCGCTATCAAGTAGATCAACAGTCCTTGAGTTTTGCATAAATAGCAGCTGGCGATTGCCACGATATTCATTTAAAAATTCATTTACAGTGTATGGGGTATCTCTTAAAAGCTTTGGCTTATCATTGTCTGGTTTTGCTTGCTGACCTTGTATGTATTCAACAAACAAACCCTTACTTTCATTTATGAAATTTTTAAGATCTGATAGCTGCTCGCTTGTAAAGTCAGGATCATAGCCTCTAAGCTTTCCTATGATAGTGACTTTTGCTTCATCGCCTTTTGTAAAGCCAGATAGTGGATATATATGTCTATCATAAGACGCAGCTTGAGCTTTTCTGTCTAGCCTTGCGTATTTAGGAAAGCTCATACCATATCCCATATCGTTACTAAGTATTTCGTTTATATCGTTAAATTTAAACCCCATCTCACTAGCTATGTGCTCTCTAGACAGATAAGGATAAGGCGAGCTAGAAATTTGCATTTTACTATCCTTAGTAAATTTTAAACTACTCAACGATTTTTCAAAATTTATTTGAGTGAAAATTTCTTAGTTGATAAATCGACCTTTCAACAATTTAGTTTATATATGACTTCTCTCTATACAAAATGCTCCCTTGTTGATAAAAATTTTCGGCACAACTTTTGCTTACTCTTTGAAGCTAAATTTCAAGGAGTAAGCTATGAAAGTCTCTTATAACTCCATCTTAA
>NZ_ANNG01000086.1 GCF_000466685.1 Campylobacter concisus UNSWCS
TTGTATTTTGCCTCTAACGCCTCAAGCGCCTTTGCCGTCGTCATGAAAAAATGCAGGCCGTTTTCTAGCACCTCTTCATACCCTGCTATACCAATAGGTGTGGTACTTTCTACTGCTATTGGTCTAGCTGCCTCAGCTGATACGGTTACGTTTACTCCGAACTTAGCACTCATAGTTTTCCTCCTTTTGTTAAAAATCTCATTTTTTACTCCTTATTTTTATTTTCCATATTTAATTAAATGCCAAACCCTGCAAGCGCAATAAAAACAGTAAATTTTATATTTAGCTACGCCTAACTTAGCCATTATATGCTTTAGCACTTCGTCGGCTAAATCGTAAAGCTTCAGCTCGCATAAATAGTCGTGGGCTACTACCGCACTAAGGTATTCGGGAGAATTAGGCGGAAAGATGCTCCAAAAGATACGCGGCACGTTAGCCCCATTTGTCTTATATCCTTTCGGGACTTCTACCGTTATTTCTTCTGCCGATCCGCTTTTAAAGATCGGCATAGTTACGCTATAAGGCTCTACTAGCTCGAATCTATCTTTTGAATAAGGCTTTAGTATTACTCTTTTTATCTGTGATGACAGGCTTTGCCCACCAGTCTCTAAAAACTTGTCTGGATTTGCGGACTGCGGTTTTAGGTTCTCGTTCATTTGTCATTTACCTCTTTATCTAGGTCTATTTCTATAGTTTGGCTAAAGCTTATAGCTTCTAGCTCCTCTTTGCTTTTAGCTTTGCTTATAGCCGTTTCGTATTTCCATTTTAAAGAGTGAAGCGTTATGCCGCCTAGCTCTACGGCTTTTTCTATTTTTTCTAGGTCTTTTAGGCTTACTTCCTTAAAGCTATTGTCAAACATCCTAAATAGCTTTTGTGGTAAAGCTTCGAAGTTGTTTTTCATAGCCCTAACGTTTAGCAGGTATTTATAACCTCCATCTATTACTCCGAAGCCCTTTAAGTCTATTCGAGATTTCTCCGCCATCAGGCTAGCCCAGTTTCCCAGTTCGTTTAGCTTAGCCAAGCGTAGATATTCGAGGGTCGTTTCTTTAGGCTTATTTAGTTCTTCTAGCTCTTTTTTAGTGAGCGGAGTTAGCCCTAGCTCTTTTATTTTTTGAGTTAAAAACTCTTTACTTACATTCTCTTCATATGCGTAAATTTCACTATTTTTATCTTTGTAGTATTTCATCATCTCTCCTTATCTTAGTTCTGCCCATAGTTT
>NZ_ANNG01000087.1 GCF_000466685.1 Campylobacter concisus UNSWCS
ACTATCTGGTAAGAAAGATCTAAAAGATATACTAGCTAGGATTTTAAAGCTTAGAAATTTAGAGCTTAAAAAAGATCACACGCTCGAGGGGCTAGCAAGTAAGATAATGGACGTTTTAAAAGAATTTGATGAGAGGACGAAGACAAGAGAGCTTTAAAAAATATAACATAGTAGGCATTCGCTCTAAGCCCTTTTAGACTATAAACTACTAAACATTTTTTATATTTGCCGATATAAGATATATATTTTAAAAGGATTTAGAATGAATATATCACCAAATTTAGAGCCCATAAATATAAATTTACCCAAAGATATGATCTATTCAAGGGTCCTTCTTGGCGTAGATAGAGTGCAAACTTTAGACAATACAAATTTAAAGTCTGAGCTTAAAGAGATCGCTACTAAGCTTATCTCAAATAGCACTTACTCTATCATCCAAAGCGCCAGCACCAGTGGCGTGAAGTCAGAGTATGCTAAAGCAGACAACGGGACAAACGATGCTTTTTCTTATGTGGATATACAAAGAAGAAACTGGGACAAAAAAGACTTTGAAAACAAATATCTCTTTGGTGAAGATGCCTCAGCGCTAAGGAAAGTGGATCAAACTAGCACCTATTTCTCATCTATAAATTCAAAAACTCCCATTAAGCCCATCGCGGCAGCAGATACTAAATTTACAAATTTAAATGACTACGCCTATGAAAAAACGATAAAAACCTCACTGGGTGACGTGGAGGTCTTTTTGGATCTTTATGACGATAATGACAAACTAGGTATAGGCAAGCTAGATGCAAATGGATTTTTATTTAACTTTGATAGCAACAAGGACGGAGTGATAAATTCTGGTGATAAATACTTTGATAAGCTAAAGGTTAGAGGCTACGACAAAGATGGAAATGAGAAAATTTTCAAACTAAGCGAAGTTGTAAGCGAGATAAACCTTAACGACTTTATCAAAAAAGATATTAGAAATTTAAGCCATGAGGCTATGGACTTTGCTAGCAAGAACACAGTTGATTACAGAGTTAGTTTAAATAACTCAAACCCTTATACTCTATTTTCAGCCGAGTATCGCTACCAAAAGATAGACAAAGAAGAGACTAATAAATTTTTCAAAGACCATGCAGACAAAGACAGCTGGGTAGATCTTAGGGATAATAAGATATTTAACGAAGAGAGCGGCTTAAACAACTTTGCCTATGAGAAAGTTGGCTTTGACGGCAAGAAAAAGCTTAGCGAGTTTAACCCTATCATAAAGCCTTCTGGGCCTAAACAAGATGAGAGCTTTTCATACGCAGGCTATCAAAAAGATAGCTTTATGAAATTTTATAACGACTACCAAAAAGAGTCTAGCGCTCATAGCAAAGATGTAGAGTGGATAAGCAAAAATTTAAAAGAAAATGATGTAGAGGATGCAGATGATCTCATCTCAAAGCTAAAAGTCACAAAGTCATCTTATATAATCGCTATGGAGAGTGAGTTTGAAAAAGCGACTGGACTGGAGTTTAGCCTAGAAAATTTAGAAAGAGCAAAGCATGCTTTTGAGAGTGATACTAGCAAGGCAGCAGCTGCGCTAAAGGACACAGACAGCGTAATAGCTATGAAGCTAAATAAAAATGGCACGATCACGCTTAAATTTGATAGCGGAAGAGAGCTAGAGGTAAAAGAAATTTATAGCGACACTGGCAAGCTAATCAGCAAAGATGACAAGGATAGCAAAAGAGCAAGTATAAATTTAGATGCTAAGAGCATGAATGATGTAGAGCTAAATAGACTTGACTTTAAAGATATAGGCATAAAGCAAGATGAGAAGATATCTAGCCTAAAAGAGCTTGGAGCAAAGCTGGTTAAAAACCTCTCTGATAAATTTACAAGTAAATTCCTAATCGGACTTGAAAACGGCAAAAGCATCACCACCAAAGAAATTTACAACATCACCTATCTTGAAAATGACCTAAACTTTAAAGAACTATCTAGTAAAGATAGGCTTTATAAAAAGATAGATGCGAGAGTTTAGGAGTAAATTTATGCAAACTAAAAACCTTTGTAAAATAAAACTTTTCACAAAAAAGACGATATCTTTGGTGTGAGTTAAAGCTAAAAGGATATTAGATGATAAACGCACTTGGTAGCTACCCCTTAAATTTAGAGCAGAACATAAAGGTATCAACCAAAGTT
>NZ_ANNG01000088.1 GCF_000466685.1 Campylobacter concisus UNSWCS
ACTCTTTGTGTGCCGTCCTTTGCAGTTGCGATTACATTTGATCCTTGTGAGATGCTTTTTATAATGCCGATTTTGTTTGACATGGTTATCCTTGTTAAATTTTTTCTCGCATTTTAATGAATTTTATAATTCATGTATATTGTACCCAAGTACAATAAGGCCCTTAAATTCGGCATTTATGACACATGTATGACAATTTTATGTTATCAATTTATATATCATTTTGATCAAAATAAGGCAAATTTCATTTTATCTGTCTTATCTTTTAAGAGCGATTTAAATTTAGCGTTTTCTTTTAGTAACAAAAGAATACTAAATAATATTTTTTATATTTACAAAATTTATTAAAAAATTTAAAAATTTTCATTTTTACACTATTTTTTGGCTATTAGTATTATTAAAAATTTAAAAATTCATAAAAATTCTTATTATTATGGTAATAGAAATAAAAAATAATTAATACTAAATTTACTTGGCTGCCATGTGCGGCCAAGCTTTAAAATTTTTGATACTTTATATGTGATAAAATCCTCTCAAATTTTAAAAAAGGATCAAATTTGAGAAGCGATATAATCAAAAAAGGCTACACAAGAGCCCCACACCGCTCACTTTTACGTGCGACTGGGCTAAAAGACGAGGACTTTGCTAAGCCATTTATCGGCGTTGCAAACAGCTTTATAGAGATCATCCCTGGGCACTTTTTCTTAAACAAATACGCTCAAATTTTAAAAGATGAAATTCGCAAAAATGGCTGTGTGCCGTTTGAGTTTAACTGCATCGGCGTTGATGATGGCATCGCGATGGGGCATAAGGGCATGCTATATAGCTTGCCTAGTCGCGAGATCATCGCAAACTCTATCGAAACCGTGATAAATGCGCACGCACTTGACGCGCTTGTTTGTATGCCAAACTGCGACAAGATCGTCCCTGGCATGGTTATGGGCGCTTTAAGGGTCAATGTCCCGACCATTTTCGTAAGCGGTGGCCCTATGAGAAAAGGTCACACAAAAGATGGCAGACCGATCGATCTTGCGACTGCGTTTGAGGCGGTTGGTAAATTTGAGACCAAAGAGATAGACGAGGCTGAGCTAAGAGATATCGAGTGCAACGCATGTCCAAGTGGCGGCAGCTGTAGTGGTATGTTTACGGCAAATTCCATGAACACACTTTGCGAAGCGATGGGCATAGCGCTCCCTGGCAACGGCACCATCCTAGCGCTAACTCCAGAGCGTGAGGAGCTCATCAGGCAGGCTGCTCGCAGGATCTGCCAGATCGCCCTTGATGAGAAATTTAAGATAAGAAACATACTAAATGAAAAGGCGATCCGCAACGCGCTTGTCGTTGATATGGCGATGGGCGGCAGCAGCAACACCGTCCTTCACATGCTAGCTATCTCAAGAGAGGCTGGCGTAAATTTAGACATCAAAGAGCTAAACAAGATCAGCCAAAACATCGCTCACATCGCTAAAATCAGCCCAAGCTTGCCAAACGTGCATATGGAGGACGTTGGCAGAGCTGGCGGTATGAATGCGGTGATAAAAGAAATTTCACGCAGAGACCACGGCATGCTAAATTTAGACAACCTAACAGTTAGCGGCGAAACTTTGGGCGAGCGCGTACGTGCCAGCGACATAAAAGATGAAAGCGTCATCCACAAGGTAGAAAATGCCTATTCTCAAGTTGGCGGACTTGCCATTTTGTTTGGAAATTTAGCCGAGCAAGGCTGTGTCATCAAGACAGCTGGCATCGTTGGCGAGCGTAAATTTAGCGGCAAAGCAGTCTGCTTTAACTCACAAGATGAAGCCATAGCTGGCATCTCAAGTGGCAAAGTCGATAAAGGTGACGTCGTCGTCATCCGCTACGAAGGCCCACGCGGAGGCCCTGGCATGCAAGAGATGCTAAGCCCTACTTCGCTCATCATGGGACGAGGACTTGGCGCGGACGTGGCGCTCATCACAGATGGTCGCTTTAGCGGGGCGACAAGGGGTCTAAGCATCGGCCACGTAAGTCCAGAAGCGGCTGAAGGCGGCATGATAGGCTTGCTACGAGATGGCGACATCATCGATATAGACGTCGATAAATACGAGATAAACGTTCGCCTAAGCGAAGCTGAGATCGCAAAGAGAAGAGCGGAATTTAAACCAGTCGATAAAGCGCTAACCTCTCGCTGGCTAAGGCAGTATCAAAAACTAGTCACAAACGCAAGCAACGGAGCGATATTAGAGGCGTAAATATGGATTTCAATTTAGATAATTTTACCAGATCTGATATTATATCTTGTGTTTCCGTAATTGCATCTCTAATGTCAGCTTTATATACTATCCGTGTTAATAAAAAACTGCATATGGAAAATATAAATTTAAAAAAACAGTCAGAAGATGAGCAAAAACTCAAGCCGTATCAGGATTTAATAATACAAACTTATTTTAAATTTGATAATGTATTTAGAGACATCTCATCTACTGCTTGTAGCGTGACAGATCAAATATGCAAATACACAGATATTTTTTGCAATAACAATCACACAAATAAAATGGCACTTAGTAACCACCTTAATATAATTCCAGAAATTTTTGTAAATAACAACGAAGAAGATATCTTGTGGCAGCCAATCGAATATATTATGCATAGTAAATTAGAAATAATCCAAAGCACTAGCTCTTCGGATTTAAAAAACAATAATTATAATGAACAAGAAATTGAATTTCATCTAAAATGTCTTTATGAAAATTTTGATTTATCAAAAAAAGATGAATATTGTAAAGTAGTCAAACGTAAAATATCTACTTTTCATGATATTTATCATAATAACAAAGAAGAAATAGATAAAAGTATTGAAGAATTACAAAAAGCGATTGCTAAATTTAAAAGATACGACTTTGTAGAAAAAACAACTACATATGTAGATTTAAAAGAGCTGTTAAATTTATTACTTTACATAAAAAAATGTAGTGAAAGTTTTTATACTTCAGACGATAAATATATTTTTCTAAGCAACCTGGCTGCTAATTTATCTGAACTAGCAATAATTAATAAGGGAATTTTAAAGATGTTAAAATTTAAATAACAACTACCATTATAAGCTAGTCACAAACGCAAGCAACGGAGCGATATTAGAGGCGTAGTTTAAAAACTATCAAATTTAAGCCTAAATTTTAGGCTTAAATTTACTTTGCTCCGTGCCAAAGTAGGCGGTTTTTGCCTAGCTTTGTGTCGATGCTCTCTTTTATAATCTCACAAATATACTCTTTTGAAAACCCTATGGCCTCCTCCAAGCTCTTGCCCTTTGCAAGGTAGCAAGCAAGCGCCGTTGAGAAAGTGCAACCGGTCCCACTCATCACAAGTGGACTAGCAAGCGGAGTTTTGAAATTTTGCAGTGAGCCATCTTTTCTATAAAGCGTATCTATGCTGCTATCCTCGCTTACATGTTTTTTCACGATGATATCGCAAGGCAGATCTTTAAAATTCCCTCCAAAAAGGACGTTTGCCTCGTCTAAATTTGGCGTGGCGACGGTGGCAAGCTTCATTAGCTCTTTTAGCTTCTCTACTGCGCTATCTTTTATGAGCTTGTGACCGCTCTTTGAGACGCAGACTGGATCAAGCACGATCTTGCACTTTTGAGCGAGCAAAAACTCATGCACCACGTCCATTATCTCCTCGCTAAAGAGCATGCCGATCTTTATGGCATCAAAGCTAAATTCCTCCGCAAGCGTGCAAAGTTCATCTTTAACAAAGCTAGACTCTAAACAAACTACGCTTTTTATCGCGTCTGTGGTCTCAGCAACTAGGGAAGTGACCGCCGTTGCGCTGTAACAATTTAACCTAGCGCATGTCTTTATATCAGCTTGAAGCCCTGCCGTGCCGCTATTGCAAGAGCCTGCGATGATTAGAATTTTCTTCATCGTTTTCCTTTTGTAAATTTTGGCTTATTATAAGAGATGTTAGTTAAATTTGAGTTTTTAAAAGGATTTGAGCCAAGAGGCTCAAATTTATGAAAGTTTGTTTAGATCGTTATCGATCTCGATATATATCGTAGTTGCATCAAAATTTGCATGCTCATAAGAGTTATCTACTTTTAGCTCGTTTGAGTCAGATAAAATCTCATCATTTGCGCTATGTTTGTGTGCTAAATTTTCACTGCTCTCAAGGCTATTTGAGCTATTTTCAGCCTCATTTGGCTGCGTTTTTGCAAACATATCTTCTACTTTTTCATTCATCTGATCAAGTATCTCAGCGTAGTTTTCTCCAAGAAGCGCTCTAAAAAGCGCGTCAGTATCGATGCTATTTTCAGCGCTAGTATCAGCACTCACCACGCTACTATCAAGCCATATCGTGTCATATCCATTTAGAGATATGTCACTACCATCCACTGCTGTGATAGTCACGCTCGCACTTTGGCTCTCGCCTTTTATGCTCTCACCTATATAAACCTCATCATCTACGTTTAGAACTCTTACACGGTCGTTTTTATCTATCGCTATAACATCAGATGTGACGCTTTTTACCTTGCCGGCTACAGCTGCCATCTTTATTCCTTATTTTTATTTTTGATTTATTCTAGTGTTTTTTATTAAATTTGTATATTGTACTTTGGTACAAAGATGGTTTTAAGAGCGTTTTTTGGGAGTAAAATAGAAATTTAAAAAAAAGAAATTTGGGCTAAAAAGCCCAAATTTTATACAAGTTGTTTGTTTATGTCGTTATTGACATCTATGTAGATAGTTGTCGGAGTAGCTGAGCTTGTTTGGCCCTCATATCTTGTATATCCAGCTTGGACACCACTTTGATTCGTAGCTTCAGTAAATCCTTTTAGAGAGACACTGTCATCATTTTTGCCATCTATCTTCAAGATAGTATTTATGTTGTCAGCAATGCTTAAAGCATCGTCTGGTTTTAAATTTAGCATTTTAATGGCTTGATTATCGTTGCCATCAGCATCTGCGCCAAGTTGAATTTTCTCAAAATTTTGGATAGTGCTATTAAATTCTTTACCATTTATCTTATTAAAATCAATAGTGCCATCCTTTGCAACTGGACGAATGATGAGCGTATCAGTGCCCTCTCCACCATCAAGTCTTTGAACTAGCGACAAACCTCCATTAAAGTTAAACACAACTCTATCATCGCCACCGCCAGCATTTACCTTATCGCCTATTTTTGAGCCATTATAGTTGCCTAAGCCCGGATCAATATAGTCATCGCCACTTCCAGTAGTTATCACATCATCACTATTGCCAGTTATTATCCAGTTTTTACCATTTCCTGTTGTGATGACATTTTCACCACTACCTGCATTTATGATGTTATCGCCGTTTCCAACATTGATGATGTCGTTGCCTTCACTTGTTGTGATGACATTATTATTATCATTGTCTGCAACTACTCTTGTATTTTTAGCGATATCAGAAACTTGCAAATAGACATCACTTTCTTTTACTTCGCCGTTAAATATAGCCCTAAAGTGTCCATCATCATCTATATGCACTCTATCTGCTTGTATTATATCGCCATTAGTATCTCTTATAGTGATACTATCTTTCAAAGCTATGCCCTTTGCTGCCTCTTCAAAGTGCTCTCTTAGCCCGTAGCTTGGACCAACTCCATTTTCACTTAGTTTTCCACTCCATGTGGTTTTATTTGCCGTTGCATCGTAGTTAAAATTTGAGTTATCTATCGTTGCAGCTGTTGCATCGATCGTAAATTGAATAGAGTTAAAAAGAAATTTATCGCCATTTCTATAATTGCCATCGATAGAAAGTTTATAAACTCCATCTTGCATCCCTTCAAGGCCGCTAAATATTTTATTATTAAAGCCAGTGATCCTATCATAATGTTCTGGTGTTACATTTCTAATAGGGCCTTCATTTCTAGCTTGAATTGCAAGATTTTTTATCTCGCCATTATCAACATTAGTTGCTACAAAATTACTTGTAGGTATTTCTCTATCTTTTGGCACTACGACTCTTATATATGGGACAGCATCGTTTGAAACGATCCTTGAACCATCGGCTCTAAAGCCATCCTCGCTCATATCCATAGTGCCCCAAATTTTTTCAGCTGAGCGACCAGTAGCATTTGTGGTTGTGTCGTTACTATTTTCAAACTGCGTCATAGCTGGAACTAAAATTTCATTTACATGAGTATATTTTGTGCCAGCTTTATCAGTCATCTTAACTTCGATCTTATCGCCTAGCTTTATCTTGTGATCGTATTCAACACTTAGCACGCCATTAGTTAGCTTAGTTGCGTCAAAAGGGACGTTCTCAGTAGTTCCATCAGCTTTTAACATTTTTATACTATCGATCTTATAGCCATCCTCATAGTTTTTGAGGTTAAAATTGATCGTATGTTTTAACCCATCATTGTCATTTTCTATAACCTTGATCTTTTCTATAGTAACCGGTGTCTTATCAACCACAAAATCACTCACTACCGTGCTTTTTGTCTCGTTATCGCCATTTTTAAAGATAGCAGTTGCTTTGATCTTATAGTTGCCATCCTCTAAGCTATCAGATGTAACTTCAAATTTACCATTTGAAAATTCGCTTTTATTAAGCACTTTTGTAAAGACCTTATGTCCGTCTTTATCAAGCACAACGATCTCAGCGCTGGCTGCGTTTTTATCTATCTCACCTGTAAATGTCGGAGTCTTATCACTTAGAACTGGTAGTGGCGCATTAGATGAAAATTTATCAGTTTGAGTGATGTCGTCAATTGTATATTTATAATATTTAGTTGCGTCATCTATGCCTGTATTTGTTTGTTTGTTGTTAATACTGCCACTTGTGTCATTATCAGTCGCGTCTATTAGGTCTGTAGCGACATTTAGCTTAGCAGATTTTGCCTGCGCCTCGTTGCCTACAAGATCGCTAACCTTAGCTGTGTATGTTGCTTTTGGATCGCTAGTTTTAAACTCAACTTCGTATTTACCGTCTTTTACAACTGCTGTATGGCTTTCGCCGGTGCTTGATGTCACAGTTACGATCTGTCCATCTTCTACATTATCCACAGTTCCTGTGATCTTTTGAGTTACTTTATAGACATTTCTTGTTACTGTATCTACATAGCTGTCAAAGTCGGTTGAATTTAGTTTTATGCCACTTGCCTCTGAGCCAAGTATGCTCTCAGGTCCGCCATCTTTTGAAACTGTTAGTTTTAGCTTGCCCCAATAGATGTAGTTTGCATAGCTCATATCAAAGTCGTAGTATCCTGCTTTATCAACGTGTAAAGTTGTAACTGTGGCTCTATTTTCTGAGTGGATAGTGTCATAATCAACCATAGTCTTACCATCAACCTTAAATCTCACGCTATCGTCAGTGCCTTTTGCGTCAAATTTATAGTCCCCTGGCTCAAGATACATAGTGCCTTTTAAATTTACCATCGCGCCAGCTGTTGTGTTTTTACCATTAGGGATATCTCTTAGTTCTTTTATCTCACTGCCTTTT
>NZ_ANNG01000089.1 GCF_000466685.1 Campylobacter concisus UNSWCS
GATACGTATCTGCCTGCTCTTCTCCAAATTTGTCAAAATAAAGTAAATAATATCCTTCATTGTCGCTATACTTTACGATACTTAGTGCAAATGGTTTTGGCAAAAGAGTGTTGCCAGAATAGTGAATTATTTTTGGTATCTGCCCCAATTGCGCATTGTCCTTTAAATAAATCTTATAAAGCTCTCTCATTTTTGACTATCTCTAATAATTTCTACCGCCGTTTTTTCTATTATTTTTCTGCCATCAAACTCTGGGACTTTATTTTTTAAACATCCTTTTAAGAACATAGCTAGCACTATATTGCCTACTAGCTTATTATATAGATAGTTCCATATTTTAAGAAGCTATCTAGATGATACACATTTAAATATTTTTGATATTAGAACAATATTAATAACCACACAAAAACTTGTATCAAAAATTACTAAAATTGATAAGAAATATTATAAAAAACGATATAAAGTTGCATTTAAAAAATATAAAGTTTGATTAGACTCATAATAAATCAACAAAACTTTGCTAATTATATGCCTCGCTTCTTTTTTTAATATTGATTACAAGGATAATTAACTCATTGTCATTTATCTTGCAAATTATCCTATAATCGCCAACTCTATATCTCCAAAGTCCAGCTAAATTTCCAACTAAAGCCTTGCCACTATCTCTTGGATTATCAAGGCGCTCTATCTCTTTAAGTTTTTTAAGTATTCTGGCACTTATACCTTTGTCAATCCTAGTCAGCTCAGCTAGTGCATTTTCGCTAAAATTTACTTTCATATTTTTACACCAAGTTTATTGGCTACTTCATCTATTGAGTAGAATTTTGGATTTGGTGTATTTTCTATGTTTTTTAGCTCATTTATGGCGTCTGTATAATCTTCTAAATCTTCCAAGAAATTTCTAATGGCTTCTTGGACATAAAAACTCTTGGTTCTTTTTGTATCACTGGCTAGTCTTTCAAGTGCTTTGCCAGTCTCTTCATCAAGTCTAACTGAGATTTGCATATCATTCCTTTATAATATTTGTAATGCAAGTATTATATATAATGCAAATAAAATTTATCTAAATTTTAAGCCTTCGTTTAACTTAATCTCGCAAATGAGCAATATATTAAGGAAGAACCATAAAAAGTTAAATCAAATTTAAGTAGATTTTCTCCTGTCAGCCTTAGTAGAGTTCTTAAGACTACTCCTGCACTAATAGCTGATTTGGCTAGGGATGATTATACCAACTAGTTGATAAAATCAATAGCTCTTTTAAGAATAAAATTTAACCTATCAACGTACTAGCTTAAAATAAGTAATTACAAGAAAAGATTTATAAATTTATTGATTTTTGACAATACTATATTACTAAACTTTATGTTCAGCTATCAAGTTTGCATCTTCATCAAAATCATTAAGAGAATAGCCTAATAAATTTAGTAAATTTACAGAACTTATAACTATCTTATTCCAAATTTCTAGCATTTCATATAAATCTGTATCTGTATTATTGTTTTTACAAATAATATCAAGTTTATTTTTATATTCTTTTATAGCCAGCAACTCATTATTATCAAATAAGTAATTATTTCCGGTATTATGTAACATCCGCACAAGACTTTCATTCTAAAATCAGCTAAAATTCAGTCTATTGCAGCATATCGTAATGAATTTTATATAGCTGAATCTAACGTAATATCCGCTCTCATTAGTAAGTATTCCGAGCTTCAGGAAAATATCAAATATCATCAAGATATAATCTCAAAGCTAAAATCAGAGCTTGAAAACGATAGATAAAACTATTGCGATATTTAATCCTAGCTATAAGACCACATTCATCCAGGCTAAAAGAGTTAATAATGCTTTATTTTCCTCACGGAGAATTAAATCCGTAGGAGATTATAGAGTATCTAAAGATAAAGCCTATCACTGTAAATAAAATAGCCAAGTATGTTTTTAAAGACGAGAAGGTGGACGACGTTTTCATTGCTAAATACAAACAAAGCACATATTCCATTTAATTTAAAAGCTCATAAAAAGAGGAACTGTCTCGTTATTTACCGACAATGGAGTAAAATTCATAAAATAGCGTCCTAAGCTCCGAGTCTTTCGGCTACTCTGTGATTGCCTTGCCGTTTGCTTGCAGTTACGAGCGCAGAGAAGTAAAGTAACCGCAAAAACTCGTTAGATATTGAGTTGTCGGCTAGGCATCTCGATAAGATATCATCCATTATGGCTTTATTATTATCTAGCCTTCTAGCATCTTCTCGGAGAGCAATCTCGTTTGCGTAGTTTGATAAATAAAGCGTTCCTAGTTTATGGCATTGACCGTATTGTAGCCTTCTAAATCTAGCGTTAAAGCTTTCGCTTTGGTTATTATTTTCCCCCGTTCATACCGCTATATTCTATTTGGCGATTTACTCTTTTTAAATCGTAATGAGCTAGCAAAACGTCGTAAGCCGAAATCTCATCGGTATGAATTTCACTGTTTGGTGCAATATGAGATTTGGTAGCATTTATATCTAAATTATTCTCGCTTTTTAATATAAAGGTCTTAGTTCTACCAGCTCCGCTTCCAGACAAATTTCTTTCTCTAAGCGATATGATAACTCTCTTATTTGGCTTAAAAGCCTTACGTCTATCTACTCTATTATTAGCGGGTTTTATGTAATTTCCGACATATACTCCGTACATCTCGACTATACCGCTCAATTTATTATCAGATTTTTGCTCTATTAAGCTTTCTCTGATTTTATGAGTAAGACCCAAGCCATTTTATATTGAACGTCCAGGTCTCTACCAAGCTGTAAGACCGAAATACCTTTCGTAGCGTTAGAAAATATAACAATAGCAAGAAGCATAACCATAAAGTCTAGCTTATGAGAGTGAAATATCGTTCCGCTAGTAACGCTAAAGGTATGAAAACAATCCTTGCAGCGATATTGTAGTCTACTTTCTATAAAATAATGAGACGAAGCGCTTCCGCAAATCGGACAAACAGGATTACCTTTGTTGGAACTCCAACGAATCGATTTAAAATACTCGTAACACTCGTTCTCGCTCATACTAGCTATCTTTCTAACCGAGATTGTTCTAGCCTTAGACGAGAATTAGAAGTATTGGGACATTTTTTAATCTTTTTTTATCTTTATTTATGATGATATTATATCACATATATGATTATATTTTAATAAATATATAAAGATATTTCATTTTATTAGATTATTTATAATTATTTATTGTTGTATTATAAAATTTTAGATATAGTCATAAAATATACTCGATTTGGCGTTAAGAATGAATGCGAAGTAAAAAGGCTATTGATGACCGAATATGAAAAACGAGCAAAAGTGTATCTAAAAACACAAATGGCAAAAGCTGATATAGACTATCCAAGACTAGCAGAGCTATTAAAAGAAAAAGGCTTAAACGAATCAAGAGAGAATTTAGCAAATAAAATTAATCGAGGTAAGTTTAGTTTTGCGTTTGCCTTAATGGTATGTGAATTGCTCGAACATAAAATTGCAGATTAATAAAAGGTAAAAGAATAATAAGATATGGCAATACACACACATACACAAATTCATTTAAACAAAGCTGATACGGTTAATTTGGGTTCATACTATACACCCCAAAAATTAGTTAATTTAGCTTATGAGCTATTAAAAAATAACATAAAAGAGGAATTTGAAAACTATACATTACTTGATAGCTCTTGCGGGTATGGGGAGTTTTTAAAATACGATAGTTTAAATAAAAAGGTAGCGGCGGATATTGATGAAATAGCTATCGCGAGACTAGAACTAAAGCATAAGTATGTAATTAATGCACTTAATATGGCGAGTAGAGCAACCTACAATATCAAAGATAATGAAAAATTAATCATAGTTGGCAACCCCCCGTATAACGATATTACGTCTCAAATCAAGAAAGATATAAAAAAACAAGATTTTGTAATAGATGTTGACTTAAAAACAAGAGACCTCGGCATATCTTTTTTACGCTCTTACGTAAAGCTATATCCTGATTATATATGCGTTTTACACCCTCTATCATATCTCGTAAAATCATCTAATTTTAAATTATTGAATGATTTTAGGATGCAATATAAGCTAATAGATGGCCTAGTTATTTCATCAAGATATTTTACAAGCGGAGTAGAATTTCCGATTATTATTGCGTTGTATAAAAAGGGCACTATGAGCTTTGATTACATCAAGAATTTTAGTTTTAAAGCAGAAGACGGCGCTGTTTTTAAGTTAAACGACTTTGATTTTATAGGAAACTATCTAAACAAATATCCAAAAAAGGAAGCTAAAAACCCTGCAGGCTACTTTTATACTATGAGGGACATTAATGCCCTAAAAAGAAATAAAACTTTTTTAAAAGAAAAATGCGCCAATGCTATTACAATAGAACAAGAGCATTTACCATATTACCACTATGTTAATCTTTTTAAAATTTATGCAAAAAATCTTCCTTTTTGGTGTGGAAATTTAGATGTTTTTATCGATAATTCCTTTTTTAGCAAGCACGTCGAAGATTTCGTTAAAAGTTCCAAAAGTGGTAAAATATCGAAAGTAGTAGATAATTATTTTAAGGAGATTCTATGCTGCAAGTAAACCAACAAAGACAAGAAATATATGTAGATATTCCACTTACTACACAAACTGGAAAAACTAGAGTGAAGGTTAGAAATACTTTCGCTGACTATGGAGAACCTACAGCAACGAGACAAACCCCTTTTGGTCCAAATCATTATATCGAATGGCAAATTGGGTATGATGTTACGCAGGATAGAATAAACGATACAACTCTAGGACACTTGCAATTTACGGGGGCAAACGGTAGGTTAAAAAGTTTATATGAACTTAGCGAAATAGTTCATTATCTAAAAAATTTTGGGGCAATATCACCCCAACAAATTCAAGCACTATCTCAAAGATTGGCAGCTCTGCCAGTTACGAGCTTTATCGAAAATTCCTTACATATCAGTAGAGATATATTTATGCCCAAAACAATTGCTGGATTGAATTTTTATTGCTCTCATATTAATTATCCATTGGCTATATATCAGTTCAACGGGAACCTTATATCTGAAGTTATTATTCGAGAGAAGCAAAGAGCGATTGGAGTTCAACCAATGCTGTATTTTTGCTTCCCTGTTACAAATCTTTCGCCAACTACGACTTTACCTTTAATTGGTAGAATGGCAAACCAAAACGAACATGCTAATCTTATAATAAATAGAAATGATGCAAACGACTATTTAAAAATGCTTGAGATTTTTGGGGTTCTGAGCGAAAGTCACAATCACGACATATTGGAAATTTTACGCATTATATAACAAACGTTTATTTTGTGCATTTGCCACATAATACCGGTCTTTTTCCCAAAAAAGGATTTTATACACAATATTTCCAACTAAATTTTTATTAGAAATTAAAAATTTAATTAATTCTATTTTTTTACCGACACAAACATTTTCAAAATCAAATTTAGATTTTATTGCATATTTTTTCTTTTTACTTTTAAGTAAAGTTTTAAATTCTTTATCAAAATTTTCTGAATTAACAATATAGTTTTTCATAATATTACCTTACATGTTTTTTATATCCCCAAGTGCAAAAAATATAAATTTTTAGAAATTGCTATATTAATCAATTCAAGTAATTTTTCTAATTGAAAAATTACTCTATTTTTATCTAAAACAAAATTTTTTCTATTTGTCTTTAAATTTATCTTGTTTAACAAATGCAAATTTTGTTTTATTACTATCTTGTTGCTAGAATTTGTAAAAAATTCTTTCCAGTTAAGAATTGTTTTTTGAAATTCTACCTTATCTATAATCCAAGTATAGCCATAATAGTTTAATCCTTTTCTTTTATTTTTGTCATTATTCCAAGTAGTCACTATGTGATTAAATGAGTTAATAATATAAAGCATTAAATCATCATCGACAATAGCAATGTTTTCTTCACAATCTAGATTGTTCTGCGTAGTTTTTATTAAAAATTCATGTTGCAACATTTTATTGTTTCCCAAACGATATAATTTTGTTACCAACTTTGTCTATATAATAGCCGTTCTTATAATATCTAACCACTCCGTCAGTTTGACCAGATATTACTCTTGCTCCTTATAAATCTATTTTTAAACAATCTCCATTATATTTTGAATAAATAAATTCTTTTAAACTATCATAGATTATGGAACTAGAAGCATAAGTTAATTCAGTTTTTTTTCAAATTAGAATTTTTTAAAATTACTTCACTCATTTTAAATCCTTGATTTTATTGGCATAGCACCGTAGGGTGGGCATCCTTGCCCACCGAATTTTATATTTTTATCAAATTTTATCATTTTTAATCCCTTAATTAAACCTTTGTAACGGGCAAAGAACCACCCCTACGGTACTAATATTTTTTAACTTAATCCGTCAAATGAAATTTTTGAATTTAGCACCAATGCTAGTTGCATCAGTTTTTCATCTATTTCTATGCAAAAGCCGTCCCTACCAATATCTACGACAAAATAAATATTCACAGAACAACTATTTTTGCGAACATATTCTCCGAGCTTATCTTTAATATTGTAAAACAAATCACAAAGTCTTTTTGATACCTTACTAAGTTCGTTTGCCTTTATAATTTTGGTTTGAAATTCCCATAAATTATTATCTCGTATTCGTTTGCTTTTTAACATTTCGCCAATTTTACCAATTTTTGTCGGTGCAAATTTTATAATATTATTCAAATCATCAATCAGACTAATATTTTTGCTTTCAAAAGATATTTCAGCGTAAATTTTTGTATATTTATTTATTTTGTGATTTTGGTATGGTTCAAGAATTGTGTAAAAACCATTTGTAAAATAATTATCAATATTTTGTGTAAATTTATCAATTATAAAACACTTTTTTGGGAATTGATTATATCCTTGTAAATTTTTGTATCTATTTACTGCTTCTGATGCACTTTTTAAAGATGAATATATGCCAAGATTTTTTTTAGCTTCGTGTTCATTTTGTTTGCCGTATTCATAAGAATGATATAATAAAAATATTTCGTTTGACATTTTAACCCATTATTTTAATTTTTGATTTAGCTTCATAAAAACCTACAACTCTAAATTATATATATCGTGC
>NZ_ANNG01000090.1 GCF_000466685.1 Campylobacter concisus UNSWCS
CATAGAGGGCCAGACTATGCCCTATAACGGCGACAAACAAACGGCACTTAAAAGACTTTACGATATAGCTTACTCAAGGCAAAGCTATGCGCTAACCAACGGAAACGGCAAATATTTCGGCAGGTTTGCGGTTATTAAAATCAGCGAAAAACAAGCCGTATTTACCCCAAACGGAGCGTTTTTTACGCAGAGCTTTAGTTTGGAGCTCAGGAGAGATTATGACTAAAATTTACATAGCTAAGGATAACGATAGGCTTGATACTATCGTCTATAACCATTACGGGCATCTAAGATTTTTCGAGCAAGTATTAGCTCTAAATCCAAAACTAGCC
>NZ_ANNG01000091.1 GCF_000466685.1 Campylobacter concisus UNSWCS
CTCTCTTGTAGAGTGAGGTGAGTAGATATTTGGTCCAATAGAACATGCACTAAGACCTGCTTTTTTCTCCAAAAGCACTCCACACTCAAGGCCTGCATGCACGGCTGTTATCCTCGCATTTGGTTTATAAATTTTAAGCTCTTCTAAGATATCGTTTGCAAATTTATCATTTATAGGTTTCCAAGCTGGGTTTCTATCTTTTGAAACGACACCAAAACCAAGCGCTTTTGCAAGCTCTGAAATTTCAAATTCCATTCTATTTAGCCCGTCTTTACTCATTGATCTTGCGAAAAACTCCACTTCAAGTGTGCCATCGTCTTTAATCTTTGCGAGTGAGAGATTGACACTATCTTGCGGTATGCCTAGCTCGCAGTTATAGGCTCTTACGCCTTGTGAAAATGAGTTAATAAGGGCTAAAATTTTCTCGCCGTTTTCTAAAATTTCATCTCCTGTGCCAAGCTTTTTCACGCTTAAATTCTCGCACTCGCTCTTTAGCTCTTTATCGCTTAACACAAGCGCAGTTGCGCTACTTGGGATAGAGTTGCTTCGCTCGCCACCTTCAAATTTAACAAGCTTGCAGCTATTTTTAGTAACAAATGCCGCCAAAATCTTGATCGCATTTGGGATATTTTTATGTATCTCGTTGCCAGAGTGTCCGCCAGGAAGTCCGCTCACTTTTACTTCATAAAGCGTGCTCTCTTTTGTCTTTTTGCTATTAAGCGAGATAGTAGCAAATAAATTTACACCACCAGCGCAGCCGATAGTTACGCGGTCGTCCTCTTCGCTGTCTAAATTTAAAAGCTTATCGGCTTTTAGATCGCCGCTAAAGCCAGCAGCTCCTACCATGCCGACCTCTTCGTTGTTTGTAAAAAGGCACTCAATGTCGTCAAATTCGCTTATCATCTGCATCATGATAGCTACGCCTATGCCGTTATCGGCACCTAAAGATGAGTTTTTAGCTCTCATGTAGCCATCATCGCCATAAACTATCTCGATCTTTGGCGCATCGCCCATGCAGACCATATCATAGTGGCTTTGCAAGCAAATTTTTGGCTTGCCCTTAAAGGCATGAACGTTGCCAAAACTATCGACCACGACTTCACAGCCCTTATCTTTTGCATAGCTAGCCAGAAAATCACGCATCTTATCAGTCTCGTAACTGCAGTGTGGTATCGCCGCAAGTGTCTCAAATTTCGCTAAAACTTCGCTCTTTGACATATTTGCCTCCTTTAAATTTATTTTATCTCGCCTTTATAGCCAGTCGCATCGACCGCCTTTAAAAGCTCTTTTTCATCGACCTTGTCATCTGCTATAACGACAGCTTTTCGCTCTTTTAGCGATACGTCTGCCTTTTTTACGCCCTCAACGCTAAGTGCGGCCTTTCTTACTATCGCTGTGCAAAGCGGACAGTGCATGCTAGGCACTGAAATTTCTATAGTTTTCTCAGCGTAGCAACTAAGTGCAAGAAGGGCTAAAACTAAAATTTTACGCATAAATTTCTCCTAAAAGCTCTGGATATGTAAGGAGTAAAAGTAGTATCACTCCAAAAAGTATATATATAAGTATCCATTTTTTCTTTTTATAGCTTAGGTTGCAGCTTTTTGGCTTGTAAAAGAGACTAATGCCAGAGATCACAAAGCAAATGACGGCCACAACGCTTAAAGGGACGCGGTACTCGTATAAATTTTGTGTCCAAGATAAAAAAGAAAAAGAAGTGCCAAAAAGCAAGAAAAGAAGTGCCGGCAAGCAGCACAAGGTAGCGCCGATAGCACTACCTATGGATGTTAGTATCAGCCAAAAGGCTCTCATTTTAGCTCTGTTGAGACGTAGTCGTAGCTAAATTCTTTTGGCGAATAGTAGTTTTGTGTGTTGCCATCAACCTCAGCGTATGGGTAGCCAAAGTTGTTTAGCGGAGTTTGCTCTGGAGTTGGCTTTAAGATAAAGTCGCGTCCGTAGTTAAAGCCTATCCAGCACATCTCCCAGTTACCAAAGCAATAATCCCTAATAGCTACGATTTTAGCGTCGTCGTTTGTAAGCTTTTCACCAAGTCTTACCTTTGTAACATCTGCTGGATCAACCGGTATCCAACCATAGCCTTTTAGGTAAAACTCAGCCCTGCAGTGCTGTCCGCCTGAAATTTTAGCTACGCCGTCTTTTGCGCTACCCATCTGATCTGAAAATCTAGACTGACCAACCCTGATACCAAAAATTTCTCTTGCTGGGATGCCAACTGATCTGCAAAGTCCCACGAAAACTGAGTTTATGTCAGTGCATTTGCCAACAAGTTTGCCACTTTCAAGTATCGCTTTAACGTCGCCAGTGCCACATCCAAGGATGCTGTTATCGCGCTGCATAGTGTTTGCAACCCACGTATAAATAGCCTTTGCACGCTCCAAGTCGCCTTTAGTATTGCCGATAATCTCTAACGCTTTTGCTCTTACGACGCCGTCAGTTGGTATGTGTGAAGTTGGTTTTAAAAACTCTAAAATCGCAGGATCGACCTTCTCGTTTGGATCGAAATTTACCTTGCTAAAGTCAGTATTGCGCTCTGTTGTTTGGATCTTAAACTGGATATTTAAAATAGGTCTTTGCTCATTTTCTTCAAATTCGCCATACATTGTAGGTATTAGCGTGTCTGAGATATAGACGTTTTTAGCGGTTGTGTTTATGACGTAGTCTTGGGTTAGTTGCTGATAAGTGGTGCTTAGTGGGAGCGGTAGCCAAATTCTTGAGCTTTTGCCCTTTTCAAGAAGTAGATGTTTGAAATTTACATCAAAATTTCTAACTACTGGGTTCGCTGGCTCGTCGCTAGCTAAGGTGACACTTGGAAGCAGACTTGCTGCACCTAAAAAACTACTGAATTTAAAAAAATCTCTTCTTTGCATAAAATGCCTTTTGCTTAATCTTAGCCAAACTTGGCTCTAAAACTGCCTGCTATTCTAGCATAAAATTTTTATTTATGATAAAATCCGCCACATGAAAAAGATTATATTTTTAGGCTTTATAGCGCTATTTTGCAACGGTTGTCTTTATATGAATGAGCGTGGAGTTTCGACGCAATATTATAATGATTGTAAAGAGTATTATGATGCGACTGGCACCTACCAAAAAGAGTGTCCGCACAACATCGTCGACTGGAAATAGCGTGGATCTTAGCAAATTTAACGAGCAGCAAAAGCAAATTTTAAATAAAATAAAAAATTTAGCAAATTTTGACTGCGAATTTAGCCTCTCTGATAGCGTAAATGTCAAATTTAAAAATTTAGACCAAGCCAAAAAATATGAAATTTACGACCTTGCCCTTAGCCTAAAGCCTTGGCGAAAAGGACCATTTTTACTTGATGATATATATATAGATAGCGAGTGGCAAAGTTTTATTAAATTTAACATCCTAGCGCCACATCTAAATTTGGCTGGCAAGTGCGTGGCTGATGTGGGTTGTAACAATGGATATTATATGTTTAAGATGCTTGGGTACGGCCCAAAAAGCATAACTGGCTTTGATCCTAGCGTGCATACATATTTGCAGTTTGCTTTTTTAAATAAATTTATCCGCTCAAATATCAACTATGAGCTTCTTGGGGTAGAGAGCTTACCAGAGTTTAGAGCGAAATTTGACACCATTTTTTGCCTTGGCGTGATATATCACAGAAGCGATCCTATAAAAATGCTAAAAGAGCTAAAAAGCGCGCTAAATCCTGGCGGTGAGCTATTTTTAGATACGATGTATATAGATATGGATGGCGACTTTGCGCTTACACCAAAAGATAGGTACTCAAAAATTCCAAATATCTACTTTGTGCCAACGCTTAGCGCGCTTTGTAACTGGTGCGAGAGGGCTAAATTTAAGAACTTTACCCTGCTTGATACAAAGGCGACTGACCTAAATGAGCAGCGAAAAACGCAGTGGATAGATGGTGAGAGTCTTTCAAATTTCTTAGATCCAGCCGATAATACAAAGACGATTGAAGGCTATCCAGCACCAAAAAGAGCCTATGTAAGAGTTAAAATTTAAGGATAAATATGGCAGATGAAAATATTTTTGAAGCAAAAGATGAATCACAAATAATCCTCCCAGAGGACGAAAACCCGCTAAGAAACGAGATAAAAACAGCTCCTTTAACAAAGCTAAATTTTAGTGGAACGGCATTTTTACTTGAGAAAAATCACGCAAAAACTAGATTTTTTACCACGGCTGACATGGTAAGTGACGCTGAGGGGCTCATACATGGTGGTTTTGTCTTCATGGGGGCAAACTACGCAGCACTTTTAGCTATAAATGAAGAATTTTGCGTTAGCATCGGAGCTAGGATAAATTTCTTTGGACCGCTCAAACTTGGCGATATGGTCGAATTTGACGCACAAGCAAGGTTTGAAGAGAGCAGAAAAAGAGAGGTAAAAGTGATAGGCTACGTAAAAGAGATCAAGATCTTTGAAGGTGTCTTTCAGCTAGTCACGCTTGAAGAGCATATCTTTGTCACTCAGCAAAAAAATATCCAAAAAGAAGCCGCCATAAGACAAAAGAAAGAGCGCGAAGAGGCGCAGGCCAAAAACAACGGCTAAATTTAACTGATGAGATATAAATTTCTCATCTTTTAACTTCAAATAAACTCAAATTTTTAAAGACAAATCTTATCTCATTATCTTATTTTGGTAAACGATCGGTAATAATTTTTGAAATTTTTAACGAAATTTAAGCTACAAAATTAATTTTCTATGATAATATCCTTTCAAAACATTTTTATCAAAAGGAGATTTAGATGAAACTTACAAAAGTTAGCTTAGCTGCTTTGGTTGCTTTAGGTGCATTTTCAAGCGTTGCAAGTGCAACTCCACTTGAAGAAGCTATAAAAAACGTAGATCTTTCAGGATATGCTAGATATCGCTATACAAACGATCACTTTAAAGATAGCGCTGCCTCTGATACTAAAAAATCAAGCATAGCTGGTCATGTTTTCAGAATGCAAACAGCATTTAAAGCTGCTATAGACGATAACTTCTTTGGTGTTTTAAATTTAAGATATGAAGCAAAAGATGGCTCAGGTGATAATCAAGGTCTAGGAAAATTTGCTGATAGATACAATTATGTTAGTGGCAATGGCACAGACAAAACAGATACAACTGGTTCGTTTGGCGTTTATGAGATGTATCTAGGCTACAAAGTAGGCAACACTACTATTACAGCTGGTAAACAACTACTAGGCACTTTCTATGATGCAAAAGACCTAGTAGGCACAGGTCTTAAAGTAGTAAATACTGATGTTACAGGCCTTACTCTAGCAGCAGCTGCATTTGATGCTATAGAGTCAGAGAGTGCAGATACAAGTGGTCCATTAGTAAGCACTTTAGTAGATAAAAATACATTTAGCGATTCATCTGCAAATATCTATTATTTAGCAGCTCTTGGAAACTATGATCCACTTTCTTTTAAAATAGCTATTGCAAATGTTTCTGAAGTTGCTGCGCTCTATGGTGCAGATGCTGGTCTAGACTTTAATGTAAATGATGATGTAAGCATCAATGGTAAAGCTCAATATGTTCATAATGAATCAGATAATAAAAATGTGGCTGATGCAAATTTCTGGGCAGTTCAAGCTGGTCTAAAAGCATATGGTGCTAAATTTAACGCTGGTTACCTAGACTTTGATGCTAAAAACAAAGATAGTGATGCAAAAAATAAAGGCAAGGCATCATTTGTAACACTTGATGGAAATGGCGATCTAATCAATCCGGCAAAAATCCTAAATGGTGGAATGGCTGGAAGCCAACAATTTTACAACAACATCAAAGGCAACAACGACTACTGGTTTGTTAATGGTGGATACAGCATAGATAAATTTGGCTTTGGCGCTGGATATACTAAAGGTAAAGGTCACAGCTGGGCTCTTGGTAAAGATAGAGCAAAAAGAGACGAGTGGTATCTTGATGCCAGCTACAAATACAGCAAAAAGCTTACATTCCTTTCTTGGTATGCAGCTGCTAAAGATAAAAAAGACGGTGCAAGCTTTAAACAAGATCGTATAAGATTTGAAGCAAAATATAGCTTCTAAAAACATTTATCCGAGCGAGCTTTCGCTCGGATCTTCTAAACTTCTCAATACTTAATCAAAATCAGCAAATATATCTAATAAAATCTATATAATGCCAAACAAAAAAGGCAAAAAATGTATCTTTTCTCTCTCATTACGCATTTAGTTTGTGCCATTATCTTTATAGGATATGTATTTTTTGATGTTTGTATATATCCATTTGCAAAAAAAACGATAAGTCCCCAGACGCTTGAAGCTGTCAAAAAAGCCTATACAAAAGGCAGTGCAAAGGTTTTTGGCACAGCGTTTTTACTACTTTTGATAAGTGGAGCTTTTATGGCAAAGGACTATCTTGGAGGCGAGCATGGTTGGTGGCAAAGCGACTTTCAAAAGCTCTTGCTAGCAAAGATCGCAGTTTTGCTTCTCATGTGCCTTATAACTTTCATCTCTGTTTTTAATGTCACTATCTTAAAAAAACCAGATCCATTTGGTAAATTTTCACACCCCATAGCCCTTGTGCTTTGTCTGATAATGCTCGTTTTGGCTAAATTTATGTGGTGGGTTTAAAACTTGGCCGTAAATTTAAGCCCAAATTTGCAGCCAAGTCTAATTTTCAGTCGATACTTTTTAGCTTATCTTTATTAAGCCCCTCTTCTATGCGCTTGATCTCCTCGCTTCCATCTCTTACGACGCTTTTGTCGTATTTTAGATACTCATCTATCTTTTTTGGATATTCGACGTGAGTTAGGATAAATTTAAAGACATTTAGCCTCGCCTCTTTTTTATTGTCACTTGAGACGATCACCCACGGCGAGATGCTATTGTGAGAGGCTAGCAGCATCGAGTATTTGGCGATGGAGTACTGATCCCAAAGTTCTTGCGCTTTTTGATCTACTGGAGAGATCTTAAACTGCTTTAGCGGGTCGTTTAGACGCTCTTTAAAGCGCTTTTTTTGCTCCTCTTTCGTGATCGAGAGGTAAATTTTAAAAAAAATGATGCCTGAGTTTATGATCATCTCTTCAAATTTTGGCACTTCACGCAAGAACTCTTTATGCTCAGCCTGCGTGCAAAAACCCATCACTGGCTCAACCCCAGCCCTGTTGTACCAGCTTCTATCAAAGATGACGATCTCGCCAGCACTTGGCAGGTGCGTCACATATCTTTGAAAGTACCACTGCGTCTTCTCGACGTCACTTGGCTTTGTAAGCGCCACGATACGACATCCGCGTGGATTTAGATGCTCAGTTAAGCGCTTTATCGTGCCACCCTTGCCAGCCGCGTCTCGCCCCTCCATTAGCATGAGCACTCTAAGACCCTTTTCTTTGACATGATTTTGGAATTTTAAAAGTTCTATCTGAAGCAGTCTTAGTTCTTCTTCGTAGCCGAGTTTATCGCTTTTTTGGTGCTTTTTATCTTTTGACATCATCGCTCCTTCTAAAATTTTCAAGATTTTACAATAAAATAGAATAAATTTAAGAATTTAGACTAAAATCATCTCTTTTAATTTAGCAAGGATTAGCATGTTTTTTAAATTTATTTTTTCTCTCATTTTATTTGCAAACTCACTTTTTGCCGAGGTTTTAGACGTCAGTAAGGCATTTGTTTTAAGCTCAAGTATCGACGAACAAGGCGTTGAGATCAAGTTTAAATTTGGCGAAAATATCTACCTTTATAAAGATAGCTTTGAGGTTAAGCTTGGCGAAGAGAAGATAAATTCTTTACTAAATATGCCAAAGAGTGAAAACACTGGCGAATACGAAATTTACCCAAAAGATTTTTCACTGTTTATCCCACTAAATTTAGTAAAAGAGCATCTTAAAAACGGCAATGCTAGTCTAAATTTAAGCTATCAAGGCTGCGCTAAAAATGGCATTTGCTACCGCCCGCAAACTAAAATTTATGACATCTTTGAGAAATTTGGCAAATTTAGCATCATAGCTTTTGAAAAAGAGCAAAAAGATGAAACAAATCCTGAATTTACCGAGCTTTCAGACGAGCAAAGCATCGCAAACGAGCTAAGCAGCAAAAACTTTTTTATCTCGCTTGCCACTTTTTTTGGCTACGGCCTCCTACTCTCGCTCACACCTTGCGTATTTCCGATGATACCTATCTTATCAAGCATCATCGTCTCAAAGGGCGGCAGCCTAAATGCTAAAAAAGGCTTTTTGCTCTCGCTAGTTTATGTAGTTGCGATGAGCCTTGCCTACGCGCTTGCTGGCGTTGGGGCAAGCCTACTTGGCTTTGGCATCGCAGGGGCACTCCAAAACATTTACGTGCTTGGCGCATTTGCGGCCATTTTTGTCATCTTAAGCTTTAGTATGTTTGGCTTTTACGACATCAAGCTGCCCTCTAAATTTGAAAACTCAATCAGCAAAAAGTCACAAAACAGCTCGGGTCTCATCGGCGTTTTCATCATGGGTTTTGCCTCAGCGCTCATCGTCTCACCTTGCGTGGCAGCACCGCTAGCTGGCGCACTTCTTTACATCGCGCAAAGCGGCGACGCACTTTATGGCGGCATCATGCTCTTTGTCATGGGGCTTGGCATGGGCGCACCGCTTCTTGTGATAGGGCTAAGCTCTGGCAAGCTCCTGCCAAGACCTGGTGGCTGGATGGATGAAATTAAAAAACTCTTTGGCTTTTTGATGCTCATTATGGCCGTTTGGATCCTTGCACGCGTGCTTGGAGCGTTTTTTGAGCTGCTAGGTTATGGCGTCATAGGCGTCTTTGCAGCCATTTATCTTGGGGCGTTTGAGGCAGCAAATAGCGGCTGGGCTAAATTTAAAAAAGCACTTTTCGTGCTGGTCTTTATCTACTCGCTCATGCTAATAATCGGCGCATTTTTAGGCTCAAAAGACGCATTTTCGCCGCTTTCTGGACTAAATTTAGCCAAAAACGAGAGCGAGCTAAATTTCAAACAAGTTAGAAATTTAAACGAGCTAAATGAGATGATAAAAAGCTCAAGCAAGCCAGTGCTGGTGGATTTTTATGCCGACTGGTGCGCAAGCTGCAAAGAGATAGAGCATATCACTTTTAAAGACGCTGGCGTAAAAAATGCTTTGGCAAATTTTACGCTTATTCGCATCGACGTGACAAGTGGCGGGGCACAAAACGATGAGATGCTAAGAAATTTTGGACTCATCGATCCGCCTGCACTTCTACTTTTTAAAGACGGCGAAGAGCAAAAAGCGCTTAGGACGATCGGCTTTATAAATGCTAAAAATTTCATAGCAAAGCTTGAGAAAATTTAGATTGCAAAGGCAAATTTGGCTGGAATTTTAAATTTATCAGCCAATTTTTTCTAGGCTTTGCATATCTTACAACTAACTAGAAAAGTAGCAAATAAGTAAATTTAGGCTATCAAATTTATATCGTGTAGAGACGCGAGTAAAATCGCAAAGCCAAAACTTGCAATCATCTTAAATTTATCAAATTTTAAAATATGCCAATAAATAAAAATATAAACAAATTTAGTTTAGCACCAAGGCAGCAACGCAACTAAAATTTAATCAAATTTTGCACCAAATCGCGTGCTACAAGACCGTAATGCAAAAACAAAACTAAGTAAAGCCTACGATTATCTTAAATTTATGAAATTTTAAAACACCTCAGCAAATATAAAATTTGCTAAAACAACCTAAACCGCGAAGTCAAAAAACTTCAGTCAAGTTTGCGATTTAAAACATCTCAGCAAATAGACAAAATTATTCAAATAAATTTAAAAATATGAAATTCGCAGTAAATTTAACAAATAACAAGGCTAAATTGAGCAAGACCACAAAATCAAATACAAAATATCAGCCAAACCATTAGCCAAATTTATAAAAATTTAGAACTTGCTCTGCCGCAGCAAAACGCCCAAGCAGAGCAAATTTAAGCTCATTTGCTAAATTTAGCTAACGCTCTTTGGTAGTCCTCTTCGCTGTCGATACCGATACTTTGACTTTCAACCTCTAGCATCGCTATCTTTTTGCCATTTTCTAGGGCACGCAGCTGCTCGAGCTTCTCGGTATTTTCAAGGCTTGAAGGTAAGAGGCCGCAAAACTCTTTTAGACTTTTTACGCCGTATCCGTAGATGCCAAGGTGCGCCTTGTAGCTTTTGCACTCGCTTCTGTTAAATGGTATCCTCGATCTTGAAAAATAAAGCGCGTAGCCCTCAAAATCGGTCACCACTTTGACTAAATTTTTATCATCCGCAAACTCATCGTCCATCATTTTGTAGCAAGAAAACATAAAAGCTTTCCCCTTATTTTGCTCGCAAAATGCCCTAAATTTGGCGATATTTTCAGGCTCGATAAATGGCTCATCAGCTTGCACATTTATGATGATCTCACTCTCGTCTAGCCCCAAAATTTGCGCCGCTTCGTTTATCCTGTCAGTGCCACTTTGATGATCTTTGCTAGTTAGCACAGCTTTTATGCCGTGAGCCTTGGCGATAGCAAGCACGCTTGGCTCATCCACAGCAACCGCCACATCGTCCACGCCACTTACCCTAAGAGCCGTCGCCACAAACATCGGCACACCATTTATCTCTTTTAAAATTTTATTACTAAACCTTGTTGAGGCAAGGCGGGCTGGGATGATTATCATCGCTCGATCCATTCTAGGACGCACTTTTCGATCTCGTCCTCTTTTATGATATCTTTGTGTAAAATTTTCGCGCTAAATAGTGAGTTTATCGAGTTTGGCACGCTATCGTTTAAAATTTTAGCGGTCTTTGCCAGCGCATCTTTTTCATCTTTTGTATCTTTGATCTGGCACGCCCTGATCATGCTTGGCGTAAATTTCACCCAGTGCGCGGTAGATGTGATGACGTTTATGCGGCTAGCCTCCACCATTTTAAAGCAAGTTGCCGTATGCGGATCGATCGCGTAGCCGTCCTTTGCGAGCTTTGCGATATATGCCTCGCACTCTTTATCGTCGCACCAGCTAGCCTCAAAGTCCTCTTTTAGCACTTCAAGCTCTTGCTTGCTAAGCTTATAAAATTTGTTTTTTGCAAGGCTTTGCATAAGCTCATTTGTTCGCTCGCTACCAAATTTATCAAATAGCAAGCGCTCGACGTTTGAGCTTATTAAAATGTCCATGGCTGGGCTTATCGTCTTAACCAGCTTTTTGTCCCTTAGGTCATAAACTCCAGTGGTGAAAAACTGCGTCAAGATGTTGTTTGCGTTTGAGGCGATCTTGATCTTGCCGATCTTTGCGCCCATTTTTTTAGCATAGTATGCCCCAAGAGCGTTGCCAAAATTTCCACTTGGCACGATGATATCAAAGCTCTCGTTTGCCTTAAGCGCCTTTTGTTTTAGCAAATTTGCGTAAGCGTAGGCGTGGTAGATGATCTGAAAGAGAATTCTGCCAAAATTTACCGAGTTTGCCGCGCTTAGCTTAAGGCGCTTTTTCTTAAGCTCGGCCTTAAATTTATCATTTGCAAGCAGCGTTTTTAGCGCCCTTTGAGCGTCATCAAAGTCGCCTTTTATGCCAAAAACCTTTAAATTTTCACCCTGCATGGTCTGCATCTGAAGCTTTTGCACCTCGCTCGTGCCGCCGTCTGGATAGAGGCAGACGACCTTGATATTTTCATCGTTTGCAAAGGTTTGAAGTGTCGCAGGACCCGTGTCACCGCTAGTTGCGCACATGATAAGGTATCTTTCGCCCCTCTCTTTTGCTAGCTGGCTAAGTAGCGAGCCAAAAGGCTGAAGCGCCATATCCTTAAATGCCCTAGTTGGGCCGTGATAGAGCTCATTTACGTATAAATTTTTATCTATTTTTTTAAAAATGACTGGGTGCTTTGGATCATCAAAGCTTGCATATCTTTTGAGCGCTTTTTTGAAAAATGCCTCTGGCACGTCAAATTTAAACAGCAAGATGATGTGAAGTGCGAGCTTTTCGTAGCTTAGGCTTGAGAGCTCTTGCCACTTTGCCTTTGTGATCTTTGGTAGCTTCTTTGGCGCGTAAAGTCCGCCGTGAGCGGAGCTTGGGCTAAGCATGGCTGTGCTTAAATTTACATTTTTTACCTTTTCATCTTTCACGCTTCTAGTTGGTGTTAGTCTCATTTTTTGCCTTTTTTGGTTGATTTTTTTATCCAATTTTCATATTTTTTAAATATCTCTTTTGGCTTAAGTGCCAAAATTTCTGGGGTTTCGTAGCTGTGGTGCTTTCTTATAAATTTAGCTACTTTTTTAAATTTCGCGTCCGTTTTTATGAGTAAAATTTGCTCTTTTTCATCACAAAGCTTCTCTTGCCAAAGATAAATGCTCTTTGCGCTAAAGCTACTCACACAAGCTGCAAAGCCCTTTTTCACGAGCTTTTTGCTTAGTTTTTTTGCCTCTTTTTTCTTTGCGGCTGAGGTGATTAAAATTCTCATTTTGATCTAAATTTTCCTTTTAAAAAGTGGCTCATTATAACAAAATGGGCTTAAATTTGCTTCGCCAAAACCTTTTTAAACTCCTCGCTTAGCGTAACTTCAAGCGTGATAAGCGATACTCTCAGCCCAAAATCCTTTACCTTTACATAGTCCTTTTGCGTCATCAAAAGCGAGGTGGCGCCATAACTTTGCAAAATTTCACTTAGCTCTTCTTTTGAAAAGTCGTAGTGATCAGGGAAAAATACCTGCCCCACGCACTCGCTAAAAAATGGCTCAAGGCGGACTGGGTTTGCTATGGCTGTTACTAGCACCATTTTTTCGGTTTTATTTAAAATTTCACTCTTTCTAAAGTGAGTTTGCCCCTCGCACGCTATAAAATCACCAAATTTATAAAAGCTAAACGGATATCTATAAGCCCCGCTTGGCAGGCAAAGCTTTAGCTTTGGCTCTGGGCTTGGACGCACCAAGATGTCAAATTTAGCTATGTCAAATTTGGAAAATCCATCATCCAGCAAGATATACTTTGCGCCATGCTCTTTGGCGTAATCTATGGCTACTTTTCTATCTTCACTAACGATAACATTTGCGTTTTTAAGGCTTGTAGCATATATCATCGCCTCATCGCCGCTTGCTGCTACGTCAAGTAAAATTTCGCCATCCCTTGCGACAACTTGCATGCCTTTGCTCTTTCTTTTATATCCTCTAAGGATGATAAAAGCGCCCTCGAAATTCTTAGCGATAGCGACGCAAAGTGGGGTCTTGCCACTTCCTCCAAGGGTTAAGTTGCCAACGCTAATTATTTTTATACCAAAGTCTTTTTTTTGCGCGCTAAATTTCTTACAAATAACAACTAGAGCGTAGATAAGACTTAGTGGCAGAAGTAAAAATGCTAGTAAAATTTGAAAGAGATTTGGGCGAAAGAAGTAGTCATTCGCCCAAGAGTGTAAAAGGATATTAAATTTCTTAAACACGAGATTTAGAAATTTCTTTTACCGTGTTGCAGATGTATTGCACCTCTTCGTCGCTCAAACTATGATATATAGGTAGCGACAAGACTTGTTGATATGTTTTTAGAGCATTTGGGAAGTCATTTACTTTAAGCGAATATTTATTTTTATAATAGCTTAGCAAATGTATCGGTATGTAGTGCAGCGAAGTGTGAATTCCACGCTCAAAAAGCTCTCTAGCAAAGCTGTCACGGTTTTTATTTATCTTGATGATGTACTGGGTGTAGATGTGCTCGCGTTTTTTGACTGGAGTTGTGATGTTGTGACACTCTTTAAGCTCTTTATCGTAAATTTCAGCGATCTTTTTTCTACGTTTTATAAGCTCGTCTGTCTTTTCAAGCTGAGCGATAGAAAATGCCGCATTTATCGAGTTTATGTCATATTTTAAACCGATATCAACGACGTCGTAGATGTAGCTTAAACTACCAAATTTATCTATACCATTTACAAGGGCATAGTTACGAAGTAGTTTTGCTTTTTTATAGACCTCTTCGTCATTTGTCGTGAAAAATCCAACTGTTGAGATAGGATTTTGCACGCGTGAGTTTGTCTGAAAGCATGACAAAAACGAGTCTGAACCGACTTTTTTGCCGTTATATGTAAGACCTATGCCTCGGTTTGCATCATCTAAAACGACGATGCCGTATTTTTCGCAGATAGCCTTTATCTCATCAAGCCTAGCACTTTGTCCAGCGATGTGTGAGATGAAAGCACACTTTAGTTTTTTGTGATTTTGCTCTTTTAGCACCTTTTCAAGGGCTTCTGGACTGATGTTAAAGTCCTCTTCATCGATATCGACAAAGATAGGCTCAGCATCAAAGTGTCTAACTGCCTGAGCCACGATAGGGAAGGCATTTACTGAGCAGATGACCTTATCGCCACGCTTTGTATCCATAGCGCTTAGTGCTAGATGGTGCGCTGCTGCGATGTTGTTTGTAGTAACTACAAATTTCGCACCAAAGTACTCTTTGATCTTTTCTTCAAATTTAGCAACTGTATCAGTAGCATTTTCAGAATGCAAAGCCTCTTCGATAAGCTCACTTTCGCGCTCAGTGATAGTTGGTTTGTAAAACGGAATTTCTCTCATCTTTAATCCTTTAAATTTTCACTATCAACGGCATTTGTCGTTTAAACCTGTTTGAAACAACTCTATTTTCTATATCCAAGACCGCTTTTGATCCAAACTTTTTGATGGCTTGCTCCTTGTTATTTTCTAAATTTTGTAAAATTTCATCGATGACAGCGTAGCTATAACCTATGTCGCCCTCGTCACTTTGCCCATCCCAAAGATCAGCAGAAGGCGCTTTTTTGATAAAATTTTCATCAACACCAAGATGTTTTGCAAATTCAAAAATTTCACTCTTATAAAGCTCTCCGATAGGATTTATCGCGCACGCCAAATCCCCAAATATCGTGCCATAACCAAGCATAAGCTCACTTTTGTTGCTTGTGCCGATGACTAGAGCGTTTATACTAGATGAATAATCATAAAGCAAGCTCATTCTAACTCTAGCTGCTAAATTCCCTTTTCTTAAATTGCTTAAATTTACATCTATCGTTTCGTAAAAAGCATTTAAAATGCCCTCTATGGATAAAACCTTATATTTTATGTTTAGTTTTTCACATAAATTTAGGGCATCGTCCATATTTTCTTTGTTTGATGATGCTGTTGGCATGATGAGTGCATGAGTTTCATCTGGCTTTGCTCTCGCACAAAGTGTCGCAACCACAGCAGAATCAATACCGCCGCTTACGCCTAATAGTAGTTTTTTACCTTTAGTTTTATCTTTTAAGCTAAAAACTAAGGTTTCTTCTATTTTTTGATACCCCTTCATTGTCCCTTTGCCTAAATTTGCTTCCTTTTGCAAAAATTATACTAATTAAATTTAAAATTTTTCTTTAAGTTTAAGTAAAAAGAAGTAAATATTTAAGAAATGATAAATTTAAGGTAAAAAATGAGAGTAATGCATAAAAGTTTTGGCGATTTTGGGACAAATTGCTACATCGTTACCAAAAATGGCTCAAGTTTGGTGATAGATCCAGGCGATGGGGCAAAAAAATGGGTTTTGCAAAATGCACAAAATTTAAAGGCGATACTTTGCACTCATGGGCATTTTGACCATATTTACGACGTGAGCGAGCTAAAAAATGAGCTAAAAATCCCAGTTTATATCAATAAATTTGATGCTTTTATGTGTGAGAGTGACATTTTTGGCTATATGAAAAACACCTTTGTGCCAGATGTTTTGGCTCAAGGCGATGAGAGCTTTGCGGTGGGTGACTTTTCTTTTAAATTTCACCATTTCCCAGGGCACACACCGGGCTGCTCGATGATAGAGATAGATGACGCGATGTTTAGTGGAGATTTTTTATTTAAAGGTAGCATCGGACGCTGGGACTTTCCATATTCGGATAAAAATGAGATGCTAGAAAGCTTAGAAAAATGTAAAAATCTAAAGGGTGACTTCGCACTTTATCCAGGACACGGCGAAAGTAGCACGCTAAAAGCCGAGCAACAAGAGCTTGATAGATGGGTGGAGATCGTTAAAAGATCTTAAATTTTAGAGTGCGGCAAATTTTTACATTTTAGAAATTTATACTTATCTTACAAGATGATGTCGCGAGTGTGCGCTAAGAAGTGTTTAGAAGTTTAAATTTATAGGTTAAATTTAAAAGAGCAAGGCCGGTTGCCCTGCTCTAGGAGTTTTACTCGACTTCAGCGTCTATAACGTCGTCGTCTTTTTTGTTGCCGCCGTTTGCGCCAGCGTTTTCATCTTTTTTATACATAGCTTCTGCTAGTTTGTGGCTAGCTTTGCTTAGAGCTTCTACTTTTGCATCGATTTGCTCTTTTGAAGAGTTTTCATCTTTTAAGACCTCTTTTAGGTCATTTAGCGCAGCTTCGATGTTACTTCTATCTTCAGCTGGGACTTTCTCGCCAAGCTCGCTCATGCTCTTTTCAGTTTGATGAACTAGTGCGTCTGCTTGGTTTCTAGCTTCTACTGCGTCTTTGCGCTTTTTATCCTCTTCTTTGTGAAGCTCAGCATCTTTTACCATGCTATTTATCTCATCTTCGCTAAGACCGCTTGATCCTGATATAGTGATGTTTTGGGCTTTGCCAGTCGCTTTATCTTTTGCTGAAACGGTTAAAATTCCGTTTGCGTCAATGTCAAATTCAACTTCGATTTGAGGCACACCTCTTGGAGCTGCTGGGATGCCCTCTAAGTTGAAGTTACCAAGTGATTTATTATCCCTTGCAAACTCACGCTCACCTTGTAAAACCATGATAGTAACGGCACTTTGGTTATCTTCAGCAGTTGAGAAGACTTGGCTTTTCTTAGTTGGTATGGTTGTGCCTTTTTCGATGATCTTAGTCATCACACCGCCAAGTGTCTCGATACCAAGGCTAAGTGGAGTAACGTCAAGAAGTAGAACGTCTTTAACATCGCCTTTTATAACAGCACCTTGGATCGCAGCACCGATAGCCACGACTTCATCTGGATTTACGCTCTTATTTAGCTCTTTGCCAAATGCCTTTTTAACCTCTTCTTGAACAAGTGGCACACGAGTTGAACCACCGACCATTACGACCTCTTTGATGTCGCTCTTGCTTAGACCTGCATCTTTGATGACTTCATTTATCTTAGTGATAGTCTCGCCCACAAGTGAGTCGATCATGCCTTCAAATTTAGCGCGAGTTAGCTTTTTGACAAGGTGTTTTGGACCAGTCGCATCAGCTGTGATAAATGGTAAATTTATCTCAGTCTCTTGAGCCGAGCTTAGCTCTTTTTTAGCATTTTCAGCTGCTTCTTTCAAGCGTTGAAGCGCCATGATATCGCCTTTTAGATCGATACCAGTTTCGTTTTTAAACTCACTTACCAACCAGTCGATGATCTTGTTATCAAAGTCATCGCCACCTAAAAATGCGTTACCGCCAGTTGCCAAAACTTCTACGATATTATCGCCAGTTTCAAGCACTGTAACGTCAAATGTACCACCACCTAGGTCATAAACTAAAATTTTCTCAGCCTCTTTTTTATCAAGACCATAAGCAAGTGCCGCAGCTGTTGGCTCGTTGATGATACGAAGCACATTTAGTCCTGCGATCGTTCCAGCCTCTTTTGTAGCCTTTCTTTGGCTATCGTTAAAGTAAGCTGGCACTGTGATAACTGCGTCTGTTACCTTTTCACCAAGGTATGCTTCAGCATCTTCTTTTAGTTTGATAAGAATTTTTGCTGAAATTTCTTGCGGAGTATAGACCTTACCAGCGATCTCAACCGCGCAAGCACCATTTCTATCCACAACGTGATATGGCAAGCGAGCCTTTGCCTCTTCGGCATTTTTTTCATTGCTCATCAAACCCATGATACGTTTGATAGAATATATCGTTTTTTCAGGGTTTGTAACTGCTTGACGTTTTGCAACGTCACCTACTAGAATTTCACCTTTGTCTGTAAAAGCAACAACAGATGGAGTTGTGTTTTTACCCTCTTTGTTTGGGATAACCTTGCTCTCGCCGCGCTCAAAAACGCTCACACAAGAGTTTGTTGTACCTAAGTCTATACCTATAACTTTTGACATATTTTTCCTTTATTAGATTTATTTTTTAAATTTAGTTTGCCACACTGACCATAGCTGGGCGCAAAACCCTACCATTTATCATATAGCCTTTTTGTAAAGCTTGCACGATCTGACCGCTTTGCTTCTCCTCGCTATCGACCCTTAAAACGGCATTATGCACATTTGGATCAAACTCGGCATCAGTTGCGATCTCGCTCACGCCATGCTTTTCAAAACATTTCTTGAACTGATTTATCGTTATCAAAATGCCCTCTTTGATCTTTTTAGCAAATTCATCATCCTCTGGGTCAAAATTTGCAGCGATCTCGAGCGCATCTATGACTGGTAGCAAGTCCCTTGCAAATTTCTCATTTGCATAGCTTGCAACGTCTGCTTTCTCTTTTTCATAACGCTTTTTGATATTTTCAAACTCAGCATTTGCTCTGTAATATTTATCAGTGATCTCGCCAAGCTCTTTTTCGAGCTTTTCTACTTTTGAGATATCGCCAAGTGCGTCTAAATTTACGCTATCGCTAGCTGCCTCTTGCACAGGCTCAACCTCAGGTAGATTTTGCTCTTTTACCTCTTCGCTCACGCGGCCTCCTTTATTAGATTTATAAATTTCACATAATCAGTATAAACACTGCCAGCACAGATCATCTGCGCCTCGCTACCAAGGTAGTTTGCTTTAAATTTAAGCCCCATGTAATTTTCGTCAAACATAGGAGAAAATGTAAGCTTTTCGTCCATCTGCAAGCTAAAACTTGGGTCAAAAACCATCTTAAAGCGTCTATCCTTAAACATATCAAAGGCTAAAATTTCGTTTTCTTGGAAGTAAATTTTAGTCCTTTTAAGCTCTCTTATCTTGTTTTTTAGTTCGCTTAAGCCAACTTGAGAACAGATAAGCTCAAGCTTGTCTAAACTAACTCCGATAAGGTTGTTTAAAAATTTATACATCCTAGCGTCAAATTTGATGACGATCTCATCGTCGCTAAAATTTAAAACCAAATATCTATCATTTAAATTTAAAATTTCTAGCAACTCCTTATCGATCGTGCCAAAAATCATACAATAAAGCTCAAACTCATCACAGAGCATCTTTAAGCTTCTTGGATCATTTATCTCTAAATTTATGTCGCTCTCAGTAAAAATTTCACTCCAATATCTCCTCATCGCAGCGATAGTTGGGATCCTGCCGCCACTGATGTGAAGCTTTGTGATCTCGCCCTCATCTGAAAGCTTTTTAAAATAAACACGTATCGTCGATGCTGGTATCGCCATGCTCATACGAGAGCCAAGCTCGTTTGAGCCAATAGGCGCATTGTCCTGCAAATAGGCTTCAATGATAGAATTTAGTATCAAATCGCGTTTATTTGTTTTACTCACTTTTAGCACTATTTCTTTTTAATTGCTAAGCGGATTATACAACTTTAGTTTATCAATGTCAAGTATATAAGTTAAAAAAATTTATTTATATATATTTAGCCTATATAACTAAACTTTTCTAATGCCTATATTATAAGCTTTGCGTAAAAACAAATAAAATTTAAAGCAAAATAAAAAATTTAACTTCAACATAAAACCCAAAATTTCTAATTTTATTCAAAAATTTAAAAGATTTTTATACGTTTTAACGTATATTATAAATAATTTTTAGTATAATTAATACTTTTTATCGATATTTATATACTATTTTACATTATTTATATAATATTTTAGGTATATTTAATAATAAATAACGTATAATTCTTCAATGATTGAAACAAGTGATATATTTAATTTGCTTCACAATGCAGTTGAGGCAAAAAATATCGGTAAGAAAATTTCACAAGCAAAAATGGCAGAAGATCTTGGCGTGCCTATGAGGACATATCAGGACTGGAGACTTGGAAACTCGAAGCCGCAAGCTGCTGCTGCTGTTTGCAAACTGCTATGTGAGCTTGACGATGATGAAATATTATTTGTTGTCAATAAGATGAGAAAATTGCTAGGAAAATAGATGGAAAATTTAACACAAAAAGAGAGAATCGACCTTGAGAGCGTTTTTGCAGTCATTTGCACTAAAGAAGAGTCAAAAATTTTGGTTACTTACAAGGATCTATGCTCGGCTGCAGCTTCAAAATTTCATATAGTTAAAAATAAGATCAAAAAAGCAAGTGAAAAAAGAACCAAAATTTAGTATTTTTGGCTTGAAATTTGTATATTTTATAAAACTTTGTAGCCAAAAATGCCGTCAAATAAATTTCACCCTACCTATTTATATGGGGTTTTGCTCCGCTTATCTTAATAAGCATCTATCTTAGCTACCAAAATATTTATAAATGGTGGCTCCAGTAGCCAAACGCAAATTTATCAATTTAGTGTCACTATCCTATCTTCTCCGCTTCTTTATTGCGTATTCTTTTTACATTTCTTATTTATAAATTTTTGGGAGTTTTTCGCAAGATCAATGAGTAAAGACGGGCTAAATAGGATGGAATTTGAAATTTCAGAGCTTGCAAAAGCGGTCGGTTTTAACGTCATTTCAAAAGATAGAAACCCGGCTTGGAAGCCTATAAATGATAAATTTGCAAACGATATCTTAGAAGAGCTTAAAATTTATAAGTCAAATGCAAGGATAACAGCTGTGCATGCTGGACTTGAATGTGGAGTGCTTTTGGAGAAAAAAGCAGGTCTTAGTGCATGTTCTATTGGACCAAATATCTACTCACCTCACTCTACAAGAGAG
>NZ_ANNG01000092.1 GCF_000466685.1 Campylobacter concisus UNSWCS
TTGCCGTCATTATAACCGCCGATTGAGTTTTCTGGAGCTTGAAAAGCCCTGCTTGAATCAGGTAAATTTCTATAATCATCAGTAATGTTTGAGTAGTGACCACCCTCTTCAAAGCTAGCAGCACCTAAGCTTACACCATCTCCACCAGCTCCAGCTGCTGCGTTACCACCTGCTGCTGTCTCTTCAAGATCTGTGATGTTTGCGCCATCAAGAAGTGCTTTTTGGATAGCGCTTACATCAGCTACGCTATCGTCACCAAAGCTCTCATTATGAGCTACGCTCTTGTCTAAATTTAGGGTATCTTTTCCGATGATCGCAATGTCTTTGCCATCGTTTGCAGTTATGACTACTTTTGAGTCAATATCAGTTGTTTGTATAGTCTCACCAAGAAAAATTTCATCGCCTACTTTTAACACTCTTTGTGTGCCGTCCTTTGCAGTTGCGATTACATTTGATCCTTGTGAGATGCTTTTTATAATGCCGATTTTGTTTGACATG
>NZ_ANNG01000093.1 GCF_000466685.1 Campylobacter concisus UNSWCS
CGTAAAGATATATACGCAAGAGCTAGACTCTATGGCTGAAACATCCATAAGCTTCATAGTGCCACCAAAGGCAACATATAGAGCCGAAGCATACTATGGCAATGGTGGAAGTTCTAGGCGAAGTCTTAGCGACATTTTTAATTCAAGATATAAACTATGGGCAGAACTAAGATAAGGAGAGATGATGAAATACTACAAAGATAAAAATAGTGAAATTTACGCATATGAAGAGAAT
>NZ_ANNG01000094.1 GCF_000466685.1 Campylobacter concisus UNSWCS
TAACACCATAGATAAATCTAGCACCAATGCAAATTTCTCTAGATCAAGCTCAAATACAATAACTAAACAAACTATCCTCTCATCTATAACAGCCAATGAGCTAAACGTAGAGGTAGGTAAAAACACTCATCTAAAAGGATCACTTCTAGCAGCAGGAGAGTATGATAAAGATAATACCTTTATAGATAACCATAACCTAAATTTAAAAACAGACACCCTAAGCTATGAGAATCTATCAAATACAAGCTACAACAAAGGAACAAACTTTAGTATAGGAGCTAACTATATCCTAGAAGATAAAAACAATAAAGATAGCAGATCAAATAACAATCAAGAAGATAAATTTACAGGTCTTAAATCAATAGATCTATCTAACCATAGAAATTTAAGCTACACACTATCTAAAAACCTAACAACTCTAGGTAGTGGCAACATAGAGATAGTTGATAAAGATAGCTCTGATGATCTAACAAGACTAAATAGAGATACCACTAAACTAACAAAAGATCTAGTAAATACTAGTATAAGCTCAAATGTAGATGGTAGTATGGATTTAAGGGTGCTAACTAAGAGTGGGCAAAAGGATATCAAGGATGAGTTTAATACA
>NZ_ANNG01000095.1 GCF_000466685.1 Campylobacter concisus UNSWCS
TTATCAAGCTCGGCGATTTTTTTAAAAATTCTCTCAAAATCGGCTTTGTCTTTTATTCTGTATTTTGGCTCTATCATTTTCCTACCTCCAAACTCTCTATTTTAGGCACTATCCTAAAATTATCTTTTACCACTCTTTTAAGACCGAGCTTTACCAAATCCTCGTCTTTTAGCTCCGCAAGCGCTTCCTTGTTAGGCTTTTCTTCATATATAATGCACTCTTTACCTAATCCAAATGCCTTTATTGAGCTTAACAAACTTTCAAGCTTGGCT
>NZ_ANNG01000096.1 GCF_000466685.1 Campylobacter concisus UNSWCS
AGCTATGAAGATCCTTGATGACTACTCAAACGAGTATAAGAAAAATGGCGATAAAACATTTACTTATAATCTTAGAGGCACAGAGAGACTTCTTGCTTGCGAATCTTATGATAAAGCTAACTGGCTTGTTTGCTCTGCAAACTCTATAAGTGATTATGATAATAGCCTAAATAGCACTCTTGTTTCGCAGTTTATATCTTCTATCATCTTTATAATCGTTGTTATAGCACTTTTGATCTTTGTTGTTGGTAGATATTTAAAACCTCTTTCAAATATAT
>NZ_ANNG01000097.1 GCF_000466685.1 Campylobacter concisus UNSWCS
CTCTGCGTTTAAATTTGTATCATTGCCAGAGTTTAGGTTTGCACCTTTTAGGCTAAGAGCACTTTTGGCATTTAAATTTATATCTTGCTAAGCATACCCGATCATCAGGTAGTCTTTTTCTGAAACTTTATAACTATCTAATTTATGACTTTCCACAATGCTATGGCTTCTTTAATCTCTGTTTTATAAGCCTTAAATGGCACTATAATTTCTTCTTGCTCCCAAAACCTTAAGCTCTTTATACTCTTTTGTTTTGGTTATATTGTAAATTTCATCATAAATTTTTTGCAAAAATTCAACAATTATCTCTTTTTCATCTATCTTAAACTGCAAAAATCTATATGTTTTTTCATTAAGCAAATTCGATTTAAAAAATACTTGTATAAACATGTCTTCGACTATAAATTCTGACCGCATCAAATAAAAATAGATAAATTGTGGCAAATAATACCTAAATGCTTCATCATTAAAGATTGGTAAATCAGTAGATAAAATTTTTATTTTATCTTTTTCAAGTTCAAACAAATCCTTTCCTTGCAAATCATTTTCAATCAATGTATCCTGCAAGCATTGGTTTGTTATCATCTTTGGTTTTGGCAAATTTCTATTATCAAGCAAATTTTGTATTTTATTTTGTAAGTTATTTTCTAAATTTAGCACGCTAAACATGGAATAAATCCACCAATGCTTCTATAATTTTTCCGTGATAATTTAACTCATAATTTTCATCAAAACCTTTTACTTCTAGTTCATTAAGAGCCCACTCTCTAATATTTTCTGCTAAATTTATATCCACACTAATTTTTACAGAATTTTCATTGTTACAAATAGCAGATATACTATTTGAGAATTTACAATTTTCCATTAGATATTTAAATTGTTGTGGTGTTAGTTTTATATCCATTATTTATCACCATCCAATAAGACTTTTTTGTTTTTGCCAATTATGTTGAATTAATTTTTAATTTCCTGTATTTACAACATAACTTGGCTTATTATTTAAATATTTTGTCTTTCACTCAAACCATCTATTTTCCAATTTGCATATTTTATATCAACTTTATCACCTTTGTTTATTACTAATATAGAAAATAAGGGTTCGTTACAAATTTCATTAAAATTATTTTCCAAATAAGCATTATTGTCACAAAAAATAAAATCAAAATATTGTGCCTTTTTCATAATAAAAGAAATGATTTTATTTTCAACTATATCAATATTTCTATCCCCTATTAGTTCATCTTCAGCTATACATAATTGTAAGCAAATACAATCGTTCTCTATTTTTTCTATTTGTAAAATAATATTCGTAAATTCAAACTCATCTATTTTTATATCAAAGCGAAATTCTTTTTCATAATTATCAAAATATTGATTTAAAATATCAATTAGATTGGCAAAGCCCAATAAAGATATTTCATTGTCAAAAGCTTTTAAAATATTTGAAATAAAAATATTTTTGGTAGTCCATTTAGATATAAAACCAATTCCTATATAACTGCTCATTTTATCTTTACCCCATTTTGTGTGTGAAGATCTATTTATTTATAGTTAAATATTTTTTAATTTATAACCAATTGTTTCAGCACAAACTTTCTTAAGTAAATTTTAATTCTATTTTCTTTATTCTTTTATGTCGTTGTAAATTATGTATTTTTGTATTTCTTAATGCGATTTTTATAGCAAACCAGCCATTATCTAAAATATTTTTATAAAGCTTTTAAATTCATAAGTAATAAACATAAAATCCTCTATCATCATATATATCAAATAGCATAGAGAATTGATCATTAAACTTTATAAAAAATTGAACTTTAATATTTAGTGATGGTTCTTTTGCTAATTCAAAATTAAAATGTCTTAACAAGATAAAATCGATAAATTTAGTATCAATTTTATCTTGTTCTATAAATATAATACCCGGCTTAATGCCATTTTTATAGGATTTTATTTTTTTATAATTCCAAAAAGCCAAACAGTTTTCTAGAGCCTCGTCTTTTTCCCAAAAAAGGATTTTATACACAATATTTCCAACTAAATTTTTATTAGAAATTAAAAATTTAATCAATTCTATTTTTTTACCGACACAAACACTTTCAAAATCAAATTTCGATTTTATCACACGCTTCTTATTTTTATTTTCGAGTAAAGTTTTAAATTCTTTATCAAAATTTTCTGAATTAACAATATAATTATTTTTCACATACAATCACTTATAAATTTTGTTATATAAAAATCATCTGAATTTTCTATATTTTCTATATTTTTAATCGAATCCAACAAATTTATTTTTTCAATATATTTTTCGTTTTTTAGATCACCACAAACACCGATAAATTTCAAATTATTGATATTTTCTCCAATAAATCTACCTTTTGAAAAATAAGAGCCCATAAATTTTTCAAAAGAAATATAAGATAATATTTTTGTAAGAATTTCGCTCTCTTTTAATTTTAATAGAACACAAGATTTTGCATTAGCTATTTCTTTAACAAGATTAAATTCACCATAGTCATATTTTTTATCAAAAAATTTCAAATTAAGCTTGTGTATTATTTCATCATTTTCATTATCCATTGCTGCTATAACGGCAATTGCCCTAAAATCATTATCTATATTACCGAATATATCTATTTTTAAACAATCTCCCTTATATTTCGAATAAATAAATTCCTTTAAACTATCATAGATTATGGAACTAGAAGCATAAGTTAATTCAGTTTTTTTCAAATTAGAATTTTTTAAAATTACTTCACTCATTTTAAATCCTTGATTTTATTTGCGTAGTCTAAATTAAACCAAATCATAAAAATATACCACTAAGTGTCAAGTTAATATTATTTTCACTTAAATATCTTAAAATTTCAATTGGAATATCAATACCAAATTGGTCTGTTTTTGGTAATACTGAAATTATTAATTGTTCTACAATATCAATTTTTGTCTCATTTTTTAAAGAAGTTTTAATACTGTTTAACAAATCTATTAAAAGTTTTGTATCAATATTTCCAATTGAAATATATAATTTTTGTATGCAAACAATAAATTTGCCATCTTCTTTTTGTATTGTTAGATAAGGTTTATTTATTTTTAAGAGCTTCTTTTTTTGACAATATTGGAAACTGCTGTTTTAATTTTGATACGTCAAATTCCTTGTTACTAATAATTCTATATGTAAATTTTAATTTATTTTTTGAACTATACATATCACTTACTCATTTCTATAAACTCTTTAGCTAATTTTTCAAGATTTAGTCATTTTTTCAACCACCAACCAAAATTTAAATATATCTTAGGAATTTTATCTTTGTTAATATCTATTCCCAATTTTTCCATTTTATTAAACCATTTATTGCGTTTTGAATTCGGTAATTTTTTACCACAAAATGGACAAAATTTAATTAAAATACTACTTGTTCCACCGTCGTGAATAATAATACCATATTCATCAAATTTGGGCGAATAAATTATCAAAGCGTCTGGACAATCATACATATTTTTATGAATATCACAACTAAAATTTACAGCCTTTCTCATTTTTGAACAACAATGTTTTGTTTTAAACATTTGTTTTCCTTCCTTTCACAGGTGGTTTTTGCTTTTTTGTTTTTGGATTTATAGAACCTTTTATGTTTTCCCCGTTTATCATAAATTTCTATATCTCCGTGTTGATAATCCCATTCATATATATCTCCGTTCACACCATCAACCCATCTTTTTCTTTGATTCTTATTAGAAGAATTTTCTGCATTTGGAAACACATCTTTAATATCTTTTGGTGGTGCTTCATAATTATAAATATTATCTTTGTTATTTTGTTGATTTGAAATATCTTTGGTTGCATTATACAAAAAATCATACTCAGATGAATTTTCTACAAATTTATCCCCAATCTTTTTAGCACCGTACGCACCACCAAGAGCAACTGAGACTGCTCCTATTTCTACTAAAAATTCTAATAAAACTGGCGCGATAGGTAAAACAGCTGCCGGAATAAAACTTCCTTTTAGTGCTTCTTGCTCCTTATTATATTCATTGATTGCCTTTAATATTTCATTATATCTTTGTGGATCTGTTTCTTTTATTCGTTTTAAATTCTCAATTATAATTTCTGTATTTTTATAAACTTCGTTGCCAAGCAGAGCCTTTAAAGTAATTTTAGCAATCCCTTGTCCAACTTTTTCTAACTCTTGCTTTATCTGCTCTATTCCATTGGCTGTTAGCACCCTAGCATCCATACTACCATCTACATTTGAGCTTATGCTAGTATTTACTAGATCTTTTGTTAGTTTAGTAGTATCTCTATTTAGTCTTGTTAGATCATCAGAGTTTTGCTTATCAGCTATCTCTATGTTGCCACTACCTAGAGTTGCTAGGTTTTTAGATAAGCTGTAGCTTAAATTTCTATGGTTTGAGTAGTTTATTGACTTTAGACCAGAGTAGCTTGAGCTTAAAGTTATACCTCTATTTTTAGAGCTGGGATCTTTTATATCTCTAGTTCTTTAGATTTTTGTTTTTTAATTTTACATTTGTAAAATTAAGCGAATTCTTTTTTTCAAATTTGACTTTTGGCTTCTTTTGTTTTTTAGGGTTTCTATTCTGTGGTTTATCTGGTATAAATTTTTCAGGCCACAAAGCCCAAAAAATCACACCAATAGTAGAAATCCACGAAAAGATGCAAAAATAAAAGAATATTCCGTTGCTTTCAAAAATTGTAAGACAAATTAAAACTATAAAAGCTATTAGAATAAGGCTTCCCCATTTAAAAACTTCTTTTAATTTTTTTTGTTCTTTTACTTCATCTTTTAAACAATCAACACTTATGCGCAAAAAAATAAAATATAAAAATTATAAAAAATATAATGAAAAAATGCAAAGTCACGCCTTAGAGCTATATCTATAAAAGCATTTATGATACTACTCATTATTTTTTCTGCCATAAAGCTACAATACTTACAATAAACATTGATAATAATGTAAAAATACACGGATAAATCAACCAGTCACTTGATTGATAAATAGCCAAGTAAAACAAAAAAACTAAGATAAGTATCAAATTTGCAATATCTATTCTAGTTATTTTTTTAGAATATATATAAGTCTTTATAGTTAAGTATATTACTGTGTTTGTATAAAAATAAAAAATAATCCAGTGAAGAATAGGATATTTAAAGCCATAATCCGCGAACCCAAAAAAAAGAATAACGACAACTATTCTTAAGATTTTATTCATCATTCAACCTTGTTATAGGATATTTTATACCTTGCCTTAATGCGGCATTACTTATTTGAAACAGCCAATGAGCTTTTATATTTTCTTCGTGCTCCAAAATTTTATTATTTATTTGCTCCCGCTTATTTGGCGAAACAGCTGTTTTAAGTTGGTCTTTTAATTCTTTTATAGCATTACATGAATATTTGATACTATCGTAAGATTTTAATGCGCTTGGTATAGCAACCGACCCAGCAACTGCACTAAAAAGAATACTTGGATAATTTAAATTAATATCTCTAAAATCTACATAACCATTGTTGCTTATAGCTTGATCATAAATTTGGGTTCTTACTTGCAAGCTAGCATCTATCGTAGCGCCAGTTAAACCAGCTTTAACTGAAGTTTTTGCTTCTTGATTTAGTATAAGTTTTGACAACCCTTTTGTTCCAGCATTGGCAATAAAGCCACCGCCAACAACATCTTTTGTGATTTCTAGAGTATTTGCTGTCGTATCAACTAAATTATTAGTCTTATCTACTTTTTCTTTTTCGGCATCGTAAATTTTATCAAATTCACCCATACCATTTTTTGTTAAAGCTCTAAATTCAGCTGTATTTTTTAAATTATTTGCTATTTTATATTTATTTAGTCCATATTGGATTAAAGAATTTATTTTAGTTTGTATATTGCCATCATCTAAATTTCTCATATTTTGTATGTCATTTAAAGTCCAAAAAGTGTCTCTATTTGCACCTTTTTCTTTATCCAACCTTGAAAATTCTCTATTGTTTTTATTGTAGAAATTTAAATTGATATTGACTGGGTTATTTATTTTAGCATTTGCGTAAGTGGTTGTATCACCTAGTGCATAGCCATAGTATCTACTTAAGGATTCTCCAAAATTTAAAGCATATATTGAGTTATCATCTCTATTTTTGGTTATATCTATGCCGCCTATTGTATCCATAGCTCTTTGTGCTTCTGTTCCAGTTGTAGCTACTAAATCTTTTAAGGTATTGTTATTTTTTAAATTTATATAGCTATATTTGTTTTCTAATGAGTAAAAGCCTTTTACTTCTGCTCCGCCTTGACCTTTTTCATCTGTATAAATCATTTTTATTTCATTTGGTAAATAACCTAAATTTACCATTACAGATTTTGTAATCTCTTGAATTAAGACACTTTTTTGAGCTTCGTTCAAATTTGGATTATTCAAAGCTTCTCTTAGTTCTGGGTTAGAAGCTATTTGTTCTCTTACGCCTTGGAGAGTATTGTAAAATTTACCATTTTCTTTAAAAAAGTCTAATAAATTCGCTCTATCTGTTGTAATGATTTGAACGATAGCATCTTTTATGGTTAAGGCATCTTGGGTGTCTTTTTTTTATCTGCTCTCTTCCATCAGCTGTTACCACCCTTAAATCCATACTACCATCTACATTTGAGCTTATGCTAGTATTTACTAGATCTTTTGTTAGTTTAGTTGTATCTCTATTTAGTCTTGTTAGATCATCAG
>NZ_ANNG01000098.1 GCF_000466685.1 Campylobacter concisus UNSWCS
AAAACGCCTAATTTTATGCTTTAAATACCAGTAGCTAATATCGGTCAAATTATCTAAATCAGGATTTTGACGAAGATCATCAAGAGTTTTAAAAATATACTTCATAACATACGAAGTAGCGTTTTTAATATCGGTTTCAACCCTACTATGAGTATCTAAAAAACGATCTTTGATAGCAGAAACGCACTTATCCAAATTATCTTTAGGGACAAAAACAAGCAAATTTAAATGACAAGTTCCGTCTAAGTGCGGTTCTTTGGTAGTTATATAACATCTTTGATTTTGCGATAAGCTTCTAAAATGCAATGAATTCATAATGCTTCTAACCAAAGCTTGAAGCTTGCTAGCGCCTGCACTAACGCTATGCTTATCGTCATCAATATACTTTTTATTATAAACAAGCTTTTTCTTGCCACTCTTAAGAGTTATAAGCTTTTGTTTATGATACTCGCTAGGCAAGGTAAAAACTGCAAAAATAGGACAAAGTCCTTGACTTAGAGCATAATCATTAAGACTGGCTACTCGGTTATTAAGTTCAGCAATATATCTATTCGAGTTATGCCAGCTAGAAAAATAAAAGTTAGAGTAAGGGACATACTCGCCATTTATCATAAAGAAATTACTATCAAGAAATTTCTTTTGATTTTCTAGC
>NZ_ANNG01000099.1 GCF_000466685.1 Campylobacter concisus UNSWCS
AGCACTTCTGACCTTAGCACAGTTACAACTGCAGCCGCAGCCGCAGCTACTACTGCTGAAACAGCTATGGCTACTGTAAAAACAAAAGCAGGAGATGTTGACGCTGCCAATAACAATATAAAGATTGCAAAAAAAGCATTAACTGATTTTGAATCAAAAGCATCTGATACGACAGGTGTCGCAGAAATTGCAAGAACTGAGCTAGCTTCATATAAAGATAACATTGATCCAACTAAAGCTGGAAGCGACGCTAAAAAGATAGCTGATGCTACAAAAGCAAAAGCTACTGCTGAAAAAACTTTGGCAGATAGTGTAAAAGCTTTACAAACAGGCGCTGACAAAGATAAAGTAGCTCTAAAAGGCACAGATGCAACTAGCATCGCAAAGCAAGCTGATGCA
>NZ_ANNG01000100.1 GCF_000466685.1 Campylobacter concisus UNSWCS
TGTTTTTACAGTAGCCATAGCTGTTTCAGCAGTAGTAGCTGCGGCTGCGGCTGCAGTTGTAACTGTGCTAAGGTCAGAAGTGCTTAGTTTATCTACATCAGCAGCACTTAATTTCTTGCCAGCATTTTCTACAGGCACACCAGCTTCGATAGCTTTTTTAAGTGCATCTTTTTTAGCATTATCGTCACTACCTGCAGCAGCTGTTGTTAGTTCATTTTTTGCAGTAGTTACTGCATCAGCTTGCTTTGCGATGCTAGTTGCATCTGTGCCTTTTAGAGCTACTTTATCTTTGTCAGCGCCTGTTTGTAAAGCTTT
>NZ_ANNG01000101.1 GCF_000466685.1 Campylobacter concisus UNSWCS
CATAAAGATATCCGACGCCGGTATCAGAAGCCGTGGCGGAGCGAAGCTGCTGTTTGCAGTAGAGATCGCAGACATAGACGCGGCGATAAAGAGCAGTAAGGCAGATAAAGACGTAAGTGTATATATAGAGGATAGTTCAGAGCAAAGCGGATTTAGACGGATGAAATTTAGTGAGATCAAGGGCGGCAAAGACGACGCGAGCGACGGTAAAGAAGGCGGTGCA
>NZ_ANNG01000102.1 GCF_000466685.1 Campylobacter concisus UNSWCS
AGCACGTGCTGCTTCAATTGCAGCATTAAGTGCTAGAAGGTTAGTTTGATCTGCTATATCTCTAATGATAGTTATGATGTTTTTAATTTCATCTGATTGTCTTATGACATCAGCTGTCTTTTGAGAGATGGCATTCATTGAGCTAGACATTTGTTCAACTGCAGCAGCTGATTCTTGAAGTGAGCTTGCTTGAGTGCTAGCTGAGCTTGTTACTTGAGAGACTGATTCAGCTAGAAGTTTAGCTTTTTCTTCTAGGGTTTTAGCTTTTTCTAGGTTATAGTTTAGCATTCTAGAGATTTCTGTGCCAAGAGCATTTGTTACCTTTTCTACTTCACCATTTGCGTTTTCTATCCTAGAGGTAAAGTCTGATCTTCTGTAGCTATCAAATACC
>NZ_ANNG01000103.1 GCF_000466685.1 Campylobacter concisus UNSWCS
AATTGTGGAAAAAAACAAAACGGATAACGAGAAAGATCAACTAATAAATTTTTCATAATATACTCCTTAAAACTCATTACAAATTAAACATCTATCTACAAAACTATCAATATCAGGCGCATTAAGATCATGTTTCTCGTGATAGTGTGTAAAGTTATCTAAGTTACGATCTAACATTAAATTTTCAACATAAGCCAAATGTTGAACATTGACATCACCGCCTAGATTTTTATAATAATTGACTAACTCATAATCTTTCATTCTGCTTACTGGCTTAGGTTTTTCATAGCTTTTAAAAAGCTCATCGCAAATTTTTAAAACTTGCTTTTGTTTTAGAATATTGCCAAAGCTCTTTATATCATCGCTTGCATCTTCATATCGTTTAATAGTATTGCTATCTTTAATAATCCTAGTTTTTTGCCAAAGATCGCCAAATTCATCAAATATTTTTAAAGGTTTCCTGGTATCAGGATCAACGACAACAGTAACCAAGCCCTTATTATAATTTTTAGTAAGAGATATTAGGTCAATACTGCCGTTTAGCTTTCTATAAATTTCAAGACTTATAAAAGTTTGCGACATAGTAAAACGCCTAATTTTATGCTTTAAATACCAGTAGCTAATATCGGTCAAATTATCTAAATCAGGATTTTGA
>NZ_ANNG01000104.1 GCF_000466685.1 Campylobacter concisus UNSWCS
TAAAAGGATAAAAAAATGAGAATAAGTATAGACGCCGTAGCCGATGTGGAATTGGCGGATTTATTAGAGCGTTGCAGTTTAGGGGAGATATTAAAAGAGATACAAGACATTAGGCTCAATACCGCCGACCGCGTTGGGCTGGGGTTGTTTTTAAATACATTAAACGAAAATGAACTGCGAGACGTAATCTACGGTGCAGACGAGCAGACGGCCAAAAAAATAGTCCAAGCCGTTAAGTTTTACGGCAAGGTTAGTTAAAAATATACCTTTTATATCCCTTTTAACTTATTTAGTGTAATATTTA
>NZ_ANNG01000105.1 GCF_000466685.1 Campylobacter concisus UNSWCS
AACGATGAGATCACGGAGTGCAAAAGTGCCGTTACAGAGTTTGCTAAAGCTAAATCACGCTTCGGATATAACCCTAATCTAATCGTAGCGCCCGAATATAGCCACGAAGATGCGATTAAGGGCGAGATAGAAAAGATGGCAACCAGACTAAAAGCAACCGGTATCGTAGATTTGAAAGTTCAGGATGCGGCCGCGGCAATAGTAAAGATGGGAGACTTCGGCACTAGAAGGCTAGTTGCCGCTTATCCAAATGTCAAGGTTTGGGATGATGAAACGAACGCTTATGTTTATGAAGGACAAAGTGCGAGAATAGCCGGAATGATAGCTCATACGGATGGCGCAAGCGAGTTTGGATATAGCGACAGCTACTCAAATAGGGTCATGATAGGGGTTTCAGGCACGCAAATAGACGTGGATTTTGAGCTTGGGGAAACTTGCACGGCTGATGAGCTCAGAGCAGCAAAAATTTCTACCATCATTAGAGAAAGCGGCTTTAGGGCTTGGGGCGGAGAGACTAGCGATCAAGATACTATATGGAAAGACCTTGCGAGAGTAAGGGTATTTGACCGAATATCGCAAGCTTGCCAAAAGGGAGTGCTGTTTGCGATCGATAGAAAAGCTAGTGAGCTTTATCATGCAAAAAGATCAGTTAGCGAGCTCCTTCGTCAGCTAGTTGGAGCAAAGGTATTGCTCGGATACGAGCTGTCTTGGAGCGAGAAAAATACGCTAGCAAATATCACGGATGGCAAATTTTACCTAGACATCCGCATGCAAAATAATCCCGTCGTAAAACAGCTAACACTTGATTTTATCTACGTCGATAAATACGGCGAAACGCTTATGAACGATTTAAACAAATAAATTCAAAGAAAAGGAGAAGTAGTAAAAGTAGGCGACCGAACATAAACGGCAATCGCGAAGTATTGCGCAGCATGGCGAGGCAGTCTTAAAATTTTAAGCGGAGCATACATATAGTATGTGAGCATTAAAATTTTAAGATTAACGAAGCTAGGCGAAGCAAGACGAGCAGGCTTACTTTACGAAAAAAAGTTATGGAAAAAAGACAGATACCTCAGGTTGTTCAAGAAGCAAGCGTTTTTATCAACGGTCAAGGATATTTAGGCGTAGTTAAATCGCTCACGATACCAAAGATAGAACAAGAGACGATCGAAGCCAAAGGCGCGCTCGGTGGCAATTTCGCAAGCGGGACGATAAAGCCGGTGGAAATGGAATTTAAGCTAAGCGTACTTGATAAAAATACCTATTTGGGATACGGGCTCAACACTTGGAATAATAGAATCCCTTTTTTATTCAAGGCTAGCATCTTTCAATCCGGCAAAGGCGCTCCCGAGCCTTTTTCTATGGCCGTGACGGGCGATATTACCGAGATAGACCCGGGAAGCTTTGAAAGCGGAAAAGAGATGGAAGTGACGGTTAAACTAGCCGTGCATTTTTTGGATATAAATATAGGCAAAGTCCCGGTAGCGTTACTAGACGTCGAAAACATGATATGCCTTATAGGCGGTGTGGATTATTTGGCGCAAGTACGTTCAAATTTGGGCGAATAATAAATATTTTCTATCGGCGACGAGAGCTGCGCCGATAGATTAAACGGCTTTTTAAAGGCTCTTAAATTTTAAGTCAAAGGAATAAAAATGAGCAAGAAAAACGAAATCATCGAGCAAGACGGCATCAAATACACCGTCGTTACGTTATCAGACGGCAACGAAGTTAAAATCAGGCATCCAAAAGGCAAAGATCTTCGCTTTGCTATGAGCGCAGGCAGAAGCAACGAGGCTGATTTGACTTTTAGGCTAGCTAGCAACCTTACTTGTATGAGCGAAGCGGAGCTTGAGGAGCTAGAAGCCAAAGACTGCTCGCTTATCCTTAGCGCGGTAGCGTGTTTTTTAGCATAGGCCACACTCGCGAGGGCGTGGCGATAATAGGACACGCGCTTCATTTTTCGTTTGATGAAATTATGGAGTTTTACGTAGACGAATATGAGGATTTTTTAAAAATAGCGATGGA
>NZ_ANNG01000106.1 GCF_000466685.1 Campylobacter concisus UNSWCS
GTCAATCACCAATAAAATAGCACTAATGCTAATAGTTGCTCTATGTATATCGTTTGTGGCTATGTCAGCCGCTAGTTACTACACCGCTCAGAACAAGACAACCGAGCTAGTCACACAAGCTCAACGTCAAATTCTAAAAGATGTAAAATTTACACTAGATACATTTTTTGACAACAATTTTCAGACGATAGAAAAGATAGCTGCGACTATGTCTAAGCTTGATGAAAATCGCAATGGTATAGATATCGCTCTAGCACAAGGCAAAGCAATGGCTAACAAAGAAGTAGCTCTTGTCTATGCTGGCTACGATGATGGAGCTATGTTTCGCTCAAATGGTAAAAATCAAACTCCAAAGGATGGCTATGATCCAAGAACAAGAGGTTGGTATAAACTAGCTAAGCAAAAAAATGGCACAACATTTTCTGATCCTTATATGGCAGCTTCTTTAAAACAAATGGTTATAAGCTTTGTTGCGCCGATAAAAGATATAGGCATTGCCGCAACTGATGTAAGTATAGAAGATCTTAGTAAAGATATCACGGAGATCAGCAAAACAGATTACAGCTATGCATTTGTTGCTGATAAAGATGGAAATATCATTATGCACCCCGATAAAAATTTGATCAACACAAAGCCTGAGATCACAAAACAACTAATAGAAAAATATAAAAATAAAGAATTTAATGAAAACGGACTAATTGCTTATAAAAATACAAAGGGAGAGGATAGATATGCCGACTTCATAGAGCTAAACGATCGTGGCTGGCTGGCTATATCTGCTATGCAAAAAGATGTATTTACGTCAAATACTATGCCATTACTTAAAATACAAGCTATTATGGCTGTTATTTTTATTGTTATTTTATCTGCATTTGTTTTATTCCTTTTAAAAAGTTCTTTAAAACCTATCAAGACCATACAAGATAAATTAACTGAAGTATTTAAATTTGTTACATATAAGGCTGATGCTCCAGCTAAATTAGATATAAATAGAGAAGATGAATTTGGGCAGATGAGCAAGGTTATTAATGAAAATATTAGCGAAGTAGTTGAAGGTATCAAAAAAGATAATGCAATGATTAGCGAGCTTAATGCCATTGTCAATACTGTCAATAAAGGTAAATTAGGAGTTGTTATAAACCAAAATCCAAATAACCCATCTTTGGCAGAGTTAAAAACACTACTAAACAGCTTCTTTGCTGGCATAACACATAATATTAGAAGTGTTACTGCTATTTTAAACACGTATTCTAAGAACGATTTTACACCAACTATCGAGGTTCCAGAAGGTGCTGAGGCTGATCTAAAAGATATGATACTTGGAGTATCAAATATGGGTGAAGTAATTTGCACTATGCTAAACTCAAATTTAAATGATGCCAAGATGCTTGAAGAAAAAGCCAAACTTCTAGCTGAATCAGTCTCTCAAGTAACAAGCTCAGCTAGCACACAAGCTAGCTCACTTCAAGAATCTGCAGCTGCAGTTGAGCAAATGTCTAGCTCAATGAATGCCATCTCTCAAAAGACAGCTGATGTTATAAGACAAAGTGATGAAAT
>NZ_ANNG01000107.1 GCF_000466685.1 Campylobacter concisus UNSWCS
TACTCCAGCTAATAAACCATCTATCGATCCAATCGACAATGATGATACTAAGGTAACTGGTAAGGTAGAGAACCCTGAGAAAGACACTAGTGTAACTGTAACATTCCCTGATGGAAGCACAGCTACTGCAACAGTAGATAACAATGGTAACTGGGAAGTTCCAACTCCAGGCAATAAACCACTTAACCCAGGCGATACTGTAACAGCAACAGCAGAAGATCATGGTGG
>NZ_ANNG01000108.1 GCF_000466685.1 Campylobacter concisus UNSWCS
TTTAGGACTTCAGTTAGGATGTGATAATTACAGAAAGCTAAACGAAAAAGGCTATTAAAAATTAATTAACATGAGATGTCCTTTGCAAAAATTGCACAAGTCTGTAAAAAAATAAAAAATTGCCTATCATCGCAGAAAAAATGAAGGTATAAAACCTTAAACCCCAACCCCCCCTAAAACAGGGCATCTCACTCTTTAAGTTTCACTAGAGTCTACGGCTCATAAACCTTAAACTAAAAAATGCCATTCCAAAAAGCCCTAAACTAGGGCTTTCCTCTCTTTTAATATTGAAAAGTAAGATTTTTCATTACAACATACTTTTTAGTAAAACAACTTTCTATTTGATTTAACATAAGTTAAATTTTATTAAGATTCTACGTAAGGCAATGTCAAAAAACATAATACTGCTTTATCAATATTTTTTAGTTATTTAATGTTTAAAGTATCTTATGGTTTATTGAATTTTTGTAGCCCTTGACAAAAAAAGATTTTATGATATAATGCTAATTTTAATTTTAGCTAATATTAATTTAGCAAAGACTTTTTTTGACAAAGGATAAACAATGAAAGAAATAGCAAAAGATACCCTTATAACGGGACTTTGGGAAAATGAAAGCAATGATGGCAAATCTATACTTATTGGTAGAATAGGTGCAAATTTAAATGCTGTTGTGGTTGAAAACCCAAATTATGAAGAAGGAAGTTCTCAACCAAAGTTTCTATTGTATTTTTTTAATGGAAAACAAGAAAAGATAAAAAGTTATAAATTTACAAAATAAAAAAGGAAGGTTTATGCAACAACAGAAAATAAAATTTACCATTGATCAACAAGTTGATCACATGAAAAAACAAAATATAGGATTTGGTATATATTCAGAAGAGCGAGCAAGAGATTTCTTGACATATAGTAACTACTATTTCAAAGTAAAATCCTTCGCGAAAAATTATAAGAAAAACAATGATCAATACGAATCTTTAGAATTTGCATACCTTAGAAAATTTAGTATTTTAGATACTGCTTTTAGAGAGCTAGTGCTTGAACTATCGCTTTTATGCGAGCACCTAGTAAAAGTTTTAATCTGTCGTAGCTGTAGTCAAAATAATGAAGATGACGGATATGCCATCGTTAAAGACTACTTTAATAACCACGGACTTCCGTCCGCCATAAATAGATATGATGAAGAAGTATACAGCGTCTATTCAAAATCACTTTTAGATAAATACAGAAACAATATGCCAGTTTGGGTTTTGGTTGAAATATTAGATTTTGGCGAATTAATTTTATTTTATGAATTTTATAAAACAAAATACAATATAGAAAGAATATCGGCTTTTAACTTATATGCTATAAAAAGTCTAAGAAATATAGCAGCGCACAATAGTTGTATACTTCATACATTAACAATACAGCCTACAAGCATGAAGACATCAACAACATTAAAACAATTTTTGCACGAGAAAGATATTTTATCTCGCAGAGGGAGTGAAATTAAAATTCCTATAATACACGATTTTCTTTGTTTAATTTTTGTTTTTTCCAAGTTATGTCCCAATACGGAAATCAAAAAAATACTTATGAAAAAAATTGTTACTTATTTTGAAAGATGTGAAGAGCGATCGGAATACTTCAGTAATGAGCCTCTGATTTTAAAAAGATACACATTTGTTAAAAAAGCAACATACAGAATCTTAAGGAATAAATAAAGTTTTTTTTGTATAATTCGTTCAAGGATAAAAACAAATATGTGTTTTGCATATTTGTTTAGGCAGTCGGCATAATGCCTTAGACTGCCTTTTTTTATAGCTAATTTTATATAATTTATATATATTAAAATATAATTTTATTTCACTGCAATTATATATGCCAAGATAAGTATAGCTTTCTTTACCCTTAATCTTTATACGGTGCCGACGATGGATATCTTATCTCATGTCTACTCTCCATTTAGTAGGTTTGTAAAAATTGGAAAAACAGAAATTAACATTAGAGCATTTGGAAAAGAGGAAATTGTCTTTTTAGAAAATGAAGTAAATTCCGGCAAAGATCCAAAAGAGATCGAGCGCGAATTTCTAAAAAAATATACAACTTTTTATGAAAATAATTATGATACAGAACATTTTTATATTATAAATAGTAATACTTATATATTATAAATACTTTTGTATCATAAAATACCGTTATTTATTGTAAAGTAACTTATTTAGCAATATCTAATTCTTTACTATGCTCTTTTACTCTTTCGTCCTTCTTAACGAGTTTTTTGTTATCATCTTTTGCATTTTTAGCCAAAATTTGAAGAATACTTTTTATATCTTTTTGCAGCATCGACTCTTGGCCTTTTGGATTTATGGCCGATTTCATAGTGGCTATAAAAGAACTTACAAATTGCGATGTTTCCTCACCGGCTGTTTGTACTTTTAGCTTAACGTTGATCTTCTTGTTTTTCAAAAAATCGTACTTTGCTTGTTTTTAAATTTAACATATGGCAATAGGCTAACATAGGGATCATATTAGGTAAGATTGGACATCTTTTACAAAAGTGTTTTTATTAAAATTTAAAAGAACAAAAAATGTAGGATAAAATTTATTCTATACTATGTATCATACCCACCCTTTGAAGCAATAGTTTCACCTTTTATCGATCATCGGTAAAAAAAGGAGGTGTGAGTGATGCTTGTATTGAAAAGTAAGATTTCATTACCAAGTTAATTGAAAAAGCCAAACGGGTCTTTTGCTGGGCGGAATAATTGACGACTTACATACTAAGCTAATATGTATTCTTACAGAAATTTCTGTAAGTAATGTAATATGAAAAAACAATAATAATATTGCTAAAGTGGATATGAATGATAAATTATGTAAAACATCCAACACTTAATAATCAACCTTACTCTAAATAATTAATGCAATAAAATTTTAACGGCAAAAGCTTAAAATAGGTAATTTTGCTTAAAAATCAAGGAAAATTTTGCTTATTCTGGACTATTTCTTAAAAAATTAATAACAATATAAGTATAAAAAAGTAAATATATTGTTTATTAAAATTTGCACTAAAGAGATAAAAAAAATGAAAAGAATTTTAGTTTTACTTGTAGTTTTATTTTCTATTGGATTTTCCAAAGATCTTACTGAATTGGGAAACGAAG
>NZ_ANNG01000109.1 GCF_000466685.1 Campylobacter concisus UNSWCS
CTTAGTTACTTGCATAGGCTTAAAGGTTTCTTGTTTTTGCGTGTCAGTTTGATTGTCTTGTTCTTCATGATCGCTTTTTTGATCTATTAGTCCATAGTCACCAACCTCTTGTGGCATACTTCTATTTATAACTTTAGAATATCTCTCAATAAATTCATCCACACTTATATTAGACGATTCAAGGAGCTCGCGACCCTCATTACTAAAAGACACACCAAATCTTTCTAAAGTTTGACGTATCTTTTGTCCTTCTAGATCATCATCTGACTTTTTGCCCCAAATAGTTTGTTTATTATCATTATTGGATTTAAAAGCTCCAGTAAAGTTTGTGCTATTGCCCATCACTTTCTTATAATTAACTCTACTTGCGAATTCTTTTCCTTCAAATAGTGAATTGTTATTTAGATTTGGCGAATAGGTTATATTATTAAGCATTGTTAAGGTCTCGCTTTATTTAGATATTCCAGCATCTCTTTCATAGGTTTTAATTCTTTTTTATGGTATTAATTTGCATTAGAGCATATTACCACCTATCCA
>NZ_ANNG01000110.1 GCF_000466685.1 Campylobacter concisus UNSWCS
AGACAATCAAACTGACACGCAAAAACAAGAAACCTTTAAGCCTATGCAAGTAACTAAGAAATTTAAAACTTATGATATGCAAGCTGACGAGAAATTTAAAGAATTTTACAAATTTATAAAAACTGAATTTGATAATGGCGAAAGCATATTTGAAATTTTAGAAAAAGTCGCAAATAAAAAAGTGGATAAAACCGTATAAAAGGACTAAATTTAGAGCAATCATTGCTTTCTACAATAAAACAATGTAGCTATCTTTAATCCATTAAACCATCTTATTTAAAATTTGCTTCTTATCTATCTTTTGCATAAGCTCTAAGACGTCTATGCCTCTTTTTTCTTTGAAATTTAAAAGCTCTCTTGCATAGATAAATTTTTGATCCTTGTTTATATCATAGGTCTCATACTTTTTCTTAACCTGCATAGGTTTGAATTTCTTCTCATTTTGCTCTTTAGCGAAATTTGCATTGTATTCTTGTTCTTCTTTGTGTAGTTTGGCCAGAAATTCTTTATGCTCTTTTGTAGTTTTTTCTACATCTTCTCTATAAAGCTTCTTAAACTCTTCTATGCTTAGATCAGCTCTAACAAACAATGCAGCACCATCATTACTCATCATAGTGCCTTCTGGAAATGATTTTACAAAGGCTTCTAGTTCTGCCTCCTCTTCTGCTGTGCCAAGACCAATCATAAAGCCAATTATTGTTGGCTTGCCATCAACAGAGTTTGTAAGTAGCCAATCCATATAGCTTTGTAACTCTCCGACTCTAAATTCTTCCATAGTTTCTGGAGGGTATTTTGATGCTAAAGCTCTTCTTTCTTTCATGGGGTAATCAGACAACATATTATCTATTCGATTTATAGTATCTGTTATCCAGCCCTCTTTACTTTGGTCTATATCAATAAATTCTTTTACATTATCAGTCCAGGGTCTAAACATATACTTTGAGTAATCAAATTTCTCTTCGCTG
>NZ_ANNG01000111.1 GCF_000466685.1 Campylobacter concisus UNSWCS
TCGGCATAGGGATTTTTTTATTTTATAAATTTGTTGTTAAATGCCGTATTTTTTGGGTTTGTGGCGGACAGAGAGGGATTTGAATACTATATACTTTATTTCATTTCTATTTTTATCAAGTCTTTTACGTTATTTACTATTTTTCCTTTTGTTTTACACATTTTTATTTGGTAGTTTTTGTTTAGTTCTGCTTTAAAGCATTTATTTCCTATGTATTCTTTTAAAATTATTTCATCTCCGCCGTATATGGTTATTTCTTTTTTGTTGTATATGTTTATTTTTCCTTTTTCATTGTCGTATTTCCAAAACATTTTTCTTGGTTGATTATCAAGTAAAATTTCGTGATTTTTTTCAAAACTTATATCCCAGTTACTGCCTGCTGTGAGTATAAAATCTATAAAGTATCTATCCGTTTGTATGTTCCATTCGCCTACTAAATTTAAATCTTTTATGTATTTTTCTCGTTTATTCTTTTTATCTATGTTTATTTCTATTGGATCTGCTATTAAAAATATACAAAATAACGATAGGGCTGTTATTATTCTCATTTATCCCCCTATCTCTTTTTTAAGTATCCTTGCTTTTATGTCTGATAGGTAAAATTCTTGTTCTATCTCACTTAGCTTGTCAAATAGTTCTATTAGTTCTTTATGCTTTGGATTAATTTCACTTTCTTTTTGAAAATAAAATTCTAGTATTTTGTATAGGTTTGGGTTATTTTTTTCCCAGTTATAGATAGTTTTTATATCTTTTCCGATAAATTCGGCTACTTCTCTTTTGTTCATTTCTT
>NZ_ANNG01000112.1 GCF_000466685.1 Campylobacter concisus UNSWCS
GTCAATCACCAATAAAATAGCACTAATGCTAATAGTTGCTCTATGTATATCGTTTGTGGCTATGTCAGCCGCTAGTTACTACACTGCCCAAAACAAAACAACCGAGCTAGTCACGCAAACACAGCGCCAAATTCTAAAAGATGTTAAAAATGCAATGGATACATTTTTTAATAACAATCTTCATATCGTGAATAGTATGTCTTCTATCCTGTCTAAGCTAGACGAAAACCGCAACGGCATCGACGCCATCTTAGCTCAAGCCAAATCGATGTCAAATAAAGAGGTTGGGCTTGTTTATGCTGGCTATAATGACGGTGCGATGTACCGCTCAAATGGCAAAAATGAAACCCCAAAAGATGGCTATGATCCAAGAGCTAGAGACTGGTATAAACTAGCTAAAGAAAAAAATGGCATTACCTTTACTGATCCTTATGTATCTGCATCTTTGCAACAAATGGTTATAAGCTTCGTTGCTCCTATAAAAGATATCGGTGTAACAGCGACAAATGTTAGCATCGAAGAGCTAAGCAAAGAGATCATGAGTATCAGCAAGACTGATTATAGCTATGCTTACGTAGTAGATAAAGATGGCAAGATCATCATCCATCCTGACAAAGAACTAGTCGGTAAAGACAATCCAACCACAAGCAAGCTAGTCGCTAGATATAAAAATAAAGAATTTAATGAAAACGGTCTAATTGCCTATAAAAACACAAAAGGCGAGGATAGATATGCTGACTTTATAGAGCTAAACGATCGTGGCTGGCTAGCTATATCTGCTATGCAAAAAGATGTATTTACCACAAATACTATGCCCCTCCTAAAGATCCAGCTAATCTTAGCAGTGCTATTTATCGTTATCCTTTCAGCATTTGTCTATTTCTTACTTAAAAAGTCTCTTAACCCTATAAAAACTATCCAGTCTAAGCTTGATGATGTGTTTAAATTTGTAACTTACGAAGCAAAAGCACCAAGCAAGCTAGAGGTAAGATCAAATGATGAATTTGGCGAGATGAGCAAAGCCATAAATGAAAACATCGATAAAGTCGTAGCTGGCATCAAAAAAGATAGCACTATGATAGATGAGCTAAATAAGGTAGCAAATTTAATGATCAAAGGAAACCTTGGAGCAAAGATAGGCTCAACTCCAAACAACCCATCGCTAAATGAGCTAAAAGAGCTACTAAATA
>NZ_ANNG01000113.1 GCF_000466685.1 Campylobacter concisus UNSWCS
TTTGTTTATAGAGTAGTAAATTCTCTTTAGCACTTCGCGGTCTTTTGCTTTGCTAGTATCAAGTACTACTTCGTTTTTGTCGATATGCAAACTGCGCACCAAAAGCATCTCTAAAACTAAGCATTGTAAAAAATCAACACCTTTTACTTTTTTTATACTAGTAGATATTGTCCTTAGTGTAAGATGTGAGCTTTTGCTGAATTTAGAGCTTTCTAAGTAGTCACTAAAACCAAAGTTAACTTTGCATTGTCTTACAAATGTCGCTTATTTTGTTAAAGTAAAAATTTGTCATAGGATTTTTGTTTCCCAGTAATTTTTTGCTGATCTTATAGGCCTTTTTATAATTTTTTATTGCTAATTTATACTCATCTGCTACTTCACAAATAGCTGCAATATTTGCATAACACTTTGCCACGCTAGTACTGCTATCCCCACATATCTTTAAATAAATTTCAAGTGCTTTATTATTAAGCTCAAAAGCTTTTATATAATCTTCTTTTTTCAAAAAAGCGACACCCAGATTATAATATGATACTGCTGTGTCTTGGTGGATTTCTCCTAAGATTTTAATTCTTATTGTAAGAGATTTTTGAAAATTTTTTATAGAATTTTCAAAATCCTTTTTTAGCAAGAATACATTTCCTATATCATTATAAAATTTTGCTACTTCGACATTATTTATTCCAAATAGCCTTTTAGAAATTTGTAATCCCTTTTTGTAAAATTTGATAGCTGAGTTATATCTACATTCTTCCGTGTATATATTTGCTATTTTTAAGTAAGTAGATAAACTTTTTTCATCAGATAAAAAATTCACTATTTCTTTTAGCAAATTTAGTCTTTCGGTTATATTTTTATTTAATCTCATAAATATATCCTATTTTAATTTTTGATTTAAAAGTTTTTGTAGCTCTTTTTTATCTACATTATGCTTTCCAGTTTTATCTGCACTATCGAGGCTACTTTCTTTTTGTTTTTCCAGATATTATTAGAATATTTTTTATTTTGCACTGTCCGTATTATGAATTAAAATTCCAAATTTAGCTTTTTTAGAAAAAAATTTATTTCCTGCTAAATTTGGACCAATACAAATATTGTCATTTTTCAATTCCATTGCCTGCGCTTTAATTAAGTCAGATAAAAACATTAAACTTTTTGTATCTCCTTGTATAAAAAAGACATTATCTTCTAACCAAGTATTTATTTTTATTTTTTCTTTTGAATATTGTTCTAATGCATTATTTATTTTCATTTGGTGTCTTCCTAGATTGCAAATTAATCAATTTTTGCAATAGATAAATCCAGTTCTGTCTGAAATAACATATCGTATCCGATTTTTCTTAGTTCTTTGACTATTTCAAATCTATCATAAAAAAAATTTCTACAAGTATCATATTTATTTTTTTCTTCTTTTGGATACCAAGTCAGATTTTTATTGACTAAAGGATAGTGTTCTAGTGAAAAGCTATGATATTGATTTGGTTCTACTCCTTTTTTGTCTGGATAAAAAAGTAGAGCTTCGCAACCTAAAACTTTGATATTGTTTTGTTCTAATAAACCTAAAAATGATAAACCATCTTCATAATATAGCCATAATTCGCACTTTGTTATATCTTTTTCTTTATAAATTTTAGGAGATTTGTTGAACCATAAATTTAAATTGTCGATTACCGAATTTATATTATTTGATAAATTTGGGATTACAGAAAATAATGTAACATAACCAGCACGAGCCATACTATCTAATAATAAAAATTTTTCATACATAAAAATATTGTCTTTATCATACGCAGAATTATTTAATCTTGATTTGACTATTTCATAATCATAATTTCTACAAAAATCATACGATAAATCTAACTCTTTATCATTTTTGGCTTTATAGGTATAAGTCTGTATTTCTAAAATTTTTATATCATACTCTTTCAATAAATTAATAAAATTTATTGAATCTTCGTAATAAAGCCATAGTTGATTTTTTCTTATATCACAAATTTCAGGTTTTTTGGGCGATTTATCAAACCAAGAATTTAATATATTAGGAAGAAAATTTGTTGTTTTCATTTTGTTCTCCTAATTTATAGTTTGAATTTTCTACAATAACACAAAGAGTTGCAGAAATAGGATTTTTTTCATCTATAAAATTTTTGTAGTTAAAAATTTCATCATCTTGCCTAATTCCATACATTCTAAAATCTAGTTGATTTATAAAATCATCCGTGTAAAATGGGGAATGTGTATCTACAAAATCTAAATCAAAAAATGATAATTTAAATAAAATTTTATCCGTAATCTCACTTTTCAAAAATTCTTTTATAGCTAAATTCAAAAACAAAAAAGAAGTTCTGTAAAAATGTTTTTTGCTTTTGAAATCTTTTTCGTATAATTTTATTTCATTTATATCCCATTCCAATTCCGTTATACTTTTTTTATTTGTATGTAATTTCTTTTTTTTTGCATTATATCTAAAAAAAATTCCAAAATCTGTTTTACATATACCATATTTAATATATTTATCTAAATGTTTCAACTCGTAACCTTTATTTCCCTTAAAAACTAACTTTTTTCTATTGCCTATTGCATTTTTCATATAATGTAAATATTGTTCTAGGCGTTTATCGTAATGTAATTCCATGTTCATAGCTTACTCACCTAGAATTTTTTTGCCTTCGTGTCTATTTTGTTCGCCGTATTCATAAGAGTGATACAATAAAAACATTTCGTTTGACATTTTAACCCATTATTTTAATTTTTGATTTAGCTTCATAAAAACCTACAACTCTAAATTATATATATCGTGC
>NZ_ANNG01000114.1 GCF_000466685.1 Campylobacter concisus UNSWCS
AATCTCTTTAAGCTTTGTGTTATCTGTGCTAATAATAGTAAAGCTAAGCTGTCGTAATTGATAGCTAGTATCAAGCCCATTAATGAGATTATCAATAATCTTATACTGGCTTTCAGTGGTAAGAAGCAATACCCTATCACTATAAACAGTATATTTTATATTTTCGCTAAACAAAGACAAGGCAGATACAACATCTTCTTTGGAAATATGCTTAAATTTTATTATATAGTCTTTTAAAACTGGCTTCTCTTCAACAGTTGGATTATAT
>NZ_ANNG01000115.1 GCF_000466685.1 Campylobacter concisus UNSWCS
TCGCAGCTGCCAAGTCACTAAGCACAGTTCAAACTGGCAAAGCACTTGAAGTAAAAAGCTTGCAAGAGTATCTAAGCGAGAGATGAACCAAAAAGAGTGCGTAGTAGAAGCGTTAGCTAGCCTTGGTGGTATGGCAACGCTTTTTGATCTCTATCATAAAACTGATGTTAGCACTTGGGGTAGCAAAACTCCATTTGCTAGTATAAGACGGATAGCGCAGACTAATAAAGAATTTTATAAGGTCAGAGCTGGGCTTTGGGGACTTTGTGAGTTTAGAGATAAAAATTTAGCTAAAACAGGCGATAGCAAGAGTGAACAAAATGAGAAATTTACACATTCTTATTTTCAAAGTATCATTGTTGAGATAGGAAATTTGAGGCATTTTCAAACATTTATCCCTGCTCAAGATAAGAATAAAATTTATAAATCAGACAAGAAGCTTTGTGAGCTTGCGAGCTTGAGCAAGATATATAAATTTAGTTACGAAGACATCATTAAAAGAGCAAAAACAATAGATACAATATGGTTTAATGAAAGAAATTTGCCAAACTCATTTTACGAAGTCGAGCATAGCACGGACTTTAAAAACTCACTAAATAAATTTTACGAGCTTCAAGACTTTAATGCTAGGATGTTTATAGTCGCAGACAAAATGAGACAAAGAGAGTATGAGAGTGTTTTAAGAGCTAGTATCTACGAACAGATAGCTCAAAAGGTGAAATTTGCTAGCTATGAAGATATATCAAGGCAGCTTGAAAGAGAGAGCGAGCAAGCATTTATAAAAATGGGGATTTAATGGGCGAATTTGAAGTTGAGATAACTGAAATTTTAAGTAAAAAGATAAAACTTAAAGCAAAAGATCAGCATGAGGCGTGTAAGATCGCCAAAAAGGCTTATGAAAATTGCGAGATAGTGCTTGGAGCTGATGATTTTACAGAGGTGAAATTTAATACCATTTCCACAAATAAGCCAAAAGAACAAGGTAAAAAATGAATAATATAACTCCTTTTGATGATTTTATGGCAAGTTTAAAAGAGACAAATGCCACGCTTGGCTACTTTTGTGATTTTAAAAAATGTTCTAAGAACCTTGCAGAGGTCGCTATCAAACTTAATGCTTTAAATTCCTTGCTTGGCTCAAAAGATTTGAAAACAGATATTTTCAGAGCGAAATCTTTCTGAGATTAAGTTCGCAAAATTTGTTCCACTACGGTTTTTTCTAGCGTTTGTGTCAAGTCCAACTTCTACGCCAAACACATAATCACATAAATTTTTAATTTTTCTATCCTTGAAAATTTCATCAAGCCCAGTCTCTAAAAGAAAGCTGTAAATTTTCTCTGGCTCAACAAAATAACTCTTTAGCTCAAGTAGATTACCGCTCAAACTCACAACTTTTCTACTACTTTCCCTAACGGCGATTAATAAATTTAGCACCTCAAAACAGCTTCGATATTCTCTAAAAAGTGTGGAAATATCTGCTTTCAAGCTGAAGTATCAAGCTCAAATTTCCGTTTAAATTTAGGTAGTGATGTGAAGAGATTTGACTTTGTGGTTTGGAGACAAAATGTCACTTATCTAATCGAAGCAAATTTTTATAGTGGTGGTGGCTCAAAATTAAACGAAGTAGCAAGAGCTTACATCGAAATAGCTAAAAAGATATCGTGTTTGCCAAAGTATAAATTTATCTGGATCACTGATGGCTGGGGTTGGCACGATGCTAGAAATAAGTTGCAAGAGGCTTATAAGAGTGTGAGAATTTATAACCTTGCGAATTTATACCTTTTTATGAATGAGCTTAAAAATGCGTAACGATTTTAGGCTCATAAATGGCAACTGCTTTAACGAACTAGCTAAATTTAAAGGCGAGTTTGATCTTATCTTTGCGGATCCACCATATTTTCTTTCAAATGGCGGGCTTAGCATTCAAAGCGGGCAGATAGTTAGTGTAAATAAAGGTAAGTGGGATGAGGGCACAAATATCGATGAGATCGATAAATTTAACCTAAAATGGCTCAAGCTTGCTAAGCGATCACTTAGTGACAATGGCAGTATAATGATAAGCGGGACATATCACAACATCTTTTCTATCGGTAGGGCACTTCAAAAGCTTGATTATAAAATTTTAAACATCATCACATGGCAAAAAACTAATCCTCCGCCAAATTTTAGCTGCAGGTATCTAACACATAGCACTGAACAGATCATTTGGGCTAGAAAAGATGAGAAACATAAACACATCTTTAACTATGAGCTTATGAAGCGGATAAATGGGGATAAGCAGATGAAAGATGTGTGGAGCTTTGCTGCGATCGCTCCTTGGGAGAAAGTATGCGGTAAGCACCCTACACAAAAACCACTTTCACTTTTGATAAGGCTTATCTTGATGGCAAGTAACGAAAATAGCGTAATTTGTGACCCTTTTGCAGGCTCAGCAACAACTGGTATAGCTGCAAATTTATTAGGTAGGAATTTTGTAGGCATTGAAAAAGAGCCAGAATTTATAGATATCGCACTTAAGCGAAAGGCTGAGCTAGAAACAAATTTTATAAAATTTAGAGATAAATTTAGTGATATAAAAATGCTTGAGAGCTTAAAATTTGGCTAGATTTAAAATCCCTTACTTTACAACTATCCGTGCAGCACTCGCAGCTGCCAAGTCACTAAGCACAGTTCAAACTGGCAAAGCACTTGAAGTAAAAAGCTTGCAAGAGTAT
>NZ_ANNG01000116.1 GCF_000466685.1 Campylobacter concisus UNSWCS
ATTTACCATCGCGCCAGCTGTTGTGTTTTTACCATTAGGGATATCTCTTAGTTCTTTTATCTCACTGCCTTTTGCGTTGTCGATAAAATACTCAAGTGCTTTTAAATTTGGAGCTACCCACTCACCATTTGGAGTTACTACATTACCGTCAAGATCGATCTTGCCTATCATATTGTGAGCGCCGTCAAGTCCTGAGACTGTTCCTGCGTCGTTATCAGTGTTATCCCTATCTCCACCTTTACCTTGTTGGAAATTTAGCTCTTTTGCTTTAAAGCTTGCCCAAGGCTTAGTGTTGTTCATATAGTATTCGATAAAGTCATTTTGCTTCATACCTTTATGAGCATATTCTGTATTTTCAAAACCGCCAGGTATTTTATTTTTAAAGTCTCTTAACTCAATACCCTTTACGCCATCTTTTTCATAGATATGGTTAAACCAGAAATTTCCTTTTAGTCCGCTACTCATCTCAGACTCTTTTACAAGGCTCATCTCAGTTTCAACGTTTATAGTTATTTTTGCAACTGTATCAAGCACGAAATTACCAGTATCTGTTGCAGTATTGCCGTCTCTTCCAGTAGCTACTATTTTTACTTCATAATCGCCATCATGATTGCCATTTACACTTAACTCGTTAGTTGTAAATTTAAATTTACCATCAGCATAGTCGCTTGGATTTAGAGTTTTTGTAAAGACTTCGTGTCCGTCCTTATCAAGCACGCTAACAACCGCTCTTACAGCAGTTGGATCTACTGTGCCGCTTATAGTTGGTGTAGCGTCATTTGTGCGAGGTACGTTTCGTGCGTCGTCTAGGCTATAATCGCCTTGTATAGTTCCAAAGTTATCATTTAGTGTTTTGATATCAACACTAATTGGAGGTATCACCTCTGGTGTCTCAGAGTCAGCGCCTGCGTTGCCGTCATTATAACCGCCGATTGAGTTTTCTGGAGCTTGAAAAGCCCTGCTTGAATCAGGTAAATTTCTATAATCATCAGTA
>NZ_ANNG01000117.1 GCF_000466685.1 Campylobacter concisus UNSWCS
CTACACCACAAACAGAGCAATATGATAAAATAACAAATGGCGGTGTAAATACAGACAATTCTTTTAACGAGCCTTATCTTGGTGGAATTGAGGGGAAAGAGCAGAATTTTAAAGATAATGTTTATTTTGCTGAAAAAGATAAAAAGTTATCAAATGGAGAAATAAGTAAATTAAAAAAGAATGGTATAGATCCGCACGATTTAAAGCCGCATTCTGATTATGATTTGTATAAAGACAAAAAAGGCAATATCTTTGTCAAACTTAAAAACGGAAAAGGTCAAGGCGAACCAACCGGCTATAATATAAATGATTTTTAAGGAATTTATCATGGAAAAAAATGAAATATTTGTCATTCTGATGGCAACTTCCGATAAAACAATTGATATTAAGCAATTTGATAATATTAAGGTTACAAAAATATGGAAAAAAGGAGACAAGAAGCTCCCGAATAACAATGTATTAAAGTATAAAAATTTTGGTTTGAAAATAGAGAAAAAATATCAAAATAAGCATTATATTCAAGAAATATTAAATGATTTTTTTCTAGTAGAAGATGTTGAAAAAATTGTTAAAATAAATTTAAAGAAAGAATTGTTGATAGTGATATATAGTTGGAATATGCTACCGGCTATAATTTATGATAGCAGATTTTTAAAATTTCTTGGAGATAATGATATAAAATTATCGCACGATATATATAATTTAGAGTTGTAGGTTTTTATGAAGCTAAATCAAAAATTAAAATAATGGGTTAAAATGTCAAACGAAAT
>NZ_ANNG01000118.1 GCF_000466685.1 Campylobacter concisus UNSWCS
GTTGGCTTTAGCGTGCAAAAAGATGAGTTTTGGTTTAAAGAGCTTAGCGGCGTTAGTCTAAGTGCAGATGTAGTGATAAATACCAAAATCGAGAGCCATAAATTTAGTGGTGATCTGCTTTTTACACATAGAGGCATAAGTGGTCCAGCGATACTAAACGCCTCACTCTTTTGGCAAAAGGGTCGAATTTGCATAAATTTTTCGCCTAAATTTAGTGAGAAAAATTTAGTAAATGGCAAAAAGCAACTTAGCTCGGTTTTACCTTTGCCAAAGAGATTTGTGCTGGAGTTTTTAAGAAATTTTGGCTTAAAAGATAGAGCATTTTATGAATTTAGTGATGATGAAAAAAATATCATAAAAAGGCTTTTTGCCTATGAGTTTGCTCCGGCTGGGACATTTGGCTTTGAAAGGGCAGAAGTTACAAAAGGTGGTGTAAAAACTAATTTTTTAGATGAAAATTTAGAGTGTAAAAGCATAAAAGGGCTTTACTTTATAGGAGAGGTTTTAGATATCACTGGTATGCTTGGAGGATATAACTTGCATCTAGCCTTTGCAAGTGCTTTAAAGGTGGCTAGCGCTTTAAAAAATAGCTAATCAAATAGAAGTGAAATTTAGAGTGGCAGCCAAAACTGCCACTAAATTTA
>NZ_ANNG01000119.1 GCF_000466685.1 Campylobacter concisus UNSWCS
ACGCCGCCAGCGTTCACTCTGAGCCAGGATCAAACTCTCCATATTAACCTTCTTTAGCGTAAAGCAAAGCTTTACTAAGAAGCAACACTAAAGACTAAGATTGCTAATGCAATCTAGTAATAATGTTTTTACTAAAATTACTTTTAGTATTTATTATGAAGTTTTTAATCAAAAAAACTTTTAGTTTTTATATTAGTTTGTCTAATCTATTATTTAATCATAATAGACTGGCTCAATCGATCACTTGTTTAGATTTCAAAGATTGACTAATAGTTTAACAATTG
>NZ_ANNG01000120.1 GCF_000466685.1 Campylobacter concisus UNSWCS
GGATAGCTTTGCAAATATCGATCTAGCAGACACTATAAAGCAATACTATAAAATTTTTGATCAAATTTCAGCTGGAGTTATTAGTAAGGGTAAAGAGTTTTACTCAAATGAAGATCTAGCAAAGATGCCAAAGGGCTACTTTTCAAAAGATAAAAAAATAGATTATTCCGAATATCTAATGGGTAGGATGTCAAGTGACGAGATAGATGGGCTAACCGATAGAAGCAATGAGAAGGTAACTCATGTATTTAGAACAGCACAAGACGCAGACGACGCACGTAAGCTAATGAATGATCTAAGTGATATAAATGTAGAAGTCAATGGAAATTTCCTTGACTTCTCTCCAGAAGTGATGACAACTGAGCATACTATCCCTTATATGTGGGTTAGTAGTGCTGGATAT
>NZ_ANNG01000121.1 GCF_000466685.1 Campylobacter concisus UNSWCS
ACTTTTGATCTTTGTTGTTGGTAGATATTTAAAACCTCTTTCAAATATATCAGAGTCTTTAACATCATTCTTTAAATTCCTAAATTACGAGATCAAAGAGCCAGTTATTACAGAAGTAAAAACAAAAGATGAATTCGGCGTCATGGCAGAACTCATCAACGAAAACATCAAAAAGATACAAGACACTGCCAATCAAGATGCTACTGCTGTTAATCAATCAGTATCA
>NZ_ANNG01000122.1 GCF_000466685.1 Campylobacter concisus UNSWCS
TCTGCGATCTCTACTGCAAACAGCAGCTTCGCTCCGCCACGGCTTCTGATACCGGCGTCGGATATCTTTATGAATGGATGTTTTGCTGAGCCCCTATTTATAGAATTTGCTAAAGCTCTTGGATGTATGCCGAAAATTTCAGCAGCCACAGCAGTTTCGACATAGATCATTTAGCTAGCCTTACTCTCTTCTTGTTCTTTTCTAAGACCACTTGGAAGCTCTTTGATTATTCCTTCACTTAAAAGCACTTCAAACACTTTCCTTGAAGTAGCGAAATTTTTACTACCTGCCACTTGGCCGTTTATCACCATATAGGTAGTGCGCTCGCTTAGATCGTGTTTTTTAGCCCACTGCCTTATGCTTATGCAGTTATCGGTAAAGTATTTTTTTATCATCTTGCACTCCTTTCTTCTAATTTTCATTGCTAAGTCGGCTTATAAATTTTTAGTTATAATCTCGTTTTAAGACCATAAATAAGGATTTTGTATGCATGAGGCTAAGATGAACTTCGCTTGCCCTAAGTGTAAGCAAGCTACGGCGATATCCATAACCACGTTAAAGTTAGATACCTTTGAGTGTTATCACTGTGGCGAGAAGCTCTATGCTGGTGCATTGCCTAAGCTTGCCTACAAGCTTAGTAAAGAATTTCACAAGCTTTTCAAAAAGCATGCCAACGCATACTTTTATACCAGGATAGAGTTTGAAAGAGACTTCAAAGAGATAGATGATGGCGGAAGATTTTTCTTTGATGAGCTTAAAAGTTTTCAGGATAACGATATGCTTATCGCACCGCCTAGATTTGAGATACTAGCTTACCAGTTTAAGTGTATAGACACTAGTGCTAGAATGCTTTTGCACGACGATAGCATAGCTCATCCAAAAGACTATTTTATACCTGCTAATTATCAATTTTCATATAAATTTAGCGAAGTCATGGATGAGCCGTATCTAAATGCGTCGCACAAAGACATACCTAGCGAACAAGATCGCAAATTTCTTGGGCTACATCTACTTGATTACGCCGATTTGATCCACTATACAAGACTTTATAACTCATATCTGAGAGCTTTTTCGCATACTCATCACACTTTTGCTTGTCTTGAGTATTGATCGAGTCTATATGTTTATACAAGACTCTATCGCAGTATCTCACAAGCTCTCTTAAATATCCGCCTTGGCTCAAAACCACAAGCAGTCTCTCTGCACATTTGCCAAGTCGCTGTCTAACGCTAAAGCTAGACTCGCTCGGCTCGGCACCACAAAATACGACTTTCATTTCTTGCCTTTCTGCCGACTTAACAATGAAAATTTAAAGAACTATTTTTCAAACCTTTGAAAGATTTAATCTCAAATAAGATATAATTTTTCGTAGATTTGAAAGAATTATATAGTATTTTAACCTTATTTGTCAAGGTTAAAATACTATATTCATACATTTTTTAATCAAGGGCCGCAAAATGGACGATCAAAGAGATAAAGTTATATTTGAAAATATGAAAAATTTTTTTAAGGTCGATAGTCTCGAAGATGTAGCAGAAAGGCTAGGTTATTCTAGGAACACGGCCGCCACATGGCGCTCAAAAGGCTTAACCTCAACTGTAAAATTAAAATTCGCCAGTCTAAGCGCAAATAAGGTTAATAAACCTTATAAGGATAAAGCGGATTTAAGGTATTTTGAGAATGTAACAGCAAGTGCTGGCTATGGCTCACAAAACGATGAACAAGATTATTCTATAATTCCTGTCGGCAGAGATTTTATGGAACAAGTTTTAAAAATACCATTTAAAAACTATGATGTAATTAAGGTTTTTGGCGATAGTATGGAGCCGTTTGCACAAGATGGAGACGCCGTAGTAGTGGATTTGGATGCAGAGGTAAAAAATGGAGACATAGTTATAGCAAACATCGGCGGAGACGTATATATAAAGAAATTTTTGAGAGACACGATACACAAAGAAGTAAAATTAACATCGTTGAATAGCTTTTATCAAGATATTATTTTAAAGGGCGAGGAAATAAATCAGTTAAAAATAATTGGTAAGGTTAGATGTAAATTTAATATCAATATGAAAATATTTTAAATCATAAAAATAAGCTTAAAATGATGATTAATGGTTTAAGCTATTTCTAAACAATATTTAAGATTAAAATAGTTTTTTATTGCGCTTTTTACAATGATGATTAAAGATAAACCCATAAATACGCCAATTATTAGAATTAATCATCATTAAGCCTTGATTAATCATCATTTTTCTAAAAAATTGATGATTAATACCTATATTTTTAAATTTTATCTATGTTCTTGACGGCAAACCTTAAGTGGTATATGCTCTTGATGCGTAAAATCTTGGGACGATTTTTGGGACGCTTTAAAAGGTGTTTAAAAGTCGATTATTTGGTATTTAAAGTCTTTTTGTGATGTTAAATTTTTCCGCTTTTTTGGGACAAAACGGACGATTTGGGATTATAGGGATTTTTCTTGCAGCTGAATTTTTACATTACAACTGAGAGTGAAGCTTTTTAAAGTGCCTATTTTACGTGCTTTCAAAAATCTTCCGCTAAAATTTCTCACTCTCATTTTC
>NZ_ANNG01000123.1 GCF_000466685.1 Campylobacter concisus UNSWCS
CATAGAGGGCCAGACTATGCCCTATAACGGCGACAAACAAACGGCACTTAAAAGACTTTACGATATAGCTTACTCAAGGCAAAGTTATCCGCTAACCAACGGAAACGGCAAATATTTCGGCAGGTTTGCGGTTATTAAAATAAGCGAAAAACAAGCCGTATTTACCCCAAACGGAGCGTTTTTTACACAGAGCTTTAGTTTGGAGCTTAGGAGAGATTATGACTAAAATTTACATAGCTAAAGACGGTGATAGGCTTGATACTATCGTCTATAACCATTACGGGCATCTAAGATTTTTCGAGCAAGTATTAGCTCTAAATCCAAAACTAGCC
>NZ_ANNG01000124.1 GCF_000466685.1 Campylobacter concisus UNSWCS
CTATTAACAAATAGTGGCAACATAAATTTAAATGCAAATAAAGATATCTCTATCATCTCTTCAAATATAAACTCAGCATCTGCTCTAAATTTAAATGCTTTAAATGCCATCTCTATACTAGCAGCCAAAGAGCAAAGCAAAGAGATAGCCTTGCATAAAAGCTCCACTTTTAATCCTCTTGGAATTTTAACCTATGTGGCTACTCTTGGAACCAGTGGTGGCAAGATATATAGCGCAAAACATAACGAACAAGGCACTCTTGATGGTATATCAAAGCTTTCAAATATATCAGCTAAAGATAACATAAACTTAAACACATCTGATGCGACTATCACAGCAAATTTAAGCTCAGATAAAAATATAGAGGTAAAAGCAAACCAAACCACCAT
>NZ_ANNG01000125.1 GCF_000466685.1 Campylobacter concisus UNSWCS
AGAAGAGGTGTTATTAGTAGCTTCTTTATATTTAGCGTCTGCTACTCTTAGCTTTATGCTAGTATCTTTTTTAAGCTCGCTTAGGCTTTTTGGTTTAATATCTTTTAATATATCTTGCAACCTAGCTATGCTTATACTCTTGCTTTTAGATATGCTGTAGCTTTCATGGGTATTAGTAGCGTTTAGAATGGTGGTTTGGTTTGCTTTTACCTCTATATTTTTATCTGAGCTTAAATTTGCTGTGATAGTCGCATCAGATGTGTTTAAGTTT
>NZ_ANNG01000126.1 GCF_000466685.1 Campylobacter concisus UNSWCS
AATCTCTTTAAGCTTTGTGTTATCTGTGCTAATAATAGTAAAGCTAAGCTGTCGTAATTGATAGCTAGTATCAAGCCCATTAATAAGATTATCAATAATCTTATACTGGCTTTCAGTAGTAAGAAGCAATACCCTATCACTATAAACAGTGTATTTTATATTTTCATTAAATAAAGATAAGGCGGATACAACATCTTCTTTGGAAATATGCTTAAATTTTATTATATAGTCTTTTAAAACTGGCTTCTCTTCAACAGTTGGATTATAT
>NZ_ANNG01000127.1 GCF_000466685.1 Campylobacter concisus UNSWCS
TGCGTTAATCGCACCTAAACTAGATAGCGTTATCGCCGAGGCCATGTATCTTAAAAAGACCGACAAGATCGATGCATACACCAAGCAAGAGAGTGATGATAAATTTGCACCGAAAAATAGCCTGCCACCACTTGCCACCGAAACAAAGGAAGGAATCACAAAACTCAAAAATGCCATAACTGCAAAAGCAGAGGACGCAGCAGTAACCGAAAAGGCACTGGTTGATTTCGTGCAGAGCCATACACCACCAGCTCTTGGCGTAGCTCAATCTTGGAGTGATGTGACATCCTCAAGAGATACAAACATCACATATACAAATACAACTGACAAACCTATTATGGTGCTTATCTCTGGTGAGCCAAATATGGAGGGGGATTTGTTTATCTTCGTAAATGGCGTAAAGATATATACGCAAGAGCTAGACTCTATGGCTGAAACATCCATAAGCTTCATAGTGCCACCAAAGGCA
>NZ_ANNG01000128.1 GCF_000466685.1 Campylobacter concisus UNSWCS
AGCAGAGAGAACTCAAAAATCACTTGGTGAGATAGAAGCAAATACAAATGTCCTAGCTCAATCAATAAATGAGATGAGTGAATCTATAAAAGAGCAAAGTGAAGGCATTAATATGATCAATCAATCAGTTGCTCAAATAGATCACTTAACAAAAGAAAACGTAGTAATTGCAAACCAAGCTAACTCAGTCACATCAGAAGTAGATGAGATGGCTAAAGCTATAGTTGAAGATGTTAGGAAGAATAAATTCTAAAAATAAACTACTAAAATTAAACACAAAGCATAGTCCTCTAAATTTAGAGGGCTATGCGAATTTAGACTAGATGATTAAAATTAACACACAAGAAACTTCAAACAAATTTTGAAATCAATACTCAAGAGTTATCTATTAAATTTTAAAATTTATGAACGAGCATATCACGCTTCCAAATTTAGTGGCAAGTGGCAACGAGACCTGAATTTGGTAAGTTGCTAAGGCGAGTGAG
>NZ_ANNG01000129.1 GCF_000466685.1 Campylobacter concisus UNSWCS
TGCCTTTGGTGGCACTATGAAGCTTATGGATGTTTCAGCCATAGAGTCTAGCTCTTGCGTATATATCTTTACGCCATTTACGAAAATGAATAAATCCCCCTCCATATTTGGCTCACCTGAGATCATTACCATTATGGGTTTATCAGTTGTATTTGTGTATGTGATGTTTGTATCTCTTGAGGATGTCATATCACTCCAAGATTGACCAACTCCTAGAGCTGGTGGTGTATGACTTTGCACGAAATCAACCAGTGCCTTTTCGGTTACTGCTGCGTCCTCTGCTTTGGCGGTTACGCTGTTTTTAAGTTTTGTGAGACCTGCTTTTTCTTCAGTGGCAAGTGGTGGTAGTTCGGTTTTTAGGGCGAAGCTTTCATCAGCCACTGTTTTTTCGAGAAATTTATCATCGCTCTCAGGTTTGGTGTATGCATCGATCTTGTCGGTCTTTTTAAGATACATGGCCTCGGCGATAACGCTATCTAGTTTAGGTGCGATTAACGCA
>NZ_ANNG01000130.1 GCF_000466685.1 Campylobacter concisus UNSWCS
CAAAACTAAAAGAAGATAGTTTTAGTGACTATCTAAGCAAAGCTCTAAATTTACAAGATAGTGGCATCAATACCAAAGATGCAGCGATAAACTATATTAAAAATCAAAGTAGTTTAAATACCCTACTCTTAAATTCTTATATGTTTAATAGCTTAGATAAGAGTAAGGGGGATAATAGTCCATTACTATTAGCAGGAGTAGTGATCGAAAAAACTATCGAGATAGCCCCACTTATTTTTGGCAGCTGGCTTGTTTATAATAATGCAAGTAAGGATAAAGATAGCAGTCATGAAATTTTCCCTAGTGATGAAATTTCGACCTTACCAGGAACTATTTTCCCAAAAGAAGAGTCAAATAAAAACGATAATATCCTCACTACACCACAAACAGAGCAATATGATAAAATAACAAATGGCGGTGTAAATACAGACAATTCTTTTAACGAGCCTTATCTTGGTG
>NZ_ANNG01000131.1 GCF_000466685.1 Campylobacter concisus UNSWCS
TGCACCGCCTTCTTTACCGTCGCTCGCGTCGTCTTTGCCGCCCTTGATCTCACTAAATTTCATCCGTCTAAATCCGCTTTGCTCCGAGCTATCCTCTACGTATACACTTACGTCTTTATCTGCCTTGCCGCCTTTTATAGCCGCGTCTATGTCTGCGATCTCTACTGCAAACAGCAGCTTCGCTCCGCCACGGCTTCTGATACCGGCGTCGGATATCTTTATG
>NZ_ANNG01000132.1 GCF_000466685.1 Campylobacter concisus UNSWCS
GATAAACGCACTTGGTAGCTACCCCTTAAATTTAGAGCAGAACATAAAGGTATCAACCAAAGTTGCCACCAAACAAACAAGCTCTAAGGTTTTAGGCTACAAGGTAGATAAGGATGGTTACTTTACAGATGAGTTTAATAAACAAGCTGGCATACCAAGTAATTATAAAATCCACTCAAGTACGCTGGAGTCGTTAGTAAGGATAGAGACGCAGCCTGACTATATGCAAAGGGCTTTTGATAGCATCGATATACTAAAAACCGTAAATAATGCCTACAAAGTTCTCTCCCAAGTAGTTGGCGAAGACACACTAAACTCAAAAGATAGCTTTAGCTTAGATGAGATAAGAAATTTCCCTCAAGGCT
>NZ_ANNG01000133.1 GCF_000466685.1 Campylobacter concisus UNSWCS
CTTCGTTTCCCAATTCAGTAAGATCTTTGGAAAATCCAATAGAAAATAAAACTACAAGTAAAACTAAAATTCTTTTCATTTTTTGCTTCTTTAATTTAATCTAATAGACGATATTTTGTCTTTTTTAAACTTAAGTTATTATTAATTATATATTTATTTATGTGATAAAATAGCATATATAAACTTACCTACCATTTCCTATGCTTTTTCTAAAAAACAAACTCTGGTTTTGGTTTATATTTTTTAGGAGAAATGGGTCAAATTTCAAGAATAAATTTTAAAAAATCATTTGCTATTAATGCTGAACACAACGATCGCACATTACCCCCAAGATATCCATTGTTGGCTTTAGTGGCTGTCTGCCGTCTCCTCCTTTAAAGCTTGGGTTGAAAAAAAGCGTGCTTATCATCTGCTTATTTGACTCTTTGCCGTTAAAATCAGCCGCAGCCGAGCCAAATTCATGAATGGAGTTATGAATTTTTGTTACTTGCATACTTTGGCGGTTATAAGAAAAGCCTTGAGGGAAATTTCTTATCTCATCTAAGCTAAAGCTATCTTTTGAGTTTAGTGTGTCTTCGCCAACTACTTGGGAGAG
>NZ_ANNG01000134.1 GCF_000466685.1 Campylobacter concisus UNSWCS
AGCACGTGCTGCTTCAATTGCAGCATTAAGTGCTAGAAGGTTAGTTTGATCTGCTATATCTCTAATGATAGTTATGATGTTTTTGATTTCATCTGATTGTCTTATGACATCAGCTGTCTTTTGAGAGATGGCATTCATTGAGCTTGACATTTGCTCAACTGCAGCAGCAGATTCTTGAAGTGAGCTAGCTTGTGTGCTAGCTGAGCTTGTTACTTGAGATACAGACTCAGCTAGAAGTTTGGCTTTTTCTTCTAGGGTTTTAGCTTTTTCTAGGTTATAGTTTAGCATTCTAGAGATTTCTGTGCCTAGAGCATTTGTTACCTTTTCTACTTCACCATTTGCGTTTTCTATCCTAGAGGTAAAGTCTGATCTTCTGTAGCTATCAAATACC
>NZ_ANNG01000135.1 GCF_000466685.1 Campylobacter concisus UNSWCS
TAAATTTGATTTTTCATTCTTATATTGTTCGTATTCTTTTTTTACGCTATTTAGTTGTTTGACGGCTTCTTGTAGGGCTATAGTAGCTGGAGCGATCTGGGCATATTCGTTTTGCATAGTGATGGAGAGGGCAGCCTGTGCCTCTTTTAAAGTGGAGGTGGTGTCAATTGTATCTGTGCTATTTGAGATGTAAATGTTGCCATTTTTACTAATTAAGCTAATATCTTCTTTTGCGTTTAGGTTTGAGCCTTTTACACTTATATCATAGTTAGTATCTATATTGATATTATTGGCATTTAGGGTAGAACTGATGGAATTTAAAGAAGAGGTGTTATTAGTAGCTTCTTTATATTTAGCGTCTGCTACTCTTAGCTTTATGCTAGTATCTTTTTTA
>NZ_ANNG01000136.1 GCF_000466685.1 Campylobacter concisus UNSWCS
TGAGATGTAAATGTTGCCATTTTTACTAATTAAGCTAACATCTTCTTTTGCGTTTAGAGTTGAGCCTTTTACACTTATATCATAGTTAGTATCTATATTTATATTATTGGCATTTAGTGTAGAACTAATGGAATTTAAAGAAGAGGTGTTATTAGTAGCTTCTTTATATTTAGCGTCTGCTACTCTTAGCTTTATGCTAGTATCTTTTTTA
>NZ_ANNG01000137.1 GCF_000466685.1 Campylobacter concisus UNSWCS
AGCCAAGCTTGAAAGTTTGTTAAGCTCAATAAAGGCATTTGGATTAGGTAAAGAGTGCATTATATATGAAGAAAAGCCTAACAAAGAAGCACTTGCGGAGCTAAAAGACGAGGATCTAGTAAAACTTGGTCTTAAAAGAGTAGTGAAAGATAATTTTAGGATAGTACCTAAGATAGAGAGCCTGGAGATAGGAAAATGATAGAGCCAAAATACAGAATAAAAGACAAAGCCGATTTTGAGAGAATTTTTAAAAAAATCGCCGAGCTTGATAA
>NZ_ANNG01000138.1 GCF_000466685.1 Campylobacter concisus UNSWCS
AATTGTGGAAAAAAACAAAACGGATAACGAGAAAGATCAACTAATAAATTTTTCATAATATACTCCTTAAAACTCATTACAAATCAAACATCTATCTACAAAACTATCAATATCAGGGGCATTTAAATCGTGCTTTTTGTGATAGTGCGTGAAGTTGTCTAGCTCTCTATCAAGCATTAAGTTTTCAACATAAGCCAAATGTTGAGTATTAACATCACCGCCCAAGCCTTGATAGTAATTAACTAGCTCGTAATCTTTCATTCTACTTACTGGTCTAGGTTTTTCATTACTTTTAAAAAGCTCGTCGCAAATTCTTAAAATTTGCCTTTGTTTTAAGGTATTGCCAAAAGTCTTTATTTCATCGCTTGCATCATCATATCGTTTAATAGTATTGTTATCTTTAATAATCCTAGTTTTTTGCCAAAGATCGCCAAATTCATCAAATATCCGTAAAGGTTTCCTAGTATCAGGATCAACAACAACACTAACCAAGCCTTTATTATAATTTTTAGTAAGAGATATTAGGTCAATACTGCCGTTTAACTTTCTATAAATTTCAAGACTTACAAACGTTTGCGACATAGTAAAACGCCTAATTTTATGCTTTAAATACCAGTAGCTAATATCGGTCAAATTATCTAAATCAGGATTTTGA
>NZ_ANNG01000139.1 GCF_000466685.1 Campylobacter concisus UNSWCS
TATCCGCGCGCATTTAAAATGAGAGTATTTTACATTTAAAATGAGAGTGGAATAAGGATAAAATTTGGTTTACTATCATTTTAAATGTAAAAAATATATTTTTAAATAGCTTTTTACAACCTTTTAAAACATATTAAATAACTAAAATTTTACCCCTCAAATTCAATCTCTATTTCGTAATTATCAGTACTCAATCTATGGCTTACTTCTTTTATGCTAAACTCATTTGCTTCTAGTCCAGGAACTTCATCAAATTT
>NZ_ANNG01000140.1 GCF_000466685.1 Campylobacter concisus UNSWCS
CTTTGCCTTGAGTAAGCTATATCGTAAAGTCTTTTAAGTGCCGTTTGTTTGTCGCCGTTATAGGGCATAGTCTGGCCCTCTATGCTCACGGTTTGGTTTCCTAAATGTGCCGCAAATAAAACGGGGTGATTTTGGATACGATCCTGCGAGCTTATGCCAAACTCAGTCTCGAGCGATATACCGCCTACTTGTTTCCAGTTAAATTTAAATCCGCCCAAATTTAAGACCAT
>NZ_ANNG01000141.1 GCF_000466685.1 Campylobacter concisus UNSWCS
CTAAATAAGAAGTTTTTTAAAATTTATTCTTCCTAACATCTTCAACTATGGCTTTAGCCATCTCATCTACTTCTGATGTTACTTCGTTTGCTTGGTTTGCAATTACCACATTCTCTTTTGTTAAGTGATCTATTTGAGCAACTGATTGATTTATCATATTTATACCTTCACTTTGCTCTTTTATAGATTCACTCATCTCATTTATTGATTGAGCTAATACATTTGTATTTGCTTCTATCTCACCAAGTGATTTTTGAGTTCTTTCTGCTAGCTTTCTAACTTCATCAGCAACAACTGCAAATCCTCTGCCATGTTCTCCAGCACGTGCTGCTTCAATTGCAGCATTAAGTGCTAGAAGGTTAGTTTGATCTGCTATATCTCTAATGATAGTT
>NZ_ANNG01000142.1 GCF_000466685.1 Campylobacter concisus UNSWCS
ATATATTTGAAAGAGGTTTTAAATATCTACCAACAACAAAGATCAAAAGTGCTATAACAACGATTATAAAGATGATAGAAGATACAAACTGCGAAACAAGAGTGCTATTTAGGCTATTGTCATAATCACTTATAGAGTTTGCAGAGCAAACAAGCCAGTTAGCTTTGTCATAAGATTCGCAAGCAAGAAGTCTTTCTGTGCCTCTAAGATTATAAGTAAATGTTTTATCGCCATTTTTCTTATACTCGTTTGAGTAGTCATCAAGGATCTTCATAGCT
>NZ_ANNG01000143.1 GCF_000466685.1 Campylobacter concisus UNSWCS
GTAGCGATATACGGCATAGAGCGGCTAAAAGGAGAAAAACCGACGGCCGGTATCGAGCTTTCGCTTTCGACTCCTAGGGATGCGGATACGATAATTCCGGCCGGAACCGTTTTAACTAGCGACAACGGCGACGTCGCCTACGTCAAAGAAAAGGCGATCGTCAAAAAAGGAGAATTAAAAACTACGGCCGTATCGGTGCTGGATATTTTTATAAAATCAAGCCCGCTAAAGTGCGAATATATCCAAAC
>NZ_ANNG01000144.1 GCF_000466685.1 Campylobacter concisus UNSWCS
AGCAGAGAGAACTCAAAAATCACTTGGTGAGATAGAAGCAAATACAAATGTCCTAGCTCAATCAATAAATGAGATGAGTGAATCAATCAAAGAGCAAAGTGAAGGTATCAATATGATAAATCAATCAGTTGCTCAAATAGATCACCTAACAAAAGAAAATGTAGTAATTGCAAACCAAGCAAATGAAGTCACATCAGAGGTTGATAACATGGCTAAGACAATAGTAAGTGAAGTAAGAAAGAATAAATTTTAATCAAACTGCTTTATAAATCTTCATAAATTTCAACCTGGTTTAGACTGGGTTGGGATTTGTATATTTTTAAATTTAATTTTTATCCAACTGCTTTAAATTTAATAATCAAAAAGCTTAAACAAAAATGCATGCAGTGCT
>NZ_ANNG01000145.1 GCF_000466685.1 Campylobacter concisus UNSWCS
AAAAATTTCGTTAAATCCAAGTAAATTTAGTGTGCTTAAATTTAGCATGCCTTGATACTTGCCGCTTTGTTTTGAGCCAAGGTTATCAATGCTAATAGCAGCCTTTAGTGGGAAGCTATCAACTCTAGTTATTACTATATTTGAAAAGCCGGCCCTATTTGAAGGTAAGAATTTAATGCTAACGTCATTTTTCGAGACGTTTTGTAGTGACTCAAGAGCCTGCTCGATATCTCTTATATTTGCTACTTTATTTTTATGAGAGTACTCACCAAATGCGCTAAAGAGGCTAGCTCTGTTTCTTTGGCTATCAAGCTCGTTTATGCTTATGTTATCTATTAAGCCAAGATTTATCACAAACTCTAGCTTGGCATCTTTTAGACTCTTTGTAACTAGGCTAGCACTTGAAGTGATATAGCCACTTTTTATTATCTCGTTGTTAAAAGAGTTTATGATTAGATTGATAGAGTTTTTGCCAAGACAG
>NZ_ANNG01000146.1 GCF_000466685.1 Campylobacter concisus UNSWCS
TAATGATCAAAGGAAACCTTGGAGCAAAGATAGGCTCAACTCCAAACAACCCATCGCTAAATGAGCTAAAAGAGCTACTAAATAAATTCTTTACATCTATCTCAGCAAATTTAAAAGGCATAACAAATGTTCTTAGCTCATATACTAAAAATGACTTTACAGCAAAGGTTGAGATAAATGAAGAGCTAGAGGCTGATCTAAAAGATATGATACTTGGAGTATCAAATATGGGCGAGGTAATTTGCACTATGCTAAACTCAAATTTAAATGATGCCAAGATGCTTGAAGAAAAGGCTACAACTCTGGCTTTGGCTATGAAAGAGCTTACACAAGGTGCTAGCACACAAGCAAGCTCACTTCAAGAAAGTGCAGCTGCAGTTGAGCAAATGTCTAGCTCAATGAATGCCATCTCTCAAAAGACAGCTGATGTTATAAGACAAAGTGATGAAAT
>NZ_ANNG01000147.1 GCF_000466685.1 Campylobacter concisus UNSWCS
ACTTTTGATCTTTGTTGTTGGTAGATATTTAAAACCTCTTTCAAATATATCAGAGTCTTTAACATCATTCTTTAAATTCCTAAACTATGAGATCAAAGAGCCAGTTATCACAGAAGTAAAAACTAAAGATGAATTCGGTGTTATGGCAGAACTCATCAACGAAAACATCAAAAAGATACAAGACACTGCCAATCAAGATGCTACTGCTGTTAATCAATCAGTATCA
>NZ_ANNG01000148.1 GCF_000466685.1 Campylobacter concisus UNSWCS
AAATCTACTAGCTAATAATAATATAGATATAAACACTAAAGATCTAAATATAAACTCTAGCCAAGATAGATTTGAATCAGATGAGAAAAGCAAGGCTCTTAGTGGAAGTGCTAAATTTACTGTGTATGGAGGAGGCGGAGGAAGCCTAGGTCTAGATCACTCACAATCAAACAGCTATAGTGAAAGCATCATCAATAATAACTCAAAGCTAATATCTAATAAAGATATAAACATAAACACAGCTAATGATACAACCATTAAAGGAGCAAATTTAAGAGCTGATGGAACACTAAATTTAAAAGTAGGAAATAATCTA
>NZ_ANNG01000149.1 GCF_000466685.1 Campylobacter concisus UNSWCS
TTTTGCTTCGGATTCGGGACTAGCAAAGCCCTTATAGCTAAATTCTTTTTCATTGTTTATAAAAAGACTATTGTATTCTTTCATAATCTCCGTCGAGAGCCTTTTTATATCTGGGCAAGATAACAGTTCATCTGGGAGTTTGCTGTCCCAAGATGTTTCATCTTCTTGCTCTACCCATGTTCCGCCATTTATGTTTTTACCAAATTCATCATATATCCAAAATACGCTATCACATGCAAATTCTGTTTGTAAAACTATTTTTAACTTTTTATTCACTTCAAACTCTTTTTTGAACTAGTCTGCAAGATTATTGATTTTTTACCAAAAACCATTCATTTTTTTTACGCCAAATTCAAATTCTGCTTGCCCAAAGGCGTCTTCTAAAGTCTCATGATACGTATCTGCCTGCTCTTCTCCAAA
>NZ_ANNG01000150.1 GCF_000466685.1 Campylobacter concisus UNSWCS
CAATTGTTAAACTATTAGTCAATCTTTGAAATCTAAACAAGTGATCGATTGAGCCAGTCTATTATGATTAAATAATAGATTAGATAAACTAATATAAAAACTAAAAGTTTTTTTGATTAAAAACTTCATAATAAATACTAAAAGTAATTTTAGTAAAAGCATTATTACTAGATTGCATTAGCAATCTTAGTCTTTAGTGCTGCTTCTTAGTAAAGCTTTGCTTTACGCTAAAGAAGGTTAATATGGAGAGTTTGATCCTGGCTCAGAGTGAACGCTGGCGGCGT
>NZ_ANNG01000151.1 GCF_000466685.1 Campylobacter concisus UNSWCS
AGCACTGCATGCATTTTTGTTTAAGCTTTTTGATTATTAAATTTAAAGCAGTTGGATAAAAATTAAATTTAAAAATATACAAATTCCAACCCAGTCTAAACTAGGTTGAAATTTATGAAGATTTATGAAGTGACTTGATTAAAATTTATTCTTTCTTACTTCACTTACTATTGTCTTTGCCATGTTATCAACATCGCTTGTTACTTCATTAGCCCTATTAGCAATTACAACATTCTCTTTTGTTAGATTATCTATT
>NZ_ANNG01000152.1 GCF_000466685.1 Campylobacter concisus UNSWCS
TTTAAAAACAAACACCCTAAGCTATGAGAACCTATCAAATACAAGCTATGCTAAGGGAACAAACTTTAGTATAGGTGCTAACTATATCCTAGAAGATAAAAACAATAAAGATAGCAAATCAAATAATAACCAAGAAGATAAATTTACAGGTCTTAAATCAATAGATCTATCTAATCATAGAAACCTAAGCTACACACTATCTAAAAACCTAGCAACTCTAGGTAGTGGCAACATAGAGATAGTTGATAAAGATAACTCTGATGATCTAACAAGACTAAATA
>NZ_ANNG01000153.1 GCF_000466685.1 Campylobacter concisus UNSWCS
AAAAACACTCATCTAAAAGGATCACTACTAGCAGCAGGAGAGTATGATAAAGATAATACCTTTATAGATAACCATAACCTAAATTTAAAAACAAATACCCTAAGCTATGAGAACCTATCAAATACAAGCTATGCTAAGGGAACAAACTTTAGTATAGGAGCTAACTATATCCTAGAAGATAAAAACAATAAAGATAGCAAATCAAATAACAATCAAGAAGATAAATTTACAGGTCTTAAATCA
>NZ_ANNG01000154.1 GCF_000466685.1 Campylobacter concisus UNSWCS
TAGTTAGCACCTATACTAAAGTTTGTTCCCTTAGCATAGCTTGTATTTGATAGGTTCTCATAGCTTAGGGTGTTTGTTTTTAAATTTAGGTTGTGGTTATCTATAAAGGTATTATCCTTATCATACTCTCCTGCTGCTAGTAGTGATCCTTTTAGATGAGTGTTTTTGCCTACCTCTACGTTTAGCTCATTTGCTGTTATGGATGAGAGGATAGTTTGTTTAGTTATAGTATTTGAGCTTGATCTAGAGAAATTTGCATTGGTGCTAGATTTATCTATGGTGTTA
>NZ_ANNG01000155.1 GCF_000466685.1 Campylobacter concisus UNSWCS
CTCTCCCAAGTAGTTGGCGAAGACACACTAAACTCAAAAGATAGCTTTAGCTTAGATGAGATAAGAAATTTCCCTCAAGGCTTTGAGTATAATCGCCAAAGCATGCAAGTAACTAAGATTCATAACTCCATTTATGACTTTGATGCGGCTGCTTCTAGCTTTAACTACAAAGAGTCAAACAAGCAGATGATAAGCACGCTCTTTTTCAATCCAAGCTTTGATGGCGGAGATGGCAGGCAGCCACTAAAGCCAACAACAGATATCTTTAACAACAACAATGGCGGCAAGGAGAGTGTGGGAAGTGGTGTATTTATGGATCCGCACGGAGAGAAATACACAAATAAAGACGGCTCAATAACCAAAGGCGGACTTATAGCAGCCGTTATAAACAATAACCTTGATGTGAGAGAGGGCGAGACAACATTACAAGGCAAAAGAGAAGGCTATGATAAGAGCATAGATAGTAAAGAATTTAATAGAGCATTTGAGCTGTTTGAACTTATGGGCGAGATGAAATTTGGACCTGGCTTTATAAATGCTACCGATAACGATATAGCAGGTATGCCTAAATATATGCAAGATCACATTAGATCTAAAAGAGACTTTATCTATATCGACTTACAAAGTGGCTTTGTGAGCACTCCTGAAGATAGGCGTAGGGGATATGAAGAAGACGAACTCTCATTTAAAAAGATGATGGAGCGTAATCTAAAAATGCTAAAGCTACTCTTTGGTGAGATAGACAAAGATGGTAAAAAGAGCAAGGACTTTATGGATAGCTTTTTGAAATTTAGTATGCCACCTTTAAATTTAGTAAAAGAGCTAAATGAAAACCCAGCTGGAAAATACCTAGTAGATATACTTGGTGTAAAAAGAGATGTTGATATAAAGGCGTAAGGGGGAGCTGAAATGATAACTAGCATAAACGGACTTAGCAACACACCGATACAAGAAACAACTACCCAAAAAGAAAATGCAACAGAAAATATAACCAAAGAAGGCAAGCAAGACAAAAGCGTCAGCGAAGAGAAATTTGATTACTCAAAGTATATGTTTAGACCCTGGACTGATAATGTAAAAGAATTTATTG
>NZ_ANNG01000156.1 GCF_000466685.1 Campylobacter concisus UNSWCS
AGCGTGTGATCTTTTTTAAGCTCTAAATTTCTAAGCTTTAAAATCCTAGCTAGTATATCTTTTAGATCTTTCTTACCAGATAGTATCTCATCATAATAAGCCTTTGGTATGCCTATCTCACTTCTATCTTGTTTTGTAAGTATGAGTTTGTCTCTATATACATTGCGAGCCTCGTCAGTTATCCTTGTTGTGCCACCTTGTAACACAAGACCTTGCTCGTTTTTTAAAAATGCGATAAAGATTTGCTCCTTTGTATAGCCTTGTTCATTATCATACACAGACATATCAGGCTTGAAGTCATATCCAGCACTACTAACCCACATATAAGGGATAGTATGCTCAGTTGTCATCACTTCTGGAGAGAAGTCAAGGAAATTTCCATT
>NZ_ANNG01000157.1 GCF_000466685.1 Campylobacter concisus UNSWCS
GGATAGCTTTGCAAATATCGATCTAGCAGACACTATAAAGCAATACTATAAAATTTTTGATCAAATTTCAGCTGGAGTTATTAGCAAGGGTAAAGAGTTTTACTCAAATGAAGATCTAGCAAAGATGCCAAAGGGCTACTTTTCAAAAGATAAAAAAATGGATCATTTTGAATATCTAATGGGTAGGATGACAAGTGACGAGATAGATGGACTAACCGATAGGAGCAATGAGAAGATAACTCATATCTTCAGGACAGCCCAAGATGCAGACGATGCACGTAAGCTAATGAATGATCTAAAAGATATAAATATAAGGGTTAATGGAAATTTCCTTGACTTCTCTCCAGAAGTGATGACAACTGAGCATACTATCCCTTATATGTGGGTTAGTAGTGCTGGATAT
>NZ_ANNG01000158.1 GCF_000466685.1 Campylobacter concisus UNSWCS
GATTAGATTAGGGTTATATCCGAAGCGTGATTTAGCTTTAGCAAACTCTGTAACGGCACTTTTGCACTCCGTGATCTCATCGTTCGTATCGCTATCGTCGTCTTTGGTGAATACACTTAAAATTATTTGAGTATTTACGGCCTGATCTTCAATACCTTTTAAAGCCCTATAAATAGAGCCTTTTTTAAAGGTTTGGCTTGCGTCCTTTTTGGCCTTGTATTTTGC
>NZ_ANNG01000159.1 GCF_000466685.1 Campylobacter concisus UNSWCS
AAAGGACATCTCATGTTAATTAATTTTTAATAGCCTTTTTCGTTTAGCTTTCTGTAATTATCACATCCTAACTGAAGTCCTAAATCACAAGCCTTGCCATAATATTGTTTTGCAGTGGAAAAATTTTGTTTTACACCTTGACCGTTTTTGTATGAAGTCCCTAAGATAGCGCAACCAAAAGCCTCTCCACCATCACAAGCTTTTTGATATAGCTGGGCAGCTTTTTGGTAGTCACCTTTATAGTAAGCTTCGTTTCCCAATTCAGTAAGATCTTTGGAAAATCCAATAGAAAATAAAACTACAAGTAAAACTAAAATTCTTTTCATTTTTT
>NZ_ANNG01000160.1 GCF_000466685.1 Campylobacter concisus UNSWCS
TTTAAAACGCTCTTTAAAGGGCTTAAAGCCCTTTAAATTTTTAATCAAACCATAGCCTAAGCGTGCCGTCGTCATCTATGTCCAGTTCATCGGGGATGGCCCCGCCGAATAAAGAGTGATTGCCCTTAAAATTTTGGTCTAGCATGGTTAAATTGACTATATCGATGTAAAAAGTATCGATATGCGAATATTTGCCCCTATCAAGATCGTCCACTATCTCTTGCGGCAAAAGAAGCAAATCATACCCGATTAGCTCGCAAGTAGCTTTTATGCTGCCGTAGGTTATGTCGTGGTTGCCTTCCACGATGAAGCTGTCGTTAAGCTCCTCATTATCAAGCTCGGCGATTTTTTTAAAAATTCTCTCAAAATCGGCTTTGTCTTTTATTCTGTATTTTGGCTCTATCATTTTCCTA
>NZ_ANNG01000161.1 GCF_000466685.1 Campylobacter concisus UNSWCS
AGGGTATGAAGAGGTGCTAGAAAACGGCCTGCATTTTTTCATGACGACGGCAAAGGCGCTTGAGGCGTTAGAGGCAAAATACAAAGCTAAAAAGGATGCGAGCCAAGCTTTTAAAAAAGGCTCTATTTATAGGGCTTTAAAAGGTATTGAAGATCAGGCCGTAAATACTCAAATAATTTTAAGTGTATTTACAAAAGATGACGATGAAGACATAAACGATGAGATCACGGAGTGCAAAAGTGCCGTTACAGAGTTTGCTAAAGCTAAATCACGCTTCGGATATAACCCTAATCTAATC
>NZ_ANNG01000162.1 GCF_000466685.1 Campylobacter concisus UNSWCS
TCTCATTATATTTTAATATTAGATTAAGATTATATCCTTTATAATGTCACTAAATTATTTTAAAAAATATAACTTTATAGTTATTTCCAAGGAAGGTTAAGATGAGAACTCTCTTATCTTTAGGCATAGTGTGTGCTGCGCTACTTGCTAATGAGACTAATCTAAAAAACGAGTTAAACAACGAAGAGATTAGGGCGAATATGGCAAGCTCTTTTAACGAAAGCTCCAA
>NZ_ANNG01000163.1 GCF_000466685.1 Campylobacter concisus UNSWCS
CAAGGAGTAAGCTATGAAAGTCTCTTATAACTCCATCTTAACAAAACAGCACTACCAAAAACAGACAAAAAGCGAAGGCTTTGCAAATTTCTTGCCTAACACTCCAAATATAAATTCGATCAGCCAAACCACTATTCCTAAAAATGATTTTGTTTCATCTAGCAGTATCGACTCTCTTTATCAGGCCAAATTTACTTCACAAGAGGGCTATGGATATAGTGTAGATGCTAAAGGATTTATGGGAGCTGACTTTAACAAAGCTGCCAGCTTGCCACAGGACTTTAAAATCCATAAAAGCACACTTGATGCGATAGTGCTACACAATCAAAAGCACCCAAACTTTACAAATTTTTCAATGAATACAAAAAAAGATAATGTGCTATTT
>NZ_ANNG01000164.1 GCF_000466685.1 Campylobacter concisus UNSWCS
TGCTTCTTAGTAAAGCTTTGCTTTACGCTAAAGAAGGTTAATATGGAGAGTTTGATCCTGGCTCAGAGTGAACGCTGGCGGCGTGCCTAATACATGCAAGTCGAACGGACAAGTAAGAGCTTGCTCTTATGAGTTAGTGGCGCACGGGTGAGTAATGTATAGCTAATCTGCCCTACACTAGAGGACAACAGTTGGAAACGACTGCTAATACTCTATACTCCTGTTTTACATAAGTTAGATAGGGAAAGTTTTTCGGTGTAGGATGAGGCTATATTGTATCAGCTAGTTGGTGAGGTAATGGCTCACCAAGGCTATGACGCATAACTGGTCTGAGAGGATGATCAGTCACACTGGAACTGAGACACGGTCCAGACTCCTACGGGAGGCAGCAGTAGGGAATATTGCTCAATGGGGGAAACCCTGAAGCAGCAACGCCGCGTGGAGGATGACACTTTTCGGAGCGTAAACTCCTTTTGTTAGGGAAGAACAATGACGGTACCTAACGAATAAGCACCGGCTAACTCCGTGCCAGCAGCCGCGGTAATACGGAGGGTGCAAGCGTTACTCGGAATCACTGGGCGTAAAGGACGCGTAGGCGGATTATCAAGTCTCTTGTGAAATCCTATGGCTTAACCATAGAACTGCTTGGGAAACTGATAATCTAGAGTGAGGGAGAGGCAGATGGAATTGGTGGTGTAGGGGTAAAATCCGTAGAGATCACCAGGAATACCCATTGCGAAGGCGATCTGCTGGAACTCAACTGACGCTAATGCGTGAAAGCGTGGGGAGCAAACAGGATTAGATACCCTGGTAGTCCACGCCCTAAACGATGTATACTAGTTGTTGCTAAGCTAGTCTTGGCAGTAATGCACCTAACGGATTAAGTATACCGCCTGGGGAGTACGGTCGCAAGATTAAAACTCAAAGGAATAGACGGGGACCCGCACAAGCGGTGGAGCATGTGGTTTAATTCGAAGATACGCGAAGAACCTTACCCGGACTTGATATCTAACAAATCATCCAGAGATGGAAGAGTGTCTGCTTGCAGAAATGTTAAGACAGGTGCTGCACGGCTGTCGTCAGCTCGTGTCGTGAGATGTTGGGTTAAGTCCCGCAACGAGCGCAACCCACGTCATTAGTTGCTAACAGTTCGGCTGAGCACTCTAATGAGACTGCCTTCGTAAGGAGGAGGAAGGTGTGGACGACGTCAAGTCATCATGGCCCTTATGTCCGGGGCGACACACGTGCTACAATGGCATATACAATGAGAAGCAATATCGCGAGATGGAGCAAATCTATAAAATATGTCCCAGTTCGGATTGGAGTCTGCAACTCGACTCCATGAAGCCGGAATCGCTAGTAATCGTAGATCAGCCATGCTACGGTGAATACGTTCCCGGGTCTTGTACTCACCGCCCGTCACACCATGGGAGTTGATTTCACTCGAAGCCGGAATACTAAATTAGTTACCGTCCACAGTGGAATCAGCGACTGGGGTGAAGTCGTAACAAGGTAACCGTAGGAGAACCTGCGGTTGGATCACCTCCTTTCTAGAGTACATATAGATATTCTCTCACAAGATATCTATAAGAAAGATATTCTCAATCATCCTTGTTTAGTTTTGAAAGATTGATAGACCTATAGGGGCCTATAGCTCAGCTGGTTAGAGTGCACCCCTGATAAGGGTGAGGTCACAAGTTCAAGTCTTGTTAGGCCCACCAGAGAATTTAATTGGGGAATTAGCTCAGCTGGGAGAGCGCCTGCTTTGCACGCAGGAGGTCAGCGGTTCGATCCCGCTATTCTCCACCATAAAATAGTTTAACAGTAAAAGTCTATATTAAGTGTTTTTAGAAACATTTACTTTAGACTTTTAAGCGTCTTAATCTTTATTGATTACGAAGTTGCCGAAAGCAACTTTGTGCTTTAGGGGTTTCCAAAGGGTGTAACTCTTTGGTCGTAAAGGCTAGCTTGCTAGTCTGCGAAGTCTAAATGTTCTTTTAATTAATATTGTTAATAGTCACAAGCAAGTTTTAAAAACAATTTTACAGGACTTGTTAAAGATTTAAATTTCTATTCTCTTTGCATTTAATGCAAAAGTTTGATATCACAATCTATTTAGGATTTAAAACTTATCTAAATAGTAGTCAATGCTTTCCGTCTTGAGAGTTAGAATTTAAATGTAGTAACATAAAGTTATCTTTAACAAGGAAGTGATGCGAATTAGAATAATCTAATATAGAAAAGGTAAGCTACAAAGAGCAAGTGGTGGATGCCTTGGCTAGTAGAGGCGATGAAAGACGTGCCAGGCTGCGATAAGTCTCGGGGAGCCGTCAAGGGGCTTTGATCCGGGAATTTCTGAATGGGGCAACCCAACTAATAGAGATATTAGTTACCGTATAACGGAGCGAACGAGGGGAATTGAAACATCTTAGTACCCTCAGGAAAAGAAATCAAAAGAGATTACGCTAGTAGCGGCGAGCGAACGCGTAAGAGGGCAAACCACTAGTTTACTAGTGGGGTTGTAGGACTGCAATATAGACTAAACTTAGCTAATAGAACAACCTGGAAAGGTTAGGCACAGAGGGTGATACCCCCGTATATGAAAGCTTTGTTTTACTTAGCAGTATCCTGAGTAGGGCGGAACACGTGATATTCTGTCTGAAGCTGGGTAGACCACTATCCAACCCTAAATACTACTACTAGACCGATAGTGCACAAGTACCGTGAGGGAAAGGTGAAAAGAACTGAGGTGATCAGAGTGAAATAGAACCTGAAACCATTTGCTTACAATCATTCAGAGCCCTATGATTTATCAGGGTGATGGACTGCCTTTTGCATAATGAGCCTGCGAGTTGTGATGTCTGGCGAGGTTAAGGAAACCCGGAGCCGTAGCGAAAGCGAGTCTTAATAGGGCGTTTAGTCAGACGTTGCAGACCCGAAACGATGTGATCTATCCATGAGCAGGTTGAAACCGGTGTAAGAGCCGGTGGAGGACCGAACCCGCTAGCGTTGAAAAGCTATGGGATGACTTGTGGATAGGGGTGAAAGGCCAATCAAACATCGTGATAGCTGGTTCTCTCCGAAATATATTTAGGTATAGCGTCATGTAGTAACACTAGGGGGTAGAGCACTGAATGGGCTAGGGCATACACCAATGTACCAAACCCTATCAAACTCCGAATACCTAGTGCGTAATCATGGCAGTCAGGCGGCGAGTGATAAAATCCGTCGTCGAGAGGGGAACAACCCAGACTAACAGCTAAGGTCCCTAAATCTCATTTAAGTGGAAAACGATGTGGAGTTACTTAAACAACCAGGAGGTTGGCTTAGAAGCAGCCATCCTTTAAAGAAAGCGTAATAGCTCACTGGTCTAGTGATTCTGCGCGGAAAATATAACGGGGCTAAAATGAGTACCGAAGCTTTAGACTTAGTTTTACTAAGTGGTAGGAGAGCGTTGTATTTGCGTTGAAGGTATACCGGTAAGGAGTGCTGGAGCGAATACAAGTGAGCATGCAGGCATGAGTAGCGATAATTGGGGTGAGAATCCCCAACGCCGTAAACCCAAGGTTTCCTACGCGATGCTCGTCATCGTAGGGTTAGCCGGGTCCTAAGCAAAGTCCGAAAGGGGGTATGCGATGGAAAATTGGTTAATATTCCAATGCCAACTATAATGTGCGATGGAAGGACGCTTAGAGTTAGAGGAGCCAGCGGATGGTAGTGCTGGTCGAAAGGTGCAGGTTGGAGTTCAGGCAAATCCGAACTCCTTTAAGCCGAGGCCTTACAGGTGCGTGAAGTTCTTCGGAATGAATCGTAAATCCTTGATACTGTCGAGCCAAGAAAAGTTTCTAAGTTTAGTTATAGTTGCCCGTACCGTAAACCGACACAGGTGGGTGGGATGAGTATTCTAAGGCGCGTGGAAGAACTCTCTTCAAGGAACTCTGCAAAATAGCACCGTATCTTCGGTATAAGGTGTGCCTAACTTTGTGAAGGATTTACTCCGTAAGCATTGAAGGTTACAACAAAGAGTCCCTCCCGACTGTTTACCAAAAACACAGCACTCTGCTAACTCGTAAGAGGATGTATAGGGTGTGACGCCTGCCCGGTGCTCGAAGGTTAATTGATGACGTTAGCTCTGCGAAGCGTTTGATCGAAGCCCGAGTAAACGGCGGCCGTAACTATAACGGTCCTAAGGTAGCGAAATTCCTTGTCGATTAAATATCGACCTGCATGAATGGCGTAACGAGATGGGAGCTGTCTCGAAGAGGGATCCAGTGAAATTGTAGTGGAGGTGAAAATTCCTCCTACCCGCGGCAAGACGGAAAGACCCCGTGGACCTTTACTACAGCTTGACACTGCTATTGGGATAAAAATGTGCAGGATAGGCGGGAGGCTTTGATCCATAGACGCCAGTTTATGGTGAGCCATTGTTGAGATACCGCTCTTTTTTATTCTGATAGCTAACTAGCTTGAGTTATCCTCAAGTAGGACAATGTCTGGTGGGTAGTTTGACTGGGGCGGTCGCCTCCCAAAATGTAACGGAGGCTTACAAAGGTTGGCTCAGAACGGTTGGAAATCGTTCGTAGAGTATAAAGGCATAAGCCAGCTTAACTGCGAGACATACACGTCAAGCAGAGACGAAAGTCGGTCTTAGTGATCCGGTGGTTCTGTGTGGAAGGGCCATCGCTCAAAGGATAAAAGGTACCCCGGGGATAACAGGCTGATCTCCCCCAAGAGCTCACATCGACGGGGAGGTTTGGCACCTCGATGTCGGCTCATCGCATCCTGGGGCTGGAGCAGGTCCCAAGGGTATGGCTGTTCGCCATTTAAAGCGGTACGCGAGCTGGGTTCAGAACGTCGTGAGACAGTTCGGTCCCTATCTGCCGTGGGCGCAAGAAGATTGAGGAGAGTTGACCCTAGTACGAGAGGACCGGGTCGAACCAACCACTGGTGTACGAGTTGTCCTGCCAAGGGCACCGCTCGGTAGCTATGTTGGGATGTGATAACTGCTGAAAGCATCTAAGCAGGAAGCCAACTCCAAGATGAATCTTCTTTTAAGAGCTCATATAGACTATGTGTTTGATAGGCTGGGTGTGTAATGGATGAAAGTCCTTTAGCTGACCAGTACTAATAGCTCGTCTGCTTATCTTTTAATAAGCATCACTTCCTTGTTAAGGATAAAAACTTAATAAGATATGTTTTTATAAAACTTTGTTTATGACTTTTAACTTTATCTAGTAGTGTTAAATAAGAGATTTAGCTAATATATCTTTTATTTAACACTGCCCGTGACTATACAGACGAGGAAACGCCTTGCTCCATCTCGAACCAAGAAGCTAAGCTCGTCCTGGCTGATGATACTCTCCCTTACTGGGATGTTGGAAAAGTAGGTCGTTGCGGGCTTTGTTGTTTGTCTGCTTTAATTCTTATATTATTAATCTTGGTTTTTTATTATTGTTACTTCTTGTTTAAGTATAAAATATTAAAATTTTTATTTTTATTTTTAGATTAGGTTTTATTGATTAAATGTAGTAAATTTTTTATATTTGTTTTTATGTTATTGGGTTTATTTGTCTTTTTAAATTTA
>NZ_ANNG01000165.1 GCF_000466685.1 Campylobacter concisus UNSWCS
AAATCTACTAGCTAATAATAATATAGATATAAACACTAAAGATCTAAATATAAACTCTAGCCAAGATAGATTTGAATCAGATGAAAATAGTAAGTCTCTTAGCGGAAGTGCTAAATTTACTATGTATGGAGGAGGAGGTGGAAGCTTAGGTCTAGACCACTCACAATCAAACAGCTATAGTGAAAGCATCACTAATAATAACTCAAAGCTAATATCTAATAAAGATATAAATATAAACACAGCTAATGATACAACCATTAAAGGAGCAAATTTAAGAGCTGATGGAACACTAAATTTAAAAGTAGGAAATAATCTA
>NZ_ANNG01000166.1 GCF_000466685.1 Campylobacter concisus UNSWCS
TTTGTTTATAGAGTAGTAAATTCTCTTTAGCACTTCGCGGTCTTTTGCTTTGCTAGTATCAAGTACTACTTCGTTTTTGTCGATGTCTAGTCTTAGGTTAGCAAATGCCTTTGTCGATGTGCCATATAGATATGAGTCTTTGTGTAAATTTAGTGCATAAAGGGTGCTATCTTTACTTATAGCCTCTTTTAAAATTTCAGCATTTAGCTCGTCTTCGCTTAGCTCTTTGCCTAGTTTTTTAAATTTAGCCTCTATCTTTGCTTTTATCTCTTTTAAATTTACCTCTTCAAGTTTAAATCTATTCTCACCACTTTGCTTTAGAGCTAAATTTTTAGCAAATGAGCTTTTCTCTATCCTAGCCTGCGAGCTTGAGTTATTTACCAGCTTTTTAGCCTCTACATTTATATCTTTAGCATAAATTTGGCTTGAGGTATTTAC
>NZ_ANNG01000167.1 GCF_000466685.1 Campylobacter concisus UNSWCS
ACAAAGTGATGAAATCAAAAACATCATAACTATCATTAGAGATATAGCAGATCAAACAAACCTTCTAGCTCTTAATGCTGCAATAGAAGCTGCAAGAGCAGGAGAGCATGGTAGAGGATTTGCCGTTGTTGCTGATGAAGTTAGAAAGCTAGCAGAGAGAACTCAAAAATCACTTGGTGAGATAGAAGCAAATACAAATGTCCTAGCTCAATCAATAAATGAGATGAGTGAA
>NZ_ANNG01000168.1 GCF_000466685.1 Campylobacter concisus UNSWCS
ATCGACAAAAACGAAGTAGTACTTGATACTAGCAAAGCAAAAGACCGCGAAGTGCTAAAGAGAATTTACTACTCTATAAACAAAGAAATTTTAAATGAAGATGATAAGGCAAATTTTATCCCAGGGAGCATAGTAGCTAGCAATGATATAAATTTAAAAGTAGATGAAGTGCTAAATGATAAGAGCTTTATCTACGCAGGCAACGACCTTGTGCTTGATAGCAAAGATATAACAAACGTAGCGCTAAATTTAAGAAGAGATGGCCTAAGCTTTAATGAGTTTAAATGGAAGCAACAAGAGTGGAAAGGAAAAATGGGAAAAGTCACTGGCAAAAAGAAATGGGTGACTAAAGGCGGCAAAGGTGCGGTGTTTAACTTCTCATACAC
>NZ_ANNG01000169.1 GCF_000466685.1 Campylobacter concisus UNSWCS
CCAATCATCAAAATTAAGATAACGTCATGCGAACTTTTTTATTAGCTAAACCACAAGTTAGATAAGAAGCATATACCTTTAACATTTTAAAGCTTCAATACGTTTTTTAGCTTCAGTATTATAAAAAATAATTTTTTAGCACAATCATCTCTTTATTAGCACCTTTCTCACAGAGCGAGAGCATCATACTTTAATGTCTTATCACCATGGTCTGCAACTTTCCATTAAAAAGATTATTTCATAAAAAGAAATAGAATAAACCAAACAAAAAAATCCATAAAGAATAATAAATAAAAAATTTAAAAAAAGATAATAAATTTAAAAAGACAAATAAACCCAATAACATAAAAACAAATATAAAAAATTTACTACATTTAATCAATAAAACCTAATCTAA
>NZ_ANNG01000170.1 GCF_000466685.1 Campylobacter concisus UNSWCS
CTATGTCAGAAGCATTGATGCCTGCTTCTTTGTTTTTATATCTTTGCTTTAGTTCATTTAGTTTGGTTTGTAAATTTGATTTTTTATTCTTATATTGTTCGTATTCTTTTTTTACGCTATTTAGTTGTTTAACTGCTTCTTGTAGGGCTATAGTGGCTGGAGCGATCTGGGCATATTCGTTTTGCACAGTGATGGAGAGTGCAGCCTGTGCCTCTTTT
>NZ_ANNG01000171.1 GCF_000466685.1 Campylobacter concisus UNSWCS
GCTAGAAAATCAAAAGAAATTTCTTGATAGTAATTTCTTTATGATAAATGGCGAGTATGTCCCTTACTCTAACTTTTATTTTTCCAGCTGGCATAACTCGAATAGATACATTGCCGAACTCAATAACCGAGTAGCTAGCCTTAATGATTATGCTCTAAGTCAAGGTCTTTGCCCTATTTTTGCAGTTTTTACCTTGCCAAGTGAGTATCATAGACAAAAGCTTATAACTCTTAAGAGTGGCAAGAAAAAGCTTGTTTATAATAAAAAGTTTATCGATGATGAAGATCATAGCGTTAGCGCAGGTGCTAGTAAGCTTCAAGCTTTGGTTAGAAGCATTATGAATTCATTGCATTTTAGAAGCTTATCACAAAATCAAAGGTGCTATATAACTACGAAAGAACCACATTTAGACGGAACTTGTCATTTAAATTTGCTTGTTTTCGTGCCTAAAGAGAATTTGAATAAGTGCGTTTCTGCTATCAAAGATCGTTTTTTAGATACTCATAGCAGGGTTGAAACCGATATTAAAAATGCTACTTCGTATGTTATGAAGTATATTTTTAAAACCCTTGATGATCTTCGTCAAAATCCTGATTTAGATAATTTGACCGATATTAGCTACTGGTATTTAAAGCATAAAATTAGGCGTTTT
>NZ_ANNG01000172.1 GCF_000466685.1 Campylobacter concisus UNSWCS
AAAAATCAAATTTACAAACCAAACTAAATGAACTAAAGCAAAGATATAAAAACAAAGAAGCAGGCATCAATGCTTCTGACATAGAAGATCTAAGTGATATATTAGATAATATAAAAGATGAAGAGAGATACTATATAACAAACGTAGCACTAGCTACTACAAATGTAGCCTCTAAAACAACAGCTCTAATATCTCAAATAGCAGCAGCATCTGTAAGCTCACAAACATATGGCTTTAGCGTAGGAGTAGCAGCAAATATAAGTGGCACACAAACAAATACTAAAAACAAACAAACCATCTCTTCACCTTCAAATTTAAATGCTTTAAATATAAGACTAACAACCAATAAAGATAAAGATACTAGCACTAACATAACTGGCTCAAATCTACTAGCTAATAATAATATAGATATAAACACTAAAGATCTAAATATAAACTCTAGCCAAGATAGATTTGAATCAGATGA
>NZ_ANNG01000173.1 GCF_000466685.1 Campylobacter concisus UNSWCS
ATTTAGTATTATTGAGCCACTATTAAAATGTCCTAGAAATTTTTCATCGTCTTTTCCTTTTGCGAATTTATCATCAATTATTCTTAAAGATATGCCATTAAGGTCAAGACCTGCTTTACTTGCAAATAGCTCTATAAATTTATTTCCTAAAGCCTCTTTTTCTTCTATGGTAACACTATCATCCGTTAGTTTTTGAGCAAGCTCTTTGCCTAATAGTTTTCCAGCTTCATACTGTGCAACATTTTCTTTTACTTCACTATTAAAATTAAGCTCGCCTGTTTCT
>NZ_ANNG01000174.1 GCF_000466685.1 Campylobacter concisus UNSWCS
GTATCTAGCGGATATAAAAGAAAGCATAAAAGACATCTTGCTTACACCCCTTGGCTCGCGGGTTATGTTGCCGGAATACGGCAGCCGTTTGTTCGAGCTAATAGACCGCAAAGTAGACGACGAGTTTAGAGCCGATCTTGCCTGCTACGTCATAGAAGCCGTAGAAAGATGGGAAAAAAGAGTGAAGATAGATGAAGTAAAGCTAATAAGTCTAAAAGACCATAGGCTAAATTTTAAGATCGCTCTCACAAGCGGCGACGAGATAGGGATAGAGCTATGAGCTTTTTAAAGAATTTACCGTATCCGGGCGTGATCGAAGAGCTTAACTACGACGAAATTTTAAAAAGCATTAAAAACATTTTTAAAAGATATTTAACTAGTGATACCGAGCTTTCGCCAGCAAAGTCTGGCACATCTTCAGTGCAGGGTCTCGCCGAAGGGGCGAGCCGCAAAGACGGGCTTAGCTCGTCTGCGGAGTTAGAATTATTAGAAAGCGACAACTATTCGGCACTTCTTGAAACGCTAGCTTATAGAGAACTGCTCTTACGAGCCAGGATAAATGATAGTGTTAAGGCTATGTTGCTGCCATTTTCTACTGGAGATGACCTTGATAACATAGTAGCGATATACGGCATAGAGCGGCTAAAAGGAGAAAAACCGACGGCCGGTATCGAGCTTTCGCTTTCGACTCCTAGGGATGCG
>NZ_ANNG01000175.1 GCF_000466685.1 Campylobacter concisus UNSWCS
TTCTTTTAGTTTTGCATATCTATCTTGCTTACTATCTCCTGGTATAAATTTGCCAGCTTTATAATCCATAGCATGTTTTAACTCATGACCTAGAGTGCTCACAAACTGATCAACATTTTTAATGTGAGCTAAATTTAGTATTATTGAGCCACTATTAAAATGTCCTAGAAATTTTTCATCGTCTTTTCCTTTTGCGAATTTATCATCAATTATTCT
>NZ_ANNG01000176.1 GCF_000466685.1 Campylobacter concisus UNSWCS
TCCTTTAGGTTACACACTTATATTATATATAGCCAAGAGCGCACGCTCATTCCCCACTACGTGGGGCCCCTTTTGCGTTGCGCGATGCGCTCGTTAAGTAGCGTTCTAAAGCAAGGTGTTTATCTTTTGAATCATAATTAAACTCAGAAAAAATATCTTTTTCAGAAGGAAGCATTGTTATGAATATACTAAAACTATAATCGTTTGTTTTCTCGCTTTTATATGTTGTTATATCGCCAATAATAGGAATGTTTTCAATAAATGGAATAGTTTTTGTTGATTTGATCGTTTCTTTGCTATTAATACCGCCGATAAGAAATGAATTTGTATCAGTAAGATATACATTTGTTTTTAGATGCCTGCTTGAAATTCTAGGGGTCAATGTATCATCAAGCAAATTTTCAATATATAGATCCAAAGTAAAACTAACACTATCATTAGTAATC
>NZ_ANNG01000177.1 GCF_000466685.1 Campylobacter concisus UNSWCS
ATTTAGTATTATTGAGCCACTATTAAAATGTCCTAGAAATTTTTCATCGTCTTTTCCTTTTGCGAATTTATCATCAATTATTCTCAAAGATATGCCATCTAGATCAAGACCTGACATACTTGCAAATAGCTGTATAAATTTATTTCCTAAGGCCTCTTTTTCTTCTATTGTAACACTATCATCCGTTAGTTTTTGAGCCAGCTCTTTACCTAATAGTTTTCCAGCTTCATACTGTGCAACATTTTCTTTTACTTCACTATTAAAATTAAGCTCGCCTGTTTCT